>NZ_DAINNI010000051.1:0-32249 GCF_036735945.1 Bradyrhizobium sp. | reverse complement strand
GCACTGGGACTATTCGGAATCCACCACCATCATCCGCCGGCTGCTGTCGGGACGCATGTTCCCGATCACGATCGAGGGCCTCGAAGGCGCGATGAAGGAATTGGTGCGGTAAGAGCGCTGCGTCGAAGCGGCGGGCGTCGATAAGACAACAAAGGTGCAATCAATGCCCCAGACCATCCACCGCGGCATCAAGGCCTTGATCGACGAGGCCAATGCCGAAATCGAAACCGTCAGCGCTGCAGATTCCATCAAGGCCGCGCAGGATCCTGACGTCGTGATCGTCGACATCCGCGATCCCCGCGAGATCGAGCGCGACGGCAAGATCCCCGGCGCCTTCTCCTGCACCCGCGGCATGCTGGAATTCTGGATCGATCCGCAAAGCCCCTACGCCAAGCCGATCTTCCAGGAGGACAAGAAATTCATCTTCCACTGCGCCGGCGGCCTTCGCTCGGCGCTCGCGGCCAAGACCGCGAAGGACATGGGCCTGAAGCCGGTCGCGCATATGGGCGGCGGTTTCGCCGCCTGGCGCGACGCCGGCGGCCCGATCGAGAAGTGGGAGCCGAAGAAGAAGGGATAGTTTTTCTCCGTCATTCCGGGGCGTGCGAAGCATCGAGCCCGGAATCTCGAGATTCCGGGTTCACGCTTCGCGTGCCCCGGAATGACAGCAAGGATTTTCTCCATGCCCGCCACCGACCCGCTCGTCTCCACCGATTGGCTCGCCGAGCATCTGAACGATCCCAACGTCAGGGTCGTGGACGCCACCTTCAAGATGCCGGGCGTTCTGCCGCTGCCGAAGGACGATTATCTCGCCTCGCACATTCCCGGCGCGGTGTTCTTCGATGTCGATGCGGTCTCCGACCATGCCAATCCGCTGCCGCACATGTTTCCCTCCGCCGAACAGTTCGGCCGCGATGTCGGCGCGCTCGGGATCGGCAATGACGACACCGTCGTGGTCTATGATTCCGGCGGCTGGGTTGCCGCGCCGCGGGTGTGGTGGATGTTCCTGTCGTTCGGCAAAGAGGTGCGCATCCTCAATGGCGGGCTGAAGAAATGGGTCGCGGAGGGACGCAAGGTCGAGAAGGGCGAGGGGACACCGAAGCCCGCGAGCTTCAAGGCGGCGTTCGATGCGCGGCGTGTGCGCAGCGTGCAGCAACTGGTCGCCAACCTCTCGAGCCGCGCCGAGCAGGTGATCGATGCGCGCGCCAACGAGCGCTATCAGGGCAAGGTCGCAGAGCCGCGGCCCGGCCTGCGCTCGGGCCACATCCCCGGCAGCCTCAGCCTGCCGTACAACCGATTGTTCGATGCCGCGACCGGCACGATGAAGCCGCTGGACGATCTGCGCTCGGCCTTTTCGGGCGCCGGCGTCAAGCTCGACGCGCCGATCGTTACCAGCTGCGGCTCCGGTGTCAGCGCCGCGGTGCTGACGCTGGCGCTCTATCGCCTCGGCGTCGAGAATCCGGCGCTGTATGACGGTTCGTGGACCGAGTGGGGTGCCGCCGACGGCCCGCCGGTCGCGACCGGCCCGGCCTGATCGGGTGCGGCCTTACCGCGTCGTGCGGGCAACCGGCCCTTGCGCGAACGGGGTCTGGATGAAGGGGTTGGGCGGCAGTGTCAGCGTTGCCTCGCGGGCCACACGTGCACGGCGCGCCGCCGCGATTCGCCGCCGCTCCCGGGCTCGCTCCGCCGCCAGCTTCCTGATCGCGCTTTGATCCGGCTTCGCTTCCGCCGGCTTCTGGGAAGCGTCGGCCGCGGCCTTTTCATCGACGATCACGGCTGGGCCACCGAGGGTCGCGATCCGGGTTGCGGCGGGATTGCCCTCGAACGAATGGACATCCGGCGCGGCCGCCGGTGGGGGCGGGGCGGCGGCAGCCGGCTCCGCCGCTTCCGCGACGGTAGCGAGTTTTGCGTCGGGCGCTGTGGCTTCGGTCGCGGGCTCTGCCGAACTTTCCGCGCTGGACTCTTTCGCGACATCGGGCTTTGTCGCCTCGGTTGGCGCCGGCTCGGCCGGCGTCAACGCGGCGAGCTGCTCGGGCGCCTCCGGAGCGGGGGCGAGCGCTTGTCCGGCCGGTGTCCGGGCGTCCACGGCCGAATCTGGAGCGGCGGCCGTTAAATTCTCGGCCGGCTTGTCCTCGTCCGGCGTTTCGATGCGCAGCAGCGCCAGCGTCGGCGGCGTCTCGTCGGTCCTGCGGGCAAACATCGGCTCGGGCGCCGTCCGCCGTGCCGGAAGGTTGGCGAATTCCTCATGCGCGGCGCGCAACAGGGCGGCAGCGCCAAGACCAAAGATCAGGATCGACATCGAGAGGACGATGGCCGTGAACAGGAAGCGAAAGCCGGGAAGCATGGACTCGAGTTCCGCCCTCCCATTGAGCTTGGGGAGGGTCATTGATGCCAAGGGAACGCGGTGACCACTGGGAAAGCTGATTCGTCGGATGCGAATCAGGCCGTTGCAGATTACCTCAGCACCCGGTTCTTTTTATTGCGAAATCGGCGGTTTGAGCTCGCGTAACGCTGCAAATGACGGATTTCGGCGCGCTGAGGCTTCTTTGCCGCAGTCTGGCGGCGATCACAAATGGCCGGAGCGGTCCGAATTTCGAGGATTTGTCTTGAATGCGCCGCGATCTTCCGTCATCTGCCGTTAACCGTCCGGTGGGGCTTGGGGTCTATACAAAGGCGATGATGAATAACCGCATTCTGACGATTTGTGCCGCCATTGCCGCGGGCATGGCGGGAACTTCGCTGGCCCATGCGCAACAGGGCTATCCATCCAGCCAGACTTACTCCCCGGCGCCCGGCCCCTACATCCAGGGCGGCTACGTCGCTAATGATCGTCGTCCCGGCCAACCTGATTTCGACGCGCTGGATGACGATGACACGCCGAACGCGCCAAGCTCGGCTGCGTTGCCGCCGCCCGGTCTTGGTCCCGTGCTGTCGCCCAGCGATCCCCGCTATGGCCGCCCCGCCGCTGCGCCTGTCTATTCGGATCGCGGTGCTCCGGCGCCGACGGGCCCGATCCTTTCGCCCGATGATCCGCGCTATGGCCGCCCGGCTGCTGCTGCTGCGGCGGCGCCTACCGGTCCGATTCTCTCTCCCGACGATCCGCGTTACGGCCGCCCGGCCGGTCCGCCCCCGGTCATCTATGCCGACCGTCCACCCGGATCGCAGCCGCAGGTCTATTCGGATCGCGGCGATAGCCGAATCCCCGGCGCCTCCATTGTCTATCCGAACGACGACCGTGCCGGTCTGCGCCCGCCCGGAGCGATCGGCGACGCAGCGCCCGGCGCGACTGGCGCGGCTCCGCAGCAACCTGCCGTCGGCGCCGATGGCCGCCCGGTGCAGCTCGCCGCGCTGCCGCCGGAAGAGCAGCCGGAGGTCGGTCCCGCGCAGCTTCCGCCGCACCTGCGCCGCCAGGAAGTAGCGTTCCCCACCAAGGAGCCTGCGGGCACCATCGTGGTCGACACCGCCAACACCCATCTCTATTACGTGCTCGGCGGCGGGCGCGCGATCCGCTACGGCGTCCGCGTCGGCCGCGACGGCTTCACCTGGAACGGCGTGCAGAAGATCACCCGCAAGGCGGAGTGGCCCGACTGGCATCCGCCGACCGAGATGATTGAGCGTCAGCCCTATCTGCCGCGCTTCATGGCCGGCGGTCCCGGCAATCCGCTCGGCGCGCGCGCGATGTATCTGGGCTCGACCGTCTATCGTATCCACGGCACCAACCAGCCGTCGACGATCGGCAAGTTCGTTTCCTCCGGCTGCATCGGCATGCTGAACGAGGACGTCTCCGACCTGTTCGACCGCGCCAAGGTCGGCACCCGCGTGGTGGTGATGCCCGGCAGCCCGCCGCCAGCCAATACCGCCAATGCTGCGCCTGCTGCTCCCGCGCAGGGCTTGCCGCCCGCCGCCGGCTCGGCGCCGCCTCCCGGCCCGGCGCAGGCCCAATTGTCGCCGGTCCCCGGCGCACAGCCGACGGTCGTTCCGCCGCTCCCGGCGCCGGTCACCGTTCGCTAGACAAAAATTTCAGACGATGTTCCGAAGGCGCGCCCACGGCGCGCCTTTTTTGTTGGTTCAAGGATCTTGCGGAAAACTCTAGGCGAGCCGCTGCTTCGGCTCGCCCCTGAACCATGCGTCGATGCCCTCGACCATCTGCCGGTAGTGGTTTCGAAAGCTGTCCTCGGTGACGTAGCCGAGATGCGGCGTGGTCACCATGTTGTCGAGCTTGCGGAACGGATGGTCGACCGGCAGCGGCTCGACTGAGAACACGTCGATGCCGGCGCCGGCGATCTTCTTCTGGCTCAAGGCTTCCAGCAGCGCGGCTTCATCGATGATCGGTCCGCGCGCGGTGTTGACGATGTAGGCGGTCGGCTTCATCCGTGCGAGGTCGGCGGCGCCGACCAGCCCGCGCGAGCGCTGGCTCAGCACCACATGGATGGTGACGATGTCGGCGGTCGAGAACAGCTCTTCCTTGCCGACATAGGTGACGCCGGCCTCCTTGCACTTCTCCGGTGTCAGGTTCTGGCTCCAGGCGATGACGTTCATGCCGAAGGCCTGCGCCAGCTTCGAGACCTTGGTGCCGAGCTTGCCGAGCCCGATTACGCCGAGCGTGCGGCCCTCGATCTCCATCCCGACATGCGCCTGCAGCGGCTCGCCGGCATGCATGCGCGCGTTCTCGCGGCCGATATTGCGCGTCAGCTCCAGGATCAGGCCCATGGTCAGCGGCGCGGTGGGGTCGCGGCCCCACTGGGTGCCGCACAGGGTCACCTTGTGGTCCTTGGCGGCTTCCATGTCGATCGCGGCATTGCGCATGCCCGAGGTGATCAGGAGCTTCAAATTCGGCAGCGCCGCGAACATGGTGCGCGGGAACGGGGTGCGTTCGCGCATCGCGCAGACGATCTCGAAATCCTTCAGCGCGCCGGCGGCGGCTTCCGCGGTCGCAAACGGCTGGTTGAATACCGTGATGTCGACCCGGTCCTCGACCGTGGACCAGTCGGCCACGGTCAGAGCCACATCGAGATAGTCGTCGAGGATTGCACAGCGCAGCCGCGTCATGGGGAAGGTCCGTTGATGGCGAGAATGACGGCGGAGTCGCCGTCAGGGAGGTCGCCATGGTTGCGCGCAATCAGGCGCGGCGCAAGCGGACTTAAATGCGGAGCTGCCTCAAATCAGCGGTTGGCTCAGCGCCGAACGCCGGGATGCTTGGCGTGCCAGGCCGGACCCGGGCCACGCATATAGTGCAGTTCCGGGCGGTACGGGTTGAACGCCATGGCGATGAACTTCCGCCAGAAGGCGCGGAATTCCGCCAGCGGTTTCACCAATCCGGCGTGTGCGTGTGCCGGGGCGGACAGCGATGCCGATCCGATCGTAGCCATGACGCGGGCCCTTGTTTTCAAGACGCCTTTTTCGGCGCTGAAAACCAGTTTTCGCCCGATTCATTAAAAGAAGGTTTCAATTGTAGGGATTTCGAGGGGGATGGTGACCAAGCCGTATTCATCCATGGTGAACGGATGGAAAACGCCTCTGCCGCGGTTGCCCTTTGGGGGCCGCGCCGCTACATCAGCGGCAGCAAATTTCCATAAATCCTCCGGTTTCAAGGGATCGCGATGGCTCGCCAGTTCGTCTATTTCATGCAGGGTCTGACCAAGAGCTACCCGACCCGCAAGGTGCTCGACAACATCCACCTCAGTTTCTACCCGGACGCCAAGATCGGCGTGCTCGGCGTCAACGGCTCGGGCAAGTCGACCCTGCTCAAGATCATGGCCGGCCTCGACAAGGAATATACCGGCGAGGCCTGGGTCGCCGAGGGCGCCCGCGTCGGCTACCTCGAGCAGGAGCCGCAGCTCGACCCCAAGCTCTCCGTCCGCGAGAACGTCATGCAGGGCGTCGCCAAGCAGAAGGCGATCCTCGATCGCTACAACGAACTGGCGATGAACTATTCGGAAGAGACCGCCGACGAGATGACCAGGCTGCAGGACGAGATCGAGGCCGCTGGGCTGTGGGATCTCGACAGCAAGGTCGACCAGGCCATGGACGCGCTGCGCTGCCCGGCTGATGATGCCGACGTGACCAAGCTTTCCGGCGGCGAGCGCCGCCGCGTCGCGCTGTGCCGCCTGCTGCTGGACCAGCCGGAACTGCTGCTGCTGGACGAACCGACCAACCATCTCGACGCCGAGTCGGTGTCCTGGCTGGAAGGCCACCTGCGCAACTATCCCGGCGCGATCCTGATCGTGACCCACGACCGCTACTTCCTCGACAACGTCACGAGCTGGATCCTCGAGCTCGACCGCGGCCGCGGCATCCCCTACGAGGGCAACTATTCGTCCTGGCTGGTGCAGAAGCAGAAGCGGCTCGAGCAGGAGGGCCGCGAGGACGCCGCGCACCAGAAGACCCTGGCCCGCGAGCAGGAGTGGATCGCGTCCTCGCCGAAGGCGCGCCAGGCCAAGTCCAAGGCCCGCTACCAGCGCTATGAAGACCTCTTGAAGCAGGCCAGCGAGAAGCAGACCCAGACCGCGCAGATCATCATCCCCGTCGCCGAGCGGCTGGGTGCCAATGTCGTCGACTTCGAGGGGCTGAGCAAAGGCTATGGCGACCGCGAGCTGATCGACGATCTCACCTTCAAGCTGCCGCCCGGCGGCATCGTCGGCGTGATCGGCGCCAACGGCGCCGGCAAGACCACGCTGTTCCGCATGATCACGGGGCAGGAGAAGCCGGACAAGGGCACCATCACGGTCGGCGAGACCGTGCATCTCGGCTATGTCGACCAGTCGCGCGACGCGCTCGACGGCAAGAAGACGGTGTGGGAGGAAATCTCCGGCAATAACGAGCTGATCCTGCTCGGCAAGAAGGAAGTCAACTCGCGCGGCTATTGCTCGTCGTTCAATTTCAAGGGCGCCGACCAGCAGAAGAAGGTCGGCGCGCTGTCAGGCGGTGAGCGCAACCGCGTGCATCTCGCCAAGATGCTGAAATCAGGCGCCAACGTCCTGCTGCTCGACGAACCGACCAACGACCTCGACGTCGATACGCTGCGCGCGCTGGAAGAGGCGCTGGAGGACTTTGCCGGCTGCGCCGTCATCATCAGCCATGATCGCTGGTTCCTCGACCGCATCGCCACCCATATCCTGGCGTTCGAAGGCGACAGCCACGTCGAATGGTTCGAAGGCAACTTCCAGGATTACGAGAAGGACAAGATGCGCCGGCTCGGCCAGGACAGCATCATTCCGCACCGCGTGAAGTACAAGAAGCTGACGCGGTGAGTGTGCGCGATTATTTTTGATCCTGGCTATCTATAGCCGATCCAGTATCTTTCAATTTTCCAGAGGGGGTGCCCGTTGGCAGCGAGACCAGCGGCCCAGCGGCAAATCGGTGACGATGGTTGTTTATGCCATATGCCTCGACGCCGTTCACCCCACCTTCTCCGCCAGCCACATCTTGATTAGCGACTGATACGGCACGTCGCGCTTGTTGGCAGCGATCTTGATCTGCTCCAGCAGCCCTGACGGCAGGCGAATGGAGATTGCCGTGGTCGAGGGCTTGAGGTTTGGAAAGCGCATGCGCTCTGCCTTGCTCCAATCGATAAAATCGGTGGAGTCGTGCGTTTCCCAGAACTTCCGTTCTTCGGCCTCGGTCTTGAAGGCCGGAATCGACTTAAGCTTGCTCATAAGCTTTGCGCTCCTTTCGGTGCATGTCCCTCGCCGATATCACCCGGATCATGGTCCCATTTTGCCGGAGGGTGAAGGTGATGTGTAGCAGACGATTTTGCGCGGTCTTTCCCAACGCGTTCAGGCGCGGTTCCCTTTCGCTGTGCTTTGCATCCTGGATCACAATCAGTGGATCATTGAAGAAGACGCTTTCTGCTTCGGTTTGACTGACGTCATGCTTGTCCACACTCTTGCGGCTGTTGCCGACGTCCCATTCGAAGCCTGCAATTTGGTCAAGGTCAATCATTGTTGTATACGCTCAACATATACATAAATTTGCGTCGAAGCAATATGTCTCCAGGAGGGAGTTGCCCGCTTTTTTGCCATGGAAGTCCGCATGATCAGCCGCCCGGCTGACGCGTGCTGCGGCCAGTTGTCGCTTCACAGTGCGGTCAGATTGCGTAGATATAGCCGTCATTCCGCAATTCCAAACCTCCAGCGAGCCCTCCTGAATGTCCCTCACGCCCGAAACACCGTTGCCGCCTGCATCTCAGGCGAAGGCGCTGCGTCCGATCCCGATGCTGATCTTCAGCTCGCGCTGGCTGCAGCTGCCGCTGTACATCGGCCTGATCGTCGCGCAGGGCGTCTATGTGGTGCTGTTCCTGAAGGAGTTGTGGCATCTGTTCGCCCACGCCTTCGATTTCAGCGAGCAGCAGATCATGCTGCTGGTGCTGGGCCTGATCGACGTGGTGATGATTTCCAACCTGCTGGTGATGGTGATCGTCGGCGGCTACGAGACGTTCGTCTCCCGTCTCAATCTGGAAGGACACCCCGACCAGCCGGAATGGCTCAGCCACGTCAACGCCAGCGTGCTCAAGATCAAGCTGGCGATGGCGATCATCGGCATCTCGTCGATCCATCTGCTGCGTACCTTCATCGAGGCCGGCGGCCTGGCGTCCGGCAAGAGCACCTATACCGAGGTCGGCGTGATGTGGCAGACCATCATCCACACGGTCTTCATTCTGTCGGCGATCGGCATTGCCTATGTCGACAGGATTTCCAACGAATCGATCGAAGGTAGCAAGCAATCGGCCGGCCATTAATGACGTGTTCCCAACATCTCCGCTCTTGTGGTAGGGTAGTAAAATGACTGATCCGGACCACATCGTCCTCGAACACGTGCGTCACATTCGTGGCGCGATCGACGACGTTCGCGATGATCTTCGCGAGATCAAGCTGGGTGTAGGCAGCCTTGAGCATCAATATGCAAACATGTCGAATCGGCTTGATCGGATGGATGTCCGGATCGAGCGGATCGAGCGGCGTCTCGATCTGACCGACGCGTGAACGGATACTTCGGTTTGGGACGCTGGGCGGCTGTTCTCGGCTTGCTGTTTTTCATGACTCAGTCGCCGGCCCGCGCCGCCGACGCCGCCTTCACCCGGTTCATCGCCTCGCTGTGGCCGGAGGCGCAAGCCGCCGGCGTATCGCGCGCGACGTTCGATCGTGAGACGCAGGGACTGGACCCCGACTACAAATTGCCTGATCTCCTGCTGCCGGGCCGGCCCGCCACCGGTGCGCCGTCGCAGGCCGAGTTCGTGCAGGTGCCGGCCGACTATGTGAAGGAATCCTCGATCGCGCGGCTGGCGGCCGAGGGCCAGAAGCTGATGCAGAAGCATCAGGCGGCGCTGAACGAGATCGAAAAACGCTTCGGCGTGCCGGCCAGCGTCGTGCTCGCGATCTGGGGCCGCGAGACCGACTACGGCCGCTATCGCCTGCCTTACGACACGCTGCGCGTCGTCGCCACGCAGGCCTATGTCGGCCGCCGCAAGGACCAGTTTCGCGGCGAGTTCATCCTCGCGCTGAAGCTGCTCGGCGAGGGCGTGGTGGCGCGCAGGGATTTCCGCTCGTCCTGGGCCGGCGCCACCGGCCTCACGCAGTTCCTGCCATCGGAATACTACAAGCACGGCATCGATCTCGACGGCGACGGCCGCGTCGACATCTGGCATTCGGTGCCGGACGCGCTGGCCTCCGCCGCGCAGCAACTCGTCAACAAGGGCTGGCAGCGCGGCGTGCGCTGGGCCTATGAGGTGAAGGCGCCGGCCAATGTCGATTGCACCATGGGCGTGCCTGAGGTGACGAAGCCGGTCGCCGAATGGCTGCGCGCGGGCTTCGTGCCGGTGCGCGGCCAGCGGTTGAGCGCCGCCGAGCAGGCGCAGCCGGCCTCGCTGCTGCAGGTCGAGGGCATCTACGGCCCGGCGTTCCTGACCACGAAGAACTACTTCGTCATCAAGGAGTATAACTTCTCCGATCTCTACGTGCTGTTCGTCGGCCATCTCGCCGATCGCATGATGAGCCCGCAGCCGTTCGCCACGCCGTGGTCGGCGTCGACGCAGTTGCGCTCGGCGGATGTCGAGGCGATGCAGCGTCATCTGACGCGGATCGGCCTCTACAAGGACAAGCTCGACGGCAAGGCCGGCATGCAGACCCGCGCGGCGCTCGGCGCGTATCAGAAGTCAGCCGGGCTGAAGCTCGATTGCTGGCCGAGCGAAGCGGTGCTGCGCTCGATGAGCGGGGGACGCTGAGAGGCGTTTCGGTCAGCCGTACCGCTGGCTCGGCTGGGCGAGGAGGGGCCAAGGCCTCGGGTTGGCCCCTATGTGATCAAATTCACACTGCTTTGACGGGCCCCATGCTATAAATGAGGGGCTATCGGAGGGGGAACCCCGCAACCGATGACCGGCAACATTTTCATCAATTACCGCCGCGACGAGTCTGGTCATGTAGCCGGTCGATTGCACGATTCACTCGTCCCGACGTTCGGCCGCAACAAGCTCTTCATGGATGTCGACAACATCCCGGTTGGGCGAGACTTCGATGAGTACCTGAAGAGCCAGGTAGCCGCGTGCGATGCCATGCTGGCCATCATTGGTCCGAACTGGCTTGCCGCGCAGGACGAAACCGGAAGACGACGGCTGGACAATCCGGACGATTTCATCGTGATCGAAATCGGGACGGCGCTTACCCGCAACATTCCGGTTGTTCCGGTGCTGGTCGACGGGGCGCGCATGCCAAGGTCGAGCGAACTCCCGGATTCGCTGAAGCTGCTTGCCCGCCGTCAGGCTATTCAAGTTCGCCACACCAATTTCAGCAGCGATGCCGAGGCGCTGGTCAAGAGACTGCGCGAGGCACTCGGTTATGATTCGCCCGAGCGCCGGTGGCGCGTGCGGCTGGCAATCGGCGTTGCGGTGGTAGCGGCGCTGCTCCTGGTCGTTGGAGGCGGCTATGCGCTGTTCGGGACAGCCGGACAACGAGAAGTGCAACAGGCCTTGACCAAACTGGAGCAAGAGCGAAAGGCCGCCGACACCGAGGCCAAGCGCAAGGCGGACGAAGCCGAGGCGGAAGGCCAGCGTAAGGCGGATGCCGATCGCAAACGAAAGGAAGGTGAAGAGGCCGGCAAGGCTGGTGATTACGGTAAGGCCATCGCGAGCTTCAACGAGGCGATCCGGCTTAATCCCAACAACGCCGTGGCCTACTATGACCGAGGCCTCTCTTACTCGAGGATAGGCGACCGCGACCGGAGCATCGCCGACTACAACGAGGCCATTCGACTCGATCCGAACTACGTTTGGGCCTTTACGAACCGGGGCATTCTTTATCGGAGTAAAGGCGATGTGGACCGGGCCATCGCTGATTTCAACGAAGCCCTTCGATTGAATCCTGTGCACACGTTGGCCCTTAATGGCCGGGGCGTCGCCTATGCAAACAAAGGCGACTATACTCGCGCCATGGCCGATTACGACGCGGCCATTCGACTCGATCCGAAATACGCTGGGGCGCTTTGCAATCGGGGAATACTGAAGCAGAAGATCAACGACAGCAGTGGCGACGCGGATATAGCGGACGCCAAGCAGTTGGATGCTTCAGTCTGTCGATGAGGTCCGCTATTGGCGGCCCCTGGCAGACCTCATGCGCTCCACGGATAGACACGCTCCTTTCGTCAGCATACGACCCTTCGCCGGCGCGACGAAGCTTGCCTTCGATTATCGGCCTTCTGGACAGGATGGTCGTCGAGTAGGCTGACCAGGAGACTTTCCATCGGTGTCAAGAGCCGCAGGCGGCGGCTCGCGGTAGCTCAGGAATGTAGCGATGGCTATTCTTGTCAGCCGCTACACCGGAGAAGATGCGACCGCGCATTCGCAATTAAAGGAGAGAAGCAATGGACCTGAAGGGAATGGTTGCGCTGGTGACGGGCGGCAACGGCGGACTGGGGCAGCGCATCTGCCATGCGCTGGCGCAGGAGGGCGCACATGTCGCCGTCATGTACGCCCGCAGCCGCGACCAGGCCGAAGGCGTCGTCAGCGAACTAACGTCGCGTCATCAAATCAAGGCCCAGGCTTTCGCCTGTGACATTACCGACGGCGCGGCTGTGGATCGGCTGGTTGGCGAGGTAACCAAGGCCTTTGGTCGCCTTGATGTTCTGATCAATGACGCCGCATACAACGTCTCGATCCCCTTCAGCGATCTCGACAATCTGACGATGGAGGTGTGGGACAAGATCATGGCCGTCAACCTGACCGGGCCGATGCATCTGACCAAGGCGGTGGCCCCGATCATGAAGGCCCAGGGGCGAGGCCGCATCGTCAACGTCGCTTCGGTCGCAGGGCTCAACCCGACCGGCTCTTCCATCGCCTATGCCGTGTCGAAGGCGGGCCTCATTCATCTGACGCGTTGCATGGCGGTGGCGCTGGCGCCCGAGACGCTCGTCAACTGCGTGGCGCCGGGTCTGCTGGAAGGCACTCGCGCGACAGCCAATCTCCGGTCCGAGCAGATCGAGCGCTCCGCGTCGAGCTCGCTCCTGAAGAAGCCCGCCGACAAGGACGACTGCGCCGACATGGTGGTCGCCATGTGCCGCACCGAGACCATGACCGGCCAGACCGTCGTCATCGACTCCGGACGCATCTTTCACTAGGACGACGGGCTCCTTTATCGAAGCCGCCAACGGGCTTCCATTCGATGGCGCCCAGCGTGGGGAATATCCGAGGTTTGATCGATGGTTGTTTGGTCTCCTTTCAGGTTCAACTGCGGACGCGAGATGGCCAATCGGTTTGCGATTGCGCCGCTGACGACCGATTCTTCCCACGAAGATGGGACGGCAACCGAAGATGAATTCGAATTTGTCCGGCGACGGGCCGCCGGCGGATTCGGAGCCACCATTTCTTCCGCCGCCTACGTCGAACAGGACGGGCGTTCCTGGCAGGGAATCGGTGCGGCACATGATGGACATTTGTCCAGTCTCCAACGGCTTGCTGAAGCCATGCGCGCTGCAGGCGGTCTTGCGATCCTGCAGATATATGACGGTGGCCGCATCGCAAAGCCCGAGTTGATAGGCGAGCAATGTCTGCGGGCGCCTTCTGCCGTCGCATCGTTGCGTCCCGGAGCAAGGACGCCAAGGGCGATGACAGCCGATGAGGTTGCAGGCCTGATTGCAAGCTTTCGGGAGGCTGCCGCGCTGGCTCGAAAAGCCGGGTTCGACGGCGTCGAGATTCACGGCGCCAACCACTACGCGGTTCACCAGTTCTTTTCGCCTCGGGCCAATCATCGCGTCGATAATTGGGGAGGCACGCTTGCAAGGCGCATGAACTTTCCTCTCGCGGTCGCGCAGGCCGTTCGCGACGCACTCGGCCCAACCCTGATCGCAGGCTTTCGCGTTACGCCATTCGAGGCCGAGCCTGACGGCTATACGCTCGAGGACTCCAAGCTGCTTTGTAATGAGCTTGCGAAGTTGAATCTCGACTACATCTCCGTTTCGCTCGACGATTATCGGAAGAGCCAACCTGTGGGAGAGACTCGTGTCTATGATGGTCCGGTCGAGAAGAGGCCTCCCCCGGCGGAGAGTCCGATCACGGCATTTGCCCGCGTCATCGCCGGCCGCAGTGCGGTCATGGCAAGCGGCGGGATCAAGACGTGCATCGATGCCGAGGGCGCGATCGGAATGGGAGCGGATCTGGTCGCGGTAGGGCGCGCCGTGGTGGTTGATCCGGAGTGGCTTGCCAAGGTCCGAAGCAAGCGTGAAGCATCGATCCTCGCCGGACTGCCGAAGAATGAGCGCGAGATAGCCGGAGCCTTGAGCATTCCTCCGCGAATGGTCGAATACCTGTTGAGCCGTCCCGGCTGGATTCCTCGCCTTTAGGTCTAGGACGGGTTGGCGTCCTCAATGAGGGGACACCAATAAAAAGCCCGGCCGAGATATCGGCCGGGCTCTCGATCAACACGCGATGATCGCGCTTGCGTCAGATCAGTTGCAGACCTCGACGCGGCGATAGCGCCAGTCGTAGCCGTCCCAGAAGCGCTCGCGAACCATGCGGCACGCCGGGTAGGGCGCTTCTTCCACATAGACCGGACCGCCGTAGGCCGGGCGGCTGGAGGCGATCGCGCCACCGATGATCGCGCCGCCGAGCAGGCCGGCCGCCACGCCTGCGGCCACGCCACGCTGGGCGCTTGCGGGCGTCGAGGCAAGCGAACCCGCAATCGTTGCGACCGCGACGAAGGCAGCAAATGTCTTCTTCATGTCCTGGACTCTCCTGGAATGGCGCCTTCGGGCGCCGGGTTTACGGGTGACTCACACGCTGTTTTCGAACTGCCGTTTCGCTAAAAAAGCGTAGATGGGTCAATCGAAAGTAAACGTCCCGAAACTGTGATCGAAGAAAGCGGTTTTTTCGGGCCGGAACAGCACTCATCCCGGAAAAGCCCTGCTTTCTCGGGATGTTGGGCCGCAAATTTAATGAAGATGAACGCTTCGCGCGCGCAGCGCTTTCGAGCGGGTGGCGCTAGTCGCACACCCTGACGCGGCGGACGCGCCAGCCATAGCCGTCCCAGAAGCGCTGACGCTGCCAGATGCAGGATTCCCCGTAGACGGGATCGGCCACATAGGCAGGGCCGCCATAGTAGCCGGGCGCGTAATAGCCGGGGGCGCCGTAATAGTAGCCGTTCTGGGACGCAATCGCGCCGCCGACGATGGCGCCGCCGATCAATCCGGCAGCGACGCCCGCAGCGACACCGCGCTGCGCCTGGGCGGGAGCGGGAACGGCCACAGCCGATAGGGTTAATGCGGCGGCGGCTCCAACCGCCATCAGTGTCTTCTTCATGGCCATGACCTTTCTTGCGGGAGGCAAAGGGCGAAGTCGCGCCCGGCAGCAGTTCCATATTTTGCTTGAATGATCAATGAACGCCGCACCGCCGGCGATGACGAAAACGGGAGGTGACGCAGATCACGGTGCGAGAATACCGAAAGTGTTTTCCTCGGCTTTGGCGGAGGAGGCGGTGGCGGCGATCGATGCCGGATCAGCGGATAAATCAGCGCGGATTTGATTTACCGCAACACCGCTGTTTAGATTCATTCCAGTATTGCGCCCGCATCAGTTTGGAATTGCTTGAAAATGCGGCTTTTCCTTTTGCATCTCCGAGCGCACTTCCATATCGATAACAGTGCATCACGAGGGTTGTTTTCGTTCCTATGATCGTCTGTTCCTGCAACGTCCTGAGCGACCATGATGTCCGGAATGCCGTGAGTGCAGCTTCGGACCTGCCGCGAAATCCCAAGCAGATATACGGATGCCTCGGTTGCAGCGCCGAGTGCGGCCGCTGCGCGCGGACGCTCAAGACCATCATCGATGAGGCGCTCGGCGCCTGCGCCAAGGAATGCTGCGCCGGCTGCCCGCATAGCCACGCCGCCAATGACGAGCCAGCCCAGGAGAATCCCGCGAACCCGGTTGCCCCGGCCTTCGCCCTGGCGGCCTGCTGAAGCGCTTCGAAATCCCCTGATATCTCCGATTGCTGCGGCAGCTTGTCCGCGCGAGGCGATTGCTCTCGGCACCAAACTGATTTAGAAGCGTTCTAAATTCAGGAGTCGGGTCCCGTTGTCCCGGCGGAAATCGGAGTGGACCATGCAGGGCGATCCCAAAGTCATCGACTATCTCAACAAGGGCCTGCGCAGCGAGCTTACCGCCATCAACCAGTACTGGCTGCATTACCGGCTGCTGGCCAACTGGGGCCTGCTCGACATGGCCAAGGTCTGGCGCAAGGAATCCATCGAGGAGATGGAGCACGCCGACAAGTTCACCGACCGCATCCTGTTCCTCGACGGCTTCCCGAACATGCAGGTGCTCGATCCGCTGCGCATCGGCCAGAACGTCAAGGAAATCATCGAGTGCGATCTCGCCGCCGAGGTCAGCGCGCGCACGCTCTACCAGGAAGCCGCAACCTACTGCCACGGCGTCAAGGACTACGTCTCACGCGACCTGTTCGAGAGCCTGATGAAGGACGAGGAACACCACATCGATTTCCTCGAAACCCAGCTCGACCTCATCAATCGCATCGGCCTCGAACTCTACACCCAGAAGCACGTCGGTGGCCTCGAGAGCGGGGACTGAGCTGGCTGGGCGGGACGCATAACTGTCGTCACCCGCCTTGTGCGCAATTGCGCAATGGGGCGGGTGACCCGGTGTTCCAGAGACATCAGCGAATGAACCGAAAAGCCGCGGCGTACTGGATACCCCGCTTTCGCGGGGTATGACGGCGGCTTTGCGGTCGCCAACAATACGCTACAACTGCGTCTTGTAGCGCTCGTAAACCACTTCCTGGCTCTCGCGTTCGCCGAGGCCGGTCTGGTCGTGGATCACTTCGCCGATGCTCGGCATCACCGAACGCTCGACCTTTTCCGTGGTCCACAATTTCGAGCGCATCAGCGCCTTGCCGCAATGGAAATAGGCTTCCGCAACGTCGATGCGCAGCACCGCGCGCGGCGGCTTGCCGAACTCGATCATCGAGGCCATCAGCTCCGGGTCTACCGTGCCCTTGCCCTTGCCGCCGACGCGCAGCGTCTCGTCGATCCCGGGCACGAAGAAGATCAGTTGCACGAAGCCCGAGCCCTCGACGATGTTGCGAAAACTGTCGATGCGGTTGTTGCCGGAGCGGTCCGGCATCAGGAGCAGGTTCGGTCCGCCGACATGGATGAAGCCGGGATTGCCGCCGCGCGGCGAGGCATCGACGCTGCCGTCCGAGCCTGAGGTGGCCAGCACGCAGAACGGCGACATGCCGATGAACTTCCTCGCATGCACATCGATCTCCGGCCGTGCCTTGGCGATCACGCGCGGCGAGGGGGCGGGATAGATCGTGGCGAGGTCGTCAGGGGCAAGATCGGACAAGGGCGGCTCCTCTCGATTTCGCGCCAAGGCTATCATCCCGTGGAACAGGCGTCATCTTGATAGACTCTAGACCGCGTCCGCCGGCACGAAGCAGCTGATGATGATGGCGCCGCCGTGGTGCACGTACCACACCACGGCTTCGCCGATCGGATTGCCTCAAGCAAGGCGGCTGGCGCGAGCCTTCGCATCCGATCCTCCGCAATCCCTGTCTGTGCTCGCGGACATCTCGACCCGCGACTCGTTGCGGACAATTCAAGCGGAGCGGGCGTCCGGATGCACGCTCAAATAATGAGCGATGTCAGCGACGCCCGCTTGATGCAGTGCGAAGTGAGGATGTCTTCTTCTTCGCACGCGCTTTCAACCTGGACTTCGGCGCGACATTGTTCCACGCCATCGTCAGCGCGCTTTTCAGCGTCGCCGCGTCGGCCTTGGCCAGACGAATATTGGTGTAGCCTTGCCTACCCCAGCCGCCCGGCACCGCGCGGAAGATCTCGGGCTCCGCCTCG
The DNA here is from genome assembly GCF_036735945.1 of Bradyrhizobium sp. Lineage (GTDB taxonomy): Bacteria > Pseudomonadota > Alphaproteobacteria > Rhizobiales > Xanthobacteraceae > Bradyrhizobium. Next base: position 14,909 of record NZ_DAINNI010000051.1, on the reverse strand, counting down.
ACCAGCATCGACTGCTGCTCGATAGTCAGCTTCAGCGTGCCCCAGTTCTCGTCGGGATGGCCGAGTGTAGCGAAGATGCGCTTGCCGACGCGAAAATCCGCCTTGCCGTGATGCGCGCTCTCCACCGCATCGGAAAGCGCCAGCGCTGTCCGGCGAAAACGGCTTGCCGTCATTGCCGCGCTTTCGCTGCCTACATCGCCCGCTGCGGCGCGCTCTGCAAGAACTCTTCCAGTTGCTTCCTGTAGAACTTCGCATTGCCTGTCGTGAGATGGCCGCGCGTCTCGGTCGAGGCCGGGATCAGGAACTGGCGGCCGTTCTTGACGCGCTTCATCGCGGCATCGGTGACGCCGGTCTCGGGCGGATTGCGTTCGTCGTCGGCGGCGTTGATCAGGAGCAGCGTCGCCTCGATCTTCTCCAGCGACGGCGCTGGATTGTAGTCGTGCGAGGACTCCCATTGGTAGATGAAGTCGTTGGCATCGGCGGTAACAGCGGTGGCGAGGCGGTCATCGACCATCTTGTCGGCCTTCGCCGCCGTCGGCGCCAGCGTCTGATAGGCCAGCGTGCCGCCGCCGGTCGCGATGCCATAGGCGTTGATCGCGTATTTCATCATGCGCGGCTGCGCGGTGTAGTTGCCGCCATTGTAGTCGGGATCGTTTTTGATGGTCTCCAGCATCATCCGCCGCAGCATCCAGTTGCGCGCCGCCATCTCGGTCGGCTGCGAGGCCATCGGCACCAGCGTGTCCATCGCTTGCGGATATTTGCCGCCCCAGATCCAGGTATGCATGCCGCCCATCGAATTGCCGATCACGAGCCTGAGATGCTTGATGCCGAGCCCTTCGGTGACCAGGCGGTGCTGCGCGTCGACCATGTCCTCGTAATTGTATTTCGGAAACGCGGTCTTCATGCCGTCGGACGGCTTTGACGATTTGCCGTGGCCGATGCTGTCCGGAATGATGATGTAATATTTGGCCGCGTCGAGCGGCTGGCCGGGACCGAACAACTCGCCGCCGAACGTTGCCGTCAGCATGCTGGCCGCCGAGCCGCCCGAGCCGTGCAGCACCAGCACCGGCTGTCCGCCCGGCTCGCCGATTGTCGTGTAGTGCAGCCGCAACTCGGCCATCGTCTCGCCGGTGTGGAATTTGAAATCCCGGGCGACCCAGTCGCCCTGTTTCGGCGCGGGAAAATCGGCGGCGAGGGCGGTAATGGACGTCAGGGCGAAGGCTGCCGACAAGGCTGCGCGCGACAGGTTCATGATGGTTCTCCCCGGGGCTTGCGGCCGTCTTGTGCGCCGCTTGCGGGGAACTCTATCACACCAGCGATTTCCGTTACCAGACCGGTGGGCCGCCTATCCCTCCACCTCGGTTTCCGGCCGGTCGTTGCCGGCGGCGGTTTCCGAGTGCCATCGTCCGTCGGCGGTTTCGTATTCGATCACCTCGGTGCGGCCCGGCCCCCGCTGCTCGGTTGCCGCCCGCCGCGCCGCGGCAAGCGCGGTGGCGCGGTTCGCAAACGGCTCGGAGAACACGCCGTCGACGGTATAGGCCCAGCCGCCGTCATGTTCGACGATCTTGTAGGTCACATGGGTCATCGGGAACTCGCTGCTTGACGGTGCCGACGGGGTGAACGTGCCGCATAATTCATGACAGAATAGGGCACGCCGTCGGATTTTGCACCGAGCGTTCGTCCTTGAACGATGACCGGTGAAGGAGAGAGCCATGTGCCGCAACATCAAGACCCTGTTCAATTTCGATCCGCCGGCGACGCATGCCGAGATCCATGCTTCCGCGTTGCAATTTGTGCGCAAGCTTTCCGGCTTCAATTCGCCGTCGCAGGCCAATGCGGAGGCGTTCAACCGCGCGGTATCCGAAGTCTCCGACAGCGCGCGGCGCCTGTTCGCCGCGCTGCAGACCAATGCCGCGCCGCGTGACCGCGAGGTCGAGGCCGAGAAGGCAAGGGAGCGCTCGCGGCGCCGGTTCGGCTAGCCTCCCGCGCCGGCGCAGCGTGATTGACCTCACGGTGCGGCGCGGCCGTGACGGCCATGGTGGCACCGGATGTCAGCCATGGAGGGATGTCATGGACCAGAAAAAGCGCTTGAAGCTCGCCGCAATCTTTTTCGCCGTGTTCTGGATCGGCGGGATGCTGTGGTGGAGCGGCGAGTATCATCCCGCCTACACCATCCTGCTCGCCGTTTGCGGCAGCATCGGCGGCTATTTGTGGTTTCTCGCGATGCGCTGGGTCTTCCACTACATGCAGATGCTGCGGCCGAACGGCGATCCCGGCGCCGGCCGTTAAACCGCGGTGACACCTTCGCCGGGTGAAAGAACTCCGGCGCCGGCCTCAGACGAGCCGAAGTGCCAGTTGGCGCAGCGGCCGGGCGTGGCTTTGCACGAAGTCGGTAAGATGCTCCGGCAGCGGCACGCCGTCGATGTCGCAGCGCATCTGGATCTCCTCGGCAATGTCCGATGAGACATCCTCGGACCAGTGTTCGAGCGTGTTGAACGCCACGATGCGGACGGGGCTGTTGTATTGGCCGGAAAGCAGATCGCTGACGACGCTTTCAAGGTCGGCCTTCTCGGTCTCGGTTTCGCGGTAGACCGTCCCGTCGGAAAAACCGTCGACGACGAGATAGACGGTTTCATCCGCGCCGTAAGGGACCATCCCGGGTGACCAGCCAGTGCGTTTCATGTGCGCATATCCTGCAGCTCACGGGAATCAAGTGCCGGCGATCCGAACGGTTCCCTGGTCGGGTACCATTTTTTCCCGAAGTTGCTATCATCGAAATCCGTTCACTGCTCGAAAGGGATCTCGTTCAAGCACAAGCGCCCGAAGAGGTGGCATCATGACCAGATTGGATGATCGGACAATTGCCAACATGGATATCGTTCTCGAGGAGACGTGCAGCGTCTTCCCTCATGGCGGCGACCACGAGCACCGCCGCTACATTGCGCAAAAGCTGAAGCTCAGTGCGAAGAGGGGAAACACCACGCTGGGCGGATTGAGGGCTGTTGCACACAGCGCGCTCAAGGAGATCACGTCCGATCGGCAACTCGGGAACTAGCCGGATAGACCGGGCGTTCTCAATTCGCAGCGTCGATCGGCCGCGCGTCGGCGGCAGCGATGCCTGCCCGCTGCCTGTGTCAGATGATCTGACAGTATTTGTCCGGATAGAAGGTCGGGAACAGTCGGACCATAATACCGCTTTCACAGGAACGTATACTTGCGTTCGCCCGGCGGAAACGCCGGGCTTTCGCATGAGCTGTCTGTTGTCCATCGAGCGCGAGGCAGAGACCGGTTCTCAATTCGCATCCCACGTCACCGGCAGATTGAGCAGGCCGCGGAACGCCCAGCCGCCGATCCGCACCGGCTCGCGCGCATCGAGCCGCAGGCCTTTTAGCCGCGCGAACAGGCTCGGCAGCGCGACGTCGGCGACCATGGCGCGGGAGGCGAATGCTCCGGCGCAATAATGCGGGCCGGCGCCGAACGCGATGCTCTTCTGGGTGTCGCGCGTGATGTCGAAACGATCGGGATCGGCAAAGCAGGCCTCGTCGCGATTGGCGGAACCGAACATGAAGAACACGCGGTCCTCCGGCTCGAAGTCGATGCCGCGATAGGTCCACGGCTTGGCGACGCGGCGCGGCGACATCTGGATCGGCGCGATCCAGCGCGCATATTCCTCGAACACGTCGATCCATTTCGCTTTTCCCTCGCGCAGCAGCGCGAGCTGTTCGGGATGCGTCAGCAGCGCCCAGGCCGTGCCTGAGATCGCATCGCGCGGCTCGTTCTGCCCGCCCGAGATCGCCAGCTTGATGTTGGCGCGGATGCTTTCCATGTTCTGGCCGGCCGCGAGCAGGACGCTCAGGATCGAGGTGTTCGGGTGCTTCGTCACCACCGGAATCATGTCGTCGATCGCCGCATCGATGCCTGAAGTCGCCGCATGGCAGCGCGCCTCGACCTCCCTGTTGCCGGTGTAGTTGGCGATGCCGTCGATCATCGCCTGCGACCACGCGTCCATGTCCTGGTAGCGCATGTTGGTGAGGCCGGTGACGTCCTTCAGGCATTCGGCCGACAGCGGCAGCGCGAACGCCTTGCAGAGATCGGCTTCGCCCGCCGGCGCGAGCTCATCGAGGATGCGGTCGGCGTGGGCCTGGAACTGCCGGAGCCAGGTGTCGCGCACGGTGCGCGGCGACACCGCCGGAAACATCGCCTGCCGCTCCGCCATGTGCGCTTCGCCGTCCTTGCGCATCATGTTGTGGCCCATCAGCACGTTCATCAGTCCGTTCGGCTGATGCGAGGAGAACACGTCGATGCGCTTCTCCTGGGTGAAGATGTCGTCGCGTCGGGTGAACACGGTCGAGCCGAGTTGCGGCACGAAGGCGATCGGCGCCTCGCGGCGCATCCGCGCCAGCGCGGGATAGGGATCGGCCCAGAAAGAGGGAATGTCGATGTCGAAATGCGGAGCGTTGGACATGGATCGGCGTTTCCGTCTGGCCGGCTTTTCGCGCAGGGTGGCCAAGCGGAGCGGCACTGTCAAATGTCGCGGGTCGATGCGATCGCCCGGATTTTCAGGATATCGGGGAGCCGGGCGGTCCGATGTCCACGGGGGTGTCGGATGACACGTCCTTGACGCCGGGAATCTTGCGCATCCTGGCGACGTCGGCAGGATGGGCGGATCCGGTGACGACGCCGATGGCGTCCATGACCTGGTCGACCTCGAACCCCTTTGCCTTGAGTTCGCGCGTCACCTTCTCGATCCCGTGCTCGCCCGAGACCGTGACTACAAAGGCCTGCTTCTGCTTCTTTGCCATGACGCTCTCCAAAACGACGCTCTCCAAAACTTCGTCGCCGTCTGCATGGCCGCCTGTACGGCACGGCGCAAATCCGGAACCACCGCCGGCCCTAGCGGTTCTCGCCGCTGCCCGGCGGTGTCTCCGGTTCGATACGGCCAACCGCGCTTCGTGCCAACACCTTATACAGGCTGCGATCTTCCGCGTGCCGCCTGTCCCAATCGGCGAGGCCATTGCGAGCCGCAAGATTCAACTGGTCATCCTCGGCGATCTCGTCAAGGTGCGGCCGCCGCAGCGCGCGAGGAACGAACACGGCCTGCGCCACCGGATCGCCAATCCTGAAATGAACCGGCCCCGGCGGCAGGCCAAGGGCGAGATTCACGGGACTGGCGTACCAGTCGGTTTCGACCAGGCCGCATTTGACTTCGACGCCGGATGTGGTGCGATTGAGCGGCGGCAGGAAAAGCGTGTCCACCATGTCGGGCGTACGCCAGATATAGGGCAGATGAAGCTTGATCAGGGTCGATTGGTCGTCGCGATCGAAAAAGCTGATGCCGGGCTCTTGCACCGTTGCAGCCGGTGAGGCATCGCCCGAAATTCCCCTGAGCTCATAGGCATTGCCGGTGAAGCAGGTTGGCGGATTGTCGAACACGTAAAATACCCGCGGCTCGGGATAGTTGTCGGCAGCGTCGGGTCTGTTCGCGGGCGAGCGGAATGCCCGGCATCCGCCCGGCAGTTCCTCGAGCGTGCAGAAGCCGAAGCGGATCGGGGAGGGAATGATCACGCCGAGCGCGCTGGCGGCCGTGAACGGCAGGCACTGCTCCTGCACGCCATAGCCTGGCGGAACGGAGGTCCTTGTGCGCGCCGCGGCAATGCGCGGCAGCGCCAGGTTCGGAACCAGCGGGATCAATTTCACGGTGGCGGCTGATGCGCTCATGGCTTTTCTGAAGACGCTGCCCGCACCGGAGCATAGGCGCCGGTGCGGGACGCGCAAGGCGGGCTATGGTGCCTGCACCAGGCCGGCGCCGACGTCGGTCGGCGGCAACGGCAGATGCTTGGCCGTTGCAATCAGTTTGGCGCGCAATGCAGCGCCGCGAAGGGTTGCATTGCTCTGCGCCCACAGCGCGGCGCAGCCCGCGACATGCGGCGTTGCCATGCTGGTGCCGCTCTTGGTGTCGTGCAATTGCGGCCGCGGGACTGACGAGAACGTGTTCGTGCCGGGACCGGCGATGTCGATCTTGCCGCCGTTGGAGAACGACGCCACCCGCATCGAACTGTCGAGCGCGCCGACGCACATCACGGTAGGTGAATTCCCCGGCGCGCCGGAGGACTGGATATTGCCCGGACGCGCGCTGGCATTGCCTGCCGCCGCGATGATCAGGCAACCGGCAGCAAGCGCCGCCGCGCCGGCGGCCGTATAGGAGGGCTGCGGCGGTATCTGCGCGCCGAGCGACATCGAGATCACCTCGCAGCGGTTCGCGATCGCCCAGTTCATGCCGGCCAGGACCTGCGCCTGCGTGCCGGAGCCGGAATTGGTCAGTACCTTGCCGATGAACATCCGCCCGCGGAACGCGATGCCGTATCGCTGCAGGTTGCCGGGAGGCGATTGCGGCCCAAGCGCCGTGCCGGCGGTGTGCGTGCCATGGCTGTGAAGATCCTGCACCGGCTGTCCGACGAACGTCTGGCTAACGATCGGGCGGCCCGCGAACTCGGGATGTCCGAGGTCGAAACCGGTATCGAGAACGGCAACCTTGATTCCGTTGCCGTCGAAGGTGCTCTGCGGCACCCTGCAGGCCCGGAGCCCCCACGTCGCGCCGACCGCCGTGGCCGACACGTCCTCGACGATTTCCGCACCGTGCAACGAGCCGATGTCCTGGTAGATCATCTCGGCGGTATGCAACACGCCCCTCAGATAATCGCCCGGGCTCACCTGCGTGGCGAACATGAAATATTCGGGGTCGACCGAGTGCGTGGCGCTGTCGGCCTCGACGAAATCGGCGGCGGTGATGCCGTGCTCGGCGGCGGCGGCTCCGCCGACCAGGGCGACGCCGATCTCCGGGAAGACCATGGCGTGGGCGTCTCCGGCATCCGCCAGATCGGCGGCCTGATTCTTGAAGTCGCGCGCGTTCGCGACGCGGAGGCCTCTTTTCGATTGCAGCGCCTTCACGCCGGCGGCAGCGGCGCCTTCCTTGAACGTCATCAGGAAGCGTCCGGTCTTGGTGGTGTCGCCGCCTTGCTCGAGTGCTGCCAGCAGCAGTTCGTCGGGACTTGCAGCGATGGTCTGCTGCGTTCCGGCGTCGGATGATTTGGGTTTGCTTCGCCTCGCCATGCTCGTCTCCTGTCGGTTGATCTGAGGAATGTTGATGCGTCGAGGTCAGTTACCTGGCCGCTTTGCGCGGCAAATTCGTACGGTGGGCGTAGCGATCGCCGGGCGATGCGTCGGAAAATCAGGTGCTACGAAATGAAAGGAACGGCCAGGCAGTGCGCAAACGATAATTGTCTGAATTTGCTGTACAATCTTAGATTTCACACGGCCGCGTTCACATTTCAGCGATTGGAATTGGGGTGGCGTATGGCTGGATAGGACTCGTGTCCCGGACGCGGTGCAGCGTGCAACGCTGCTCCGCAGGGCCGGGACCCATTGCGGCCAACAGCGCGCTGCGGCATGCACCCCGGCTCTGCAGCGCATCACTTGCGTGCCGCGCTGCGTCCGGGGCGCGAGGGAATGCCCCGACTCACACCGCGCGGTAACCGCCGTCGACCATCACGATCGAGCCGGAGACATAGGCCGACAGATCGGAGGCGAGGAATATCGCGGGGCCGACGATGTCCTCCGCGGTCCCGGCGCGCCCGAGCGGGGTGTGATCCATGAACGTCTTCACCAGTTCCGGATTGTTGGCACGGGCGTTGGCGTTGAGCGGCGTTGCGATGAAGCCGGGACCGATCGCGTTGACGCGCACGCCTTCCTTGCCGAGCTCGGCGGCCAGCGCCTTGGTGAAGCCGAGCACGCCGTGCTTGGAAGCGGTATAGGCCGGCGAGCTCGGCGTGCGCACATGCACGAAGGACTGGATCGAGCCGATATTGACGATGCGCCCCTTGCTGGCGCGCAACGGCGCCAGGAACGCGTGCGTTACGTTGAACACGCCGGTGAGGTTGACCGTGATGATGTCGTCCCAGTCGCTGATCACGGTCTCCGCCGCGCCGAGCATGCCGTTGCGGCGGACGATGCCGGCATTGTTGACGAGGATCGAGACCTGGCCGACCTTGTCGGCAACCTGCTTTGCCATCGCGACGCAGTCCTCGCGCCTGGCGACGTCGAGCGCGAAGCTGTCGGCCTTGCCGCCGGCGTCACGGATTTCCTTCGCCGCCTCCGCCGCCGCCTTCTCCTCGCGGTCGAGCAGCACCACGCGCGCGCCTTCGCGGGCGTATCCGAGCGCGATCGCGCGCCCGATGCCGGAGCCTGCGCCGGTGACGACGGCGATGTGATTTTCGAGAAGGGGCATGGCGCGTTTCCTCTTGCCTGGGTTTTGCCGGAGGATAGCAAGCGGGCCGGTCAGTACAAGGTGGGAAGCAATATGGTTTCGTAGGGTACGCAAAGCGCAAACGTGGTCCACCGTACGCGGCTTCCACCTGATGGTGAGGAGCGTGGAGCGAAGGCGGGCGACTTCACCTGCTCACCGCCGCGTGAATGGCTTCGCAATGGCGCACGAGATTGGAATGGGCGGTGACGAACGCCTTCAGCGGCGTCGGGATCGGGAAGAAGTGGATGTTGGCGATGAAGCCGTAGATGCCGGCATCGACGCTGGTCGGCTTCGCGCCATGCACGTAGCCGTCGGCAGGAACTAGGTCGGCCAGCACCTGCAGGTCGGCCAGTCCGCGCGCATAGGCCTCGTCGGGCGCATAGCGGCCGATGCCCTGGAAATGATAGCGCTGCGCGTTGTAGTCCCTGGCCTTGTTCATGCCTGCGACGTCGATCTGCGGATGTTGCGCGATGAAGCCGTCGCGAAACGCCGGGAAATAACGGTCATCCTTCCAGCGCGAATACGACATCGCCCAGTACAGATCATCCAGCATCCGCGTGACGAGATGGTTCATCATGCGCTGGGCGGGCGTGAGGCCGGCGTCGATGGTCAGGCGATATTTGTCGACGAGATGGGCGATGATGGTTTCGCTGTCGCCGATCGTCGCGCCATCGTCGACGACATAGGGCAATTGCCCGCGCGGCGCCGGCGAGGCGTCGAAGATGTGCTCATGGACGAACGGCACGCCGGTGAGATTGAGGAAGGCGTACACCTTCAGCCCGTAGCCGTTATTGTCGGCGACGCCGAACAGTTCGGGATAGGAGTAGAGGGTCAGCATCGATCACCGCCCGGAAATCTGCGCCACGCATTCGATCTCGATCAGCATCTTCGGATCAGGCAATGCCTGCACCACGCAGGTGGTGCGGGCGGGGTAGGGCGCCGGGCCGAACGCCGACGCATAGAGCACGTTCATCGTCGCAACGTCGGCGGCGCGCGTCAGCAGCACGTTGACCTTGACGAGATCGCGGAACGAGCTGCCTGCTTCGTCGAGGATGCGCCTGATGTTGGCGACGACGAAGCCGAACTGCGCCTCAAAGCCGTCGGCAAGCGCGCCCTTGTCGTCAAAGCCCGGAATGCCAGAGACGAAGATCAGGTCGCCGACGCGGGTTGCGAAGGAGAGCGGTGGAGCCTTGATGCCGGCGGGCGGCGCAAAATGCTTGATATCGGGCATGGAACACCTTCCTGAGCTGTTAGGCTTTCCGGAACCTAACGCGCCGCTGCCTCGCTGGAAAGGCAGCGGCGCGTGCCACGCGACCCGCCGATAACCTGGAAGAGCGCGATGCGATGAGATCGCAGGAGGAGAGTGCCGGGCGAACAACTAGCGCAAGACGATCGCGCCAAGGGTAATGCAGTTCACAGGCGCAATGATTTGCCTGTGCAGAAGCGTCTGCGCAATTGGCCGACATATTTTGATGAAATTGTGTCGTGAGCGCCGCGGCGCGCGCATCAATGCACTTTTCCCCGCTCTCCGATGAAAGTACTATCGGTCATCACGACTCGAATCGTGCGCGCAGCCCTGCCCGCGATCATCCTGGAGAAAATATACATGAAGATGCCATCCGCCGTTCGTGCCGCCATGCTCGCGCTTGCGGCTTTTGCGGGCGTTACACTGTCCTCCGCGGCGCGTGCCGATGAAGGCTTCGTGCAACTCACGATCTACAAGGCGGGCTGGGTGATCGGCGGTTCCGGCGGCAGCGGCGTGCTGGATTTCCGCGGCCGGCGTTATGCGCTTTCGACCGGCGGCCTCGACTATGGTTTCGTGTTCGGCGGCTCGAAGACGATCCTGCGCGGCCGCGTCAGCAACATCTGGCGTCCCTCCGACGTCGCCGGCGTCTACGGCGCGGCAGGCGCGGGCCTTGCGGTCGGCCGCGGCGCGCGCGCGATCGTGTTGACCAACCAGAAGGGCGCGGTGCTGGAGTTGACCGGCCATCAGGTCGGCTTGATGGCGAACGCGGATCTCTCCGGGCTGGCCATTACGATGCGGTAGGTCTCTTGGCGTCATTGCGAGCGGAGCGAAGCAATCCATGCCGCCACTTGCGGCGGGATGGATTGCTTCGTCGCGGAGCCTGTCATCGGGCGCGCATTCGCGCGACCCGTTGGCTCCTCGCAATGACGCGCTCGCGCATATCGAAAATCTTTCAGAGCGCGAGCGCGAATTTCTTACCGAAGCCCGATTACTGGACGCCGAGGAAATCCCGCTTGCCGATCTCGACGCCGTTGTGGCGCAGGATGCCGTGGGCCGTGGTGGCGTGGAAATAGAAGTTCGGGAAGGCGAAGTTGACGAGATATTGCTGGCCCTTCAGCGTCCGCGTGTTGTTCTGCCCGACGGGGAACGTCACGTCCCTGACGTCACCGCCTTCGAACTGCGCCGGCTTGAACGACTTCACATAATCGACGGCCTTCGCGATCCGCGCCTGCAATTCCTCAAAGCTCTTTTCGGTATCGGGCGTCGACGGCACCTCGCTGCCGGTCAGCCGCGCGCAGGTCTTCGCGGCGAAATCGCAGGCGGTCTGCACCTGGCGTGTCAGCGGAAACATATCGGGATAAAGCCGCGCGTTGAGCAGCACCTCAGGCTGGATGTTCTTCGCCTTGCAATGCGCTTCCGCCTTGCGGAGCAGGACGGAAAGGCCGCCGAGGATCTGCTGGAAGGCGGGCACGGTTAAGTCGTGGAAAGACATGTGATGCTCTTTTCATGATGTGGAATATCGCCTCGCGAGGATGAGGCGTTGTTCGAAATGGGGCGGCGGTCGAGAAAGTTCAACCTACCGCGCCGCGGGCATCGCGAGGCCCGCGGGCTGCGATTGCGCGCTGGGCCCGCGCATTCGCGCCAGCAATTCCGCGGTCGGCCAGGAATCCGCCGGCAGTCCGTACTTGACCTGCATCGCCTTCACTGCGGTGCGGCTCAATTGCCCCATCACGCCGTCGACCTTGCCGACATTGAAACCCGCGCGCACCAAGTGCTGCTGCAGCTCCTTCAGCTCGTGGAGCCGCAGTTGCGCGACAGGCGTCGCCGGCTGCCGCATCGGCGCGGCGTCGGCGATGCGGCTGGCGAGATAGCCGGCGGTGGTCGAATAGATCAGCGAGTTGTTCCACTCGGTATAGGCCGCGAAATTCGCATAGGCCAGGAACGCCGGCCCGGTGCGGCCCATCGGCAGCAAGAGCGAGGCCGGCAGGTCGTCGTTCGGCAGCGGCCGCCCGTCGGGATAGGTGACGCCGAGCTGCGCGAGCTTGGCGCGCGGCAGCTTGACGGTGAGGTCCGCCTGGTCCCACGGGAAATTTTGCGGCGCGCGCACTTCCTGCAGCCACGGCTCGCCGCGCCGCCATTTCAGGCCGGTCGCGATATAGTTCGCGGTCGAGCCGATCACGTCGGGGGCGCTACGCAGGAGATTGCGATGGCCGTCGCCGTCATAATCCACCGCATAGTTGAAATAGTGCGTCGGCAGAAACTGCGTCTGCCCGAGCTCGCCGGCCCAGGAACCGATCATCTCGGCGGCCGAGAGATCGCCGCGGTCGATGATCTTCAGCGCCGCGATGGTTTCCTTGCTGAACATCTCCGAGCGGCGGCAGTCATAGGCCAGCGACACCAGCGAGGGCAGCGTATGCAGCTTGCCGAGCTCGGCGCCGAAGCTGCTCTCCAGTCCCCAGAACGCGGCGATCACCGCCGGCGGCACGCCGTATTCCTTCTCGGCACGGGCGAACGCCGCCGCATGCATCCTGATGCGGGCCTGTGCGTTCTTTGCCGCAGCATCGGAGGCGCGGTTGCGCGCGAACTCGGTGAAGATCTGCCCGAACACGCGCTGGCCGCGGTCGCGGTTGACGATGCCCTGGTCGTAGACGAGGTAGGGCGCGGCCTCGCCGAGCGCGCGCTGCGACACGCCCTCGGCGACCGCCTGCTGCTTCAGCTCGGCCAGGAAGCGGTCGAACGACATGCCGTTGTGACACGCCGCCGCACGCGCCGTGCGCGGCGCCGCCACCGGCTGCTGGCCAGGTGCGACCGCGGGTCTCGGTGCGGGCCGGGCCGGGGCAGGGGCCGGCTGGGCGATGGCGAGGGATGAAAGGATCAGGGACGCCGCGGCAGCAACGAGCAGGCGAAAGAGCGGCATCCATGTCCCCGCGAAAATCGTGAATCTGAAGCCAGGTTTTAGACCGGCAGGCCGAGTTAGCCAACGGTGCAGCCTCACCGTAGCCCGGCCTCGGTGCAATCCCCCGCGCAAGTCCCGCCGCGCGCATAGGAGCCCGCCGTAACAACCTGATCTCGCAGGCTGTTCCAACCGCCTTCCGCCGTGTAGGCTTCGCCCGCACTGCCGGGCCGGGACAAGGCCATCGTCCATATGGGGCGGGCAGGAATAAGGGAGATAGCGGACATACCATGACGGAACTCCGATACCTCGCGCCCGAGACGCTTGATGAAGCGGTAGGCGCATTTGCCAAGGCCGGCAGCGCCGCGCGCGTCCTGGCCGGCGGCACCGATCTTCTGGTGCAGATGCGAGCCGGCGTCCTGAAGCCCGGCGTGATCGTCGACATCAAGAAAATCCCCGAGATGACCGCCATCGAACAGACCGCCGACGGCGGCTTTCGCATCGGCGCCGCCGTATCAGGCATGGCGCTCGCCGAACACGGAAAATTCGGCAAGGTCTGGCCCGGCGTGCTGGAGGCGGTCAATTTGATCGGTTCCAAGCAGGTGCAGGGCCGGGCTTCCGCCGGCGGCAATCTCTGCAACGGCTCGCCGGCCGGCGACAGCGTGCCCGCGATGGTCGCGGCCGGCGCCGTCGTCACCGTCCAGGGCCCGGACGGCCGCCGCGAGATCAAGGTCGAGGATGTGCCCGCCGGTCCCGGCCGCACCAACCTCAAGCCCGGCGAAATTCTCGTCAGCTTCAAACTGCCGCCGCGTCCCGCAGGCTCCAACGATGCGTACCTGCGCATGATCCCGCGCACGGAAATGGACATCGCCGTGGTCGGCTGCGGCGTCAGCCTCACCATCAAGGACAGCACGGTGACGGCGGCCCGCGTCGGCCTCGGCGCTGTCGCGCCGACCGTGCTGCTGGTCGAAGACGCCGCGAAAGCGCTGATCGGCTCCAGGCTCGACGACGCCGCGCTGGCGAAGGCCGCCGCCGCATGCTCCGCCGCCTGCCGTCCGATCGACGACAAGCGCGGCACCATCGCCTATCGCACCAGGGTGGCCGGCGTGCTGCTCAAGCGCACCGCCGCAATCGCCGCCAAACGCGCGACCCAGAAAAATTAGATTCGGATAATAACTCAATGGCCAAAGTTCACGTCACCACGTCAATCAACGGCGAGCCGATGGAATTCCTCTGCGAGCCCAATGACACCATGCTCGACGCGCTGCGCGGGCCGCTGGGTCTCACCGGCTCCAAGGAAGGCTGCGCCTCCGGCGACTGCGGCGCCTGCTCGATCACGCTCGACGATCGCCTGGTCTGCTCCTGCCTGATGCTCGCGGTCGAATCCGAAGGGCACGAGATCAGGACCATCGAAGGCATGGCGCAGGGCGAGAAGCTGCATCCGCTGCAGCAGAAATTCCTCGAGATGGCCGCGCTTCAATGCGGCATCTGCACCTCGGGCATGCTGGTCGCCTCCGATGCGCTGCTGAAGAAGAACCCCGATCCGACCGAGGAGGAAGTCCGCTTCTGGCTCGCCGGCAACCTCTGCCGGTGCACCGGCTATGACAAGATCGTCCGCGCGGTGATGGAAACCGCTGCCGAGATGCGCGCGTAACGAGCGGGAGATAGGACATGAACCTCGTCACCAACAACAAGTGGATCGGCCAGCGCACCATCAGGCCTGACGGCATGGACAAGGTCACCGGCCGCGCCCAGTTCGCCGCCGACACCACCATGCCAGGCCAGATCTGGGGCAAGGTGCTGCGCAGCCCGCACCCGCACGCGCGCATCCGCGGCATCGACACCTCGAAGGCGGAGAAGCTGCCCGGCGTGAAGGCTGTCGTCACCGCAAAGGACATCGTCGATTTCCCGATCGAGAAGGGCGCTGTCATGCTCGGCATTCAGGACATGCGCTGGATGTGCCGCAACGTGATGGCGCGCGAAAAGGCGCTGTTCCCCGGCCACCCGATCGCGGCCGTCGCCGCCACGTCGGAAGCGATCGCTGCCGAAGCCTGCAAGCTGATCGAGGTCGACTACGAGGTGCTGCCCTGGACCATCGAGATCGAGGACGCGATCAAGCCGGACGCGCCTGTTCTGCACGAGTTCAATAAGTTCGACGGCAAGCCCTCCAACATCGCAGGGCGACTCGAGCACAAGAAGGGCGATATCGCCGAAGGCTTCAAGAAGGCCGATGTCGTCATCGAGCGCACCTTCACCACGCGCCCGGTGCACCAGGGCTATATCGAGCCGCACGCCTGCCTGGTCTCGGTCGCTCCCGACGGCAAGACCACGATCTGGAGCTCCAGCCAGGGCCAGTTCATGGTGCGTGCGATGACGGCGCACCTCACCGGCATCCCGCAGAGCGACATCCGCGCCATCCCCGCCGAGATCGGCGGCGGCTTCGGCGGCAAGACCATCGTCTATCTCGA
>NZ_DAINNI010000050.1:0-33820 GCF_036735945.1 Bradyrhizobium sp. | reverse complement strand
CCACCGCGCAGGTCGCCAACAAGATCCTGCTGCTGGCGCGCACCACGCCGCTGGAGGAGGTGAAGAACCCGACCCACGGCCTCAGCCTGTTCTATACTGATTTCGACAGGCAGCGCATTACCGTGCACGAGATCGAGAAGATGGGCCGCAAGCCCGTCGATTCCAACGAATTGTTCTTCGAGAACTTCGAGATCCCGCTCGAGGATCGGCTCGGCGAAGAGGGACGCGGCTTCGAATATATCCTGCACGGCATGAATCCCGAGCGCATCCTGATCGCGGCCGAGGCGGTCGGGCTCGGCCACATCGCGCTGTCGCGGGCCTCGGCCTATGCGAAGAACCGCATCGTGTTCAACCGTCCCATCGGCATGAACCAGGGCATTCAGCATCCGCTGGCAAAGAACTGGATGGAGCTGGAAGCCGCCTGGATGATAGTGCTGCGCGCCGGCTGGCAATACGACCAGGGCATGCAATGCGGCCCCGCCGCCAATGCCGCCAAATATCTAGCGGCCGAAGCCGGCTTCCATGCCTGCGAGCAGGCTGTCATGACGCATGGCGGCTTCGGCTATGCCAAGGAATATCACGTCGAGCGTTACTTGCGGGAATCCCTGATCCCGCGCATCGCGCCGATCAGCCCGCAGCTCGTTCTCAGCTTCATCGCCGAGAAGGTTCTGGGCCTGCCGAAGTCGTATTGAGAAACAGAGAGCCATGAGCTTCGTCACCGGCGTCGGCCTGACCTCCTACGGCAAGCACGAAGGCTCGACCTCGCTCGATCTCATGAGCAAGGCGGCCGAGCTTGCGATCGCCGATGCCGGGCTGAAGCGATCCGAGATCGACGGCATTCTCTGCGGCTATTCGACTGTTACGCCGCACATCATGCTCGCGACGGTGTTCGCCGAGCATTTCGGCATCCAGCCGTCCTACGCCCATGCCGTGCAGGTCGGCGGCGCCACCGGGCTTGCCATGACCATGCTGGCGCATCATCTGGTCGATGCCGGCGTGGCCAGGCATGTGCTCGTGGTCGGCGGCGAGAACCGTCTCACCGGGCAGAGCCGCGACGCCTCGATCCAGGCGCTGGCGCAGGTCGGCCATCCCGACTATGAGGTGACGCTGGGGCCGACGATCCCGGCCTATTATGGCCTCGTCGCGTCGCGCTACATGCACGAATATGGCGTCACCCAGGAAGACCTCGCTGAATTCGCGGTGCTGATGCGGGCCCACGCGCTGACCCATCCCGGCGCGCAGTTCCACGAGCCGATCACGGTTGCCGATGTCATGGCCTCGAAGCCGGTGGCGATGCCGCTCAAGCTTCTGGATTGCTGCCCGGTCTCCGATGGCGGCGCGGCGTTCGTAGTCAGCCGCGAGCCGACCGGTGCGGCAGCCATTCGCGTGCGCGGCTGCGCGCAGGCGCATACCCATCAGCACGTCACCGCCGCACCCGCTCTAAGCGAACTCGGCGCGGAGATCGCGATCGCCAAGGCGAAGGCGGCGTCCGGCGTCGCGATATCGGAGGTACGTTACGCCGCCGTCTATGACAGCTTCACCATCACGCTCGCCATGCTGCTGGAAGACCTCGGCCTGGCCGGCCGCGGCGAGGCGGCCGCGCGGGTGCGGGCAGGGCATTTCGGCCGCGACGGCGCCATGCCGCTCAACACCCATGGCGGGCTCCTGAGCTATGGTCATTGCGGCGTCGGCGGCGCGATGGCGCATCTCGTCGAGGCGCATCTGCAGATGACGGGGCGCGCGGGCGCGCGGCAGGTCCGCGACGCCTCGATCGCGCTATTGCATGGCGACGGCGGCGTGCTGTCGTCGCATGTCAGCATGTTCCTGGAGCGGGTACGATGAGCGACCGACTAGCCGACTGGACCAGGGGCGCCGAAGCCATCGTCTATCAGTCCTGTGGTGCCTGCGGGAAGGTGCAGTATTTCCATCGCGCCTTCTGCGCCGGCTGCGGCGCGCCTGATCCGACCGAGAAGCGCGCCAGCGGCGTGGGAAGAATCTATGCGACGTCGCTGGTGTGCCGCGCCGCGACATCAGAGACGCGCGCGCATGTTCCCTACAATATCGTGCTGGTCGACACAGCGGAGGGATTTCGCATGATGGCCCATGGCGACAACGACCTCGCCATCGGCGACGAGGTCACCGCGAGCTATCGGCCGTTTGCGGGAAGGTTGGTGCCGTATTTCGAGAAAATGAGGTGAGTGTCAGGGGAGGATGTTCACGCAACGAAGCAACCCAGATTACGCGGAACGGGTAAGAATCTGAGTGCTTCGACGCGTCAACATTCAGTGCCAGTAGAACACAACACTGGCGATGACGAGCATCGCCGTTACCGCCAGCGTTTGCGCAAGCGCTTCCGAGGCCGCCTTCCTGGTGGCTTCCTTCATGCCTCACTCCCTAGACTCGGGCATGAGTCATCCTTGCCCGTGAAGGCCTGATGAACTCAGTTTGGTTTACTCGGAACGCCCCGCGACGAGTATTCGCTCTCTTGAGTCCCCACTCAGCGAATATCGACAGGTGTCAAAATCGACGATCATTGAGGCGGCAATTGGGCTCGCTCGTAGCCGGTTTGTGCACGATAGAGGGAGTTTTTTGGCGCGTCTTTTTCGGTTTGGCTGCGGAGCTTGAGCCTGCGTCTCTCCGTTTCGGCGGTTGATCGACCCGCTGCTGCGGTGCATGATCCCTCTGTCAGCAAATCAGAAAATCGTGAAAACCCAAGGTGACGAATGGCCCGCCTCGAATACAGCGATCCCGCCAAGTACAACGATCGCACCCGCGAATTGCTCGGCAAAAACCGCAATGCGAACATCTTCCGGATGATGGCGCATTCGCCGAGCTACCTCGAGCAGTATTGCCGGCTGGGCGGGGCGATCAGGCACCGGGGCGAACTGGACCCGATCGTGCGTGAGCTTGCCATCACCCGCACCGGGATTCTGTGCCAGGCACCCTATGAAATCGTCGCCCACAAGCGGATCGGCAAGAATGTCGGTGTCACCGACGAGCAGAACAAGGCGCTGGAGAACTGGGAGGCAGCCACCTGCTTCAACGACGTGCAGCGTGCCGCGCTCGCCTTCGCCGATGAAATCGTCAGACTGCGCAAGCCGACGGATGCGACCTACGACGCGATCAAGTCGAAACTGACCCCGGCTGCCTTGATCGAATTGCAGCTCTCGGTCGGCTTCTACATCATGACGTCGAAGTTTCTCGAGACCTTTGCCGTCGACATGCAGCCGGTCACGGAAGTGGTGGGCTGATCGGCTCTTTGTGGTTAGCGAGGCCCGTATCGCCGCAGCGCTTCCAGCGTCAAACCCTTGCCGACGGCGCCGAAGATGTCACCTTCGACGATACGGCCTGTCGGCACCGCCTTGGCGATCGCCTTGCGCACATGCGCCAGCTTGACCGAGCCTCCGGTCAGGAACACGGCGTCGATGGCGTCGGCGCTCAGCCCGGCCTGCGTGAGGCAGTTCTTGATCCGCGCCGATACGCGCGTCGCAAGCTGTTTGGTGTGGCTGACGAGGTCGCCCTGGCTGACGACGGCGTTCAGTTCCGGCTCGACCCATGCGAGCGGAATCACGGCCCGCGACTGCTCCGACAGGGCGATTTTGGCGTCCTCGACTTCCATCGCCAGGGTGTGGCCGCGCTGTTCGTGGATCACGCGGATCAGCCGTTCCAGAAGTTCCGGTTCCGCCGCTTCCTGCCGCACCTGGCGGATATCGGCGAGCACGCGCGGCTCATACATCCGGTTGATGCTGGACCAGGTCGCGAGGTCGTGGAAGTAGCTCGAGGGCACGTCAAGTCCCTCGCGCTTCATGGCGCTGCCGAAGCCGAACAGCGGCATGACCACGCCGAGGCTGAGTTGACAGTCGAAATCGGTGCCGCCGACGCGCACGCCGTCATTGGCAAGGATATCGGCCGCGCGATCCGCCTTGCCGTGGCGCTCGGGGCCCAGACGCACGATCGAAAAGTCCGACGTGCCGCCGCCGATATCGGCGATCAGTGCGACTTCTTCGGACGTGATCTGCCGTTCATAGTCGAGCGCCGCTGCGATCGGCTCGAACTGGAACGTGACATCCTCAAAGCCGATACCCTTCGCGATCGTTCGCAAGGTTTCTTCCGCCTTGCGGTCGGCATCGGGCGCATTGTCGACGAAGTGAACGGGGCGGCCATGGACGACGTGGCGCAACTCGCGATCAGTCGCCTGTTCCGCGCGGCGCTTGACCGCACCGAGATAGTTGGCGATCACGTCGCGAAAGCTGACCCGCTCGCGCCCGAGCCGCGTGGTCTCGTCGATCAGGGACGTGCCGAGCACCGATTTGAGGCTCCGAAGCAGGCGGCCGGGAACGCCTTCGACATAGGCTTCCACGGCCCTGCGGCCGATCCGCACGCCGCCGTCGGCTTCATAGAAGATCGCGCTCGGGATCGCGGTCTGCGCCGCCTCCAGGGCCGCCAGAACCGGCGCGGTACGCTCGATGGTGCCGAGCGTCGTGTTCGACGTTCCGAAATCAAGACCGCAGATCGACATGGGAGGCTCCGGGAGGGAGCGTCCGTTTACACATTACGAGGCCATCAATCCACCCTTATCTCCTGTGTTTTTGCTGGCGAATCCGTGCGTTGGCGGTTGGCTGAAAGCGCCGATCCACAGATCAATTTCTTTCGTCCGGCGGGTTGGCAAATCAATCCGAGATGGTCCATAAGCTGCGTCCCGCGGCCGGTTTCGATCCGCCGCAAACGGCTTTGGAAAGAGGTTGCGTGGCAAACATCAACCGGCAGATTGCGCAAGAGCTGGGCGTTCGCGAGGAACAGATCGCGGCAACCGTCGAACTTCTGGATGGCGGCGCCACCGTTCCGTTTGTGGCGCGCTATCGCAAGGAAATCACGGGCGGGCTGGACGACACGCAACTGCGCACGCTGGAAGAGCGCCTGACCTATTTGCGCGAGCTCGAAGAGCGCCGGGTCGCGATCCTCAATTCGGTCCGCGAGCAGGGCAAGCTCGACGCGGCGCTGGAAGCGCAGATCATGGCGGCCGACAGCAAGGGCCGCCTGGAAGACATCTATCTGCCGTTCAAGCCGAAGCGCCGCACCAAAGCCGAGATTGCCAAGGAGGCGGGTCTCGAACCGCTGTCCGAACTGTTGCTGACGCAGCCGCAGAACGATCCCTCGGTCGTCGCGGCAAACTATGTCGATGCGGAAAAGCAGGTGGCCGATGTCGCGGCGGCGCTGGAAGGCGCGCGCGCGATCCTGGTCGAGCGATTCGCCGAGGATGCCGACCTGATCGGCCGGTGCCGCGAGGAGATGTGGTCGAGCGGCTTGATGATCTCGACCGTGCGCAAGGGCAAGAAGCTCGAAGGCGAGAAGTTCAAGGACTATTTCGACTACAACGGAGCACTCCACAAGCTGCCGTCGCACCGCATTCTCGCGCTGTTCCGCGGCGAGAAGGAAGAAGTCCTCGAACTGCAGATCCAGCCCGAGGTGAACCCGCCGGTGGCCGGCGTTCCCGGCACGTATGAGCTGAAGATCATGCAGCGCTTCGGAATCACCGATCAGGGCCGGCCGGGAGACCGCTGGCTGATCGATACCGCGCGATGGGCCTGGCGCACGAAAATCCAGGTGCATCTCAATATCGACCTGCGGATGCGGCTGTGGACCGCGGCAGAGACCGAGGGCGTGCGGGTGTTCGCCTCGAACCTGCGCGACCTGCTGCTGGCCGCGCCGGCCGGCGCGCGCGTCACGATGGGGCTCGATCCCGGCTACCGCTCCGGCGTCAAGACGGCGATCGTCGATGCCACGGGCAAGGTGGTGGCGACCACGACGATCTATCCGCATGAGCCGCAGCGGCAGTGGAACGAGGCGCTGGCGATCCTCGGCAAGCTCGCGGTCACGCACAAGGTCGATCTGATCGCGATCGGCAACGGCACGGCCTCGCGCGAGACCGACAAGCTGGCGACCGAGCTGGTCAAGATGCTGCCGGACTTGAAAATGTCGAAGATCGTGGTCTCCGAAGCGGGCGCATCGGTCTACTCGGCCTCGGCTTTCGCCTCCGAGGAATTGCCGGAACTCGACGTCACCCTGCGCGGTGCGGTGTCGATCGCGCGCCGTTTGCAGGATCCGCTCGCCGAACTGGTCAAGATCGATCCGAAGGCGATCGGCGTCGGGCAGTACCAGCACGACCTCGGTGAATCCAAGCTGGCGCGCTCGCTCGATGCCGTGGTCGAGGACTGCGTGAATGCCGTTGGCGTCGATGCCAATACCGCTTCCGCGCCGCTGCTGGCGCGGGTGTCGGGTATCGGGGCAGGGCTAGCGCAGAGCATCGTGCAGCACCGCGACGCCAACGGGCCGTTCAAATCGCGAAAGGCCCTGAAGGACGTGCCGCGGCTCGGGCCGAAAGCGTTCGAGCAATGCGCCGGATTCCTGCGCATCAGCAATGGCGAGGACCCGCTGGATGCATCCGGCGTGCACCCCGAGGCCTATCCCGTGGTGCGGCGGATTCTCGCCGCGACCAGGAGCGACATCAAGGCGCTGATCGGCAATGCCGATGTGGTGCGCCAGTTGAAGCCGCAGAGCTTTGTCGACGACACGTTTGGTCTGCCGACCGTCACCGACATCCTGCGCGAGCTGGAAAAGCCCGGCCGCGATCCGCGCCCGGCGTTCAAGGCCGCCGTGTTCAAGGAGGGCGTCGAGGAGATCAAGGACCTCAAGCGCGGCATGATCCTCGAGGGCACCGTGACCAACGTCGCGGCGTTCGGCGCCTTCGTCGATATCGGCGTGCACCAGGATGGCCTCGTGCACATCTCGGCAATGTCGAAGAACTTCATCAAGGACCCGCGCGAGGTGGTGAAGCCGGGCGACATCGTCAAGGTCAAGGTGCTGGAAGTCGAGGTCGCCCGCAAGCGCATTGCGCTGACGCTGCGGCTCGACGACGAGGTCGGCGCCAAGGGTCCAAAACTGTCCGATACCAAGATGCGCGAATATTCCAAGGCGGCCATGACATCGTCATCGCCGAGCAAGCCGCAGGAGCAGGGCGGCGCGCTCGCCGAGGCGCTGCGCCGCGCCGCTGAAAAGAGCGGGCGGGGCAAGGCGGGGTAGGCGGCATCGGCTTCATCCTTCGAGATGCATCGCTTCGCGATGCTCCTCGGGATGAGGCCCGTGAGATGAGCTCCAAGACCCTCATGGAGAGGAGCCCGGCAAAGCCGGGCGTCTCGAACCATGTGGCCCGAAGCTACCCCGACGTCAGCAGGTTCAGCCTGGCATTGGCCATGATCAGACGGTCGGCCAGTAGTTGCGCGAGGTTGCGCATGATCCGCTCACCGGCGCGCGGATGCTGTTTGCGGAATCGTTCGAAATCGCGCAGCGTGATTTCATGGGCGGTTGCGGCCATGTCGGCGAATACGTCGGCCGAGCGGATCGGCTCCAGCAGCGCCATCTCGCCGAACGGCATGCCTGCCGTCAGCGTCGCCAGCCTGATTCCGTCCGGCAGCGTGACATGCACCACGCCGCTCCTGAGAAAGTACAGCGAGCCGGCCGGCTCGCCGGCGGCGATGATTCTTTCATTCGCCTGATAGGTCCTGATCGTGGCGAGCGAGGCCAGATCGGTCAGTTCCTCGTCGGTCAGCCCCGCCAGCAGCGATTGTTCGGAGAGTTCGGTCGCCTCGAAGAAGTCGATCGCGCCGCCGTAACGGTACACGAGCTGGTCTTCCGCCCATTCGATCGCGGCATCGAGCAGATAGTAGTTGCGGATGTTGGTCAGTCCCTCCGTCCACTCGGCGATCATCTGCCAGTCCGGCGACGAGCGGCGGATGCCTGATAGAATAACGGTGACGTGGTGCGCGGCGAGTTCGCGGAATTCCTCGGCGAGCAGGCGGGCTCCGGCGCGGGTCATCGCCGTGACGCGACGCAGGTCGAAAACGACGAGTTGCGGGCGCGGCTTCGCCGCAAGCTGGCGCGAGACGTAGTCGACATTGGAAAACGACAGCGTCCCGACCAGCTCGATCACGCGGACGTCCTGGGTATGGGCCGCCAGAATGTTCTGTTCCTGCGCACGCCGCACCCGGCGCGACGGGCTGTTGCCGATGTCGTAATCGGCGATGATGCTGTTGCGGGCATCGTCGCTGCGGTTGAGCATATGGAGGTCGTAATGCGCCGACAGCGCCTCGCAGACCTTGATGCCGCGGACGCTGTTGCCGTGCTTGTCGAGCCTCGGCGAGTAGCTGCCAAGCCCGAGCCGGGCGGGCAGGGCGGCAAGGATGCCGCCGCCGACGCCGCTCTTGGCGGGAATGCCGACCCGGTAGATCCATTCACCGGCATAGTCGTACATGCCGGAAGAGGTCATCACCGATAGCGTGCGCGCGATGGCGTAGGCGCTGATCACCCGTTCGCCGGTCACCGGATTGATGCCGCGATTGGCGAGCGTCGCCGCCATCACGGCGATGTCGCGCGCCGTCACCAGGATGGCGCATTGCCGGAAGTAGACCTCCAGCACCTCGGCGACATGGTCCTTGATGACGGCATTGGTGCGCAGGAGATAGCCGATCGCGCGGTTGCGGTCGCCGGTCGCGCTTTCGCTGGCATAGACGGCGTCGTCGACGTCAAGCTCGCGTCCCGCGAAGCGGCCCAGCGCCTGCCTGATATGCTCGAATGCGGCGGCGCCCTTGGCCTCGTGGATCAGGCCGGAGCAGGCGATCGCGCCGGCATTGACCATCGGGTTGAAGGGATGGTTTTCGGCATTGAGGCGGATCGAGTTGAAGGGATCTCCCGACGGCTCGACGCCGATGACGCCCTCGACCTGCGCCGCACCCAGCGTATCAAGCGCCAGCGCGAACACGAACGGCTTTGACATCGACTGGATGGTGAAGGGGACCTGCGTGTTGCCGACCTCATAGACATGGCCGTCGAGGGTGGCGAGGCTGATGCCGAAATGATCGGGGTCGGCCTTGCCAAGCTCCGGGATGTAGTCGGCCACCGCGCCGCCGGTCTCGGGCGTGAAATCCGCGTGGCAGGCGGTCAGGAACCGCAGCAAAGGCGGCTTCGAGCTGGCCCAGGCTACGGGCATCGGTGGAAACGGAGGAGGCAATGGCTTCATCGCCTCCTCTTGTGCAACGCAATCAGGGTGCGTGCAACTGCTTCGCTTCGGGGGCCTGCCGACGTATCAGGACCAGCGAGACAAGGACGGTAGGAACGAGAATGGCGAGCCCGAGCATCGTGACCTGCACCTGCGACAGCGGCATGATGCCGCCGCCGGGCGTCGCGATCACGAAGCCGCCGATCACGAGCAGCACCCGCAGCGGCCATTCCAGCGTGCCGGTGCCCCGGAGGTCGCCGACAAAGGCCTGGTAGCCCTGGATCCCGCCGCAGATGAACAGCGTGCCGAAGCCCGCCAGCGCCATCAGTCCGAGCCCTTCGAGATACGGGCTCGGCCCTTGCAGGACCAGCGCCGGATTCAGGACGAAGAAGAACGGGATGAAGTAGATGATGCTGCCGACCCACATCGATTCCCACCCGGTCTTCATCGCCGGCGAACCGGCGATGCCGGCCGCGGCAAAGGAGGCGATGGCGACAGGCGGTGTGATCGAGGAGAGCATGCCCCAGTAGAAGATGAACATATGCACGGCCATGCGGTTGAGGCCGAGCTTCTCCAGCGCGGGCGCCACGAGGATGGCAAGGAAGATGTAGCAGGCGGTCGTCGTCAGTCCGAGCCCGAGCACGAGGCTGGTAAAGGCGCACATCACCAGCAGCAGGAATGCGTTGTCGCCGGCGATCCGCAGCAGATCGTTGGCGAGGCTGGAGACCACGCCGGTCATCGAGAACGCGCCGATCAGCAGGCCGCAGCCGGCCAGGATGCCGACCAGTTCGACGAAGGTCCGGCCATTGACTTCAAGGAACTTGTTGATGGTTCCAAGCGTCCAGCGCGTGTCCCTGGAGAAAAGCTGGTTCAGAACCAGCAGCAGCGCGGTGGCGTAGAACGGCGCGTGGCTCTCGCGTTTGAAGTGCAGCAGCATCACGATCAGGAGCGCGATGACGAAAATGTAGTACCAGCCGCTCTTGATCGTATCCCAGACCTTGGGCAGTTCGGAGCGCGGAATGCCCTTCAACCCGTGGCGCGCCGCATACGAATCGACCTGCATGAACAGCCCAAGATAGTAGAGCGCCGCCGGAATGATCGCGGCCACGGCGACCTCGGCGTAGCCGACGTTGAGGAACTGCGCGATCACGAACGCGGTCGCACCCATCACCGGGGGAGCCAGCACCGCGCCGGTCGAGGCGCAGGCTTCGATCGCGCCGGCATAGGAGGCGCGGAAGCCGCTCTTCTTCATGACCGGAATGGTCATGGTGCCCGCGGTCAGCACGTTGGAGATGATCGAGCCTGACATCATGCCGAGCAGGCCGGAGGCGAAGATGCAGACCTTCGCGGCGCCGCCGCGGAAGGTGCCGCACAGCGCGAAGGCGATGTTGATGAAGAACTTTCCAGCGCCCGTCATCATCAGCGCCGTGCCGAACACGAGGAAGCCGATCACGGTATCCGCGAAGGCCTGGATGGGGATGCCGAGCAGGCTTTCGCCCGACAGCACGTGGTAGGAGGTCGCCTGTTCGAGCGTCGATTGGGTGCCACGGAACGGGCCGAGCCAGCTCGCATCGGCGAACAGCGGATAGACGGTGAACGGCAGCACGCTGAACAGCAGGCTCCAGCCGCCGGTGCGCCGCAACGCCTCCATCAGCACGACCCACATGATTACGCCGGCGACGATCACAGGGGTCGGCGCACCGCCGAATTCCCAGCCGGCTTCCGCCGCCTTGCGGACGCTGCGCATCAGGAGGATGGCGCAGGCGAAGGTCGCGACAAACAGCAATATGTCGTACCAGGGAATTCGATCGAGCGGCGCGCCCCCGGCCCCCGGAAAGATCAGGAACGTAAACGGCAGCATCAACGCGATGAGCAGATAGAAATACTCGGTGTTGAGCTGGGTGTAGCCGATGAAGAAGCGCAGCGAGAACTGCTGGTTGATGCACAACAGGATGGTGACCGCGGTCGCAACCACGAGCGCCCAGCGCCAGCCCCCGCGCAGTGTTCGCACGCGGGTGACTTCGGCTTCCTGCATATTGGCATGCGGGTCGTCGAACTCAATGCGCTGTGCCGGCGCGACGGTGCTGCCGCTCGCTGAAGATGACATCATTTCCCCCGAGACGCTGTTCGCCTGCATTCGAGCGACGAATGGGGCCGTATTATTCGAACCCGTTGGGCATATTCGCCTTGGCCAGCGCCGCCGCGCGCGCCTTCATCCAGCCGTCGAGATACGCCTTGTCGTCCGAGGGCGGACTGGACTTGCCGTAGTCGGTCCAGGCTGCCGCCAGAACCTGCTGGCGCTTCAAGAGCTCCTTGTTGTGGGCTTCCTGCTCGTCGGTCCACTGACCGGCTTCCTTCAGCGCCTTTGCCGCGCCCGGATGCACCGGGACCACCCAGTTCTTGGTCTGGCGGTCGGCGGCAAGGCCCGATGCACCGGGTGCGGAATCCTTGTAGGCGTCATAGCCCGTGATCATCGCCTTGGTGATGGAGTAGACCTCGGCCTCGGGCAGCGAGCCGTAGGCCACGAAGATCGGGTAGGGGTAGTTGCCGAGCTCGATCGGCTTGTCCTTGGAAATGCCGGCGCCGCAGGTCGCGATATGCGGGAAGAAGAACGAACCGACCTTTTTCACGCGCTCCCAGCCGGCCTTGTCGTTGTGCGGCAGGGGCGGCCAGACGATGCCGCGCGGCGAGGTCTCGAGTTCCTTTGCCGGGCCGGTGATGGTGGTGGCGAAGGCGGCATCGACGTCGTTGTTGACCATGCCCTTCCACATCGCGCCGTAGCTCGAGAACTCGACGGCCTTGACGTCGTTCTGCTTGAGGTCGCCGAACGCCAGGATCGCGAGCGCGTTCTGGTTCAGCGCCGGCGAGCCGACCACGAAGCCGACGCGCTTGCCCTTGAGCTGCTTGACTTCGGTCACGCCGGTGTCCTTGGCGACGCCGAGCGAGCCGGCGTTGCAGTCGACCGACGACAGCACGAGCTGCAGGGCCTGCGGACCCCATTCCCTGGTGCCGAACTCGAACACGCCTTCCTGGGCGAAATAGGTGCCGGAACCCATCGCGGACATCGCGGCGCGCTTGGCGCGCAGCGGCGCCAGCCGCGCCACGTCGTTGCCGGCGGGCAGCACGCGGACGTCGGTGCCGTATTTGTCCTTCATCATCTTGCCGACGCCGACCGCAATATTGAAACCCGCGGTCCCGGTGTCATAGGCGGTGACGACCATGGTCGGCGGCAGCTTGACGTCCTCGGCATAGGCGGCGGACACTGCCAACCATGAAATGCCTGCGAGTGCGACCGGCGCGAATGCCTTCATGCGATGAATCATGTCTTCCCCTCGGATTGTTTCGCGATGCGAAATCTCGTTACCGTAATCATGTCATCGGCTGCTTGTGATGGCAACGTCAGGTGCATACGACTAAACATCTAAGCCGGACAGATTGTCGCGGAACACGTTGCAGGCAGATCTATGCTGCGAACGTTAAGCTTCGATGATCGCAACGACCTGTCCTTCGGCAATGACGTCGTCGAGCTTGACCAGGATCGATTTGATCTTTCCTGCCGCGGTCGACGTCACCGGGATTTCCATCTTCATGGCTTCCACGAATGCGATCTCATCGCCGTCGTCGACATCGCCGCCGGTTGCAACAGAAAGCGCGCACACGCGCCCGGCGACTTCGGTAACGATTTTGATTTCCGGCATTTCCGTTCTCCCAAGGACCGTCTGACGGACAGGCTGTCCTCGTGAACGGCTTTTTGTTGTGGCGGCAGATTGCCTGAGGTAGTTTGTTCTGCAAGTGGAATTTTATTCCGCAGAGCGGAATGGAGCCGACAACAATGGGAAGACGCTCGGAACGGCTTAGCAAGCAGGGAATGCTCGCCAGCGACCTGTCTGGCGAGGGCGATGTGATCCAGGTGGTGTCGCGGGCGTTCGACGTCCTGCGCTGCTTCGAGGGGCATGAGGCCAGGCTGGGCAATCTGGAAATTTCCAGTCGCTGCGGTCTGCCGCGCTCGACGGTATCGCGGCTCACGCACACGCTGACGCGGATG
This sequence comes from Bradyrhizobium sp., assembly GCF_036735945.1. Taxonomy (GTDB): domain Bacteria; phylum Pseudomonadota; class Alphaproteobacteria; order Rhizobiales; family Xanthobacteraceae; genus Bradyrhizobium. The sequence goes on along the minus strand of NZ_DAINNI010000050.1, from coordinate 20,723 downwards.
GGCCAGCTCGTCTATCTGCCACGCGACCAGAAATACCGCATCGGACCAAGCGCGGTGGCGTTGAGCACCTCGATGATGAAGGGGTTGCAGCTTCGCAATCTGATCAGGCTGCGGCTGCAGGACGTTGCCGACCAATTGCCTGGAACCGTCGGCTTCGTGATTCCGGATCGCTACCAGCTGGTCTATCTCGAATTCGCGCGCGCCGCGAACGCGCTCGGGCTGCACGAAGGCACCGGCAGCCGCATCTCGATGACGAGCACCGCGGCGGGCTTTGCCTATACCGCGGCACTCGACGCCGACGTCGGCGACGCCTTGATCGCCGAGATGGAGCGCGAGATCCCGGACAATGCGCGACAGTTGAAGTCGCGCATCGAAGAAAATCGCCGGCATTTGTGCGAGCGTGGCTATGTCGTCGGCTGCGGCACCTGGAGCCCGCACATCAACGGATGCGCGGTTCCGCTGTGGTCGCCGCAATATCAAACTTACGTCGTCGTGACGATCGGCCTTCTCTCCGCGATGTTCGACGAGGAGCGGCTGCATACGGAAGTGGCGCCGCAGATGCTCGAACTCGGCGCTGCGATCGGCGGTCTGCTCGAAGGCGGCGAGGGCGATATCTTCACCAGCCGCATCGAGAGAAAGCCGCCGCTTCCGGCCCGGCCGCTCAATAACAACAAGATCATAAAAACGGAGGATACGAATGAACTGGAAGCCGGAGCTCGACGATCTCGCTCGGCGCGAAGCGTTCGCGCGCGAGATGGGAGGCGTTGACAAGGTCAAGCGCCAGCATGACCAGGGCCGGCTCACGGTTCGTGAGCGTATCGACAGACTGATCGACAAGAATTCCTTCCACGAGATCGGCGCGATTTCCGGCATCGCCGAATACGACGAAAACAGCGAGCTCAAGCAACTGACGCCGGCCAACTGCGTGTTCGGCCGCGGCAGGGTCGGCGGCCGCACCGTGGTCGTGGTCGGCGACGATTTCACCGTGCGCGGCGGCTCCGCCGACGCCTCGATTTCCGCCAAGCCGCTGATGGCCGAGGAGATGGCGCATGATTTTCGCCTGCCCATCATCCGGGTGATCGAAGGTTCCGGCGGCGGCGGCTCGGTCAAGACGATCGAGACGCGCGGCGCGGCCAATCTGCCGGGCGGCGTCGGCGGCACGCGCTGGTACTGGTTCACGACCGCGAACATGGCGCGCGTGCCCGTGGTTGCGCTCGGGCTCGGCTCGGTCGCGGGCCTTGGTGCGGCGCGGCTGGCCGCGAGCCATTACTCTGTCATGACGAGGAACTCGGCGATGTTTGTCGCCGGTCCCCCGGTCGTGAAGCGGCTCGGCCAGGACCTGACCAAGACGGAACTCGGCGGCGCCGATATCCAGACCCGCGCCGGCGGCGTCGATGATGCGGTCGACACCGAGGAGGAGGCGTTCGAGCGCGCCCGCCGCTTCCTGTCCTATCTGCCGTCATCGGTCTACGACCTGCCGCCGACCACGCCCTGCAACGACGATCCGGAGCGGGCGGAAGAATCGCTGATGAAGGCGGTGCCGCGCAGTCGCCGCCAGGTCTACAAGATGCGCCCGATCATCGACGCCGTCGTCGACAAGGGCTCGTTCTTCGAGGTCAACGCCAATTTCGGCCGCCCGATCATCACCGGCCTTGCCCGCCTTGAAGGCCGCGCCGTGCTGCTGCTGGCGAGCGATCCCTTCCACTATGGCGGATCGTGGACCGCGGAAGCGTGCCAGAAGGTGGTGCGCTGGGTCGATTTCGCCGAGACCTTCCATTTGCCTGTCGTCTATCTGATGGACTGCCCGGGCTTCATGATTGGGCTTGAGGCCGAGAAGTCGGCGACCATCCGCCACGGCGTCCGCGCGATGGCGGCGGTCAACCAGTCGACCGTGCCCTGGTGCACCATCATCGTGCGCAACGCGTTCGGCGTCGCCGGTGTCGTGCACCAGCCGGCCAACCGCTATTCGATGCGTTATGCCTGGCCGTCGGCCTATTGGGGCTCGCTGCCGCTCGAGGGCGGCATCGAGGCCGCCTACCGCGCCGACATCGACGCTTCGGACGATCCGGCCGCGAAGCTGAAGGAGATCGAAGATCGCCTCAACAAGCTGCGCTCGCCGTTCCGTTCGGCCGAAAAATTCTGGGTCGAGGAGGTGATCGATCCGCGCAAGACGCGCTCGCTGCTCTGCGAATTCGCGCGACTGGCGGAGCCGATCCGGACGGCGGGACCGCCGACGAATATGTCGACGCGGCCGTAGGCTTGCGAGTAGCGAATGGCGAATAGCGAGTGGGATTTCTATTCGCTATTCGCTACTCGCCCCTTACGCTGCCACCGGTTTCGGTGCTCGCGAGATCGCCAGCACGATCAACGCCGCTACCACGCAGAGCGCGCCGGCAACGAAGAACGCCGGCAGGTAGGTCTGCAGCAGTGTTCGCGACAGGCCGGCGCCGAACGCCGCGACTCCCGCGCCGAGTTGATGGCCGGCAAAGATCCACCCGAACACGAGATTCGCGCGCTCGGCGCCGAACCGCTGCGCCGTCAGCCGCACCGTCGGCGGCACGGTCGCGATCCAGTCCAGCCCGTAGAACATCGCAAACAGCGACAGGCCGTAGAGCGTGAAATCGGAGAACGGCAGGAACAGCAGCGACAGGCCGCGCAGCCCGTAATACCAGAACAGGAGGTAGCGATTGTCGTAGCGGTCGGACAGCCAGCCCGAGGCGATGGTGCCGACGAAGTCGAAGATGCCCATCGCCGCGAGCAGGCTTGCCGCCTGCACCTGTGGAATGCCGAAATCGAGGCACATCGGAATCAGGTGGACCTGGACCAGCCCGTTGGTCGAGGCGCCGCAGATGAAGAAGGTCGCGAACAGAATCCAGAACACGCTGGACTTCGAGGCGTCGCGCAGCGTGCCGAGCGCGGTCGCAAAGATCGGCGCATTGTTCGGCGGCGGCGCCGGCAGCGGCTCGGTGCCTTCGTCGCCGAACGGGCGCAGGCCGACATCGCTCGGCCGGTCGCGCATGATCAAGAGCACGCCGAAGGCTGATATTACCAGCATGACGCATACCAGCGTCAGCGCGACCCGCCAGCCATAGGCATCGGTCAGGGTTGCCAGCAGCGGCAGGAAGGCGAGCTGTCCGGTCGCGACGCTCGCGGTCAGGATGCCGACAACGAGGCCGCGGTGGGCCACGAACCAGCGCGCGGCAATGGTTGCGCCCAGCACCAGCGCCGTCATGCCGGTGCCGATCCCGATCACCACGCCCCACAGCAGCATCAGGTGCCACACCTTGCTCATGGCGAGCGACGCAACGAGACCGGACATGACAATGACCTGCGCCGTCAGCGTCACGTTGCGCAGGCCGTAGCGGTTCATCAGCGCGGCCGCGAATGGCGCCATTAGCCCGAACAGGATGAAGCGGATCGACAACGCCGAGGAAATCTCGGCCGTGCTCCAGCCGAATTCCTTCTGCAACGGCACGATGAAGACGCCGGGGGCACCGACCGTGCCGGCGGCGATCAGGGCGGTGAGGAAGGTCACGGCGACCATCGCCCAGCCATAATGGATGTTGCGGCGGGCGAGGGCGGCGGACAGCCAGTTCGAGATCATTGGGCCTCGGCGGATGAGGAGAGATTTGCCTGGCGCATTCTGACTTAATCGAAGTTCGACTTGAATGTCATACTTCCCTCATTTCAGGACATGCCGAGATTGAATTACGATCATAATATTACTTGCAACGAGAATCGCAACGGACAAATCCCGTCGAAAAACTCTCATTCGCATGAGAAAATCTGATCCGGCGCTGCCCGAACGCTTCCGATCCGTAGCGACGGCAGCTATTCCAGCCCGTCGAGGGCGGTGTCGATCGCCTTGCGGAAGGTCGCGATGTCGCCGAGTTCGTGGGCGAGCACGAGCGCAAGGCGGGTCAGGAACAGGGCTTCGCGCGCAGGTCCGGCCTGATCGATCGCCGTCGCCAGCGTTTCATAGGCGGTCTCGAAGTCCTCGAACGGCATCGCGCTCATGGCGTCTCGCTTCCCAGGCAGATCCCTGCGGTTTTCACGATCTCGTCGAAGTTGTTCGCCTTCCAGCGCCCGGCAATGTGCAGGTCGGGCCGCAGCAGATAGAGCGTGCCTGCTACGGCTGCGAACAGTCGGGCGATCTCGCCGTCATGATCGGCGATGGCGTTCGATTCAGCATGGTTTGCTGTGACAACCACCGAGACGAAGCGCCGGTCGATACGGCCGAGTTCGGCCAGCAGCGCCGCCTGTTCGGAAGTCGGGGCGCCATCGCAGAACAGGATGGCCGTCATGCCGTTGCCGGCTCGATCGAGGAGATAACTTCCGTCGGCGAGCTTTGCATTCGGGGCGGCGCTGCCGCTGGGCGGCCCGCCGGCAAATTCGGTGTCACGTCCGGCATAGGGCGTCAGCCGGCTATCCGAATAGGTATAAGGCTGCATCTGGCGCGGATTGGCCAGCCCCCGCGGAAATGCGTGCTTCAAGCTGAGCGACAACGCCGCCTCGCGCGCCAACCGCCAGCCGCGCGTCGGCGGCGTCATGAAGCGTGTGCTCTTGGTGGCGTTGGCGAAGACATCGAGCGTGGCGCCGCGCCGCTCCGGCGAATAGCTGTCCAGCAGCCGCTCATCGGCCTCGCCATGCAGCACGAGCGCCAGCTTCCAGCCGATGTTCTCGGCATCGGCAAGCCCGTTGTTCAGCCCGCGCACGCCGAAGATCGGCACGATATGCGCGGCGTCCCCGATGAAGAAGACGCGGCCGTGCCGGTAGTCGTCGAGGCAGAGCGTGTTGGCCGAATAGACGCTCCACCATTCCAGCTCCCACGGCCCGGTGTGGCCGATATCGGAGAGGATGGCGCCGACCCGGGCGCGGATGTTGTCTTCCCGCATGGCTTCCTGCTCGCTCTCGCCTTCGCGGAGCTGGTAGTCGACACGCCAGATATCGTCAGGCTGCTTGTGGATCAGCACGGTGCCGCCCGGATTGCCGGCCGGCTCGAAAAAGGCGCGGCGCTCGGTCGGAAAATCGTGATCCATGCGGATATCGGCGATCACATAGCGGCCTTCGTAATTGTCGCCCTTCAACCGCAGGCCGAGCATCGATCGAACAGGCGATCGCGCGCCGTCGGCCGCCAGCACATAATCCGCATCGAGCCGATAATCGCCTTCCGGCGAGGCGACGCGGACCGAGACGCCGTCAGTGCGCGGCTCGATATCAGACAGTTCGCTCTGCCAGCGCATGTCGATCAGATCGCTGGCGGCAACCGCATCATGCAGGTATTTCTCGATGTATTGCTGCTGCAGATTGTACATCGGCAGGTATTTCTCGCCCGGCGGTTGCGGCATTTCCAGCCGGAAGATCTGCTCGCCGCGATAGTAGCTGCGACCGAAGTGCCAGCCGAGCGACTTTTCAATAAAGGGCGCGACCGCGCCGACCCGCTCCAGGATGTGCATGCTCGGTCGAGCGATGCAGATGGCGCGGCTGCCGTCATTGAAGGTGTCCTTGCGATCGATCAGCACGCTCCTGATTCCGTAGCGAGCCAGCACCAGCGCCGCCGTCATGCCGATCGGCCCGGCGCCGACGATCAAGGCCGGATGCCGTGTCGCGCCGCCGTCAAGCTCGGCGACACGCGGCGCCGCGAATTGCGGATAGTCGAAATAGAGCGACTCCAGCGGTCCCTTGCCGGCCGGTCTCATGCCTGCCTCCGTCTATTTCTTGCGATCGAGAAATCCCTGCATCAGCCGCTGTGGCTCGCCGGTCAGGAACGATTGTCCGAACACGCCGACGCTCAGATTGACCGACTCCGTCAGCGGCAATTCCTCCCATTGCCGCAGCAGCGCCTTCTGCGAACGCAGCGCCTCGGGGCCGCATTCCAGCAGCGCCTTGACCGTGTGCTCGACCGCTTGATCCAGCCCGCCTTCCTTCGCGACCACGTCGACCAGGCCCCAGGCCAGCGCGGTCGGCGCGTCGATATTCTCCGCCGTCATGATCAGCCAGCGGGCGCGGCCCCAGCCGATCAGCCTTGGCAACAGCGCTGCGTGGATTACCGAGGGAATGCCGACGCGCACCTCCGGCATGCCGAATTTGGCGTCATGCGCGGCGACGCGGAAATCGCAGGCGGCGGCGACTTCGAGACCGCCGCCGAGGCACCAGCCGGGCAGCCGCGCGATCACGGGCGCCGGAAACTGGCGCACGGCCTCGCAGAGATCGCGCAGCCGGGTGATGAAGGCCTCCGCAGACTTCTGGTCGAGCTTGGCCATCTCCTTGATGTCGGCGCCGCCGATCATGCTCTTCTCGCTCTGGCCGGCGAGGATCACCGCGCGGATGCTGGTGTCGCCGGCGAGCTTCTCGAATCCCTCGCGCACCCCGCTGGTGACGGCGGAGGAGAGAATGTTGAGCGAGCCTGCGTTGCAGATCGAGAGCCGAACGACGCTCCGGCCGTCGCGATCGATGCCGCAATGGGGATTGAGCATTTCCATGATTGTCGCTCCCTTGGGCGCGCGTGCGCCGAGGGTGCCACTTCCTTGCCAAGGGCCGGTCTTGTCAAGGGTCGCGGGCGCAGGGTGGCCCGCGCCTCAAGCCGACACGGAATGGATACGCCGTGAGGCCGCCTCATAGGCTGCGGCTTCCGCCGCCGCCAGCCGTTCCAGCCGCACCGGGACGTGCTTGTGATAGGGCGTCCCGGCGATCGGATCGCAGTTGCCGCTGTCGGTCAGCAAATTGACGCGGGGGCCGTTGTTCAGCCGCTCGCCGTCGGCGGCCGGGTAGTTCTGGCCGTAGCCGTGCGGCAGCGCGAGCTGGCCGCTGCGCATGCTGTCGTCGCGCTTGCAGCGTGCGACCACGCGGCCGGCGGCTGAAAGCACCGCGATCCATTCGCCGTCCTCCGCGCCAAGCGATGCCAGGTCGGCGGCGCTGATCAGCAGCGCGCCATCGGGATCATCGCGCCGCCAGGCGGGATCGCGAAAGATCTGGTTGGCGTTGAACATGCGTCGTTGTCCGGCGGCGAGCACGTATGGATAGTCGCCCCGAAGTGCGGCATTCGCCGGGTCGAGTTTGCCGAGCCATTCCAGCATCGGTGCGACCGCAAGGTGGATCTTGCGGTCGGGATGCGAGATCAGCGACCATACCTCGTCGTAATCATGCTCGGTGAAGGCAGCGCCGTTGCGCGATCCGACGATCGTGTCGAACAGCACTTCGCCGAGCATCTCGTCCGGAATCTCGCTGTTCGCATCGATCGCGCGGCGCACCGCCTGCGGCGAGCGCTTGGCGCAGAGATGTGCGGCCTGCCACAAGGGCGCGGCGGCGGCCGTGTCGTCGGGCAGGGTGGCCCCCAGCGTGTTGTAGAGCACGAGCGCGCCGAGCGCTGCGAGCTGCGGATTGGCGCCCATGAAGGCACGCAATTCCCCGGCGAAGGCGAGCCGGGAACGAAAGGCGGCTTCGCGCAACGGCGCCAGCGCGTTGTCGCCGGGCAGCAGGCCCAGCGCGCGACTGAGCCTTGTATAGATTTCCGGCTCGGGCAGGGTGCCTTCCAGCGGCGCGACCACGCCCGCGCGCACATGGAAATAGTTCTTCGGGAATTCGAAGTTGAACAGCGTGAATTCGGTCTTCTCATACTGCGAGGAGGCCGGCAGCACGTAATGCGCCAGCCGCGCCGTCTCGGTCATGGCGACGTCGACCACGACCACGAGGTCGAGCGCGCGCAGCGCCTTCTCGACCTCAGGGGTATTCGAGGCGGTGTTGGCGGGGTTGGAACTGTCGATCCATACCGCGCGCAGGCGGTCGGGATGGTCTGACAGCACCGCATCCGGAAACAGATTGGGTGGCAGCAGTCCGCCGATCACCTCGATATCGGCGGCGGCAAAGCGTTGGTTCGGCGAGTTGCCCCAGAGCGGCACCAGCCAGCTATGCAGCTGGTTGGTGCCTTTGCGGCCAAAGCTGCCGGTCAGCATGATCAGCAGTTTTTCCAGATAGGAATTGAGCGTCGAGTTGACGCCCTGCTGGATGCCGAGCTCGACGCGGACGGTCATCGCTTTCGCCGCCACGATCATGTCGACGCAGTGCTCGACCAGCGCGAGCGGGATGTCGGCGGCGTCAGCCCATTGTTCGACCGGAATTCGCTTTAGCGCATCCCTGACTTCCGCATAGCCCGTGGTGTGCTGCTCGACGAAGGCGTGGTCCACCGCGTCGCGCTGGATCAGCCGTGCCAGGATCGCGCCTAACAGGAAGGCGTCGGCGCCGGGACGCACCGCGAGATGCAGGTCGGCGCGCTCGGCGGTCTCGGAGCGGCGCGGATCGATCACGATCATCTTGCGGGTGGGATCCTTGCGGATGTCGTTGAGATGGTCGCGCGCATTGGGAAATCCGTGCGCGATCCAGGGGTTGGCGCCGATCACGAACAGCAGGTCGCAGTGATGCACGTCCTCGGCGGTGTGGCAGGTCTGGCTGCCGAACATGTGGCCGTTGACCCAGAAATCGCCGGTCTTCTCCTGCGACAGCGCATTGAAGACATGGCGCGAGCCGAGCGCGCGCAGCAGCGCCGTGGCATAGGCGCCGCCGGCGTGATTGCCCTGGCCACCGCCGCCATAGAGCGCGAGGCTCTTGCCGCCGTGGCGATCGACGACATCGCGCAATCTTGTTGCGATCTCGGTGATTGCGGTGTCCCAGTCGATCGCATCGAAGCCGCCATCGGCGCGGCGGCGCAGCGGCGTGGTCAGCCGGTCGCGGTGATGCGCATAGAACGGGATGCGCGCGGCCTTGTTGCAGAGATAACCCCTGGATTTCGGGTTGTCGCGGTCGCCGCGCACTTTTGCGATGCGGTCATTTTCGACCAGCACCTCGAGGCCGCAATTGACGTAGCAGAGGTTGCAGGCGGTCTTCCGCCAGTCGGAACTCGGCATGGCCATCTCTTCCATTGTTGGGCAGATCGATTATATATTATGATCGTCATTCAATCAATCGACCACTGACCTCGCATCAAGGAGAGCGATCATGACAACGGGCATCGCCCAACCGGCCCTGGAACGTGCCGACCTGTTTGCGCCGCAGCTTTGGCGGGAGCGGGTGGTACAATGGCAGGCGCCGGGCCCGGTAGCGAAGGCCGCCTCCGCGATGTCCGGGCTGCAGACCATGTGCGCGATCCGCGACGGCATCCTGCCACCGCCGCCGATGGCGCGGCTGATCGGCTTCAGAATGGCCGTCGCAGAATCCGGTCGGATTGTGATGGAACTCGATCCGGAGGAGAGCCTGGAGAACACGATCGGGCTGCTTCACGGTGCGACCGCCGCGGCGCTGCTGGATACCGCCATGGGATGCGCGATTACCTCCATGCAGCCGGCAGGCCAGGCCTCGGTGACGCTGGACCTCAAGCTGACCTTTCTGCGCCCGCTGTCGGTCCGGTCGGGGACGATCTCGGCGGAAGGCAAGGTGGTAAAATTGGGCCGCCAGACCAGCTATGCCGAAGGCTTCGTCCGCGACGGCTCTGGTAATCTTGCGGTGCACGCGACCGCGACCTTCTCGATGATCTCAGGCGAAAAAGCGAAATAAAATGCAGCTTTTCCCGCCGCGACTGCTATTATATGATTACGGACATTTAATGGGAATACGTCGATGCGCTATTCGAAAGAGCACAAGCAGGAGACCCACGCGCGGATCGTGAAGAAGGCCTCGGTGCGGCTTCGCGAGAAGGGCGCGCATGGCATCGGCGTCGCCGACCTGATGAAGGAAGCCGGCCTGACCCATGGCGGCTTCTACGCGCATTTCGATTCGCGCGAGGCGCTGGTGATCGAGGCGTTTGCCTACGCGATGGACCGCTCGATCGAGCACTGGCGCAAGATGGCCGCTGAAACGCCGCCGGAGAAGCGTCTGTCGACGATCGTCGACGCCTACGTTTCAGCCGTGCACCGCGACGATCCCGGGCGCGGCTGCGCGGTGCCGACGCTCGGCGCCGAGATCGCCCGCGAGAGCGCCAAGACCCGCAGGGCGTTTTCCGCCAAGCTCGACCAGTTGATCGACGTCATGGCCGACCAGATTCCGGACGTGCCGCGCAAGACGGCGCGCCGGCAGGCGATGGGCACGCTGGCGACGATGATGGGCACGCTGGTGATGTCCCGCGCCGCCGGCAGCGGCGAACTGTCAGATGAAATTCTCGCTTCCGGCCGCGAGGCCGCGCTGTCGCGTGCGGCGAAGCCGGCCGCGAAGAAGGCGCGGGCGAAGGTGAATTAGAATCGACGGCCTCTCCACGTCGTCCCGGCGGCTCACCGCCCGCCGAACAACGCGCGCTCGCGCTCCACCGTCTCATGGATGTAGTCGGCGACCGCGCGAATACGCGCCAGGTCCTTGCTGTCGGCGTGCATCAGCATCCAGAAGGTGCGCGATATCCTGACCTCATCGGGCAGCACGGCCCGCAATTCCGGGTGCGCTGTCGCCATGAAGTGCGGCAGTACGGCGATGCCGAAGCCGGCGATGGTGGCGTTGAGCTGGGCGATCAAATTGGCGCTGCGGAATTTGGCCGAGATCTTCGGCGAGACCTGCGGTAAATAATCCAGCTCCGGCGTGAACAAGAGCTCCTCGATATAGCCCACGAAGCGATGATCCGGCAGGTCGCCGCGTCCTTCGATTTTGGGCGCGCGTTCCAGATAGGCCGGCGCGGCATAAAGCCCCAGGCTGTAGTCGAGCAGCTTGCGGCCGACGATGCGGCCTTCCTTGGGCATCGACAGGCTGATCGCGATGTCTGCCTCGCGCTTCGACAGGCTGAACAGCCGCGCGGTTGCGACCAGTTGCAGGTCGAGATCGGGGTACCGCTCGGTGAACTTCACCAGCCGCGCGGCCAGGAAATGGCTGCCGAAGCCGTCGGGCGCGCCGATCCGCACCGTGCCGGTGAGCCGGGCGCGGGAGCCGCCGACCGCCTCCTGGTTGGCCACGATGGTGGATTCCAGCGCCTCCGCACTGTCGGCGACGCGCTGGCCGGCCTCGGTCAGGAGGTAGCCGGTCTTGCGGCGGTCGAACAGTTTTGCCGAGAGATGCCGTTCCAGCCGGTCGACGCGGCGGATGACGGTGGCGTGGTCGACCGATAGCTGCTTGGCGGCAGCCGAAACCGAGCCGCCGCGCACGATCGCCAGCACGAAGCGGAAGTCATCCCAATCTATCGTCCGTGAGCCTTGATCCAGCATTTCCGCACATCTAAGGTGCAATATATTGGACTTGTATCCCAAGAAATGCGGGTCAAAAAGAGCCCCAACAAGGTTCTCAGGGAGATCATTCATGCGCTCAATCGGACACTTCATCGGCGGCAAAGAGGTCAAGGGCACGTCGGGCCGCACAGCCGACGTTTTCGAGCCGATGACCGGCGACGTCCAGGCCAAGGTGGCGCTGGCCTCCAGGGCGGAAGTCCGCGCCGCCGTCGAGAACGCTGCGCTTGCCCAGCCCGAATGGGCCAACACCAATCCGCAGCGCCGTGCGCGCGTAATGATGAAGTTCGTCGAACTGGTGCAGCGCGACCACGACAAGCTCGCCGAGATTTTGGCACGCGAGCACGGCAAGACCGTGCCCGACGCCAAGGGCGACATCCAGCGCGGCCTCGAAGTCGCCGAGTTCGCCTGCGGCATTCCGCATCTGATGAAGGGCGAGTACACCGAAGGCGCCGGCCCGGGCATCGACATCTATTCGCTGCGGCAGCCGCTCGGCGTCGTCGCCGGCATCACGCCGTTCAATTTCCCGGCGATGATCCCGATGTGGAAGTTCGCGCCGGCGATCGCCTGCGGCAACGCCTTCATCCTGAAACCCAGTGAGCGCGACCCGGGCGTGCCGATGCGCCTCGCCGAACTGATGATCGAGGCGGGGTTGCCGCCCGGTATCCTCAACGTCGTCAACGGCGACAAGGAAGCCGTCGACGCCATCCTCGACGATCCCGATATCAAGGCCATCGGCTTCGTCGGCTCGACGCCGATCGCGCAGTACATCTATGAACGCGCCGCCCAGACCGGCAAGCGCTGCCAGTGTTTCGGTGGCGCCAAGAACCACGCCATCGTGATGCCCGACGCGGACATGGACCAGACCGTCGACGCGCTGATCGGCGCCGGCTATGGCTCGGCCGGCGAGCGCTGCATGGCGGTGTCGGTCGCGGTCCCCGTCGGCAAGACCACCGCCGACCGCCTGATGGAAAAGCTGATCCCGCGCGTCGAGAGCCTGAAGATCGGCACCTCGATCGATCCCTCCGCCGATTACGGTCCGTTGGTGACGCGCGAGGCGGTCGAGAAGGTCAAGAACTACATCGACATCGGCATCAAGGAAGGCGCGACGCTCGCGGTCGACGGCCGCGGCTTCAAGATGCAGGGCTATGAAAAGGGCTTCTATCTCGGCGGTTCGCTGTTCGACAACGTCACCAAGGACATGCGGATCTACAAGGAAGAAATCTTCGGCCCCGTGCTCTCGGTGGTCCGCGCCCACGATTACAAGGAAGCGCTGGCGCTGCCGTCGGAGCATGACTACGGCAATGGCGTCGCGATCTTCACCCGCGACGGCGACGCCGCCCGCGACTTCGCCGCCAAGGTCAATGTCGGCATGGTCGGCGTCAACGTGCCGATCCCGGTGCCGATCGCCTATTACACGTTCGGTGGGTGGAAGAAGTCGGGCTTCGGCGATCTCAACCAGCACGGCCCGGACTCGGTGCGCTTCTACACCAAGACCAAGACGGTCACCTCGCGTTGGCCCTCCGGCGTCAAGGAAGGCGCGGAGTTCTCGATCCCGACGATGAAGTAAGCCCGCGAGCGAGCGCAAGATGCAGTTCGCTCTCAACGAGGATCAGATCGCGGTTCGCGACATGGCGCGGGCGTTTGCGGCCGAGAAGATCGCGCCGCACGCGCTGCGCTGGGACGAGGAGAAGCATTTTCCCGTCGACGTGATGCGCGAAGCCGCCACGCTTGGCATGGGCGGCATCTACATCAAGGAGGACGTCGGCGGTTCGGCGATGACCCGGTTCGACGCGACGCTGATCTTCGAGGCGCTGGCGACGGGGTGCCCGACCGTCTCGGCCTTCATCTCGATCCACAACATGGCGTCATGGATGATCGATGCCTATGGCAACGACATCCAGCGGCAGAAGTGGCTGCCCAAGCTCTGCACGATGGAACTGATCGCGAGCTACTGCCTGACCGAGCCGGGCGCCGGCTCGGACGCGGCGGCGCTGCGCACCCGCGCGGTGCGCGAGGGCGATCATTATGTCCTGAACGGGCAGAAGCAGTTCATTTCCGGCGCTGGAGGCACCGATCTGCTGGTGGCGATGGTGCGGACCGGCGGCGATGGTCCGGGCGGGGTTTCGACGCTCGTCATCGACGGCAAGGCGCCGGGCGTGTCGTTCGGCGCCAACGAGCGCAAGATGGGCTGGAACGCGCAGCCGACCCGTGCCGTGATCTTCGAGAATGCCCGCGTGCCCGTCGAGAACCGGCTGGGAGAGGAGGGCATCGGCTTCAAGATCGCGATGGCCGGGCTCGATGGCGGCCGCCTCAACATCTCCGCGTGTTCGCTCGGTGGCGCGCAGAGCGCGCTCGACAAGTCGCTGGCCTACATGAAGGAGCGCAAAGCCTTCGGCAAACGCCTCGACGAATTCCAGGCGCTGCAGTTCCGCCTCGCCGACATGGCGACGGAACTGGAGGCGGCACGAACGTTTCTGTGGCGCGCGGCAGCCGCCCTCGACCGCAAGGATCCGGATGCGACCATGCTGTGTGCGATGGCAAAACGCTTCGGGACTGATGTGGGCTTCGAGGTCGCCAACCAGGCGCTGCAACTGCATGGCGGTTACGGCTACCTCAGCGAATACGGCATCGAGAAGATCGTGCGCGATTTGCGCGTGCACCAGATCCTGGAAGGGACCAACGAAATCATGCGGCTGATCGTGTCGCGCAAGTTGATCGAGGGCGCGCGATGACGGCTGCGGCTGTAGCAGAAGGCGATCTGATCGCGCGCAAGGAAGGCTCGGCCGGCATCATCAGGTTGAACCGGCCGAAAGCCATCAATGCCGTGACGCTGGAGATGTTCCACGACATCGACAAGGCGCTCGATGCCTTCGAGGCAGATCCTGCGGTTGCCGTGATCCTGCTGGAAGGCGCCGGCGAGCGCGGCCTGTGCGCCGGCGGCGACATTCGCGCGCTCTGGGAAAGCTCGAAGGTGAAGGGCGATCTCGGCAAGATCCTGTGGCGTGACGAATATATCCTCAACGCCCGCATCAAGAAGTTTCCGAAGCCATACGTCGCGTTCATGGACGGCATCGTGATGGGCGGCGGCGTCGGGCTGTCCGCGCACGCCAGCCATCGCGTCGTCACCGACAAGACGAAGCTGGCGATGCCCGAGGTCGGCCTCGGCTTCTTTCCCGATGTCGGCGGCACCTGGCTGCTGTCGCATTCGCCGGGCGAGATCGGCACCTATTTCGGACTGACCGGGCAGACCATGAATGGCCCCGACGCGGTCCATGCGAAATTCGCCGATGCGGTGGTGTCGTCGGCAAAACTGCCTGACTTGCGCGACGCGCTGACGAAGGTCACGCCAGGTGCGACTTCGGCTGATGTCAGGAAGCTGATCGAAGGCTTCTCCACCGGCGAAACGGTCGGGCCGGTCGCCGCCCAGCAGGTGAAGATCGATGCACTGTTTTCCTACGATCGCATGGAAGACATCGTGGCGGCGCTGCAGCGCGATGGCTCCGACTTCGCACAGGCGACGCTGAAGACGCTGAACGAGAAATCGCCGCGCGGCATGGTCGTGACGCTGAAGCTGCTGCGTCTCGCGCGCACGGCATCGTCGCTCGAGGAATGCCTGGCGCGGGAATATCGCGCGGCACTGGAAGTGTTCGCCAGCGACGATTTCCGCGAGGGCGTACGCGCTGCCGTCATCGACAAGGATCGCAATCCAAAATGGTCGCCGCCAAGGATCGAGGAGGTGACGCCGGCTATGGTCGCGCCTTACTTCGCCGAGATCGGCGCGGACGAACTGAAGTTTCCCTGATCAGAACAGAACAATTCAAGCGGAGGATTCGAGATGGCAAATATCGCATTCATTGGCCTCGGCAATATGGGCGGGCCGATGGCGGCCAATCTGGTCAAGGCCGGCCACAAGGTCACCGCGTTCGATCTGGTCGCCGCTTCGCGCGATCAGGCCAAGGCCGACGGTGCAGGGATCGCCGAGAGTTCGGTTGCAGCCGTGAAGGGCGCCGACGTCGTCATCACCATGCTGCCGGCGGGCAAGCACGTGCTGTCGGTCTGGAGCGAGGTCGTTCCAGCCATGACCAAGGGCACGCTGATCATCGACTGCTCGACCATCGACGTCGAAAGCGCCAAGCAGGCGCATGCGCTGGCGGCAAAGCATGGCGCGCTCTCGGTCGATGCGCCGGTGTCCGGCGGCACCGGCGGCGCCAAGGGCGCGACGCTGACCTTCATGTGCGGCGGCGAAGAAAAGGCCTTTGCTGCGGCCAAGCCCGCGCTGGAGAAGATGGGCAAGAAGATCGTCCATTGCGGCGGCGCCGGCGCAGGCCAGGCGGCGAAGATCTGCAACAACATGATCCTCGGCATTTCCATGATCGGCGTCGGCGAGGCCTTTGCGCTCGCCGAAAAGCTCGGCCTGTCGCATCAGGCGCTGTTCGACGTTGCCTCGACTTCGTCGGGCCAGTGCTGGGCGCTGACCTCCTATTGCCCGGTGCCGGGTCCGGTTCCGGCTTCGCCCGCCAATAACGGCTATAAGCCGGGCTTTGCCTCCAATCTCATGGTGAAGGACCTGACGCTGGCGCAGGACGCCGCCAATGCCGCCGGCGCCGTGACGCCGCTCGGCAAGCACGCGCAGGAGATCTACAAGGCGTTCGACGCCGCCGGCCACGGCGGGGTGGATTTCTCCGGAATTATCCAGCACGTTAGGAGCCTTGCGAAGTAACGGAGACCTGATGACGAGTTTTCAGGAAGCGCGCGCCTTTCTGCTCAAGCACCGCACCGACTACGATGCGGCCGTGAAGGGATTTCGCTGGCCCGAGCCGGTTCCCTTCAACTGGGCGCTCGACTGGTTCGATGCGGAACTGGCGCAAAATCCTGACAGCCGGGATCGCACCGCGCTCTGGATCGTCGATCCCGGCGACAAGGAGACCAGGCTTTCTTTTGCTGAACTGTCGCGCCGCTCCAACCAGGTCGCCAACTTCCTGCGCGCACAGGGGTTGAAGCGCGGCGATCACCTGTTGCTGTTGCTCGGCAACGTCGTGCCGCTATGGGAGACCATGCTGGCGGCGATGAAACTCGGCGTGGTCGTGATCCCCGCCACCACGCTGCTCACGGCGGATGAACTGCGCGACCGGCTCGACCGCGGCAGAGCGAGGGCAGTCGTCGCAACGGCGGATCAGGTCGCCAAGTTCGCCGGCCTCGGCGGTGACAAGCTCGTTCGCATCGTGGTCGGTGCGACGGCGAAGCACGACGGCTGGCTGCCGTTCGAGCAGGCCGCCAGCGCTTCCGAGACGTTCGCGCCTGACGGACCGACCAATGCCGACGACCCGATGCTGCTCTATTTCACCTCGGGCACCACGGCAAAGCCAAAACTGGTGCGACACAGCCAGCGCAGCTATCCGGTCGGCCATCTCTCGACCATGTTCTGGCTCGGCCTGCAGCCGGGCGACGTGCATCTGAACATCTCTTCGCCTGGCTGGGCCAAGCATGCCTGGAGCTGCCTCTTCGCGCCGTGGAATGCGGGAGCCACGATCTTCGTGGTCAACCAGCCGCGCTTCGACGCCAAGGCGTTGCTCGCGACCGTCGGCCGCTGCGGCGTCACCACGCTGTGCGCGCCGCCGACGGTGTGGCGGCTGTTCATTCAGGAAAAGCTCGCCGACTTCAAGGTCAGCCTGCGCGAAGTCTGCGGCGCCGGCGAGCCGCTCAATCCGGAAGTGATCGACCAGGTGAAGGCAGCGTGGGGTCTCACCATCCGCGACGGCTACGGCCAGACCGAGACGGCGGCACTGGCCGGCAATTCGCCGGGCCAGAAAGTCAAGGTCGGCTCGATGGGCCGTCCGCTGCCGGGCTATCGCGTGCAGATCACCGATGTCGACGGCAACCTCACCAGGGAAGGCGAGGTGACGCTGGTGCTCGGCGCCGATCGGCCTGCCGGCCTGATGCAGGGCTATCAGGGCGAGGACGGTAAACTGAGCGGTGCGGAGGGTGACCTCTACCGCTCGGGCGACGTGGTGTTTGCCGATGACGAGGGCTATCTGACCTTCGTCGGCCGCTCCGACGACGTCTTCAAATCCTCCGACTACCGCATCAGCCCGTTCGAGCTGGAAAGCGTGCTGCTGGAGCATGAGCAGGTGGCCGAAGCCGCCGTCGTGCCGAGCCCCGATCCGATCCGGCTTGCGATCCCCAAGGCCTATGTGCTGCTGACGTCGGGTGTCGAGCGTTCGCCGGAGACAGCGCTCTCGATCTTCAAGCACCTGCACACTCGTCTCGCGCCGTTCAAGCGCATCCGCAAAATCGAACTGGTGACCGAGTTGCCGAAGACGATTTCCGGCAAGATCCGCCGCGTGCAGTTGCGCCGGCTCGAACAGGAGAATAATCGCAGCGATGCGCTGCGCGGCGCCGAGTTCCGCGAGGAAGACTTTCCGGAGCTGCAGAAGGTGCGGACCACCGGGCTGGAGAACTGATTGATGAATGAAGTCTGGAAGAAGCCGCCGGTCTCGCTATCGGCCTATCAGGCCATGGTCGGCAAGGAGATCGGCGTATCGTCCTGGCACCTGATCGACCAGAAGCGGATCAACGCCTATGCCGACGTGATCGAGGACCATCAGTTCATCCATGTCGATCCTGAACGGGCGAAAAAGGAAACCGCGTTCGGCAATACCATCGCGCATGGTTTCCTGACGATGTCGCTGATGAGCATCATGTCCTACGAGGTGATGCCGGTCATCGAAGGCACCTCGATGGGCGTCAATTACGGTTTCGACAAGCTGCGCTTCCTCTCGCCGGTGCGCGCCGGCTCGCGCGTCCGCGGGCGGTTTACGCTCGCCGAAGCCGGGCTGCGCAAGCCGAAGGAATTGCAGTCCCGCACCAATGTCACGGTCGAGATCGAGGGCGAGGACAAGCCCGCGCTGGTCGCCGACTGGATCGGGCTGATCTATTTCGATTAGGTTTCCGTCCGCCATGGCCGGGCTTGACCCGGCCATCCATCACTGCTCAAAACCTGTCAATCGCGCGGAGACCTTACCCTCTCCCCTTGTGGGAGAGGGTGGCTTCGCAAAGCGAAGACGGGTGAGGGGTTCTCTCCGCGAACTCGGCTTTGGAGACAACCCCTCATCCGGCGCTTCGCGCCACCTTCTCCCACAAGGGGAGAAGGAAGATGAAACCAGGAATTTTCGCATGGCAATCAGGTTTGACGGACGCGTCGCAATCGTCACCGGCGCGGGCAATGGTCTGGGACGGGCGCATGCGCTGGGGCTGGCGAGCCGCGGCGCCAGGGTGGTGGTGAACGACTTCGGCGGCGCGCGCGACGGCAGCGGCGGCTCGCTGTCGCCGGCCGAGACCGTGGTCGAGGAAATCCGCAAGGCCGGCGGCACGGCGATGGCCGACGGCGCCGACGTTTCGAACTTCGAGCAGGTCACCGCCATGGTCGAGCGCGCCACGAAGGAATGGGGCAGCGTCGATCTGCTGTGCGCCAATGCCGGTATCCTGCGCGACAAATCCTTTGCCAAGATGGAAGTCGCCGATTTCCAGAAGGTGCTGGATGTCCACCTCGTCGGCACCTTCTATTGCTGCAAGGCGGTGTGGGCCGGCATGCGCGACCGCAATTACGGCCGCATCGTCGTGACCACCTCGTCGTCGGGCCTGTTCGGCAATTTCGGCCAGGCCAATTACGGCGCGGCGAAGGCCGGCATGGTCGGCCTGATGAACGTGCTCGCCGAGGAAGGCCGCAAGAACAACATCCGCGTCAACACGATCTCGCCGACCGCCGCGACGCGCATGACGGAAGAACTGCTGCCGCCGCAGGCGCTGGCCTTGATGAGGCCCGAGGCGATCACGCCCGCCGTGGAGTTCCTGCTCAGCGAGGACGCGCCGACCCGCACGATCATGGGCGCGGGTGCGGGGTCGTTTGCGGTGATCAAGATCATCGAGACCGAAGGCGTCAATTTGGCCCAGTCCGACTGGACGCCCGATGCGGTCGCGGCGCATTTTGCTGAGATCAGCGACACCTCCAAGGCCAAGGCGTTGCAGGGTGCGTTCGAGCAGACGCAGAAATATGTCGCGCAGGCAGCGGCGCGGGCGGGAATCAAGCTGTAGCCCCACGCAGCTCCGGCCTACACTGCCGCCATGTCATCGCACGCCAAAAGCGTCGCCATCATCGGTGCCGGCCCCGCCGGCCTGATGGCGGCCGAGGTGCTGGCGCAGAGCGGCGCTGCCGTCACCGTCTTTGACGCGATGCCCTCCGCCGGCCGCAAATTCCTGATGGCCGGGCGGGGCGGGCTCAACCTCACACACAGCGAGCCCTTGCCAACATTTCTCGCGCGCTACCGCGAGGCGATGCCGCATCTGAAAGCCGCCGTCGAAGCATTCCCGCCACAGGCCCTGCGCGACTGGAGCGAAGCGCTGGGCCAGGAAACCTTCGTCGGTTCCAGCGGCCGGGTGTTTCCCAGGGCGTTCAAGGCATCGCCCCTGCTGCGGGCCTGGCTGCGGCGGCTGGATTCGCACGGCGTAAGGCTGGCGCTGCGTCACCGCTGGACCGGCTGGGACGAGCAGGGCCGTCTGGCGTTTGAAACGCCTGACGGCGCGCGCTTGATCGAAACATCCGCAACCGTGCTGGCGCTCGGCGGCGCAAGCTGGCCGCGGCTGGGCTCCGATGGCGCGTGGACGGAAACGCTTGCGGCCAAAGGCGTCAGGATATCGTCGCTGCGGCCGGCAAATTCCGGCTTCACCGTCGCCTGGTCGGACATCTTTCGCGGCCGTTTTGAGGGGCAGCCGTTGAAGGGCGTGGCGCTGACGTGCGGCAAGCACAGCGTTCGCGGCGAGGCCATCATCACCCGCACCGGCATCGAAGGCGGCGCGGTCTACGCGCTGTCGGCCGCATTGCGCGAGGCTATCCTGCGCGATGGATCGGCCACGTTGAACGTCGCCCTGCGCCCCGATGCGGAACTTGGCGAACTGATCACGAAACTATCAGCCGCGAGGGGCAAACAGTCCTTCTCGAACTTTCTCCGCAAGGCCGCAAATCTTTCGCCCGTCGCGATCGGGCTGTTGCAGGAGGCAGCCAAGGTATCCGGCAAGTCGTTGGCTGCGCTTTCTCCCGTTGATCTCGTACGTTTGATTCAGGCGGTGCCAGTGCAACTCACCGGCGTCGCGCCGATCGCACGCGCCATCTCCACCGCGGGCGGCCTATCGTTCGACGAACTCGATGACGCCTTCATGCTTCGCCGCATGCCCGGCGTGTTTGCCGCCGGCGAAATGCTCGATTGGGAAGCGCCGACCGGCGGCTACTTGCTGCAGGCGTCGTTCGCGACCGGCGTCGCGGCCGGGAAGGGCGCGTTGAGATGGCTCTCGAACCCGTAGGGTGGGCAGAGCGAAGCGTGCCCACCACTGCTTGCTCGCTCTTTGATGGTGGGCACGCTGCGCTCTGCCCACCCTACATTTCACCGCAGCTTCCCCCGTGCCGCTACCGGCAACACGCCGATGATCTCGTCGCCGCGCACCATCACCACCTCGTCCATCATGTTGACGACGACGCAG
>NZ_DAINNI010000049.1:0-33881 GCF_036735945.1 Bradyrhizobium sp. | reverse complement strand
ATGTAAAATTCTCCGGGCGAGAGCGAAACATTCTCCCCCTCTCAGGATGAGGTCATCGTGTGTGGCAGCAAACCGAACGCACCGACGCCCGCTTCAATAACACCGCGACGCAATGATGCTGTGCAGGCGGCTGTCGCCGAGCACATGCGCCATGAAATCCGGCACACCGAAAATTTTCGCAAACGCCGGGTCGCTGATGCTCAAGCCCCCGGTATAGGCGCCGAACGCCGGCATCACGGCGCGCTCGCCGTCGGAGACGAAGCATCGGCGCTCAATCGAGCGGCCCCTTGTCGGCACCCGGGCCTTCGGATGCAGGTGCCCGGCGATTTCGCCGGCCGTGCCGGTCGGCTCATGACGGAAGACGATCGGCCCGATCGCGACCTCGTTGGCCACCGTGCCGCCGAGGTCGGCCGGCAGCGCCGGATCGTGATTGCCTGAGATCCAGATCCAGTCGCGCCGCGCCTGCATCGCCTGCAGCGCGTCGCGGTCCGCCGTCGAAAGCCGCTCATGCGCGTCGCGATCATGAAAGCTGTCGCCGAGCGCAATCACCATCCGCGGATCGTGCCGCGCGATCACGGCGGCAAGCCGCCTCAGCGTCGCCACCGTGTCATAAGGCGGCAGCAGCACGCCGCGCCGGGCGTAGCTCGATCCCTTTTCCAGATGCAGATCGGAAACGACCAGCAGGCGCTGCTCCTGCCAGAACAGCGCGCCCGAGATGTCGGCGACAAAGGTCACATCAGATATCGTGACCTTCGAGGCGCGCATCTCCTGATCACCTTCCGAAGTTTGCGCCCCCAAATTCACTTGCCTTCCCGCCTATCCCATCGCCTCTTTGACAAGCTCCTCGGCGGCTTCCGCCAGCAACTCGTCCGATGCTTCGCCATAAACTGACTCGCGGCCGATTTCCAGCATCACGGGGACGGCGAGCGGCGAAACATGTTCGAGTTCCCGGTGGGCGATTCGCCCCTGTATGCGCGACAGCATATCACCGAGCCGCCTGAGATCGAGCAGGCCCGCGGCAGCGTCGGCACGCGCGGCGCGCAGCAGCACGTGATCGGCCTGGTGCTTGCGCAACACGTCATAGACGAGGTCGGTCGAGAACAATACCTGGCGGCGGCTCTTTTCCTCGCCGGTGAAGCGGCGCGGGATCAGGCCGGAGATCAGCGCGCAGTTGCGGAATGTGCGCTTCATCAGCGCCGATTCGGCGAGCCACGCCTCCAAATCGTCGCCAAGCATGTCGGGCGCGAACAACGCCTCGAAATCGAGCTTGCCATGACGAACCAGATGCGAGATGTCGCCAACGCCCCAGATTGCGAGCGCATATTCATTGGCGACGAAGCCGAGCGGCCGGGCGCGGGCACGCTCCAGGCGGCGCGTCAACAGCATGCCGAGCGTCTGGTGCGCGAGCCGGCCCTCGAACGGATAGCACACCATGTAGTGCTTGCCGCCGCGCGGAAAGGTCTCGATCAGCAGCTCGCGCACCGCAGGCACACGGGAAAAATGCCGTTGCAGCGACAGCCAGTCGCGCACCTGCTCCGGCAGTGCATTCCATTGCCGCCGGTCATCCAGCAGCTTGCGCACGCGCTCGGCCAGATAAGTGGACAGCGGAAACTTGCCGCCCATGTAGGACGGCACCTTGGCATCTCTATCATTGGCGCGCGAGACGTAGACCTGGTCCTCGACCAACGCCTCGTAGCGGACGATCTCGCCGCCGAACACGAAGGTGTCGCCCGCGACCAGCCCCTCGATGAAATACTCCTCGATCTCGCCCAGCATCCGGCCGCCGCGGCCGATCATGCCGGTGGATCCGGCGCCGCCGCCGCGCGAGCGCACCAGCCTCACCTTGAGCATGGCCTCCTCGACGATGGTGCCGACATTGAGCCGGTAGCTCTGCCTCACCTTTGGATTGGCGACGCGCCAGCGCCCCTGCTTGTCCTGCTTGATCCGCGCGAATCGCTCATAGGTCTTCAGCGCGTAGCCCCCGGTCGCGACGAAATCGACGATATCGTCGAAGTCGGTTCGCGTCAGCGACGCATAGGGCGCCGCTGTCAGGACTTCCGCATGGAGTTCGCCTGACAGGAACGGCTCGCCACAGGCGCAGCCGAGCACGTGCTGCGCCAGCACGTCGAACGCGCCGGTGCGCAGCGGCGGCGTATCCTGCGCATTCTCCGCGATCGCGTCGATGGCGACGCTGCATTCCAGCACCTCGAAACGATTGGCCGGGATCAGGACCGCGCGCGACGGCTCATCGAGGCGATGGTTGGCGCGGCCGATCCGCTGCATCAGCCGCGACGCCCCCTTGGGCGCGCCGACATTGATGACGAGATCGATGTCGCCCCAGTCGATGCCGAGGTCGAGCGAGGAGGTGCAGACCACGCCGCGCAGCCTGCCCGCCGCCATGGCGTCCTCGACCTTGCGGCGCTGCGCGACATCGAGCGAGCCGTGATGCAGCGCGATCGCGAGGCCATCGTCATTCATGCGCCAGAAATCCTGGAACAGCATTTCGGCC
Source organism: Bradyrhizobium sp. (assembly GCF_036735945.1). Taxonomy (GTDB): domain Bacteria; phylum Pseudomonadota; class Alphaproteobacteria; order Rhizobiales; family Xanthobacteraceae; genus Bradyrhizobium. The sequence goes on along the minus strand of NZ_DAINNI010000049.1, from coordinate 31,372 downwards.
TGGCTGCGGGTGTTGACGAAGATCAGCGTGGTCTTGTTGCGCTTGATCAGCTCATACATCTCGCCGAGCGCATGGCGCGCGGTGTGGCCGGCCCAGGGCAACCGTTCCCTGGTATCGAGCATCTCGACCACGGGCCTCGCCGCGCCGCCGGCGACGACAATGTCGGCGGCATCAGCCGCGCCCTCGCGCTGCGGCACCAGAAACCGCGCCAGCGATTCCGGCTCGGCCACCGTCGCCGAAAGCCCGATCGCACGCATCTGCGGCGCCAGCCGCCATAGCCGCGCCAGGCCGAGCGACAACAGGTCGCCGCGCTTGGAGGTGACCAGCGCATGAAGCTCGTCGAGCACGATGCGCTTCAGCGAGGAGAACAGGAACGGCGCGTCGTCCGACGACAGCAGCAGCGCCAGTTGCTCCGGCGTGGTGAGCAGAATGTCCGGCGGATAGCGCCGCTGCCGCTGCCGCCGCGACACCGGCGTGTCGCCGGTGCGGGTCTCGACCTTGATCGGCAGCTCCATCTCGGTGATCGGCGCCTCCAGATTGCGGGCGATGTCGACCGCGAGCGCCTTCAGCGGCGAGATGTAGAGCGTGTGAAGGCCGCCGCTGCGCTTCACGCTACGGCCGGTGGAGACGAGATTCTTCGTGCCTTCGTCCTGTTGGGCGGCAGCGGGATGAGAGAGTTCCACCAGCGTCGGCAGGAACCCTGCCAGTGTCTTGCCGGCGCCGGTCGGCGCGATCAGCAACGCGGAGCGGTCTTCGCGAGCCTTCGCCAGCAGCGCGAGCTGATGCTCACGCGGCGACCAGCCACGCGCGGCGAACCAGCCGCGAAACCGGCGCGGCAGCAGGTCGGCCGTTTCCGACGGCGTGACGGAAAAGAGATCGAGCGTCGACACGCCCAAGAGGTAGGCGGTCCAGTTGGTTTCGTCGAGGGTTGGCCGGGAATGGCGGCAGGTGGCAGTGGGTTTCCCGCGACCGTTTGCGCCGAGAGAGCCCCTCACCCCTGCCCTCTCCCCGCGAAGAGCGGGGAGAGGGAGGAGAGCCTACTCCGTCACGGGCTTGTCCGAGATATCCCAGTCCTTGCCGTTGAAGATCGAGATGTAGAGCGTCTTCATCGGCGTGTAGTCCTCGGGCGTGTAGCTGTAATTGATGCCGTCGAGGAAATAGGGCGAGTGGAAGCCGGCCAGCGTCGTTGCGTGCTTCAGCACGTTGGCGCGGGTGAGGTCGTCGCCGCAACGGCGCAGGATCTCGGCCATCGATGCCACCTGGCCGTAGCCGGCGAAGGCGATGGTATTATCGGGGTCGATGGTCGGCAGGTACTTCTTGCGCAATTCCTCGAACGCCAGCACGTCGGGGTCCTTTTCGAAGCGGGGAACGCCGACTTCCTTCGCGTATCTGATCGCGACGATGCCGTTGGCATTCTCCAAGCCGGCGGCGTTGAGAATCGAGCGGCCCGTTGATCCCGCCGACAACAGATGCAGTGGTTTCCAGCCGAGCTCGGCGACCTTGCGGATCGATTGCGACGTCGCCTTGCCGGTGGTGATGTTGTAGAAAACATCCGCGCCCGACTTCGACAGGTTGATGATCTGCGAATCGATCGTCGGCTCGGTGAGATCATAGGTCTGCTCCATGATCACCTTGGCGGTGCCGCCGGCATCGGCCAGCACCTTCTTGAAGGGACCAAGGAAGTCGCGTCCGAAATCGTCGTTCTGGTAGAGGATGCCGACCTTGGCGTCCGGCCTCACGCCCACGACATGCCGGGCGAGAATGCGCGCCTCGGTCGGATAGAGCGGCAGGCCCGCCATCGTCCATTTGAAGTTCTTCGGGTCGTTCCATTTCGACGCGCCGGTATTGAGCAGGAGCTGCGGCACGCCCTTCGAATTGAGATATTTGTGCACGGCGGTCTGCGGCGCGGTACCGAGCGAGCCGTATAGCGCCAGCACTTCCTCCTGCTCGACCAGCCGCCGCGTCGCCTCGACGCACTTCGGCGCGCTGTAGGCGTCGTCCATGGAGAAGAATTTCACCTTGCGGCCGTTGATGCCGCCCTTCTCGTTCAGCATCTGGAAATAGGCCTCGCCGACGCGCCCCAGCACACCATAGAGCGAGCCGGGACCGGAATGCGGCACGGTCTGCCCGATCTTGATTTCGGTGTCGCTGGCGCCCGGATCGTATTTCTTCTCCGCCGCCCAGACGAAGGGCGCGGGCATGGCGGATGCGAGGATGGTGCCAAGCGCCGTGGCGCCGAATTCGCGCCGGGTCTGTTTGTTCTTCATTGTTGTTTCTCCCTTGTGGCAGCCTTGATCCGGCATTCCGGCGTCAGTGGCAATAGCTGACATGTCGCATGCAATGCCGCTATTCGCGGCGTGCGTAGCGTCTAGACTCAAGTTTTGGCGGCGACGGCGACCAGCCCGGGAACCGGCGTGTTGTCCTCGTTGCGGGCGGAGCGGTCTTCCAGCAGGGAGAGCTTGAGCCCGGCGGCTTCGACCGCTGAAAGCACATGGGATGCCGCGTGGGCGTAGCGCAGCCCGTCGCCAAGGATGACGCCGTCGCCGTCATGGGTTTCGGTGGTGAAGGCGATCAATCCGCCGGAGACCAGCACACGGGCGGCTTCCTTCAGCACGGGCAGGATGTCGGCAACATACACCATGGCGTCAGCGGCAAGGATGAGATTGGCGCTGGCGTCGGCTTGCGTACGCAGCCCCTGCAGCATGTCGGCGACTTCGAGCTCGGCGTAGAGACCAGTCGCCCGCGCCCGTTCGATCATGCGTGGCGACAGGTCGACACCGGTGAAGTGGTCGACCCCGCGAGCGAAGGCGGTTGCCGCCAGACCGGTGCCGCAGCCGAGATCGATCGCGCGCTTGAAGAAGGCGGGCTTGCGTTCGGCCGATCGCACCGACAGCACCGCGCGGAACAGCAGCTCCGGGCCGCGATAATCGAGATCGCCGACCAGCGAAGATTCGAAGCGCGGCGCATATTGATCGAACAGGGTCTGCACATAGGCCTGCGACATCCCGCTAAGCGGCGCGGCGCCGAGCCGCATCAAGCGTAGCCCGGCGCCGTGCCGATCGCCGGTATCGCAGGCCTGCGCCTTCTGGAACGCGGCGACGGCCGCCTCGTGCTCGCCGAGTTCTTCGCGGATGCCGCCGAGCGTGAACCAGGCGGATGCGAAATCAGGCGCCAGCTCGATCGCCTGCGCCAGCAGGTCGGCGGCGGCGGGCAGATCGCCCTTCAGCTGCAGGTCACGCGCGAATTCGAAGCGGCGGTCGGCCATCAGATCGCCGGAGGAGAGGAAGAGGCGGGCGGGCATGGGTTCCGTATTTGTCATTGCCGGACTTGGCCCGGCAATTCATCGGGAAAGATTTTCCCGGAAGATGGATGCGCGGGTCAAGCCCGCGCATGACGGGTAAAATTCGGCGCAACACCTCCTATATTACCCCGATGCGTCCGCAGGATATCCTGATCCCCCTTCCCGCCGGCCTGTGCTGCAAGCCGGGCGGCTTCCATATCGACCCGGTCCGCCCGGTGGAGCGCGCCGTGATTACGCATGGCCATTCCGACCACGCGCGGCCCGGCCATGGCGCGGTGCTGGCCACGCAGGAAACGCTCGACATGATGCGGCTGCGCTACGGCGACGATTTTGCCCGGACGACGCAGGCTATCAGCTATGGCGAGGGGCTCACGCTCGGCGACGTCAGGATCAAATTCCATCCCGCGGGCCACGTCCTGGGCTCGGCGCAGATCGCGGTGAGTTGCAAGGACACCTGCATCGTCGCCTCCGGCGACTACAAGGACGCGAGCGATCCCACCTGCACGCCGTTCGAGGTCGTGCCCTGCGACGTCTTCATCACCGAGGCGACGTTTGGCCTGCCGGTGTTTCGTCATGGCGACGCGTCCGAGGAGGTGAGGAAGCTGCTGGCGTCGGTCGCGCTGTTTCCGGAGCGCGCGCATCTGGTCGGCGCCTATTCGCTCGGCAAGGCGCAGCGCGTGATCGCGCTGCTGCGGGAGCAAGGCTACGACGCGCCGATCTATCTGCATGGCGCGATGGAAGAGATCACCTACTATTATGAAAGCCGAGGCATCGCGCTTGGGGAGCTGCGGCCGGTCAAGGACATGAAGAAGGCTGAACTCGCCGGCACCATCACATTGGCGCCGCCGTCGGCCACCTCTGATATCTGGACGCGGCGTTTTCCCGATCCGGTCACCGCGTTTGCCTCGGGCTGGATGCGGGTGCGGGCACGCGCCCGCCAGCGCGGCGTCGAACTGCCGCTGGTGATTTCCGATCATGCCGACTGGGACGGGCTGACCGCGACCATCGAAGCCACCGGCGCCGGCGAGGTCTGGGTCACCCATGGCCAGGAAGACGCGCTGGTGCACTGGTGCAAGTCGCGCGGGCTCGCCGCGCAGCCGCTCGACCTCGTCGGCTATGGCGACGAGGAGGAGAGCGAGGTCGTGGCGACCGACGAGGCGGATGCATGAACCGCTTCGCCGAACTGCTCGACCGTCTCGCCTACGAGCCCGGCCGCAACAACAAGCTGCGGCTGCTCACGGCCTATTTTCGCGACACGCCCGATCCCGACCGCGGCTACGCGCTGGCGGCGCTGACCGGCGCGCTGTCGTTCAAGCACGCCAAGCCGGGACTGATCCGCGACCTGATTGCCGACCGCACCGATCCCGTTCTGTTCGGGCTGTCGTATGATTACGTCGGCGATCTCTCGGAGACCGTCGCGCTGATGTGGCCGAAGGCGGAATTGGCAGGCCACAACAACCCACCGCCGCCGACCCTTTCCGAAGTCGTCACCACGCTTCGCACCCTCGGCAAGACCGAATTGCCAAAGCAGCTTGCGCGCTGGCTCGACGAACTCGACGAGACCGGCCGCTGGGCGCTCCTGAAACTCGTGACCGGCGCGATGCGGATCGGGATTTCGGCGCGGCTGGCGAAAACGGCGGCCGCGGCGCTGGGCGACAAGGACCCGCACGACATCGAGCTGATCTGGCCCGGGCTCGCCCCGCCCTATCTCGATCTGTTCGCCTGGCTGGAAGGGCGCGGCGACAAGCCGGTCAATCGCGACCCCACGCCGTTTCGGCCTGTCATGCTGGCGCACGCGATCGAGGATACGGATTTCGCCAATCTCGATCCGACCGATTTCATTGCGGAATGGAAATGGGACGGCATCCGCGTGCAGGCGGTCTCCGGCCGCGACGAGCACGGCCACATGCGGGCGCGGCTCTATTCGCGCACCGGCGAGGACATCACCAACAGCTTCCCCGATCTCGTACCGTCGCTGCACCTGCCCGGCGCCATCGACGGTGAATTGTTGGTGCTGCGCGAGGGCCGCGTGCAGAGCTTCAACGTGCTGCAGCAGCGACTGAACCGCAAGGTTGTTTCGCCGAAACTGATCAAGGAATTTCCGATTCATCTGCGCGCCTATGATTTGCTCGGTGACGACGAGAACGATCTGCGCGAATTGCCGTTCGCCGAGCGGCGGGCGCATCTCGAAGCCTTCGTCCGCAAGCTCGGCGATGCCAGGATCGACCTGTCGCCGACGATCGCCTTCGACAGCTGGGACGCGCTGATGGCGGCCCGCGCCGATCCCGCCAGCGCCGGCGCAGGCGAGGATGCTGGCGCGGTCGAGGGCGTGATGCTCAAGCGCCGCGACGCAGCGTATCTGCCGGGCCGCCCGAAGGGCCCGTGGTGGAAATGGAAGCGCGATCCGCACATCATCGATGCCGTCCTGATGTACGCGCAGCGCGGCCACGGCAAGCGCTCGTCCTATTATTCCGATTACACCTTCGGCGTCTGGACCCATGGCGATGGTGGCGAGCAGCTGGTGCCGGTCGGAAAAGCCTATTTCGGCTTCACCGACGAGGAGCTGCTGCAGATCGACCGTTTCGTCCGCCGCAACACGACGGAGAGATTCGGCCCCGTCAGGCATGTCGTGCACGAGCCGGACCAGGGCCTGGTGCTGGAAGTCGCCTTCGAGGGGCTGCAGCGCTCGTCGCGTCACAAATCCGGCGTCGCGATGCGGTTTCCGCGCATCAGCCGGCTGCGCTGGGACAAGCCGCCGCGCGAGGCCGACCGGCTGGAGACGCTGGAGCGGATGCTGAAGAACGTGACGGCAAATTAACATTCCCCCGATGCATGGCGGCCATTGACTGATAGGGGTGGGTTCCCCATGTGCCCCGCCGTGCCGTATAATGGGCACGACTCGCGAGGAGAGACCGATGCCCAACGACGTCAGAGACCTGCCGGCCAGCAATGACGGCCTGTACCGCTTTCTCGGCGGCTCGCCGCTGGCGGTGGCGTTCCGGCTGATCCTGCTGTCGATCCTGGTCGGCGTGGTGCTCGCCGCCATCGGCTTTGATCCCTGGAACATCCTGTACAGCATCCGCATGCTGTTCCAGCGGCTCTGGGATCTCGGCTTCGACGCCGTCAACTGGCTGTGGCGCTACTTCCTGCTCGGCGCCGTGATCGTGGTCCCGATCTGGCTGCTGTCGCGGCTGCTCGGCGCCCCGCGCGGGCGATAAGTCCGTCAGCGAAAGGCCGCGGCCGATGCAACTGCGATTTGTCGGCTGCGGCGATGCGCTCGGTTCCGGCGGCAGGTTCAACACCTGCTTCCACGTCACGGGCGCATCCGTCAATTTCCTGATCGATTGCGGCGCGTCGTCGCTGCCGGCGCTGAAACGTCTCGGCGTCGCGCGCGACGCGATCGACCTGATCCTGATCACGCACTTCCATGGCGATCATTTCGCCGGCCTGCCGTTCCTGCTGCTCGATGCGCAATTCACCCGCCGCTCCCGCCCGCTGGTGATTGCCGGGCCACAAGGCATCGAAACGAAACTCGCAGCGTTGAGGGAAGCGCTGTTCGAGCATTCCTCCAAGACGCCGCAGCGCTTCAATCTTTCCGTCATCGCGCTCGAGCCCGGGCAGAGCCGGACGTTCGGCGCCGTCAAGGTCACGTCCTATCCGGTGATCCACGGCGAATCCGGCGGACCGTTTCTCGCCTACCGGATCGAGGCCGAGGGCCGCGTCATCGCCTACAGCGCCGACACCGAATGGACCGATACGCTGATCCCCGCGGCGCGTGGCGCCGACCTCTTCATCGCGGAAGCGTATTACTACGACAGGATCGTCAAGAACCATCTCAGCCTGAAGACGCTGGAAGCGCATCTGCCAGAGATAAACGCCAGGCGGCTGGTGCTGACGCATATGAGCGACGACATGCTCGGGCGCGTGGGCGAACTGCCTTACACGACCGCCCATGACGGCATGGTCGTCGACCTCTAGGCATGCGTTCGCCGAGATCCGCTTCGAAGGTCACGACGGCCCAGGTGTTTGCCATCGCCGGTCCCGCGATGGTGGCAAACCTGACCACGCCGCTGATCGGCATCGTCTCGACCACGGCAATCGGCCGGCTCGGCGATGCCACCCTGCTCGGCGGCGTGGCGATGGCGTCGGTGCTGTTCGACTGCATGTTCTGGCTGTTCGGCTTCCTGCGCATGAGCACGGTGGCCTTCACGGCGCAGTCGCTCGGCGCCGGCGAAACCAGCGAGCTGCGCGCGATCCTGTTGCGCGGGCTGATCGTCGCAGCGCTGGTTGGCGCGGCCCTGATCGCCCTGCAGGGCCCGCTGTCCACGGTCCTGCTCAACGCCATGGGTGGCAGCGAGGGCGTCACCGGCGCGGCAAGAACCTATTTCGTGATCCGGATCTGGTCGGCGCCGCTCGCACTTGGCAATTATGTGATTCTGGGCTGGCTGATCGGGCAGGCGCGCGCCAAGCTGGCGCTGGGAACGCAGATCACCATCAACCTCATCAACATGGCGGCGACCGTGCTGCTGGTGCTGGTGTTCGACTTCGGCATCGCCGGCGCCGCAATCGCCGCCCTGATCGCGGAGACCGCCGGTCTCACGCTCGGCCTTCTGATCGCGCGCCACCTTTCGAAAGGACAATTCGCGGCTTCCCGCGCCTTGCTGTTCGACCGCGCCAAGCTGATGCGCATGATCGCGGTCAATCGCGACATCATGATCCGCACGGCGTCGCTGATCGCGGCGTTCCTGTTCTTCACGGCACAGAGCGCACGTGCCGGTGACATGACGCTTGCCGCCAATGCGGTGCTCAACAATTTTCTGCTGTTCAGCGCCTTTTTCCTCGACGGCCTCGCCAACGCCGCCGAGCAGCTCTGCGGCCGCGCCTATGGCGCACGCGACAAACACGCTTTCGCAGGAGCCGTGAAGCTCGTCGTGATGTGGGGGTTCGGCTTCGCGCTCGCGGTGGCCGCCTGTTTCCTGCTGTTCGGGCCCGCGATGATCGACGTCATGACGGCGAACGTCGATGTGCGCCGGATCGCACGCGACTATCTGCCGTTCGTGATCTTCGCGCCGCTACTGGGCGTGTTCGCCTTTGCCTTTGACGGCATCTATATCGGCGCCACCTGGGCGCGCGACATGCGCAACCTGATGGTGGCCTCGCTCTTGATCTTCCTCACCGCATGGTTCGCGCTGCGCTCGTTCGGCAATGCCGGACTATGGGGCGCACTGCTGGTGCACTACGCCGCCCGCGGCGGGCTGGAGGCGCTCAGATACCCGGTGCTATTGCGGAAGTCGTTCGGTTCGTAGCCCGGATGGAGCGGCGCGAAATCCGGGGCCTTTGTGCAAGGCGTTAGAATTCCCGGATTGCGCTTCGCTCCATCCGGGCTACGGCTCCCTTACTGCACCGGCCAATCCTCTGCCGTAATCGTCGCAGCATCGGCGCCAACGATCTCCGCCAGCGAGTCGCGCCCGGTGCGCAACAGCGTCGACGCAAGGTCGTTCTTGATGTGGTCGACCAGGCCGAGGCCCTTGTAGACCAGCGACGAATAAAGCTGGATCAGGCTGGCGCCGGCGCGAATCTTGGTCAGCGCCGCGCCGCCGGAATCGATGCCGCCGACGCCGATCAGCGGAAACGCACCTTCGACGCGGACATAGGTCTCCGCCACCATGCGCGTCGACAGGCGGAACAGCGGCCGCCCCGACAATCCGCCCGCCTCTTTCGCGCGCGCCTGCTCGCGCAAGATCGAGGGCCGCGCCAGCGTGGTGTTGGCAACGATCATGCCGTCGACGCCGCGCGATCGCGCGATGTGCACGACGTCGTCGAGCTCGGTCAAGCTCAGGTCAGGCGCGATCTTGAGCAGCACCGGCGAATCGCCGGCGTTCCGGCGCACCCGCTCGCGCGCATCGATCACCTTGGCGAGGAGATCATCGAGCGCGGCCGATTGCTGCAGGTTGCGCAGGCCGGGCGTGTTCGGCGAGGAGACGTTGACGGTGAAATAGCTCGCGACCGGCGCGAAGGTCTCGATCAGCTTGACGTAATCGGCAACGCGATCGGAGGAATCCTTGTTGGCCCCGACATTGACCCCGACGATGCCGCCATGGTGTGCGCGCGCGGCGAGGCGGCGCAGCGCTGTTTCCGCGCCGTCATTGTTGAAGCCCATGCGATTAATCACGGCCTCGTCCCGCTCGAGGCGAAACAGCCGCGGCCGCGGATTGCCGCCCTGCGGCTTCGGCGTCACCGTGCCAATCTCGACGAAGCCGAAGCCCAGCCGCAGCAGCGCATCGGGCACCTCCGCGCTCTTGTCGAAGCCGGCGGCCATGCCGATCGGGTTGGGAAAGTTCAGGCCGAAGGCGCGCACCGCCAGCTTCAGGTCATCGGTGCGCGGCTTGACCGGTGGCAGCAGCCGCAGGCCCTGGATCGCCATGCGATGCGCATCCTCCGGATCGAACCAACGCAGCAGCGGCAGCGAAAAGGCGTCGAACGCGCGAATCACGGCGCCAGCTCCGGAATGTCGTGCGTGCCGTCGGACCGCGTCCGCATGTTGAGAATCTCGGTCACCGCGCCGAGATCGAGCTCGCCATAGAGATGCGGGAACAGCTCCTCATTGCGCGAGGGCTCCCAGCGCAGCGCGTCGCCAAGCGCGTCGGCATCGACCGCAACCAGGAACAGGCCGGTCTGGCCGGAATAATGCTTTCGCGCCGTCTCGGCGACCTGGGAGGCCGTGGAAAAATGAATATAGCCATCGCGGAGGTCGTCCGCGCTGCCCCGATAGACGCCCTGCCGTTCAGCCTCGCGCCAGGCCGAGGCCGGAGTAATTTTGTAGATCGTGCGCACGGCTGTTCGATCGGTCCTGCTTGTCGCTCGAGTCTCTTGTCGCTTGAGTCTCTTGGGATTTTAGGCGGGTCGGGCGGCTGACCGTAAAGGCGGCTGGGCTTCAACTCAAGCGTCCCTGCCGCCATCCGCTGCACGGAATTTGCGCGAAATCGGCGAATGAGGCAATAATTCCTAGATGCTGATTCAGGGTTCCCGATGGCCCGACTATCCAAGGCGCAACGCATCCTGACCCACAGCCAGGTCTGGTCCGCGCTTGACCGTCTGGCGGAACGCGCCGGCATGTCGCCGTCGGGCCTTGCCAGGCGCGCCGGGCTCGATCCCACCACCTTCAACAAGTCCAAGCGCATCACGACCGATGGCCGGGAGCGCTGGCCCTCCACCGAATCGGTTGCCAAGGCGCTGGCCGCGACCAACTCGTCGATCGATACCTTCGTGCAGTTGATCGGCGACGGCACGCGCAGCCTGCAGTCGGTGCCGCTGCTCGCTCTCGCGCAGGCCGGCGGCGGCCATTTCGACGAGAACGGCCTTCCCGCCGGCAAGGGCTGGGACGAGGCGGCGCTGCCGTCGGCCGGCGACGAGCACGCCTATGCGCTGGAGATCTCCGGCGATTCGATGCGGCCGACCTATCGCGACGGCGATATCATCGTGGTGTCGCCGGGCACGCCGATCCGGCGCGGCGACCGCGTGGTGCTGAAGACCTCGGGTGGCGAAGTGATGGTCAAGGAGTTGAAGCGCCGGACCACGAAGACGCTGGAACTGCAATCGCTCAGCCCGACGCAGGCCGACCGCACGCTGGAAGCCGACGACGTCGCCTGGATCGCCAGGATCGTCTGGGTGAGTCAGTAGGGTTTCGGCGCCGTGACCGACGTGCTCAGCGACCTGCTGCAAGATTCCCTTCGCATCGTGCTGTGCGGAACCGCGGCGGGCACGACCTCCGCCGCCGAGCGGGCTTACTACGCGCACCGGCAGAACAAGTTCTGGATGATCCTGCACGAGACAAGGCTGACGCCGGAGCAGTTGCAGCCGCGTCAGTATCGCCGCCTGCTGCAGCACGGGATCGGGCTGACCGATCTCGTCAAAGCGGACGCCGGCATGGATCGCGCGACGCTCCCCAAACTGACCGCGGCGGATCGCGCCCGGCTGAGCCGCGCGATCATGAACTTCCGTCCACGCTTCGTCGCCTTTACCAGCAAGACGGCCGGACAAAAATTCTTCGACGGCAAGCGCGACTATGGCGAGCAGCGCGAGCGGCTCGGCGATACCCGTGTGTGGATACTGCCGTCGACGTCAGGCGCGGCCAATGGAAGCTGGCGGCCGGAAGTCTGGCACCGGTTCGCGGATGAGGTGAGAGCGGGGTGACCGCCTACGTCGCGTAATCCGGCTCCTTGCGGTCCAGCATCCGCTTCAGCGCCGCGAAATGCCGCTCGGCCGGGGTCGGGCCCTTGTAGAGATGATCGTCCATGTAGTCGCGCCGGGTCTTTTCGACCACCGGCGTCGGCAGCTGCTTCAGCCGCTGTCCCGTCCACATCGCATAGATCTGCACCTGCGCCGCGCGCTCGACGTAATAGAGCTTGTCATAGGCTTCGGCGATGCTGGCGCCGACAGTGGTGATGCCGTGATTGGCCATGAACAGCACGGTCTTGTCGCCGATGACTTTTGCGAGCCGCGCGCCTTCGGCGGGATCGAGCGCCGGGCCGGTATACTCGTCGTCATAGGCGATGGCGCCCGACAGACCGACCTCGGTCTGGCCGATCTCCTTGATGCGGGGATCTTCGAGTCTCGTCAGCGCGCTGGCATGCGGCATGTGGGTGTGAAACACCGCCCTGGCCTTCGACACTGCCTTGTGGATCGGTGCGTGGATGCAATAGCAGGAGCGCTCCACCTCGCCCTCGCCGGCCTTGACCTCGCCGTCGTCGATGCCGACTTCCATGAAGCAGGATGCGGTCACCTCCGACCAATGCGTGCCGAACGGGATCTGGTAGTAACGGTCGCTCTTGCCCGGCACCACGAAGGTCAGGTGGTTGAAGATGCCTTCGGAAAATCCCTGGTTGTAGGCCAGCCGGTGGGCGGCAGCGAGATCGAGCCGTGCCTGCCATTCCTCGGCGCTGTATTCGCTGAGCGATTTCGGCGAAACCCTGAACTGCATCCGCGTTCTCCCTGATCCGCTATGTTGCCTGCCCCTCGGCGGGGGCTTTGGCTTGTTATGCGATGCAGTGTAGCGCAATCCGGCGCGGCCGTGGCTGAAATTGCAGCGGACCTGCCATCCCGCTTTGCGGCCTCCGGCCCGCGCGGTTGCCACGCCTTGCGCCGCAACTCCTGCGAAATTTCCGCTTACGCCCGCAGAGGAATCGGCGTAACTGAAGGCCTCCATTCCAAGTGTACGGGGGTCACATGGATCGACGCACTGTCTTGAAGGCTTTCGCCGCGCTCGCGGTTTGCCCGGCCTGTACAGGCACGGGCTTCGCCGCGGAAGGCGTCCACTGGAGCTACGAGGGCGACAACGGCCCGGCCAGGTGGGGCGACCTCGACGCCGCCGACAAGGCCTGCTCGCTCGGCGCGCAGCAATCGCCGATCGACATCACCGCCACCATCAAGTCCAGGCTTCCGGCGCTGAAGATCGCCTGGAGCAAGACGGCCGACACCATCGTCAACAACGGCCACACCATCCAGCTCAATTTCGCCGAGGGCTCGACGCTGAAGCTCGGCGATGTCGCCTACAAGCTGTTGCAGGTGCACTTCCACCGGCCGAGCGAGCACCTCGTCGGCGGCAAGAAGTTTCCGATGGAGGCGCATTTCGTGCACCGCGCCGACAGTGGCGGGTTGGCGGTGGTCGGCGTGCTGTTGACGGAAGGAAAGCCGAACGCGACCTTCGCCAGGATCGTCGCCACCATGCCGGCCAGGGAGGGCCCGGCGGTGAAGGCGGATGCCGGCATCAACCCGAACGGCCTGCTGCCGCACAAGCGCAGCTACTACCGCTATTCGGGATCGCTGACGACGCCGCCCTGCTCGGAGGTAGTGGAATGGCTGCTGCTGACGACGCCGATGCCGGTCGCGGCAGGCGACGTCGCGGCCTTTGCAAAGCTCTACCCGATGAATGCGCGGCCGGTGCAGAAGGACAACCGCCGCTACGTGCTGCAGTCGGAGTGATTTTCCTTCTCCCTTGATGGGAGAAGGAAGGGATTACGCGCTCCTTGCCAGCGCGCCGTCGATCATGTTCACGGCATTCGCCACGCCGTACACCGCGACAAAGGAGCCGAAGCGCGGGCCCTTCTCCTGACCCAACAGCACCTGATAGAGCATGTTGAACCAGTCGAGCGAGACGCCGGGCCGGCCGTCCTTGCCCTTCTTCACCTGATCCAGGAACGGCTCGCGGCGGCCGATCTCGTAGACCACGTTCTGGATGTCTTCGGCACTCGAGCCGGCCGGCAATTGCGACAGCGCATCGCGCAGATCCTGCAGCGCGGCGCGTTCGCCGTCGGTCGGCTCCCGGAACTGCTTGGTCGGCGCGACGAAGTCGCGATAGTAGTTGATGGCGTAGCCGACCGTCGCATCGAGCTTCGGATGCGTCTGCGGCGTCACGCCGGGACGATAGCGGCCGATGAAGCCCCACAACGTCTCGGCGTTTTCCGCGTTCGACGACGACACCAGCGTCAGCAACAACTGGAACGTAACGGGCATGTCAGCCTTCGGCGGCCTGCCGGAATGGATGTGCCAGACCGGATTGGCGAGCTGCTGCCTGGCATCCTGCCGCGCAAAACCGTCGAGGAATTGCTGGTAGTCGTCGACATTGCGCGGGATCACGTCGAAATACAGCCGCTTCGCCGCCTTCGGCTCGCGATACATGAACAGCGACAGCGATTCCGGCGAGGCGTAGCGCAACCACTCGTCGATGGTCAGCCCATTGCCCTTCGATTTCGAGATCTTCTGGCCCTTCTCGTCGAGGAAGAGTTCGTAGTTGAATCCCTCGGGCGGCGTGGCGCCGAGCGCCGCGCAGATCTTGCCCGACAGCTTGACCGAGTCGATCAGGTCCTTGCCGGCCATTTCATAGTCGACGCCGAGCGCGAACCAGCGCATCGCCCAATCCGGCTTCCACTGCAGCTTGCAATGGCCGCCGGTCACGGGGACTGTCACGTTCTCCTTCGTATCGGGGTCTTCGTACGAGATCGTGCCCGCCTTGGCGTTATGCGCGGTGACGGGCACATACAGCACCATGCCGGTGCGCGGGCAGATCGGCAGGAACGGCGAATAGCTCGCGGCGCGCTCCTCGCGCAGCGAGGGCAGCATGATCTTCATGACCGCATCGAGCCGCTCCAGCATGCGCAATAACGCAGCGTCGAACCGGCCCGAAGTATAGTAGTCGGTCGAAGAGGCGAATTCGTAGTCGAACCCGAAAGTGTCGAGGAAGGCGCGCAGCCGCGCATTGTTGTGCGCGCCAAAGCTGTCATGGGTGCCGAAGGGATCGGGCACGCGCGTCAGCGGCCGGCCGAGATGCTGCTCCAGCAGTTCCTTGTTCGGCACATTGTCCGGCACCTTGCGCAGGCCGTCCATGTCGTCCGAGAATGCGAGCAAACGCGTCTTGATCTTGTCCTCGGTCAGCACGCGAAAGGCATGGCGCACCATGGTGGTGCGCGCGACCTCGCCGAAGGTGCCGATATGCGGCAGGCCGGACGGGCCGTAACCGGTCTCGAACAGCACCTCGTCCTTCGGGCTTTTCTTCAGCCGCGCGACAATGGCCTTGGCCTGCTCGAACGGCCAGGCGTTGGATTGTTCGGCCAGCGCACGCAGGTCGCTCGGGCTGGAGGCAAGGTCGATAACGGACATCGTTTTAAAGGCTCTCTCCGGGGGCCGCGGAAACTAGCGCTTCCGGGACAAAATGCAAAATGACGGCTGGTTCGCCATCATTCCGGGGCGATGCGACGCATCGACCCCGGAATCTCGAGATTCCGGGTCTGGTCCTTCGGACCATCCCGGAATGACACCGCATCAGAACGGGCTGATCGAAAAATACCGCAGCCATAGATCGGTGAAACGGCCTTTTTCCCAGATCCGGAACAGCGCCCAGTTCAGCGAGGTCCGCAAGAGATCGTTGCCCTTGCGGACGGCGATGCCAACGCCCTCGCCGAAATAGCGGCTCTCGACAAAGGGCCCGCCGGAGAAGGCGCAGCATTCGGCCGAGTCGGTGCCGTTGATCCAGAACGCCAGCGAGATCGCGTCGCCGAAGATGAAGTCGACCTCGCTGCGCCGGAGCGCCAACCGCAGCGCGTCGTCGTTGGGGTAGGACTTGATCTCGGCGTCGGTGAACATCGCCTTCAGATAGGCCTCGTGCGAGGTGCCGCCGATGACGCCGACCTTCTTGCCTTCGAGATATTCGGGGCGGACCTCCGGCAGCACAGCATCGCGCCGCGACACGAAGCGCGCCGGCGCGCGGTAATAGGGATCGGTGAAATCCAGCCGCGCGCGCAGCGCCGGCGTCACCGCCATGGAGGCGATGATGGCATCGCCCCGATTGCTGGTGATGGCGTCGACCAGAGTCTCGAACCGCCGCATCTGGACGGTGCAGGAAATCTTGATCTCGTCGCACAGCGCGCGGGCCAGATCGACGTTGAAGCCGGCCGGATTGCCGTCGGGGCCGGTGAAGTTGAACGGCGGGTAATCGGTCTCGGTCAGGAAGCGGATCACCGTCAGGCGCGACATATCGGGACGGTCTGGACGCCGCCGTGGATCCCAGAAGCCCGGCACCGCCTGCGGCGCGGCCTCCACGGCCGGGCGAGGCTCGGTCGGAGGCTGGGGCTGTGTCTGGGCCCGCGCGGTGATGCCGCCGGACAGCACCAATGCCGACGCGAGCGACAATCCGGCCAGCCCGGCGCTGATGGCGCGATGCAGTCCTGCAATGGTTAACGAGGCGATAAGATATGACATCGTCGCAGACTGAGGGAAATTCACGGCCTTATAGACCATCCGGCCGGCGATGCGAGGGGCGTTTTCGCCCCCTTCGGCCGGTTGCCCAGAACTCAGAGGTACCGCTTCAGATCCTTTGCGGCTTCCTCGGGCGTCCGTTTCAGGTTGAAGGGCGAGACGAAATGGCCGTCGCGATCCATCAGGTAGATCAGCGCGGTATGATCCATGGTGTAGTCGCCGTCCTTCAGCGGGACTTTCTTCGCATAGACCCGGTAGGCCGAAAGCACCTTGGCCACTGCCTCCGGATCGCCGGTCAGGCCCTTGAGATGCGGATCGAAGCTGGAGAGATAGTCCTTCATGGCGGCGGTCGTGTCGCGCTCGGGATCGACCGAGACGAACCAGGCATTGACCTTGTCGGCATCACTGCCCATCGCCTTCAGGACTTCGGAAATCTCGAACAGCGAGGTCGGGCAGACGTCGGGGCAATGGGTGAAGCCGAAGAAGATGATAGTCGGCTTGCCCTTCAGATTCTGCTCGCTGACGGCCTGGCCGGCCTGGTCGACCAGTTGGAACGGTCCGCCGATCGCGGCCGGCGCCGTGACGGTTTTCATGCCGCCCATTGCCCACAGCATCACCAGGAGCCCGACGGCCAGGCTGCCGGCGAATGCGGCGAAGATCACCAGCGGGCGAACGGCTCGGTCCATCGTGGATTTCCTTTGCGCGGGTCAGAAGCAGGCCGAGATGCCGGCTGAGATCATCTCGAAAAACACCGTGGTGCCATAACGGAACCACAATGCCGCCGCGGCGAGCACGGCCAGCGCGCCAAGGCCGGCGGCGCCCCAAACGATCACGGCTGCCACCCTGCCCTGACGCGGGGTCGCCGCCATCATTCCGGCTTGCGTGGAAATCGGCTGAATCATGAGGTTTCAGATAGGGCTAGTTCCCGGAGCAGGCAAGCGGAATGGCTGCGGGTCCGATCACGTCATGCGGAGGAAGCAGGCCCAAAGCAAATGGCCGGGACGAGAAGCCCGGCCACGACGTCGCTTGCCTGGCACGTTTAACGGGACGCCGGCCTGTTGGCGGAGGCCTGCGCGTCGAGGTAGCAGGGCTTGTACATCGCCTGCAACTGCTTGCCGCGGAGGAAAATCATGCGCGGGGTGAGGCCGCCGCGCGCCGAAATCCATTTGCGGACCGGCGGCGGATACATCGAATAGAGCATCTGAGTGGCTTCAGCGTTGGTAATGGCGCGGCCGTTGGCGCCAAAATCCCAGGCGGCATGGAAGCCGAGATTGGCATGCGAGGTGACGCAGATCCGGTCGTGGGGAACCGCGCCGAGCACGATGGTGCAGGCCGAGGCGCACAGCCCATCGATGATGACGGTTTCGCCCGAGGTGCGCAGTCCCTGGTACTTGTCGACGTAGGTTCCGATCCGCCCGCCGCGATCGTCGGCTATCCGCACTACCGCCTGGCTCGAACCCACTCCCGCCAGCAACAGTACCGCGGCAAGCAACCCCGTCAGCAGCTTCATTATCCCAGCCCCAGTCGCAAGTGTCTAAACCGAATCTGATTGTCTTGGTGATGCAAGACAGGATGTAGCGTCGTTTGAGATCGTGATTTTGTCTAGGCAGACACCGCCGCTCCAACCAAATTCAAATCAAGTGTTGCTTGGCCGCTGCACCCTCCGCGCGCAGAGGTCCCAAACTGGAACAAAGGACTCTCGCGGAGGTGGCGACTCGACCACAGGCGAGACAGTTTGCCGTTGACCGCGCGAGAGCGTGGGATTGAATCAATATCGGAACGGGGGAGGAAACGTTGACAGAGGTCACAGACGTAATCGTGGTCGGCGCCGGACTGGCAGGACTGGTCGCGGCAACCGAAATCGCAGACGCCGGCAAGCGCGTCATCGTCGTCGACCAGGAGGGCGAGCAAAGCCTTGGCGGGCAAGCCTTTTGGTCGTTCGGCGGATTGTTTCTGGTCGACAGTCCCGAACAGCGCCGGCTCGGCATCAGGGATTCGTTCGATCTCGCACTGCAGGACTGGATGGGCACTGCCGGTTTCGACCGCGACGACGACCATTGGCCGAAGCGATGGGCGGAAGCCTACGTCGCCTTTGCCGCCGGCGAGAAGCGCGACTGGCTGCGCGCGATGGGCCACCGTATTTTTCCGGTCGTCGGCTGGGCCGAACGCGGCGGCTATGACGCGATGGGTCACGGCAACTCGGTGCCGCGCTTCCACGTCACCTGGGGCACCGGCCCGGGCCTCGTCGAGCCGTTCGAACGCCGCGCACGCGAAGCACAAGGAAGCGGCCGGTTAACGTTTAGATTTCGCCACCGCGTCGACACACTCATGATGAGCAATGGCTCAGTCGAAGGCATAAGCGGGTCGGTGCTCGAACCCGATCATGTCGAACGCGGCAAGAGCTCGTCGCGCAAGGTGATCGGCGATTTCACGCTGCGGGCGTCGGCGGTGATCGTCGCCTCCGGCGGCATCGGCGGCAATCACGAACTGGTCCGGCAGAACTGGCCGACGCGCCTCGGCACGCCGCCGAAATTCATGATCTCCGGCGTGCCGGAACATGTCGACGGCCGCATGATCGGGATCACCGAGGCCGCCGGCGCGCGGCTGATCAACCGCGACCGGATGTGGCACTATGTCGAGGGCATCAGGAACTGGAACCCGATCTGGCCGCGCCACGGCATCCGCATCCTCCCCGGCCCGTCCTCGATGTGGTTCGACGCGACCGGCAAGCGGCTGCCCGCGCCGCTGTTCCCGGGCTCCGACACGCTCGGCCAACTGCACTACATCATGGGCACCGGCTACGATTATTCCTGGTTCATCCTGACCCAGAGCATCATCAAGAAGGAATTCGCGCTCTCCGGCTCCGAACAGAACCCCGACCTCACGGGCAAGAGCTGGCGCATGACGATCAAGCGCGCCACCAACAAGGGCGCACCGGCGCCGGTGGAAGCATTCAAGCAGAACGGCGCCGACTTCATCGTACGCGACAACCTCGCCGACCTCGTCGGCGCGATGAACGCGCTCGCCGGCAACGACCTGCTCAGGCTTGATCACATCAGGGCGCAGATCGAGGCGCGCGACCGCGAACTCACCAACCCCTATGTCAAGGATGCGCAGGTGATGAACCTGCACAACGCGCGGCGCTATATCGGCGACCGGCTGATCCGCACCGCGAGGCCGCACAGGATTCTCGATCCCGAACACGGCCCGCTGATCGCGGTGAAGCTCAACATCCTGACCCGCAAGACGCTGGGCGGCTTCGAGACCGATCTCGACTCGCGCGTGTTCGGCACCAACCGCGAGATCATCCGCGGACTATATGCCGCAGGCGAAGCCGCAGGTTTTGGCGGCGGCGGTGTGCACGGCTACCGTTCGCTGGAAGGCACCTTCCTCGGCGGCTGCCTGTTCTCGGGCCGCAATGCCGGCCGCGCGGCGGCGAAGGCGGTGGGCTGAGCGGCGCATCGATGCAAATAACGCAGTAGTCCTCGAGGCCCGAGCGCGCTAAGAAACCGCCGCCCCCATCAGGAGAACAACATGAGCATCCAGCGCTTCGAAACCGGACCTCGCATGAGCCAGGTCGTCGTCCACGGCAACACCGTCTATCTCGCCGGCGTCGTGGCCGGCAAGGCTGCCGGCAAGAGCGTGACCGAGCAGACGCAGGACATCCTCTCGATCATCGACGGCCACCTCGCCAAGGCCGGCACCGACAAGTCGAAGCTGTTGTCCGCCACCATCTACATCACCGACATGAAGACGTTCGGCGAGATGAACGCGGTGTGGGACGGCTGGGTCTCGGCCGGCAACACGCCGGCACGCGCCACCGTCGAGGCCAAGCTCGCGGCGCCGCAGTACAATGTCGAGATCATGGTCGTCGCGGCGAAGTAAGTCGTCCGACCGCTTGAAATACGCCCCGGATTGCCCGCACGATCCGGGGCATTTTCATGCGCGCCTCACGCGCTGATCGGCGCGGGCGACGTCGCCGATATCGGCTTCGAGCCAGCGCGCGATCCGCCGCCAGGAATGGCTCAAGACCTTGCGGCCCATGAACAGGCTGAGATGGCCGCACGGCTCGCACGCGCGCTCGAGCCACGCAGGTGGCGTGCCCAATAGCCGTGCCGTGGCGAATGCCTGATCGCGGGGAACAACGATGTCGTCTTCTCCCGCGAGGAGGAACGCCGGCACGCGCACCTCGGCGAGATCGATCCTTCGGCCGAGCGCGACGAAGCAGCGTGCCGCGATCTGGTTCTGCCGGAAAATCCGTTCGGTGACGTCGAGATAATATGCCCCCGGCAAATCCAGCGTTGCGCGGTCCCAGTCAAGGAAACGATCCAGCAGCCGCTTCGCCGCGTCCGATCCATTGCCGAGATTCCGTTGCAGCACGGCCTCCACGTCTTGCTGAGCGAACGGCGGGGTCCAAAGCCGCAGCATATGCTCGCCGCTGACGATGCCGTCACCTTGCTGCACCATCTGCTCGAAAGCCGGCTGCGGCAGCGCGGCCACCATCTTCGAGAGCTCCGATGGCGCGGAAACATCGACAGGTGCGCCGGCGAGCACGAGCCGCCGCACCTTGCCGGGAAATCGCGCGGCATAGACCAGCGACAGCCACCCGCCCTGGCACAGGCCGACCAGATCGACCGGCGCGCCAATCTCGTCGATCGCAACGTTGAGGTCGGCAAGGTAGTTGTCGATCGAGAGGTGGCGCATCTGCGGCGTCGCCGAGCACCAATCGGTAACGTAGATGCGGTTCATGCCGCCTGCCTGCAGCGCCTCGACCAGGCTATGGCCGGGCGCGAAATCGGCGACCAGCGCGCCATGCAACGCATAGGGCGCGCAAACGAGGACCGGCTGCCCGGCCGAACCCGCTTTCGAGAACTCCCGCAACCGCATCGAGGCAAGTTGCAGCCTGATGGCATTCGGCGTCGTCCATGCCAGCGGCACCCGGTCGGGCGCCGCCGCCGGCTTCCGACCGGCAAACAATTGCGCGTAGCTGTCGAGCGCAAGCCTCGTGGCTTCCAGCGGCCACAGCCATGCCTGCTGCGCCCAGTCGGCGCCCGTATGTTTTGGCGTCCTGGTTTCTTCCGTCATCGATCATCCCACGACGAGGAGGATGGCCGCGGCACAAGCCGCAGCGTTTTCCTCCGGGAACCGGCGAGGTCGAGATCGTGCTTTTACGCCAGATCGGGTGCTGGGCACAGCCCGATCATGGGTCGCGGTGCGGCCACGGGTCGCACAGATCCGTCATGCCGCCCGAGATCCCCTTGGCTTCGATCAGCCGATTTTTCTCGGGAACCTCTCGGCCGCCGCTGCATCCAACCCCAATACCCTGCTATTGGTGGACGTCATGCGCCAGGCCCAGATACCGAACACCGCTCCCCTCGCGACCAGCGACGCCGAACTGGTGCGCCGCGCCCTTGCCCGTGACGAGGCAGCGGTGCGCGCCATCATGCAGGCGAACAACCGCAAGCTCTATCGCCTCGCCCGCGGCATCCTGCGCAATGACGCCGAGGCGGAGGACGTGGTGCAGGAAGCCTACGTCCGCGCCTTCACCCATCTGGAAAGCTTTCGCGGCGATTCCAGCCTGTCGACCTGGCTGTCGCGGATCGCGATGAACGAGGCGCTCGGCCGGCTGCGCCGGGCGCGGCCTGCCGTGGACATCGACGCGCTGCCGCCGGGCAAACTCGAAGCAGAGATCATCCAGTTTCCCCTCGCCACCTCGGACGACCCGGAAAGATCCATGGCCCAGCGTGAAATCCAGGCTGTCGTCGAACACGCCGTCGATGAACTGCCGGAGCCGTTCCGTCTCGTCTTCATCACCCGCGTGATCGAAGGGATGAACGTGGAGGAGACCGCCGAAATTCTCGGGCTGAAGCCGGAGACGGTGAAGAGCCGCCTGCACCGCGCCCGCACCATGCTGCGCGACATTGTCGAGCGGAAAATCGGGCCTGTGGTGATGGAGGCGTTTCCGTTCGCCGGCCGGCGCTGCGAGCGGCTGACGGACGCCGTGTTGAAGCGGCTGGATTACTAGATTCAGGCCCCGAGCGCCACAACAAGCATTTTTCCCGGAACCTCCGCGCACCTCCACCATCCAACACCTGTGCATCAACAACGCGCGGCCCGCCGCGCCACAGGAGTTCAGACATGTTCATTCGTTTGAGCGCGGCGGTCGCCGCGTTGAGCCTTCTCGGCAGCCCGGCGCTGGCGCAGGGCGCAAAACCCACCGATCCGCAGATTGCGCACATCGCCTATACCGCGGGGGTCATCGACATCAACGCCGCCAGGCAGGCAATTACGAAAGCCAGCAACAAGGACGTCAAGTCGTTCGCGCAGGACATGGTGCGCGACCATGAGGCCGTGAACAAGCAGGCGCTCGACCTCGTCAAGAAATTGAAGGTGACGCCGGAGGACAATGACACCAGCAAGACCCTGTCGAAGCAGGCCGCAGCCAAGCTCGCCGAACTCGACAAGCTGAAGGGCGCCGAATACGACAAGGCGTATGTCGCCAACGAGGTGGCCTACCACAAGGCCGTCAACGGCGCGCTGGAGACGCAGCTTATTCCCTCCGCCAGCAATGCCGAACTGAAGAGCCTGCTGCAGACCGGCCTGAAGATCTTTCAGGGCCACCAGCAGCACGCCGAACACGTCGCCGCCACGCTGAAATAGGGGGATCGCGATGCGCCGGGAATGCTATCTGCCTGTCGCGGCTGCGCTGCTGTTCGGTTCGATGGCAGTCGCGGCGCAGGCGGCGACGATACAGATCACGACGACCGATCTGGTGTTCGCGCCATCAGAGGTTTCGGCCAGGGTCGGCGACACCATCGAATGGATCAACAAGGACGTGTTGGCCCACACCGCCACCGCGCGCAACGGTGACTTCGACGTCATGATGCCGCCGAAGAAGACCGTGACGTCGGTGCTGAAGAAGGCCGGCACGATCGAATATTACTGCCGCTTTCATCCCAACATGAAGGCGGTGCTGACGGTCGCGCCATGACGGGGGCCGCGGACAACAATGGCATCAGGACCGCAGCACCAGCCGCACCGCCGGGAATACAGGGCAATTGCCGTGGCTTGGCGCCGGGGCCGTCCCTGTCATTCCTGTATCCGCAGGCGCGCTCCGAACGAACTTAAACCACGCGGGGCCGCGCTGCCGCCGGTGTTTGCGTATCCTGTGGGGCCGCAGCACGCAGACGTTCTGCATGGAATCTCGCGACGCCGTCGGCTGGATAATCGGAAAGAAATGCCAGGACAGCCTTCAGCGCAATTGCGCGCGGCCCCTGCTCCATCTTGTTCCAGACCTCGTCCCAGCGCCTGCACAGCGTCAGCTCCGAATCCGGGGCATCCGCCCGCTCGCATCGAAGCTCGGAAATCGTGACCGGCTCCGCAAAGCCCTTCGGCCGAATTCGGTCTACGGTTCGAAACAGGTAACGGGATTCGGTTCGCGCCCTGATGGCCGCGCTGGCCAATATCCGCGTGCTGTAGTTCTTGTTCAGGTTCTCCAGCCGGGCAGCCAGATTGATCGATGCCCCCAACGCCGTGTAGTTCATGCGGTCGGACGAGCCTACATTACCTACGACGGCTTCACCGCAATGCAATCCGAAACGGGTTGAATACGGCGGCCAGCCCTCGCGCTCGAACATGCCGTTCAATTCCCCGTTCCTGCGCAGACAGGCAAGCACCGCGGCGCACGCATTCGTCGCGTGCTCGGCATCATCAGCCGGCGCATTCCAGAACGCCATGACCGCATCGCCGATGAACTTGTCGATCGTGCCCTGGTGGCCCATGATGGTGTCGGACAGAGCGGCGAAGTACCGCGATGTATAGATCATGACCTGCGAGGGATCGGCCTTTTCCGTCAGCGCCGTGAAGTCGGCCACATCCGTAAACAGCACGCTGATCTCACGGCGCGTTCCGCCGAGACTCAGCGATGCGCCGGATTCGACCAGTTGCCGGACAATCTGCTTGGGCACGAAACTCGAGAAGTTGCGCACGACCGTTCGCATCGTAAAGACCGAGCGAGCGAGGTCGTCGATCTCGGTGATACCGGACCGCAATCTCGGTCTTTCTGCGATCTTGAAGCGCTGGATCTCGTCGGTTTCCCTTGCCAACTGCCGCAACGTTCCGGCCAGCAGCGCCCCGATCCAGAACGCAAGCGGCAGCATGGCCGCAACAAATGCGACCGCCAGCGCAAACAGCGTCCGCCTTTCGGCGATGATTTTCGAATAAAACTCGTCGAGCGCGGCAATCGCCGCAAGCTTGATGTTGGCGGGGCCTGCAGTCTCGATCTTCTGGAATGCCGCCACGAAGATTCGGCCCGACTTGTCGGACAGGATATGGTGGACTTGGCCGCTTCGCTTCAGCTCCTGAATAGCATCGGAAAGGCCTGGCAGATTGATGGCTTCGATCCGCGGGAGTTCTTCGCTCGCGCCTTGGAGTCCCTTCATCAGGTCGCCCATTCGGGGGTGAGCAACGATCCGGCCCTCATCGTTGAACAGGAAGGCCATCCCCGATTTTCCCAGCCGCTGCTGGTTCAGCAGCACTTCCAACCGGCTGAGCAGGATGTCGCCGGCAATTACGCCGCGACGGCCTTCCTTGAGCGGCTTCCTCAGCGTGTAGCCCGGCAGACCTGTCGCGAAGAAGACATAGGGGCCCGTGAGAAGGGTACCTTCGCCCTTGAATGCCTCACCATACCACGGCCGCTGCCGCGGATCGTAATTTGCAGGTCCAGGCCTTTCAGCAACAGGAATGAGCTTGTCGGACAGGAAGGTGGTGACGGCCTCGTGCGCACCGGCGCCGGTTCGCGTCATGACAACCAGGCGGAAAGCAGCATCCTCGGTTACGTTGAGGCTTTCACGAAACACCGGACCGGCACGGTCGATCATGTCCAATTCCAGAAACGAGCCATCCTGATATCCGACATAGAGATTGAACAAAGGCTCGTTGTTCCGCAGCATTGCCGCCATCAAACCATAGAGCGGAGAATTGTCGTCGATCTGCGCGGATTGAACGGGCGGAAGCGCGCTCAGGAGATCGAGGCAGTCCCGCACGTTTCTGAATTGGGAATCGATCCGGTCCGCTCCCAATTGAGCGACCTTGTCGATGAAGGCGCCGGCGGCCGTCCGGGTGATGGCGGAAACGCGTTCAAAGCTCAGATAGACCAGCGCCAATCCGACAAGCAGCACCGCGGCGATGAACACCGTGACGATCGATGATCGAAAGCCGATCCGAATCGGCTTCCTGCTCGTCGAACCGGAGGAGGTCATTGCAACTCGCCGGCTCCTGCCTCACGTCGTTGATGAAGTACTGCCGCTCCCTGCCCTGGTCTGCACAATCGGATTCTCGCGCAGGAATGTATGCAAGGACGATTGCGACTGCGCCACCTCCATTGAGAAAATACCGATGCGCAGATTAAGCGAATGTTGCGGTTTCCAGGAGGTTTGTCCCTATCCGCGTCCGTTTTGTGGCTTGAACATGAAAGCTTACTTAGATGCCCGTTTTATGCCTCCGAGCAGACGATCCGGGACGTGCATTGGGTGCCTGCACGTGAGGTGTCAGATCACCATGTCCACTTCGTGCCAGATCCTGTGCAACGAGCCGCTCACCGCCCGCCAGGACCGACGCCACGTGCGCCGAGGTCACTGCGATGCTGCCGTCATCACGCTGGAAAGCAGGCGCCACCTCCCGACTGCGTGCGAGTTCCGAACGGGGGCGAACGATGGGTCGCTGTCCACCCATCGAACTGCTGATGATGCCACAAGCGAAGCGATTGGAGCGGGCGAAGGGAATCGAACCCTCGTATGCAGCTTGGGAAGCTGCCGTTCTACCATTGAACTACGCCCGCGGGGTCGCTCTTTGTATCGAGCATGACCTTGTCGGAAAACCGGCGACCGCTTTTCCGGATTATGCTCGCCATGCTTAGCTGACCTCGCGCCATTCGCCAAGCTGTTCCGTTGGCTGCCCCATCTCGCTGTTAACTTCTCGCAAAATTCGGGATGCGCGTTTAACGTTTGGCGGGGCCATCTCGAAGCGTCGGCTGCTATCGATCGAAGGCGCAAGCCAGATGCCCGGCAGGACGCTGTTCGACATTCTGCTGCCGGTTGCGCCGCGGCGCGTGCACGCTTAAGTAGGCGGGATGATCGCGACCACGCTGCTTGAACGCAAATCGGTATCCGTCTTCAACTTTCGCTGCACCGCGGGACCGGGCGACAAGCCGTACGCGGAGCAGCATGGCGGCCACTCGATCTCCTATGTGCGCAAGGGCAGTTTCGGCCTGCGCAGCCGCGGCAGATGCAGCGAACTGGTGGCCGGATCGGTGCTGATCGGCCATCCCGGCGACGAATATACCTGCACCCACGAGCATGTCTGCGGCGACGAATGCCTGTCGTTCTTCTTCGCCCCTGAAGTGGTGGAGACGATCGGCGACAGCAAGGCGCCCTGGCGGATCGGGTCCGCGCCGCCGCTGCCGGAGATCGTCGTGCTGGGTGAACTGGCGCAATCGGCAGCAGATGGCAGCAGCGACATTGGCCTCGACGAGATCGGCCAGGTGCTGGCGAGCCGCCTGGTCGAGGTGGTCTCCGGCACGCCGCGAAAATCCGGCCCCGATGCCGCGCGCGACCGCCGCCGCGCCGTGGAAACCGCGCTGTGGATCGACGCCAATTCGCACCAGCCGATCAATTTGGAAGATGCCGCCGCGCAGGCCGGGATCAGCCCGTTTCACTTCCTGCGGCTGTTCTCGCAGGCGCTCGGCGTCACGCCGCATCAATATCTGGTGCGCTCGCGGCTGCGCCACGCCGCCCGCCGGCTCACCGAGGACGACAGCCCGATCACCGAGATCGCCTATGACGTCGGCTTTGCCGACCTCTCCAATTTCGTGCGCACCTTCCATCGCGCCGCCGGCGTCGCACCGCTGAAATTCCGCCAGGCCTCGCGCGGGATGCGCAATATTTTCCAAGAACGGCCGGCGCTGCACTAGCTAGGTTTTCTCCAGGCCGCGCGCTTTCGCGGCAGTTCTGACTGGAGAATATCATGTACGACCACATCGGATTGCGCGTCGCCGACCTCGACGCCAGCGTGCGCTTCTATGCGGCGGCGCTCGCGCCGCTCGGCTTCGAATTGTGCTCGCGCGACGATTCCGGCGCGGGCTTCGGGCCGAAGGGCGCGCCAGCGCTCTGGCTGCATCTGCACAAGGGCAAGGCCGGCACCGGCGCGCACGTCGCGTTCCGCGCCAGCGACCATGGCGCGATCGAAAAATTCCACGCCGCGGGCCTGAAAGCCGGCGGCCGCGACAATGGCGGCGCGGGCCTGCGCGCCGATTACAGCCCGACCTATTACGCTGCGTTCCTGATCGATCCCGACGGCAACAATGTCGAGGCGGTCTGCACGTAGAGCCGCGGTCCTCTCGTCGTCATTGCGAGCGAAGCGAAGCAATCCATCTCACCGCTTGCGGAGACATGGATTGCTTCGTCGCTTCACTCCTCGCAATGACGAACTCCCTGGCAATCACACCCCAACAACGGACTCATCACCATGGCTTCCATCCACAAAGAGATCACCATCGACGCACGACCCGACGACGTCTGGGACGCGCTGCGCGATTTCGGCGCACTGCATACGCGGCTGGTGCCTGATTTCGTGACCGACACCAGGCTCGACGGCGACGCGCGGATCGTCACGTTTGCGAACGGCACGGTGGCGCGCGAAATCCTCGTCGACTGCAACGAGGCGCGCAGGCGGCTGGTCTATGCCATCGTCAGCGAGCGCATCAAACAGCACAGCGCCTCCGCGCAGGTGTTTGCCGAGAGCGACGGCCGCACCCGCTTCGTCTGGATCGCCGACGTGCTGCCGAACGAGATCGCGCCTTACATGGACGGGCAGATGGATCTCGGGCTCACCGCAATGCAGAAGGCGCTGGGCCGCACGACCAGTGCCTCCTCGTAACGACGGCCGCTACAGCAACGCCGCCCGGGCCACCGGAACGGCGCGTTGCTTCGGCCCCCAGCGCGTCACGACCACGCTGAGGCAGGACAGCGCGCCGAGCAGTATCATCGACGACGACGCCAGCACGAAGAACTGCTGTGCGGTGGCGCCGCGCGACTGCAGCCACCAGCCACCGGCGCTGATGAACAGGAGCCGCGCGGTTTGCGCCAGCACCGGACCGATCACCTTGGCCGCGCCCTGCGATGAGAAATAACAGGTGGTGGCGAGGCCGAGGAAGGCATACATCGGCGCCGCCGTGGACAGATACTGCCGGCTCGCGGCACGCACGCTCGCATCGTCTGTGAACAGGTTGACCCAGATGTCGGGGAATACGGCGATGAAGCTTGCGAATGCGCCGACCGAGACGAATGCGACGACGCCTGCGATCCAGCAGATCCGGCGGGCGCGCGCGATGCGTTGCGCGCCGATCGACATGCCGACCATCGGCACCGTGGCAATGCCGACGGCGAATGCGATCGAGGTCAGCATGAATTCGAGCCGCGCGCCGATGCCGTAGCCGGCGAGGATTTCGGTGCCGAAACTCGCCAGCATGTGCGTGAAGATGCTGATGGTCAGCACCGACTGCAACGGCGAGAAGCAGGCGATGGCCCCGACTTTCAGGATGTCGAAGAACATCGGCATCCGGATGCGAAGGCCGCGGATTTTCGGAATCACGCGCCCGCGCCCCGAAAACAGATACCAGGCCATCACGGAGATGCTGATCAGGTAGGCGATCAGCGAACCGGCCGCGACGCCGCGCATCCCGAATTGCGGAATCGGGCCGAGCCCCAGACCCAGCGTGCCGCCGAGGATGATCTGGCAAACGGCCGACGACAGCATCAACGCCGACGGCAGCTTCATGTTGCCGGTGCCGCGCAAGATGCCCGACATCGTGTTCATCAGCCACGGCAGAACGGCGCCGCCGAAGAATATCTGCGTGTAGGCGACCGCCTGCGTCAGCACGTTGCCGCGGCCGCCGAGCAGTTCGAGCAGCGCCGGACCGAAGATCAGCATGCCGAGCATGAAGACCAGTCCGAAGCAGAGGCCGATCAGCAGCGCGTGCGAGGCGAGCGTCGAGGCACGCTCGATGTCGCCGGCGCCGAGCGCGCGCGCGATCGCCGAGGCCACGCCGCCGCCCATCGCGCCGCCCGACATGGTCATGGTGAGGATCACCGTCGGGAACACCAGCGCCATCGCGGCCAGCGCCTCGACGCCGAGACGTCCGATATAGGAGGTCTCCGCGATCACCACGCAGGTGCCCGCGGTCAGCGCGATCACGTTGGGCCAGGCCAGCCACAAGAGGGTGCGCAGGATCGGTCCGTCGAGCAGCGCATTCCTCGCCGGCGGTTGCGGCGGCGGAAGCGGACGCTCCTTTTCGTCTACCGGAATTTCGGCAACGCCGAGATCGGACATTTCAGCTCCCCGCGCGCGGTCTGGCGTGCCGCGGCGCGCTGCTTCCTAGCATGTCGGGGGGTGATTCCGCGTGCAAGGCGCGCAATGGCGCCCTGCGGGATTGCAGGCGGCGGGCTCGCCGGTCGGCGATGCAACGAATTTTCCCGGCCGCGACGCGCCATTTCACGGGGATTTCATGCCCCCACTCGAACGTTCGGGGCTATGACGCATCTTACGGCCCCTTGGGGAACCAGCCATGCGCAAGCACATCCTCCTGGCCATGGGCGTCGGCGCCTTGGTGCTGCCGCTTGCCGCCTGCAACGATCCCAAGGATACGGCGACCGTGGCGCAGAGCTACGGCCCTTCGCCCACCCTGCCGCCGCCCGAACATTCGCGGATTCCGACGGTCAACATCGCCACGGTCAACCGCTGGCACGAGGGGGCCAAGCCGGTCGCCGCCGATGGCATGACGGTGGCCGCCTTCGCGACCGGGCTCGATCATCCGCGCACCGTCTACACGCTGCCGAACGGCGACGTGCTGGCGGCCGAGAGCAACGCGCCGCCGAAGCCGGACGACAGCATCATGGGCTTCATCTACAGGCAGGCGCAGCGCTGGGCCGGTGCCGGCAGGTCGAGCGCCAACCGCATCACGCTGTTGCGGGACGCCGATGGCGATGGCGTCGCGGAATTCCGCAGCGTGTTCCTGCGCGACCTGAACTCGCCGTTCGGCATGGTGCTGGTCGGCGAGGATTTCTATGTCGCCAATACCGACGGCATCATGAAATTCCCCTATCACGAGGGCGACACCAGGATCACCGCGCCTGGCGTGAAGCTGGCGGACTTGCCGGCCGGTACGCTGAACCACCACTGGACCAAGGACCTCACCGCCAGCCCCGACGGCAGCAAGCTGTATGCGACCGTCGGCTCCAACAGCAACGCCGCGGAGAACGGCATCGAGGCCGAGACGAATCGCGCTGCGGTGCTGGAGGTCGATCGCGCCAGCGGCCAATGGCGCGTGTTCGCATCGGGCCTGCGCAATCCGAACGGGCCGTCCTTCAATCCGAAGACCGGCGAGCTCTGGGTCGTCGTCAACGAGCGCGACGAACTCGGCAACGACCTCGTGCCCGATTACATGACCTCGGTGAGGGATGGCGCGTTCTACGGCTGGCCCTACAGCTATTTCGGCGATCACGTCGACACCCGCGTCGAGCCGCGGCGGCCCGACATGGTGCAGAAGGCGATGGCGCCGGATTACGCGCTCGGCGCGCACACGGCCGCGCTCGGGCTTGCCTTCAACACCGGCAATCTGTTTCCGCAGCAGATGCAGGACGGCGCCTTCATCGGCCAACACGGCTCCTGGAATCGCAAGCCGCGCTCCGGCTACAAGGTGATCTTCGTGCCCTTCAGGGACGGCAAGCCGTCGGGCGGGCCGCAGGACGTGCTGACCGGCTTCCTCAACGACAAGGGCGATGCGCAGGGCCGCCCGGTCGGCGTGCGGCTCGACAAGCGGGGCGCGCTTCTGGTGGCAGACGACGTCGGCAACACGATCTGGCGGGTGACGCCGGCGCCGACATCGGCTTCGCGGTAGGTGCCATGTCATTGCGAGCGCAGCGAAGCAATCCATCGCGCGGCACAACGGATGCATGGATTGCTTCGTCGCTTCGCTCCTCGCAATGACGAAGGGCTACACGCGAAAGTGCTTGCTCAGCTTCAGGCCCTGCGCCTGGTAGTTCGAGCCGATGCGCTGGCCGTACATCGCGTCGGGGCGCGACAGCATCTTCTCGTAGACGAGGCGGCCGACGATCTGGCCGTGCTCGAGGATGAACGGCACCTCGCGCGAGCGCACTTCGAGCACCGCGCGCGCGCCCTTGCCGCCTGCGCCGGCATAGCCGAAGCCTGGGTCGAAGAATCCGGCATAGTGGACGCGGAATTCGCCGACCAGCGGATCGAACGGCA
>NZ_DAINNI010000048.1:10320-35318 GCF_036735945.1 Bradyrhizobium sp. | reverse complement strand
ATACCGGACAGATCGTGTGCTACCTAAACCGGACATATCGTGTGCTACCGACACCGACGTAAAACATTTGTTGAACAGGGCGCCACGTTGTGTTATACATTTTGTATAATGGAGCTGGTGCCATGAACAAAACCCCTCGCGGAATGGAAGAGGCCTCTCGCGAATACAAGCTGGAGGACAACGCCCTTCAAATCCGGAAGATCGGTAATTCGGTCGGCGTGATCCTGCCGAAAGAGCTTCTTGCCCGGCTCAATCTCAAGGAAGGCGACAAGTTCTATCCGGTCGAACAGCCGGATGGCAGCCTGCGGCTATCGCCTTTCAACCCGAAGCACGCGCGAACCATGGAGATAGCCCGCCAGGTCATGCACGAATATCGCGATACGTTCGCCGCGCTTGCAAAATGAATGAGCCGATCTGGCTCGATGTCGATGAGGTCATCGACATGCAAGCCGAGCAACTGGCGCTATTCGGCGGACCGGAAGGCATTCGCGATCGTGGCCTTCTTGAGTCGGCGGTACTACGGCCGGTCAACCAATGGAATTACGGGCAGACCGATATGGCGGCACTTGCTGCCGCCTACGCGTTCGGTCTCGCCCGTAACCATGCTTTCGTGGACGGCAACAAGCGCATCGCGTTCCACGCGATGATGGTTTTCTTGCGCGTCAACGAAATTCGCTTTGCGCCCGAGCCGGCGCACGCCACGGCTATCATCCTTGCTCTCGCCGCGGGCGAGGTCAGCGAGCAAAGCCTGACGCGGTGGATCCGGGATAATTGGCCTTCCGAATGACCCGATAGGCAACGGGCCGTTGCCCTCCCAAACGCTTTGCGGTAATTGCACGCGGGAAACGCGGATTTTCACTGGGGATACCGATGGCAGACCATAGCGAAGTGGCCTACACGACCGCCGACGGCAACGACTACATTGCCCACGAGCAGACCTATGAAGGGTTCATCATGCTCGTGAAATACGGCACGGCCGCGGTTGTGCTCATCGTCGCCCTGATGGGCTATTTCCTGACTTGACGCATCGCTGGCTGCGCCGCCAACGGCGGCGGCCAGAAAATTTGCACGCATGCCGGTCACGAAACCGGTATCCAACTAAGCGCAAAAGACGCTAGTTTGCTTGCGCGCGCGCCCGCCGCGCCGGGGGAGGCTCCATGAAGATTGCGATTGCCAAGGAAATCGATCCGTCCGAACCGCGCGTTGCCGCTTCCCCGGATACCGTGAAGAAGTTCAAGGCGCTCGGCGCCGAAGTCGCGATCGAGCCCGGTGCGGGCATCAAGTCGGGCCTGCCGGATTCCGAATTCGCCGCGGTCGGCGCCACCGTCAGTGCGGACGCGCTCAAGGACGCCGACATCGTCATCAAGGTGAAGCGTCCCGAGGCCAGCGAACTCGCCAACTACAAGCGCGGCGCGCTGGTGATCGCGATCATGGACCCCTACGGCAACGAAGCGGCGCTGAAGACGATCGCGGATGCCGGCGTCTCGGCGTTCGCGATGGAACTGATGCCGCGCATCACCCGCGCGCAGGTCATGGACGTGCTGTCCTCGCAGGCCAACCTCGCCGGCTACCGCGCGGTGATCGAGGCGGCCGAATCCTTCGGCCGCGCCTTCCCGATGATGATGACCGCGGCCGGCACGGTTCCGGCGGCGAAGGTGTTCGTGATGGGCGTCGGCGTTGCCGGCCTGCAGGCGATCGCGACCGCGCGGCGGCTCGGGGCCGTCGTCACTGCGACCGACGTGCGCCCGGCGACCAAGGAGCAGGTCGAATCGCTCGGCGCCAAATTCCTCGCTGTCGAGGACGAGGAGTTCAGGAACGCGCAGACCGCCGGCGGCTACGCCAAGGAAATGTCGAAAGAGTATCAGGCCAAGCAGGCCGCGCTCACCGCCGAGCATGTCAAGAAGCAGGACATCGTGATCACCACCGCGCTGATCCCGGGCCGTCCGGCGCCGAAGCTTGTCAGCGCCGAGATGGTCAAGTCGATGAAACCGGGTTCGGTGCTGGTCGACCTTGCGGTCGAGCGCGGCGGCAATGTCGACGGCGCGAAGGCTGGCGAAGTCGTCGATGTCGATGGCATCAAGATCGTCGGCTACACCAACGTCGCCGGCCGCGTCGCGCAGTCGGCCTCGAGCCTCTACGCGCGCAACCTGTTTTCCTTCATCGAAACGCTGGTCGACAAGGCGAACAAGGCGCTCGCCGTCAATTGGGACGATGAACTCGTGAAGGCGACCGCTCTGACGAAAGACGGCGCCGTCATCCATCCGAACTTCCAGCCGAAAGCCTAAAGGAGAGAAGCCATGGAGCATGTCGCTCAAGCCGTCGATCCCTTCGTATTCCGGCTGTCGATCTTCGTCCTCGCGGTCTTCGTCGGCTATTTCGTGGTCTGGTCGGTGACCCCTGCGCTGCACACGCCGCTGATGTCGGTGACCAATGCGATCTCCTCGGTGATCGTGGTCGGTGCGCTGCTCGCGGTCGGCGTCGGCATGATCTCCAGCGGCTCGGGCTGGGCGCGCGGCTTCGGCTTCATCGCGCTGATCTTCGCCTGCATCAATATCTTCGGTGGCTTCCTTGTCACCCAGCGGATGCTGGCGATGTACAAGAAGAAGGCCAAGTAAATTTCGGCGTGCACCTCGTGGTGACGAAGACATAATGGGGACCTGAGATGAACGCCAATCTGGCAGCGGTTCTATATCTCGTGGCGGGTGTGCTGTTCATCCTGTCGCTGCGCGGGCTGTCGAGCCCGGCATCGTCCCGACAGGGCAATCTGTTCGGCATGATCGGCATGGCGATCGCGGTCGCCACCACGCTCGCCAGTCATCCTCCGGCGGATGGCGTCGCTTGGTTGCTCGTCATTCTCGGCATCGGCATTGGCGGCGCGATCGGCGCTGTCATCGCGCGGCGCGTGCCGATGACCTCGATGCCGGAACTGGTCGCGGCCTTCCATTCGCTGGTTGGCATGGCCGCGGTGCTGGTCGCCGCCGGCGCGTTCTACGCGCCCGAGGCCTTCGACATTGGCAAGCCCGGGGCCATCCACGCCTCGAGCCTGGTCGAGATGTCGCTCGGCGTCGCCATCGGCGCGCTGACCTTCACCGGCTCGGTGATCGCGTTCCTGAAGCTTTCCGCGCGCATGAGCGGTGCGCCGATCATCCTGCCCGGCCGCCACATCATCAACATCGTGCTGGCGCTGGCGCTGGTGTTCTTCATCTTCGGCCTGGTGCGCTCGGGGAGCGCGCTCGATTTCTGGCTGATCACCATCATCGCGCTGGTGCTCGGCGTGCTCATGATCATCCCGATCGGCGGCGCCGACATGCCGGTCGTGATCTCGATGCTGAACTCCTATTCCGGCTGGGCCGCCGCCGGCATCGGCTTCACGCTGGGCAATTCCGCGCTGATCATCACCGGCGCGCTGGTCGGCTCCTCCGGCGCGATCCTGTCCTACATCATGTGCCACGCGATGAACCGCTCGTTCATCTCGGTCATTCTCGGCGGTTTCGGCGGCGAGACCGCGGCGGCCGGTGGCGGCTCCGGCGAGCAGAAGCCGGCCAAGCTCGGTTCCGCCGACGATGCCGCCTTCATCATGAAGAACGCCTCCAAGGTCATCATCGTCCCCGGCTACGGCATGGCGGTGGCGCAGGCCCAGCACGCGCTGCGCGAAATGGGCGATCTCCTGAAGAAGGAAGGCGTCGAGGTGAAGTATGCGATCCACCCCGTCGCGGGACGCATGCCGGGGCACATGAACGTGCTGCTGGCGGAAGCCAACGTGCCATATGACGAGGTGTTCGAACTCGAGGACATCAACTCCGAGTTCGCGCAGGCCGACATCGCCTTCGTCATCGGCGCCAATGACGTCACCAACCCGGCCGCCGAGGAAGACAAGACCTCGCCGATCTACGGCATGCCGGTGTTGCAGGTCTGGAAGGCCGGCACGGTGATGTTCATCAAGCGCTCGCTGGCCTCGGGCTATGCCGGCATCGACAATCCACTGTTCTATCGTGACAACACCATGATGCTCCTTGGTGATGCCAAGAAGGTCACCGAGAACATCGTCAAGGGGATGTAACGCGCCTGCAGGAAATTCATGACCGCGCTGAAATGGCTGCTGTTGATCGTCTCAGCCGGTTATGTCCTGGGCCTGGTCGTGCTGTTCCTCGCGCAGCGGGCGGTGTTGTTTCCGGCTCCGACCAGCACGCGCACGCCGCCGCAGGCTGTAGGCTTTCCCGAAGCTGAAGAACATGTCCTGACCACGGCCGACGGCGAGAAGATCATCGCCTGGCACATGCCGGCGAAGCCGGGGCGCCCGGTCGTGCTCTATTTCCACGGCAACGGCGATTATCTCGCCGGGTTCTTCGGCCGCTTTCGCGGTCTGATCGCCGACGGGATCGGTATCGTCGCGGTTTCCTATCGCGGCTACGCCGGCTCGAGCGGAAGCCCGAGCGAGCAGGGACTGCTGCAGGATGCGGCGGCGGCGTATGCCTTCACCGCAGCGCGCTATCGCACGGACATGATCG
This sequence comes from Bradyrhizobium sp., assembly GCF_036735945.1. Taxonomy (GTDB): domain Bacteria; phylum Pseudomonadota; class Alphaproteobacteria; order Rhizobiales; family Xanthobacteraceae; genus Bradyrhizobium. The sequence goes on along the minus strand of NZ_DAINNI010000048.1, from coordinate 30,810 downwards.
TTACATGGGGGTTCTCCCTCGGCACCGGCGTCGCGGTCGCACTGACGGCCGCCCAGCCGGTCGGCAAGCTCGTTCTGGAAGCCCCCTATACCTCGATCTCCGACGTCGCCGCGTCAGCGTTCTGGTTCGCGCCGGTGCGGCTGTTGATACGTGATCCATTCCACTCCGACGGGCAGATCGCCCGGATCAGGGTTCCGCTGCTCGTCATGCACGGCGCGCTCGACCCGGCCATTCCGGTCGCCTTCGGGGAACGGCTGTTTGCACTGGCCAACGAGCCGAAGCGTTTTGTCCGCATTGCCCGCGGTGGACACAACGATCTGGACAATTTCGGCGCGATTGAAATCGTGCGAAATTTCATCAACCTTGCGAAGAGGTGATGGCTACCTGTCCGGCACCGTATTCGCAGCCCTGCACCACGCCGAGGCGATCGCCGGGCGTTGCTGTTCATGGTATTCGTGCCGTGATCCCAGAGGAGTGAACCCATGCTTGCCGCGAAGTCCGACGTCCAGGTCGACACCCCCGAGGTCCGGGTCACCGAATGGCGGCTGGCGCCGGGCAGCGCCACCGGGCACCATACCCACGAGATGGACTACGTGATCGTGCCGGTGACGTCAGGCGAGATGACCATCGTGGCGCCGAGCGGCGAGCGCACCAAGGCGCAGCTTGCGACCGGGAAGTCCTATTTCCGGAAGGCCGGCGTCCAGCACGACGTGCTCAACGAGACGGCCAGCGAGATCGTGTTTCTGGAGGTCGAGCTGAAGCCTTGATCGCGGGTTAGCGCGAGGGGGGCGATCCGGTCTGCACAGGAACTGCTGATTTGCCACCGATCCGTCGCAGTTGATCCCTCAATGTGCCTCAAAGTTCCGGCATTTAATGGGCCGCGGGGAGTGGTCTTAATGTTGAATTACCTCAAGAAATTCGCGGTGGACATCTTCCCCTCGGTGGCTGCGACCGTCATCGGGGCGTACATCGTGAACCATTACATTGTGGCCAAGCCGGCGGACGCTCCTACGGCCGCGGCGGTATCAGCCGCCACCCCCAAGACAGACGGCAAAGCTGAAGCCAAGCCCACTGAAATCAAGCCCGCTGAAGGCAAGGTCGATGGCAAGTCTGACGAGACCACGGCCAGCAATCTTCCGACGGCCGGCGTCAAGGCACGGGGAATCTCCGAGAAGGCCGTCATGGACAAGACGGCGACCCAAAAGGTCCAGAAGGCCGATGAGAAGACTGAGGCCAAATCCGATGCCAGCAAGTCCGATGTGAAATCAGCCGAGAGCCCTGCCGATTCCGAGCGCCGGCATGCCGCGGCGCCGCGCGAGAAGGAAAAAATCCGCGTCATCCTGCCGTCGCCGATCCAGGCCGTGGAGGCTCCGACAACTAATTCTCCGACAGTTCCGGTCGTGACGGCTGCCCCGACGGCTCCGCCTGCCCCGGTCGAGACTTCGGCCGCACCGGCGGAACGCCGCGACGCCAACGATCTGGCGCGTGCGGCGATCGAGCGCCTGCGCGCCAATGGCGAAACCTCTCCACGCGTTGCCGAACCGGCCCGCGCTCCCGAGGCGCCGAAGGTTGCGCATGCACCCGCGGTTGCCAACGCGCCTGCCGCCACGCCTGCGCCCGTGATTCGTCCGCTTCCTCCGCCGATCATGGTCTCGGGTTCTCCGGCGGGCGAACCCTTTGGTCATGCCCCATCACAAGCGCGGCCGCCTTATGCCGAGGCCAGTGACCCGAACCGCCCGGTCCCGCCCGCCGATATCCCGATTTCGCGCCCGCTCGATCTGCGAGCCGAAATGGGCGAGTCTTCCGTGCGTGAACGCGCCTCCGCTGCCGCCGAGGACGCGCTGTCGACCGCCAAGTCGATCTTCCACTCGGTGATCCCAAGGTAATTTTTGCCCCGTTGAGCGAAGCATGCCCTCGGACGTGACCCGGGGGCGTCTTTTCGTTGCGCGCGCAAGAGCATGTCAAGCGAGACTGCTGAGAGATATCAAATCCGGAAAAGCCGAATTAGCCGCCAGTGCGCGCCAACCCGCTTCGCGCAGCTTCATCCCTGGGGCGCAGCGCCAGCGCCCTGCTGTAGGAAGCGAATGCCTTGGCCTTGTCACCGAGCCGCTCGTAGGTGACGCCGCGCGCCGTCCAGGCTTGCGCGCTGTTCGGATCGGCCTGTACGGCTTCGTCGAGATCGGAGGCGGCTTCCTTTGCCTTGTCGACGGCGAGATAGCTGGTGGCGCGCGCCACGAGCGGCTCGACCCGTTGCGGCATCAGGCCGTTGGCTGCGGTGAAATCCGCGATCGCCTGCTCATGCTGCTTTTCGGCCTGATAGAGCAGGCCCCGGCCGTACAGCGCCGGCACGTTGTAGGGATCGAGCGCGAGCGCGCGGTCGAACTCCGCAAGTGCTTCTTCGGTCTTGCCGGATTTGGCGAGGGCCTGGCCGCGCGCCGCATAGCCCTGGGCGTCGCTGACGTTTTGCCCGCTGATCGTGCCGGTCGGCTTCTGGTCGATAGCCTGCGGCCTGTCCTTGTCCGGTCCCCATGATCCCAGATCGAATGAGCAACCGCCGAGAGGAATGGTGAGGGCGAACGCGACCAGCGTGACGGGGACGGCCGTTAGGCGCGAGGTGCAGCGAAGGGCATTGCAATCCGTAATGGCCATGCAGCGGCAGACTCTCGCGTTCAACGCGGTAATTGGTAACCTGCCGGAACGAAAAATGCATCGATCAAAATAGCCGTAGGATTACTGTTCGACAGCTTCCTGATCGAGGCCGATCGCGACGGCTCTTGAAAACGACGCAAGAGCAACGCACCAAGGTGTCCCAACCGGAATTCGCGGACACGCAAAAACAAAAACGCGGGCCCGAGGCCCGCGTTTTCGATTGAGATTATTCAAGACGCGCTCAGCGCGGTCCGCGACCTGCGCCCGGGCCACCACGGCCGCCGGCGCCACCACGATCGCCCCCGGGACCAGCGCCGAACACCGGCTTCGGCTTCATCGGCAGCAGGCCTTCGCGCTGCAGCTTCTTGCGGGCCAGCTTGCGCGCGCGGCGCACGGCCTCGGCCTTTTCACGGGCCTTCTTCTCGGACGGCTTTTCGTAGTGACCGCGGAGCTTCATCTCGCGGAAAATGCCCTCGCGCTGCATCTTCTTCTTGAGCGCCTTGAGGGCTTGATCGACATTGTTATCGCGAACGAGAACCTGCACGCGGCATCCTCTTTCAATTGATCGGATAGGAATTCTGGTAAAGCAAAGGGCCGGCAAAAGGCCTGGCCCTTAACCCTGAGCGCGGGCATGTAGCAGACAAATACGCCGGTGTCCACCTGAGAAGGCGATTTACGGGCCCCGGAAAGCCATGAAAATTGCAGTGATTCGACCACCAGGGCCCCGGTCTGCCCAGATAACGCGCTCTTCACGGGGGCCTCTTTAGCATCTAGGAGCGCAAACATGCGGGAGGCACCTATGAACACCAAGAAATATGCCGCTGAGGCGATCGGCACGTTCTGGCTCACTTTTGCGGGATGCGGGAGCGCGGTCATCGCCGCCGGCTTTCCCCAGGTCGGTATCGGCCTGCTCGGGGTGGCGCTGGCGTTCGGCCTGAGCGTCGTGACCATGGCCTATGCGATCGGCCATATTTCCGGCTGCCATCTCAATCCGGCCGTTACGGTCGGTCTCGCCGCCGGCGGACGTTTTCCAGCCGGTGATATCCTGCCTTATGTCATTGCGCAGGTGGTCGGCGCCATCGCTGCCGCGGCGTTGCTCTATGTGATCGCCAGCGGCGCGCCGGGCTTCGATCTGGCCAAGGGCTTTGCCTCCAACGGCTATGATGCGCATTCGCCCGGCCAGTACAGCATGATGGCCGGCTTCATCACCGAGGTGGTGATGACCATGATGTTTCTGTTCATCATCATGGGCGCCACCCACGGCAAGGCGCCGGCGGGGTTCGCACCGCTGGCGATCGGGCTGACATTGGTGATGATTCATCTCGTCAGCATTCCCGTCACCAACACCTCGGTGAATCCGGCGCGGAGCACCGGGCCGGCGCTGTTCGTCGGCGGCTGGGCGCTGGCGCAGCTCTGGATGTTCTGGGTTGCGCCGCTGATCGGTGGCGCGCTCGGCGGCGTGATCTATCGCTGGCTCAGCGATGAGCCGGCCGGCATCGTGGAAGGCGTCAGGAGGGCCTGACCTGCGATCGCGCCCTGCGGGCACACGGGCCAAGCACTATTTCTTGCTCGCCGGCGCCACTTCGGTGACATGGCCCATCTTGCGTCCCGGCCGCGGCGCGCCCTTGCCGTAGAGGTGAACCGTCGCGCCGGGAATGCTCAGCCAGCGCTCGTAGTCGAGAATATCGTCGCCGATCAGGTTGGTCATGGTGACCTTGCCGTGACGAACCGGCTTGCCGAGCGGCCAGCCGGCAATCGCGCGGATGTGCTGCTCGAACTGCGAGATCGAGGCGCCGTCCAGCGTCCAGTGCCCGGAATTATGCACCCTCGGCGCGATCTCGTTGACCAGCACCTTCGGCCCGCCATTTTCGGCGACCACGAACAATTCGACCGCGAGCACGCCGACATAGTCGAGCGCGTTCGCGATCTTCTCGGCGATGGCGCGCGCATCGTCCGCCAACGCATCCGATATCGAAGCCGGTACGCGGGAAAATTTCAGGATGTGATCGCGGTGCTCGTTCTCGGTGACGTCGTAGCATTCGACCTGACCGTCGGCCGAGCGCGCGGCGATCACGGAGATCTCGCGCTCGAACGGGACGAACGCTTCGAGGATCGCGGATTTGGTGCCGAGCTCTTCCCAGATGCGGGCGGGATCGTCACCCTCGCGAATGATCGCCTGGCCCTTGCCGTCATAGCCGAAGCGGCGGGTCTTGATGACGGCGGGAAGGCCGATGCGGGCAATGGCGCTTTGCAGGCTTTCCACCGACGACACGTCGGCATAGTCGGCGGTGCCGATGCTGAGACGCTTGACGAAGTCCTTCTCGATCAGCCGGTCCTGCGTGGTCTCGAGGATCTTCTGCGTCGGCAATACCGGGCGGCGCGCGGCGAGCACCATGGCGGTCGCGGCCGGTACGTTCTCGAATTCATAGGTGATGACGTCGACGTCGTTGGCGAACAGTTCGAGCGCCTCGACGTCGGCATATTCGGCGCAGGTCGCGTTCAGCACCACGTCGAAGGCGGGCGAGTCGGGGTCCGGCGAAAACACCGCGCATTTGAGGCCGAGACGCGCCGCCGCCATGGCCAGCATGCGGCCCAACTGTCCGCCGCCGAGAATTCCGATGGTGTCGCCCGGCTTCAGCTTCACTCTGCTTGAAGCCGTCACGCCGATTCCTCCGGCCGCTCCTTGACCGCATCGGTCTGCTGCTTGCGCCAGGCGGCGAGCCGGCCGGCGAGCGCTGTGTCATTCAGCGCGAGCACGCTTGCCGCAAGCAATGCGGCGTTGATGGCGCCGGCCTTGCCGATCGCCAGCGTGCCGACGGGAACGCCGGCCGGCATCTGCACGATCGAGTGGAGCGAATCGATCCCCGACAACGCCTTGGATTCGACGGGAACGCCGAACACCGGCAGTTCCGTCAGCGCCGCCGCCATGCCCGGCAGATGCGCTGCGCCACCGGCGCCGGCGATGATGACCTTGAAGCCCGCCGCCTTGGCGCCCCTGGCGAACGCGAACAGCCGGTCAGGGGTCCGGTGGGCCGAGACGATGCGTTTTTCGCAATCGATCCCGAGTGCTTTCAGCGTCTCGGCGGCGTGGCGCATGGTCTCCCAGTCGGACTGGCTGCCCATGATGATGGCGATAGGTGCGGTCATCTCGTCAATTCTGTGCGGGAATCCAGAAACATAGGCCGATTATAGGGTCGGCCCGGGGCTCATCCAAGGCGTGGCAAGGGATCAGGAATGGACTATCCTGTCTTGGTGAATCCCGGCAAGCCTTGAAAGCGAGCCTGCACAGGGAAGGCCATGAAGAAAAGGACCAGGGCGACCGGCTCCAGGGGTGGAAAACGCCCCAAAAGCGCGGCCTCCGGGCGAAAAATCGCGCCACGGCGGGTGTCCGGCCAGGGGGCCCGGCCGCCGGCGGCATCCAACGGCACCAGGGCAACGATTCGCCGGCTCAAGGCCGAACTGGCCCGGACCCAGGCGCAGATCGAGGAACTCCAGGCCTCCGCCGATACCGACTATCTGCTGGGCATTGCGAACCGGCGCGGCTTCGAGCGAGAGCTCAATCGCGCGATCGCCTATATGAAACGCTATCGCGTCTCCGGCGCCCTGGTCGTGCTCGACGTCGATCGCCTGAAGCCGATCAACGATTCCTTCGGCCACGCTGCCGGCGATCAGGTGCTCAAGGCCATCGTGGAAGCGTTGACGGCGCATGTGCGCGCCTCCGACATGGTTGGCCGTCTCGGCGGCGACGAGTTTGCGCTGCTGCTCTGGAATCTCAGCGAGACCGATGCCAAGGCGAAGGCCGCCGCGCTGGAAGAAGCGATCGATCGCCTCAGCTTCGTGTTCGATGGCCGCACCATCACGGCGGGCGCCTCCGCAGGCGTCGCTGTTCTCGACAGCCATTCCGAAGCGGGCCGCGCGCTTGAAGCGGCCGACAGCGCCATGTATGTGCGCAAGGCGCTACGCCGTCACGAGAAGTGAAATCGCGTCGCATCCAGTAGCGCGATACGTTACAACTCGCTGAGATCATCAGGCACATTGCCGAATTTTCGCAGCAGCTTCGCATCGCTGAATTCGCCCATCATGGGATCGCCGCTACGGCTGAAGGCAATCGCGCCGATGCTGCCGGCCATTCGCGACATCATCTCGGCGCGCCGCAATGCCGTCGTCGGGCTCTGACATTCTTCCGCGGCACCCGCCACCGGCGCGCCGCTATCGTCCTGCAGGAATGGCATTGCGACGTAGTAGGTGACATCGGCCATTGTCTTGCTCCGGTTCGATCGATCAGGCCGCGTTGCTCTCCGCATGGGAGCGTCGCGCCGGCACGCAGCCGGCGTCGATCGCCGCCTGCAATTCCTCCAGCTCGATTTCGAGATACTCGTTCGCCATGATCAGCGCCTTGATCGTCGAACGCAGATTGCCGTCGCACATCGCGATCGCCTGATCGCAGGCCTGCTCGTAGCGGCTGTTATCGGAGAGGGGCGACGTGGCGGACATGGCGTTACTCCCGAGGCTGGCAAGAGTGTATGTTCTCTTTTTGTTCTATTGAAGTCAAGCCTGCATTGCCGTCGGCGAACCTGTTTTTTGGCAGGCCCTGGGCGGGAGCATCACCCGTGTGAATGTCGGGGAAAATGTGCGGCAAAGCGCCGGCGCGTTTTCGGTCAATCCGTTGACCAAAATCAGGACGAAGATCAGGCGATGATGTCGGGCGTGATCTGGTCTTCGATGAAGGCAATGCGGTCGCGCAATTGCAGCTTGCGCTTCTTCAATCGCTGCAGCCGCAGCAGATCCGGCGCAGGCGACTGATGCAGCGCGTCGATCGCTGCATCGAGATCGCGATGCTCCTGCTGCAGGCGAGCGAGCTCGTTCTCAAGCTCGCGCTCATCATCGTCGGTCATGGTGTACGTTAGCTGAAATCGCGAAGAGGTTGTGAGCCGATTTTACTTTTGCTGACGATGAATATCGTCGCTGTGAAGCTGCTCCGCAAGCTGGTCCGGTTCCATACTCACGATTGGTTACAGATAATCCGAAAATATGAGAGATCCAATTTTTGGATACCCATCGACAGATTTTTCGACTGGTGTACACTCTCTTGTCCGGATCGAATCTGAGGTTCAACCACCGAGGAGATTTCGAATGGCACTACAGGCGCATCTTGTTGAACTTGAACGTAAACACAAGATTCTCGAGAACGAGTTGCACGAAGCGCTCTTGCACCTATCCACAGACGACCTGCAAATCGTCGAGTTGAAGCGCCGCAAGTTGATGGTCAAGGATCAGATCGAGCGGTTGAGGCATACCGCCGACGAAACCATCCACTAAACAGTCCCGCAGAGTATCGAAAATTCCACACGGCTGGATGGGCGTCGATGCGCTCATCCGCCTGTCGGTGGTATCTGCGCCTTCGCTACAATGCGACCAGCGCGCCGACATGATCGGCGATTGCGAGCGATGACGTCAGTCCCGGCGATTCAATACCGAACAGATTGATCAGTCCGGCGACGCCGTGATCGGCGGGGCCTTGGATCAGAAAATCCTGCGTGGCAACGGCGGGCGGCACGATCTTCGGTCGGATTCCCGAATAGCTCGGCATCAGCGCGCCGTCCGGCAGCGTCGGCCAATAACGCCGGATCGCCGGATAGAAGCGTTCGGCGCGCGCCGGATCCACCGCGTAGTCGATGCTCTCGATCCATTCGACATCGGGCCCGAAGCGGGCCTGCCCGGCCATGTCGAGCGTCAAATGGACGCCGAGCCCGCCGGGCTCCGGCACCGGATAGATCAGGCGTGAAAACGGCGCCCGCGCGCTGCAGCTGAAGTAATTGCCCTTGGCGAGATAAGCGCAGGGGATCATCGCGACCGGCATGCCGTCGATGCCGCGCGCCACCGCAGGCGCGTTAAGGCCCGCTGCGTTGACGAGGAGGTTGCAGGCGAGCGTCATCGGCGTCGTACCGCCAGTTTCGATTTCGATCCGCCCGCCGCTCGCGCGCGCATGCAGCAGCGGCGTATGGAAGGCATAGGCCGCGCCGGCTTCCTCCGCATCGCCCCGCAGCGCGAGCATATAGGCGTGGCTGTTGATAATGCCGGTGGAGGGCGAGAGCAGGGCGGCATCGCAGTTCAGCGCCGGCTCCAGCGCCCGCGCCGCCTCGCCGGTCAGGAGTTGCATGTCGTCGACGCCATTGGCCTCGGCATGCGCCCGTATCGATTGCAGCTTTTCGGTTTCGCTCGGGGTGGTCGCCACGATCAGCTTGCCGCAATTGCGATGCGGAATGCCGTGCTCGCGGCAGTAACGGTAGAGCGCGTGCTTGCCGCTGACGCACATCTGCGCCATCAGGCTGCCGGCGCGGTAATAGATGCCGGCATGGATCACCTCGCTGTTGCGCGAGGAGGTGACCGTGCCGATCCCTTCGGCCGCCTCGATCACGATGACTTCGCGGCCCGCCTGGGCCAGGCGCCGTGCGATCGCAAGCCCGATCACTCCTGCTCCGACGACGACGCAATCAACCTTTTCCATGTCAGTCTCAGGCTCGAAATTCTGCAGCGGCAATCGGCGCTTTTGGCGCGCGGCGACGGTCGTTTCCTTCGGCGCAGTCGCCGGCCAACCCTTTGGTTTGGCTCGAAATACGCCGCACCCGTGGTCCCATTAGTGAAGCATTAATCATGTCAGGGCAATTGCCGTAATTTGGGCCGCATTTTAGAAATGTGCGGGTAGTCGTTTACCCGATCCAAACCCGTCAAGCCAGACACTCCGCCGGCAAACCTCGGGTGGGTAATGGCTGACAGCAACCGGCAGGCAGGACGGAAGAATTCCATTCCGGCGCAGGCCCTTGTCTGCGCGCTCGCCACTATTTTAGGTTGTAGATTCGCGTGCGCGGCCGCGCCTTCCGCGGGCTTTGCCCCGGCGAGTTATATCGGCGAATTCGATCCCAACCTGGTCTGGGAGCTGCTGCTCGGCGGCATCGCCGCGCTGTCCTTCCTGGTTGCGATCGGCATCTGGATTTTGGCGGCCATGCGCGGCGCGAAGAGCGCCCAGGCGCAGCGCAGCGCGTTCATCAGCTCCGCGCTCAACACGCTGAACCAGGGCGTGATGATGACCAACGCGCAAGGTCGCGTCGTCTTCTACAACGACCGCTTTCTCGAAATGTACGGGCTTAGCCGCGCCGAGATTTCGAGCAAGATGACCGGCCACGAGCTGCTCGAACTGCGCCGCGCGCGCGGGCTGCTCAATCTCACCGTCCAGGAATTCAGCAAGCTGGCACGCCGCGCGGAAGGCATCGTCATCGAACTGCCGGACGGACGCTCGGTGCTGACCAAGATGTTCCGGCTGCCCAATGGCGGCACCATCGGAACGCACGAGGACTGCACCGAGCAGCGCCAGCTTTCGCGCAAGCTCGCATCGACGACCAAGTTTCTGGAATCGGTCCTCGACAATGTGCCGGTCTGCGTCGCCGCCAAGAACATCGAGGACGGCCGCTATATCTTCGTCAACCGCGCGTTCGAGCGCTTCTCGCGCTTCTCCCGCGATCACATCGTCGGCAGACGGGCCGACGAGATATTCCGGCCCGAGACCGCTGCGAGCATCGAGGCGGCGGACCAGGCGGCGCTGAATGCGCCGGAAGGCCATAACCGCAGTGAATATTTCGTCGAACGCGGCGACGAAAAGCGCATTATCTCCTCCAACCGCGTGGTCGCGCGCAACGAGAACAACGAGCCGGAGTTCCTGATCAACCTGTTCGACGACGTTACCGAACGCCGGTCGCTGTCGCGCGAACTGGAAAACACCAAGAAGTTCCTCGAACTGGTGGTCGACAACATCCCGGTGTCGCTGATCGTGGAGCGCGTCAGCGACGGGCGGTATCTGCTCGCCAACCGCAGCGCCGAGACCATCCTCAACCGCCGCCGCGAGGATGCCACGGGCCTCACCGCCGCCGATATCTTCAATCCGCGCGAAGCCAAACTGATCATCGCGCGCGACGAGGCCGCGATCAAGAAACGCAGCCTGCTCACCGAAGAGCACCCGATCTCGACCAAGGACGGCCTGCGGCTGTTCCTGACCCGCCGCATGACCGTGCTCGACGAAGCCGGCGAGCCGCAATACCTGATCAAGACCCACGAGGACGTCACCGACCGCCGCCAGACCGAATCCCGGATGGCGCACATGGCTTATCACGACGGCCTGACCGATCTGCCGAACCGGACCGCCTTCCTGCAGGCGCTGGCGCAGATGATCGAGGCCTGCGCCGGGACCGACGAGGAATTCGCGGTGCTGTGCGTCGACCTCGACGGGCTGAAGGAAATCAACGACGTGTTCGGCCATGCCACCGGCGACAAGCTGCTGATCGAGGTTGCCGGCCGCATCCAGTCCTGCGCCAGCGGCGGCGTGGTGGCCCGCCTTTCCGGCGACGAGTTCGGCCTGATCATCGACGGCAAGCAGCCCGAGGCAGGCAGGGCGCTCGCCGAGAAGCTCGCACAAACCATGTCGGACGAGTTCTTGATCGACGGCAAGTCGGTGCGGACCGGGGTCACGACCGGCATTTCGGTGTTTCCGCACAACGGCCCGGACGCCGCTTCCCTGCTCGCCAATTCCGGCGCAGCGCTGTTCCGCGCCAAGCAGAAGTCGCGCGGCTCGATCAGCGTTTTCGAACCGGAGATGGACCAGCAGATCCGCGATCGCCGCGTGCTGCACCAGGACCTCTCGATGGCGATCCGGAACGGCGAATTGTCGTTGCACTATCAGCCGCAGGCCGCGGCGGGGCCGACGGTCGTCACCAGCAAGGTCATCGGCTTCGAGGCACTGGCCCGCTGGATGCATCCGGTGCGCGGCTTCGTTTCGCCGGGCGAATTCATCCCGCTTGCCGAGGAAAGCGGCCTGATCGTCGAAATGGGCGACTGGATCCTGCGCGAGGCCTGCCGGGAGGCTGCCTCCTGGCCGGTGCCGCTGCAGGTCGCCGTCAACCTGTCGCCGGCGCAGTTCATGCACGGCGACGTCGTCAGCCTGGTGCACTCGATCCTGCTCGAAACCGGTCTTGCACCCGACCGGCTCGAACTCGAAATCACCGAAGGCGTGCTGATCGAGGATTTCGACCGCGGTCTCGCTTTGTTGAGACGGCTGAAGGCGCTCGGCGTGCGGATCTCGATGGACGATTTCGGTTCCGGCTACTCCTCGCTGAGCTACCTGCAGGCATTCCCGTTCGACAAGATCAAGATCGACCGCACCTTCGTCATGAACCTCGGCCGCAATCCGCAGTCGGCCGCGATCGTCCGCGCCGTGATCGATCTCGGCCACGGTCTCGAAATGTCGATCGTTGCCGAAGGTGTGGAAACCCAGGAACAGCTTGGTTTCCTCGCGGACGAAGGCTGCGATGCGGTGCAGGGCTATTTCCTCGGCAAGCCCCAGCCGATCGGGCATTACGCCGCGCTGGTCGGCCGCAGCGCTGCCAGCGGTATCGACACCGAACGCAAGCTCGCCAGCGCCTGACTTCGTCGACGACATCCATTTTTAGCCATCATGACCTGATGTAGTGAGTTCCGATTCTCTGCAAGTCACCCCTTGCGTATGGCGGACTACGATCTCGCGATCATTGGCGGCGGGTTGAACGGCGTCAGCATCGCGCGCGACGCCGTTGGACGCGGCCTGCGCGTCATCCTGCTGGAGCAGGGCGATCTCGGCGCCGGCGCTTCCTCGGCCTCGCCCCGGCTGATCCATGGCGATCTGGCCGGGTTAGAGCGCCGGCATTTCCTGCGCGTGCGCTCGCAGCTTGCCGAGCGCGACGTCTGGCTCAGGATCGCGCCGCATCTGGTGCGGCCGATGCGCTTTGCCATCCCCGCCCATGCGGAGGAGCGTCCGGAATGGCAACTGCGTTCCTGGCTGCTGCTCTACGACCGGCTCGCATCGGGCAGCGGCCTGCCGGCTTCCGCCACCGTCGACGTTACCCATCATCCGCTCGGAAATGCGCTGAAGCGGCCGTTCGGCATCGCCTTCGAATATTCCGACTGCGTGGTCGACGATTCGCGCCTCGTGGTCCTCACCGCCGTCGATGCCGCGGCGCGCGGCGCGGTGATCCGCACCGGCGCCCGCTGCACCCGGGCCGAACGGGGCAGGGAGTGGCGGCTGGTGTCGATCGATCGCGGCTTTCGCCAGGTCATCACGGCAAGGGCGATCGCCAACGCGACCGGCGCCTGGTCGTCTTCCGTCGCCGAGACGGTGTTGCGCGTGACGCCGCCGAAGGTGGCCGCCGTGCAGATGGGCCAGATCGTCGTCCGCCGCCTGTTCGACGGCGACAACATCTACGTGTTCCAGAACAGCGACGGCCGACTGATCTTCGCCAGCCCCTACGAGCGCGACTTCACCCTGATCGGCACCGCGACCCATGCCTTCAGGGGCGATCCTGCCGTGGTTGCGATGGCGGCGGGCGACGTCGCCTATCTCTGCGATGCGGCGAATCGATATTTCCGCGAGCGGATCGAGACCGTCGACGTGGTGCGCACGCTTTCCGGCGCCAACATGGTGCAGATTCCTCCCCTGAGGCGCGACGGCGCGGTGACGCTCGACCACGGGCGCGACAAGGCGCCGCTGCTCACGGTGTTCGGCGGCGACGTCACCACCGCGCGGCGGCGCGCCGAGCAGGCGGTGACGAAGCTGACGCTGTTCTATCCGATGTCGCCGCGCTGGACCGCGACGGCAGCGCTGCCCGGCGGCGATTTTGCCTGGAGCGATTTCGACAGCGAGGTCGAGGAGGCACGGGAGCGCTGGCGGTTTCTCGGCGCCGAGCAGGCAAGGCGCCTGGTCGCCGCCTATGGCACGAGGGTCAGCGAGATCCTCGGCGCGGCCAAAGAGCGCAGCGACCTCGGCCCGGCCTTCGGACCGGAATTGACGGGCGCCGAAGTGCGCTACCTCATGAACAAGGAATGGGCGCGCTTTCCGGACGATATTCTATGGCGGCGCTCCAAGCTTGGCCTGACCATGGAGGTGAGGGATCGCGAGGCACTGGCGGCGTTCATGGCTACGTCAGGGCGGGAATGAAGCAGCGGCCGAGCGCGTCGCCGCCGGTCGGAATGGTCTCGCAATCGTTATGAAGGCTGAGTTGACAAACAGGGCCTCCGTCTCGTGTACTTGCGCCATGGGGAAGCGATCTCCCCACGAGGCGACATGCCGAAGAATCGCGTCCGGTTTTGAGTATTCGCCAAGGACGCAGCGTGTCAGCCGCCAATCCCGGTTCATTTGACATCAATTTTCGTGGTGTCGCGACGACGATGTCGTCGGCGGTGCGCATTGAAGCGCCGCCGAACTCGGAGACTGTCGTCACATCAAGATTTGGTTCGAGTCAGAGCACGCGAGGCGTGAGTGGTTGCGCGCCGCATGCGACGAGTTTCGGGGCAGGGAAAATCCGGAGAGCGTACAATGACAGAAAATATGGAACGTCGAGACTTTGTCAAAAGCGTCGGCCTGATCGCGGGGATCGCCGCGGCATCGACGCTTCACCAGCAATCCGCAGATGCGCAGACCGCGACGAAACCGGGAGCAAAGCCGACGGCTTATGAGATCAAACCATTCTCGCTTGACCCGAAATCGGTGAAGGGTATCTCCGAGAAGATCCTCGTCAGCCATTACGAGAACAACTATGTGGGCGCCGTGAAGCGTTTGAATGCCATCGCGACGCAACTTGCCGAACTGGACTTTGCAAAGGCGCCGAACTTCCTGATCAACGGCCTCAAACGCGAAGAACTGGTCGCGATGAATTCAATGATCCTGCACGAAGCCTATTTCGACAGTCTGGGCGGCGGCGGGGCGGCGCACGGCTCGCTGGCGGAAGCGATCGCGCGTGATTTCGGCAGCGTCGACCGCTGGCGTGCCGAGTTTTCCGCGATAGGCAAGGCGGAGGGGGGCGGCTCCGGCTGGGTACTGTTATCGTATTCGCCCCGCGACAGGCGGCTGGTCAATCAGTGGGCCGCGGATCATACCAACGCCATCGCCGGCGGCAGGCCTGTAATCGCGCTCGACATGTACGAGCATGCCTATCACATGGATTACGGCGCCAAGGCGGGTGCCTATGTGGACGCTTTCATGGAAGCCATCAATTGGGACAACGCGGTGAAGCTCTACGACCGCGTCAGCCGCGAAGGATGATTTCGGTCCTATTTGTCATTGGAAGGCGATGAGCCTGCCGGGCTTCTAGAAGTCAAGCCGGTCGCGCACGGCGTCGATGCCTGTCTTGGCGCAGGCTTCGTCCATATCGCCGCCGGGAGCGCCGGAGACCCCGACGGCGCCCAGCAGCGAGCCCGCCGCTTCGACCGTCAGTCCGCCGCCGACGATGACGGCGCCGGGCAGGTTCCGGATTCCGGCCTGCATCATCCCGGGCTGGCTGATGGCATTGAGTTCGGTCGTGCTGGTACGAAAGCTGGCCGCGGTCCATGCCTTGCCTGCGGCGGTCGTTACCGTATGTGGGCCCGCGAAGCGGTCGCGCAGCAGGACTTGCGTGACGCCGAAGCGATCGACGACGGCGACCGAAACCTGAAAGCCGCGATTTCTGCAATCCGCCAGCGTCGCGCGTGCAAGGTCGAGCGCCAGTTCAAGGCTCAGCGACTTGTAGGTCACCACGGTTTCCTGAGCGGCGGCCGGGCTGGCAAGCAGGGAGGAAATCGCCGCCGCGGCCAGCAGTTTCCGAACGATCATCAATTCCCTCCCGATCCCCGGTGTCACGCGCGACGGCCGGCCTTTCGTGAGCCCTGAACCTTACCAGAGACGAGGCTTGCATCCAGAATATTGTGGCTGCCCGTTTCGGGCCGGTTGAGCGGATGCCGATCCGCCGCTAGCGTGCGCGCCACGACGCGACTGGCAGGTGGCATGACCGGGGAATTGTCCAATATCGATACGCCGAAGATCCACAAGGCAGCGCCGGCGACGCCGGCCGCAACTGCCGATGCGGCTTCCGACACGCCGCTGCTGCGGATCGAGGCGGTTTCCAAGCATTTCGGCGGTTTCCGCGCGGTGGACCGGCTCTCGCTCGATATCAGGGCGGGCGAGTTCTTCGCGCTGCTCGGCCCGAGCGGCTGCGGCAAGACCACGCTGCTCAGGATGCTTGCCGGCTTCGAGACGCCCGACGAGGGCCGCATCCTGCTCGCCGGCCGCGACATCGCTCCGGTGCTGCCGCATCAGCGTCCCGTCAACATGATGTTCCAGAACTACGCGCTGTTTCCGCATCTGACGGTGCGGGACAACATCGCGTTCGGCCTGAAGCGCGCCGGCATGGCGCGCGCCGCGATCGATACCCGCATCAGTGAGATGGTGGCGCTGGTCAAGCTCGAAGGCATGGAGAAGCGCAAGCCGGACCAGCTTTCCGGCGGCCAGCGGCAGCGCGTGGCGCTGGCGCGCTCGCTGGCGCGGCGGCCCAAGGTCCTGCTGCTCGATGAGCCGCTGGCCGCGCTCGACAAGAAGCTGCGCGAGAGCACGCAGCAGGAACTGATGGAACTGCAGCGCAGCCTCGGCATGACCTTCATCGTCGTCACCCACGACCAGGAAGAGGCGATGACGATGGCGAACCGGATCGGCGTCATGAATGCCGGCCGGCTCGAACAGGTCGCGACCCCGCGCGATCTCTACGAGGCGCCCGTCTCGCGCTGGGTCGCCGAGTTCGTCGGCGACGTCAACCTGTTCGACGGCGACATCATCATGCAGGAACATCATCGCCTGATGGTTACGACCCGGGATAGCGATGCCATCATGGTCGCGGCGCCGCGCCAGGGCGTTGCCAAAGCCGCCGTGACGGTCGCGATCCGCCCCGAAAAGATAAGACTGTCGCGCCGCGGCCCGGCGCCGGACGCGGCCAACGCGCAGGCGCCCAACCGGCTCGAAGGCGTCGTCACCGACGTCGGATATCTCGGCGGCTCGACCGTCTACAAGGTCAGGTTGGATTCCGGCGCAGTGCTGCGCGCCTCGGCGGCCAATACCGCGCGGCTCGATATCGAGACCCTGTCCGCCGGCCAGCGCGTGGTGGCGTGGTTCGCGCCCGACGATGGCGTGGTGCTGGAACGATGAGCGCGCGCCGCATCTTCGCGCGGCCGGCGCGCTATGCCGCGATCGCGCCCTATCTCTGGATGGTGCTGTTCTTCCTGGTGCCGTTCGGCTTCGTGCTGAAGATCAGTCTGTCGCAGACCGCGATCGCGCAGCCGCCCTATGTGCCGGTGTTCGACATCGCCGAAGGCTGGACGGCGATCAGGCAAGCTTTCGCCCAGCTCTCGCTCGACAATTTCAGGCTGCTGATATCGGACAGTCTCTACATCAGCTCCTATCTGCGCAGCGTCGTCGTCGCTGTTAGCTCGACATTGATCCTGCTGCTGATCGGCTATCCCATCGCCTATGGCATGGCGCGGCTGCCGCAGCGCTGGCAGCCGATTGCGATGATGCTTGTCATCGTGCCGTTCTGGACTTCGTTCCTGATCCGCATCTACGCCTGGGTGAATATCCTGCAGCATGACGGTCTGCTCAATCAGGTGCTGCTGGCGCTGCATCTGGTTTCGGCGCCGGTGGTGTGGCTCTCGACCGATACCGCGATGTATATCGGCATCGTCTATTCCTACCTGCCGTTCATGATCCTGCCGCTCTATGCGACGCTGTCGAAAATGGACGCTTCGCTGCTGGAAGCCGCGAGCGATCTCGGCGCTTCGCCGCGACAGGCGTTCTGGCTGGTGACGTTTCCACTGTCCTTGCCGGGCGTCGGCGCCGGTGCGCTACTCTGCTTCATTCCGATCGTCGGCGAGTTCGTCATCCCCGACCTGCTGGCGGGCTCCGACTCGATGATGATCGGCCAGACATTGTGGCTCGAATTCTTCACCAACAAGGACTGGCCGGTCGCCGCCGCGGCTGCGGTCGCGCTGCTGGTTTTGCTGGTGCCGCCGCTGTTGCTCTACGACCGCCTGCAGCGCCGCACGCTCGCGGGAGGCGCGTGATGGCGAGCAAGGTCAACAGGCTGTCGCGCTTCAACATCACCGCGCTCGCGTTCGGGATGGCGTTTCTGTACCTGCCGATCGTGATCCTCGTGATCTTTTCCTTCAACGATTCGCGGCTGGTCACGGTGTGGGGCGGCTGGTCGCTGCGCTGGTACCGTGAATTCTTCAACGACCGCGCGATGCTCGACGCGGCCTGGATGAGCCTGCGGGTTGCCGCGCTCTCGGCCACTTCAGCAACGCTGCTCGGAACGCTCGCAGCCGTTGCACTGGTGCGCGGCGAACGCTTCCGCGGACGGGCGCTGTTTTCCGGAATGCTCTATGCGCCGCTGGTGATGCCGGAGGTGATCTCGGGGCTGTCGCTGCTCTTGTTGTTTGTGGCGCTGAATGCCGAGCGCGGCTTCTGGACGGTGACGATCGCCCACACCACGCTGACCATGTGCTTCGTCACCGTCGTGGTGCAGTCGCGCCTCGCCTCGCTCGACCGCAGCCTCGAGGAAGCCGCGATGGATCTCGGCTGCGATCCGGTTCAGGCCTTTCTTCGCGTGACGCTGCCCTTGATCGTTCCCGCGATCATTGCCGGCTGGATGCTGGCGTTCACGCTCTCGCTCGACGACGTCGTGATCGCAAGCTTCACCACCGGCCCCGGCTCGGCGACGCTGCCGATCCGGATCTATTCCGAAGTGCGGCTCGGCGTGAAGCCCGAGATCAACGCGATCTCCACCATGGTGATCGCGCTGATCGCGGTGGTGATCGTGATCGCCTCGCTCGCCTCGAAACTGTCGAGTTCGGAAGCCAAGAGCGCCGCGCCGCTGTAGCCTCCGTCATTGCGAGCGAAGCGAAGCAATCCATTGCGCCACTGCCGAGAGATGGATTGCTTCGTCGCTTGCGCTCCTCGCAATGACGGCCTCAAGATTTCACCGCGCCCGCCGTCAGCCCGCCCACCATATACCGCTTGAACGCGTAGTAGATCGCGGCCGGCGGCAGGGCGTAGATGAAGCCGGTGGTCATCAACAGCTCCCACGGCGAGTCGTCCGCGGCCAGGAAGTTGCCGAGCGCGACGGGAAGCGTGATCTCGGTGTCCTTGGAGAGCAAGAGGAACGCGTAGAGGTATTCGTTCCAGGCGAGCAGGATCGCGTAGGTGCCGATCGCGACCAGCGAGGGCATCATCAGGGGCACGTAGACCAGGCGGAACAACTGCAGCGTCGTGGCGCCGTCCATGGTGGCGGCTTCGTCGAGTTCGACCGGCAGCTTGTCGGAGGCCTGCTTCAACACCCAGATCGCGTAAGGCGAAGCGATCGTCACCATCGCGAGGATCAGCGACCAGTGATTGTTGAGAAGGCCGTAAGTGCCCATGGTGCGGTACATCGGAACGGCGAGGAACGCCGCGGGGATGAAATAGGTGAACAGCGCGAGATTCATCACCCAGCGCCCGCCGGGGACGCGCAGCCGCGAGATCGAGAAGGCGGCGGCGGTCGCGATCACCAGCGTCAGCGCGCCGGCGCTCAGCGCGATCACCACCGAATTGAGGAACTGGATCCAGAAATCGCGCAGGAAATAGTGCTCCTGGAAGAACACGATCTTGAAATTGTTCAGCGTCGGATGCGCCGGCCACAGTCTGCCCGAGAACGCGTCCTCCTTCGGCGAGATCGCGAACAGGAACATGTGGTAGATCGGCACCAGCGTCCAGATCAGCACGGGAATGCCGATCAGAAGCAGCTTGGCCTCGGTGCCGATTTCTCTCAGTGAGGGCAGCTTCATCGCGACAACCGTTTCATCATGAAATAGACCAGCGGCAGCACGAAGGGCAGCGCGCAGACGATCGACGCCATCGCGAGCGAAAGCTGGTCGAGCCTGAGATAGCGGATGCCGAGGGTAGCCAGCACGTGGGTGAGGTCGGCGGGGCCGCCGCCGGTGAGCAGGTAGACGCTGTTGAAATCGCCGAGCGTCCAGATCATCGAAAGCAGTGTGCAGGTGATGTAGAGCGTCTGCATCGACGGCCAGGTGATGAAGCGGAACTTCTGCGACCAACTGGCGCCGTCGACTTCCGCCGCCTCATAGAGATCGTGCGAGATCGCAAGCCGCCCGGTCAGCAGGATCAGCGTCCAGAACGGCAGCGATTTCCAGATGTGCACGCCGATCGCCATGGTAAGCGCCACCGCCGGATCGTTCAGCCAGTTCGGGCCGTCCTCGCCGGTGAACTTGAAGATCAGCTGGTTGACCACGCCCCATTCCGGATTGAACATGAAGCGCACGGACAGGATGGTCGGGATCGACGGCACCGCCCAGGGCAGGATGAACAGCACCGACAGCCATTTGATCCAGGTGCGCTGCTGGGCGAAGAAGCCGGACAGGAACAGCGCGATCGCCATTTTGACGTTGATGCCGACCAAGAGGAAGATCAGCGTGTTGACCGCGGCGCGCGCGAAGATCGGGTCGTGCCAGAGCGCGATATAGCTCGCCGGATGCCGCGCCAGCCACAGGCCATAGCCGACCGGATAGACCACGAAGGCCAGGAACACGAGCAGATAGGGTGCGAGCAGCAGGATGCCCCAGACCTGCGGCGGCGTCAGCCGGGCCGACAGGGGCGGGCCTGGGATCGCGTGATCGCCCGAAATCGTGATTGCCATGGATTTTCTCTTGAAGCGAGATGCCGGCCGCGGCTACGCCGTCGTCCCTGCGAACGCAGGGACCCATAACCACAGGCGGTTTTTGTTACGCAAAGCCGTTTACCAGCATCGTTCAAAACGGCCGCCGCAGCGTATGGGTCCCTGCGTTCGCAGGGACGACGGATAGCATACTACAGCGGCGGCCGGCATCGTTAACGTCTAACCAGCGACCTGCTTGAGGCGGGCGATCAGTTCGTCGACGGCCTTGTCGACCGGCACCTTCTCGCTCACCACG
>NZ_DAINNI010000048.1:0-10220 GCF_036735945.1 Bradyrhizobium sp. | reverse complement strand
GCGGGCGATCAGTTCGTCGACGGCCTTGTCGACCGGCACCTTCTCGCTCACCACGCGGTTCATCGCCTTGGCCCAGACGTTCTCGTTGTTGAGGATCGTGAACTTCCAGTTCTTGGTGAAGTCGAACGGCGTGGTACCGCCGGTGAACTGATTGTACACCGCCTTGCGATGCCGGTCAGCCTGCCAGAACGGGCTCTGCTGGCTGGCGGTGGTCACCGGGAACCAGCGGCCGAGCGCGCCCTCGATGTAGGGACGGAGGTTTTCTTCCTGCATCAGGAACTTGATGAACTCCTTGCCCTCGGCCTTGTTCTTGGCCGCCGTGAACATCAGTCCGGTCTTGACGTCGGAGCGGTACTTGATCGGCGTGCCGTCCGGCTTGTTCGGGAAGGACGAGGTGATGATGACCTCGTCATAGTTCTTCTTGCCGAGCGCGCGCTGCTCCGGCGTCAGCGCCGGGTTGTTGGCGTCGTCGAGCCATTTCGCCGCGATCGAAATCGTGAAGTTGTGCGTCATCACGATCGTCTTGTTGTGGAAGGCGACATTGTTGTCCGGGTCCTTCCAGGTGGTGGAGGAGGGCGGCGTGCAGCCCTTGATATAGGTATCGGTGTAGTCCTTCAGCGCCTTGATCAGGTTTTCCCGCACCTTGGGATCATCGACCAGCAGTTTGCCCTCGTCGTCGACCAGCTTGACGTTGTGGGCGTCCATGAAGGTGTAGAACGACTGGAAGCTGTCGGTGGATTCCACGCCCATTGGCTGGCCGACGGCGTAGATGCGCTGACCGGTGGCCTTGCGGATCGCGGGCTGCACCTTGTCGCACCAGAACGACCAGTAATCCTCCCACTTGGTCGGGATGTCGCTCTGCTTGAAGCCGGCCTGCTCCAGCATGTCCTGCCAGATCTGCACGTGCATGCTCTGCTGCTTCAGCGGGAAGCCGTAATAGGCGCGCTTCTTGGCGACGTCGTTATAGAGGTTGACGGTCTCCAGTGTGTTCGGCGCGAACGCCGACTTCATCGGCGTCATGATGTCGGAAAGATCTTCCAGCTTGCCTTCGAAGGCCCACTTGCCCTGCGCCTGCACGTCGTAGCTGTCGGAATAGGCGACGTCGGGCACGGTACCGGAATCCAGCGCCGCCACCGTCTTCGGAATCATGTCCTGGATGGCGTATTGCGACAGTTCGACCTTGATGCCGGTCTTGGCCTCGAACTTCTTGATCGCCTCGAGCAGGGCGTCGTCCTCGGACTTGTAGAAGCCCTTGCCGAACCAGACGGTGATGGTCTTCTGCTGCGCGAGCGCAGGTGCGGTGGCGTAAAACAGCCCGACGGCAGCCACGGCGAGCGAAAATGACTTTAGTCTCTTGGATATCACGTTTGTCTCCCTGAAAACGCCGGGCTTTTTAACCGGTTGGATAATGATAGCGCAACCATGCTGCTATATCCAGACGGCAAATCCCAGACTTCAGTAGGGGAGGCGCCGTTTGTGGCGTCATTGCGGGCGAAGCGATTGTCCGGCGAAAGCTCTGGCGGGGCGGACCTTGCGGGTGAAGTTGCTCGCGCAGGAATTCAGCAAAGCTGTCGCTCGCAACCATCCTCAATCCACGACGCGTGCGTAGCGGGATCTTCAAAACGAATTCGCCAGCTCGATCTCGGCCTTCAGCGCCGCAATGCGCCGCTCGGCCTCCTGTGCCGTCAGGTTCTTCTCGAACAGTATGGGCTGGTAGGCCTCGGCGCTGAGCGTTCGAAGTGTTGCCCGCTGGCGGGGCGTCATCGGGGCGTCCACCTGGTCGGGGAGGCGGGGCATCGAGAAACTCCAGAAATCCTGATCGGAGATTTTTTAACGAGACGCGGACTCTTAACTTGAAATTTGTTCTTTATTTGTTCTTATAGGCTGCAACCGCAGCGAGGTGGCCCATGGACAACAGGCTTAATAAAATACGTAATAAAATCAGAGCATTACGTGCAGATATGTTGATCGCGGAGGATAATATCCGCAAACGGGTCAATCGGGATGAGGACTGTTCGGAAGCCGCCACCCACCTGATGGCGATGCGCGGGGCCATGCTCGGCCTGATCGGCGAGCGGAACCGGCTCGGCGGCGAGGAGCGGCTGCTCAATGTCGACGAGCGGCTGAAACTGGATGTTCGTGCGCGTGCGGGCAGCAGGAAGTCCTCGACCCGGGCGCTCGACTGCCGTGTGCGATGATCCAATTCAGGGACTGCGCCTGCGGATCGCCGAGTTGGACAGGCTCATGCGCCAGCTCGATCACGCCGGACTGGACAATGTGCGGGCGCAGCTCCTGCTCGCGCGCATGCGAGCCGAGTTGAAAGACTTCATCGACAGGGGCCAGCCATGTCCGGATCGATCAGATGGTACGACCACGACGCGGATAACCCGCCATGGATAAGGGCGCTGGCGGAAGTCCGCATCATGGCGGCGCGGGAAGGCTGGTGCCACGCGCATGTCCAGGCGATCATCGTCGCGATCGATCAGTATGCCGAAGCGGCGCTGGGCAACCGCAGCTACTTTCTCAACAAGCCGTATGGTGCCGGTGGTAGCCGGAGCAATGACGTTCCTTAGTTGGGCGCCGACGGCAGGCTATGCGATCAATTCGACTTCGCGCCGTCGGCTGTCTCCGGCGCCGCCGGCTTCTGGCCGCCACCGGTGAAGCGCTCGATCACCGAGCGCACGGCATCGCGGGTCTTGCGGTCCTTCACCGCATCGAGCAGGGGCGCAGCGCCCGGCGAGCGGCGGATCAGGCTTTCCGGATCGGGAAATACCAGCGGATCGTCCCACGGGCCCTGGATCACGAAGGGCAGTTCAAAACCCTTGTCGCGGCCGCCTCCCGCAGCCTGGGTCAGGCTGGCGACGCCCTTGAGGTCATATTCGCGCGCGGGCACCGAGGCCGTGCCGGTCAAGGTCAGGCGCGTCGTCGGTCCGTCGACGCGCAGGTCCTCGACGGTCGCGATGCCGTCGTTGAATCGCACCGAGACGTTGAGATTGTCGTAGGGCGTCGAACCGCTGCGCAGATTGCCGCCGCCGGACAGCGGACGCCGCTCCAGCCGCTTCAGCAGTTGCTCGACATTGAAGCCCGCGATCGCGCCGTCATGGCCGGTCAGGGTCGCGGTGCCGTCGAGCGAGGAGGCGAGGCCGAACGGGCTGGTGCCCGACGCCACCAGCGACAGGCCGAGATTGCCGCGGCCGGACAGCCTGGTGATCCCGAACAATTCGCCGGCGCAGGTCTGCAGGTCGACATCGGCAAACTGGAGCTGCGCCTTGACGTCGGCCACCGTGTCCGAGCGCGCGATGGCGAGCGAACCCTTGGCGATGCCGCCATACATCTGCGCTTCGCCGATCGAAAGCGCCAGCGCACCATTGCGCAAATTGGCCCCGAATGCGGTGCGGCCGAGCTTGGTGGGACCGACCGTCACCCGCGCCGCCGACAGGCGCATGTCGAGATCGGTGGCGGAAAGCGACGACAGGTCGAACAATTGCCGGTTCCAGTCACGCGCGCCGCTCGCCAACAGGCGCACGGTCGAGATGTAGGGCGTGAAATCCAGATTGCCGGCGGCCAGCGTCGCCTGCAGCGTCTGACGGCCGTTATTGGCGACCGTCATCACGCCCTCGGCGACATTGCCGTCGAGCTCGACATTCACGTTGGTCAGCGCAACCGAGGCGCCGACCACATTGGCGCGGGCCTTCAGCGCAAAGCGGCCGAAGCCGCCGCTGCCCGGCACCTGCTGGCCCATCCAGCGCAGCGCGTTGCGCAGCGACACGCTGTCGACGGTAACAGTGCCTTCCATCATCAGGCTGGTGCGGTTGGCGACCGAGCCGTCAAAGGCGAGTTTCAGCGGCGCGCTGACCAGCCGCGCCTTCAGGCCCGAGCGGTCGCCCGAAAGCATCGCGACGAAATCGCTGGCGGAGATCGAGCCGTCGACGCGCTCGCCGCGGAAGTCGAACTGTCCGGTTGCGGCGAAGGAGCGCGAGATCGAGGGCCAGGCCAGCGAGAGGTCGATGTCGCCGAGCTGTTCCGTCACGTTGTTGGCGGCGTCCTCGTATTTCAGCACGCCGTCCTGAATCCGGATTTCGGAAAACGACACCTGGTTTTCCGCGCCGGGCTTCATCGTGCGTGCGATGCGCTCGACGAACGGGGTCCAGTTGCTCTCCCCGCCGGCTTCCCTGACGACGCGGATATGCGGTCGCAGCATCATGACGTCGGCGATCTCGAAGCGGCGCAGCAGCAACGGCAGCAGGCGCAGGTTGGCGGTCAGCACGTCGACCCGCAGCGCGGGATCGGTGGTGCCGCCGCCTTTCAGCCCGACATTGTGGAACGAGACGTAGCTGCCCGGAAACACCGAGACGTCGATCGCGCCTGACACGACCAGATCGAGCCCGGTGACGGCGCGGATCTGTGCCTCGACCGCCTGCCGGAGTGCATCGCGGTTGAGGAACCAGGAGGTTCCGATCAGGGTAAGCACGGCCACGCCGAACAGCGCCGCAATCGGCATCCCGAGGCGCTTCATTCCTTGGCCCATCGTCAATGACATATCCGGATCTGGTTAAACCGAAGTCGGGTGAACGCCACAGGGGTCTATCTTGATTAGGGCAGGGGACGCAAAGGTTAGCCCGTGCCAGTTCACACAACTTGAAGCGTTTTCTTGGCGCTTTCAAGGCTTTCCCCAGCCGGCTCCGCCAGGAGAGCACGACCCGAACGGCCTGCCCTAAGACCATACCATCCCGATGCGGCCAAGGGTTCCGAAAGGCCGAGAATCTCGTGGCGGCCCGGGAGAAACTTGCTAGTATTTCCCCATTGCACGGTATTAAATTTATTTAAAGGGGTCATCGATGGTCTTGGATTATCGCGCCCTTTCATTTCTCTTCCAGCCCACAAACTATCGCAGATATCCCGGCACTACTTCAAGATGCGTCATTTCGGCAGCTATCCTTGCAGTAACGGCCCCGGCCGCGCAGGCGCTAGGCGTCGAGGCGGCGGTGGAAAGTTGCCGGATGAGCGTCGGCCGCCCGATGGTTCAGGCGTGCGTGCGCGCCTCCGGCGGCATGGGATCTTTCGAAGCCTGCCGCGCCAAGGCCACGCCAGCCGTGCGCGCCTGCGTCAAGGCTGCGCTGGACAAGGCCAACGGCCGCGCCAATGTCGCTGTTGCCATTCCTGCCGAGGCCGCGCCCAAGGTGGTGCCGGATGGCGCGCAGCCGGCCGGCTTTGTCGCGCCGCCGCGAACGATCACCGACATCACCGCGATCCTGGACAGCGAGAAGCCCGACCTCAAGACGATCGAAAAGCTGAAGGCGAAGGCCGATGCCCAGCCGGGCAAGGAAACCGGCGAAGCCCTTGCGCAATTCTATTTCGATCGCGGCAATGCCCGCGCCCAGCTCGGCCGGCTCGCCGATTCCGTCGCCGACGCCTACAAGGCCGCGGAAGTCGGACGCGGGACGGTTTCCGCCCTCCTGATGGGAAGGTTTATCAACCTTGCTGCCCAGCAGCACGCCGCGGCCGGCGATCCAAAGAAGGCCGTTGAAGTGTATCAGCGACTGATACGCGAGACATCCAACCAGAGGGGGGCGAGGGGATTCCTGACCGGTGCCAACCGCGCGATCGCCGGCTTTCTGATCCAGATGGGCGATATCGGGCAGGCTGAAGCCTATCTGCGCCGCAGCCAGCCGTTGATTCAGGAAGGGCGGACCAGCGGCCATCCCTTGATGCGGGCGGCCTACAATACTTACGGCCAGAACTGGGAGGCCGAAGCCGAAATCGGCCGCGCCATGATTTTTGAAGCGCGGGGACAGTATCGCGACGCCGAGACTTCGTACAGACTCGGGGAAATGCGCAAACGAGCGGCGATCAAGCCGCTAATGGGCTCCGAGAGTCCGCCGTCCGAATCCAGCCTGCTGCTCGTCGTCGATTCTACCATCGTGAGCCAGGCCAGGGTGAAAGCGCGGCAAGGCCGGCTGCAGGAAGCCGAGGTCGATGCGCGCCGGGCCCTGCTCTCGCAGTTGAAGAATCAGGGCAAGTACAATCCGACCACGCCGCGCTTTATCAGCGGCCTCGCCGACATTCTCGTCGAGCAGGGCCGTTACGCCGAAGCGGAGCAACTGGTTCGGGTTTCCCTCGAGATCATCCAGACCGTGGGCATTGCCGAGGATTCGCTCTCGCGCGCGCAGCAGCTTTCGATGCTCGGCAATATCCTGAGCCTGCAGCGCAAGGGGCGGGAAGCGATTGCCGTATTCGCGCAGCTCGACAAGGCAACCGCCAACTGGGAGCCGGCGCGCCGGCAAAGTTTCGAACTCGGTGGCGGACGCATCACCTCGCTCTACAACTCCGGGCAGGTCGAGGCCGGCATTGCCGCCGCCGAGCAGCTTGTGAAGAAGCAGGTTTCCCGGGTCGGAGAAAATCATTCCGATACAGCCTTGGCACGCGGCATTCTGGCAGTCGGTCTGATGCGCGCCGGACGCGACGCGGAAGCGGCTCGCGAATTCCGCACCGCGATTCCGATGCTGATGGCATACTCCCGCGAGAACGCGGATGACGATACGACCGCCGTCGCTGCGCGTAACCTGCGCCTGCAGAATACCGTTGAGGCCTACCTCGTCATGCTGGCGCGCGAGAAGAACGCTTCTGGAGACATCGGCGCCGAGACCTTCAGCCTGGCCGACGCCGTTCGCGGTCACTCCGTGCAGCAGGCGCTCGCAGCCTCGAGCGCGCGCGCCGCGGCCAGCGATCCGGCGCTGGCCGTGCTGGTGCGCAAGGAGCAGGACCTCGGCAAGCAGATCAATGCGCAACTCGGCACGCTGAACAACGTGCTGTCGCTGTCATCGGCGGAACGGGACGAGAAGGGCGTGCAGGCGATCAACGCCTCGATCAACGCGCTGCGCGCCGGTCGCATCAAGGCGCGCCAGGAGATCAGCCAGCGCTTCCCGGCCTATGCCGATCTCGTCTCGCCGAAGCCGCCGTCGGTCGAGCAGATCAAGGCGACGCTGGTCGAAGGCGAGGCGATGCTGTCGTTCTATTTCGGACAGAACAACAGCTTCGTCTGGGCCGTGCCGAAGGACGGTCTGGTCGCGTTCGCCGCGATCAAGGCGAGCAGCGGCGACATCGAGAGCAAGGTGCGCAAGCTGCGCGAGGCGCTCGAGCCGCAGGCGGCGATGATTTCGGACATTCCGCCGTTCGATCTCAAGCTCGCCCATGAACTCTACTCACTGCTGCTGCAGCCGGTGGAGAGCGGCTGGCGGCCGGCGAAGAACCTGATCATGGTGACCAACGGCGCGCTCGGCCTGCTGCCGTTGTCGCTGTTGCCGACGGCGCCGTCCGAGGCTCGCAGCGACGACGATCCGCTGTTCGCGAGCTACAGGAACGTGCCGTGGCTGGCGCGGACCCACGCGGTCACCACCGTGCCTTCGGCGGCCGCGCTGCGCACCCTGCGGCAATTGCCGCCCGGCAAGGCGGGGCGCGGCGAATTGATCGCATTCGGCGATCCCTATTTCAGCAAGGAACAGGAAGCCGAGGCCAGCGCGGGCGAACAGGTCAGGGTTGCCGACGCCGGCGGCAATACCACGCGCGGGGTTCCGTTGAAGCGGCGCAACAGCGTCAAGCTCGACGGCGTCGACAGCGCCGAACTCGCGATGTTACCGCGGCTTCCGGACACGTCGGAGGAATTGAAGTCGATCGCGCTGGCGTTGCAGGCCGATCCGTCGAAGGTTCTGAATCTCGGCAAGCAGGCGAGCGAGCAGGCGGTCAAGACGATGAACCTGTCCGGGTTCAAGGTGCTGGCGTTCGCGACCCACGGCCTGGTGCCGGGCGAACTGAACGGCCTGTCGCAGCCGGCGCTGGCGTTGTCCTCACCCGCCGTGACCGGCGGCGATGGCGACGGGCTGCTCACCATGGAGGAAATTCTCGGGCTCAAGCTCGATGCCGACTGGGTGGTGCTGTCGGCCTGCAACACCGGTACCGGAACGGGCGCAGGCGCCGAGGCCGCCTCGGGCCTCGGCCGCGCCTTCTTTTACGCCGGCACCCGTGCGCTACTGGTGACCAACTGGTCGGTGCACTCGCAGTCGGCGCGCGAACTGGTGACCGACCTGTTCAGACGGCAGGCGCAGGACCCGAAATTGACGCGCGGCGAAGCGTTGCGGCAGGCGATGATGGCGCTGATCGACGGCCCCGGCTATGCCGGCGCCGACGGCAAGACCGAATTCGCCTATGCCCATCCGTTGTTCTGGGCGCCGTACACCATCATCGGCGATGGCGGTGTGCGATAGTAGGCAGGGAATAGCAGAGGAAGAACAATCGTGCGAAGTTGGAAACCGGGGTTGCTGCTGGCGAGTGTTGTAGTCATCACCGGATCGCTTTCGGCCAACGCCGGGCCGGTTCTGATCACCCCCGAAGAAGCAGCCTTGCCGCCGCCGAAAGGCGCCGTGGCAACCGAGCGGCGGGGGATCACGCGCGGACCCAAGGTCGACGTTGTGGCCAGCCCGGGAGAGATTCGATCTCCGATGCACTTCCAGTTGAAGTTCGAACCCTATGGCGGAGCCAAGATCGATCCCGACTCCGTCAAGGTCATCTATCTCCGCACCCCGAACGTCGATCTCACGCAGCGGATAAAAGCCTTTTTCAAGCCGACCGGAATCGACATACCCGAGGTCGAACTGCCGCCCGGCGAGCACATGGTGCGGGTCGACGTCAAGGACAGCGACGGCCGCATCGGGAGCACGAGTTTCGTCCTCAAGGTCGCGCCCTGAGTACGACCTGCCCATATTGCGCGCGGGAGAACCCGCCGGCGGCGCGTGTCTGCGGCTCCTGCTCGCGGGAAATTGCCGTGCCGGAAAAGCTGCTTGCGGAGCGTGACGAACTGGCGCGCAAGCGCGACGCGCTGCGGCTGGAAGTGGGCCAGGCGCGCGCCGAACTGGAAGCGCTCCGGCGAAACAGAAAACGATCTGCCTGATGGAATGCCCGTTCTGCGCCGAAACGATCAAGGATGAGGCGGTCGTCTGCAAGCATTGCTCGCGCGACCTGCGGATCGTGCGTCCCGTGATTGCCGAGATCCAGGAGATCGTCCTCGAACTGGAGGGGTTGCAGCGTGAACTCGGCCGCATCCGCGCGCGGATCGAACGGATTCGCTCGCCGGGCCATTTCTATATCGTTCACGCCCTGGCCTATATTTTCGTTCCTGTCATCCTGCTGGTCGTCGCGCACATCTTTGTCACCATCACATTGAATGTGAGCCCGCTCTATCTCCGCCTCGCCTCGGTGATAATCCCGCTGCCGTTCGGACTGCTTATCCGTGCGCGCCACAAGGTCGGCTTCCGCGGCGCCATACTGGTCGGGGTCCTGACCGCGGCAATCGCGGTGACGTGCATGCTGACCGTCACCGGATTCAACGATCATGTTCCGATCGTGCCCCGGACATGGGTCGAATGGCGGGAGGTAATTGAATATTCGCTGAGCATTGCGCTGTCATTCGTCACGGGGAACATTCTGGGATCGCTGATCTTCGAGATCTTGCCAAAGACGATGACGCGAGGCGGCGGCAAGCCCAATCCGGTGGCCTACAAGGTGGCCGGCCTGCTCGGTCAGCACGTCGGCGAGGAGCATCTCCGCCGCCGCGCGCGGACCATCCAGGACCTTATCACGACGTTGGGCCCGCTGCTCGGGGTGGTTGGGACCGCGGCCGGCTCCATATACGCGGGTCTGAAGGGTGTCATCGGCGGTTGAGCGCATTGACGCACCGCGGAAGATTCGCCTAATAATCCCATAATGTCGGCTTTCAGCCGCTCCCTCCATCAGGTCTTACTCCATGAACAAGGTTTATCCCGACGCCAAAGCGGCACTCGATGGCGTTCTCAAGGACGGCATGATGATCATGTCCGGCGGCTTCGGTCTGTGCGGTATCGCCGAAACCCTGTCGGACGCGATCCGCGATTCCGGCGTCAAGAATCTGACCGTCGTTTCCAATAATGCGGGCGTCGACGGCATCGGCCTCAGCCGCCTGCTGGAAACCAGGCAGATCAGGAAGATGATCTCGTCCTATGTCGGCGAGAACAAGCTGTTCGCGCAGCAATACCTCGCCGGCGAGCTGGAACTCGAATTCAACCCGCAGGGAACGCTGGCTGAGCGCATCCGCGCCGGCGGCGCGGGTATTCCGGCCTTCTACACCAAGACCGGTGTCGGCACGCTGATCGCCGAAGGCAAGGAAGTGAAGGAATTCGACGGCGAGAAAT
>NZ_DAINNI010000047.1:0-35502 GCF_036735945.1 Bradyrhizobium sp. | reverse complement strand
AGGAAGCCGCCGTGTTCATGCCCTCGGGCACCATGTGCAACGTCGCGGCGACGCTCGCCCATTGCCGGCCGGGCGATGAGCTTCTCGCCCATGCCACCGCGCATATCATCGCGCGCGAGGGCGGCGCCCATGCGGCGCTCGGCGGCTTCCAGGTTACGCAGCTGCCGGGCGATGACGGGCAGTTCACGCCGGAAACATTTCGCGCCGCCCTGCACCCACGCTCCCGCTACCAGCCGCCGCAGACCCTCGTCAGCGTCGAGCAGACCGCCAATATCGGCGGCGGCACGATCTGGAAGAAGGCCGCGCTGGACGAGGTCGTCGAGATCGCCAGGGCGAACGGGCTCATCACCCACATGGACGGCGCGCGGCTGCTGAATGCCTGCGTCGCGACCGGGATATCGGCGCGCGACATGGCCGCGGGATGGGACTCGGCCTGGATCGATTTTTCGAAAGGCCTCGGCGCGCCGATCGGCGGCGCGATCGCGGGTAGCCGCGCCTTCATCGACGACGTCTGGCGCTGGAAGCAGCGGCTCGGCGGATCGATGCGGCAGGCCGGCATCGCCGCCGCGGCCTGCGTCTACGCGCTCGACCATCATGTCGACCGCCTCGCCGACGATCACGCCAATGCGCGGGCGCTGGCGCGCGGCCTGTCGCAAATCAACGGCATCGAGGTGCAGGAGCCCGAGACCAATCTGGTGTTCTTCAAGCCCGACGGCGCCGGCGTTCCCGGCGACAAGATGGTCGAGGCCCTGCGCAAGCGCGGCGTGCTGCTCGCCATGATGGACGGCCGCATTCGCGCCTGCACCTATCTCGACGTCAGCGCTGACATGATCGAGGAAACGGTCGGCCTCGTCCGCGAGATCGTGCGCGGCGCGTGAGCCGGCCCGAATTCAGGCCGTGGCCGGCGTGCGCGCCCGCCATAGCGCGCTGGCGAGCAGCAGATAGGCCGCGCCGGTCCATATTGCCTGCCAGTTCTCAAAGCCCTCGTTGAGGACGACATAGACCGCCGACAGCGCGAACAGCCCGGCAAACACGGCTTCCGAGAGCGGCCGCTCGCCGGACTTCGAACCGTTGAGGAAGGCCAGCGTCCAGAACGGCACCGCGGCCATGGTCAAGGCGGCGAACGGGAAATCGCGCCAGCGCGCGTCGAAGATCAGGCTGAGCGCGCTCTGGCCGGCAATGAGCGTCGTCGCGATCAGCGTGATGCCCAGCATGTTGGTCGTGAACCGCGGCGTCAGGCCCTTGGGCGGGCCTAGCACTTCGACAAACGCCGGCAGCGATCTCCCCGACATCAGCACGTAGGTCGAAAGCAGCGGCGCCGTCACGGCGGCCATCAGCATGAAGCCATGGACCAGCCAGCCGCCGAGCCCGTAGCTTTCATGCAACATCTTGTCGAGGCTGATGCCCAGCAATATCCCGCCCGATGTCGCGGATACGGCGACCGCGACCCACGACGCCAACGACGACGTGCCGCGCTTCGGCGCGAACATGGCGACGGCGAAGACACAGATCGACAGCAAGAGCCCGCCCGCCATCTGCAGCGTCCAGAGCGGGTAATTGCTGATGGCGACGCCAGCCGGATATTTCAGCTTGCGCTCGGCGCCGTCGAACAATCCCCAATAGCCGCCGACCGAGCCTTCCCAGCGGCGCTTCCACGGCTCGTCATAGGCCTCGAACAGATTGACGCGAAACTTCTCGCGCCTTGCCCGATCGAGAATTTCGGAAATGAAACGCGCCTGATTGACGCGTGAAGCCAGCGCGCCGTCGCGCATCCGGCCATGGCTCGGCCAGCCGGTTTCGCCGATCAGGATCTCCTTGCCGGGAAACGCCGCCACCACCTGCTTCCTGATCTCATCGACATGCGCGGCCGCCTGCTCGGCGCGCGGCGGGATGTCCTCCCAGTAGGGAAGGAAATGCGCGGTGACGAAATCGACATCGGCGCCGACTTCGCGGTAGCGCAGCCAGAACTCCCAGACATCGGCATAGGTCACCGGCACATTCACGCGCGGCCTGACCGACTGAATCGTCTGGCGCAAATCGCCTACCGTCATGTCGCCGCGCAGCAGCACCTCGCTGCCGACGATCAGCGCCGCCACCGTGCCGGGATGATCCTTGATCAGCGAGACGGCGACGTCGCAGAGGTGGGCGTTCTTCGCGCGATCACGCCCGAGCCACACGCCGAGCAGGACCTTCAATCCGACATGCGATGCGAGCTCCGGCACCTTGTCGAGTCCATTGTCGATCGAATAGGTGCGGATGCATTTGGAGACCTTGGCTAGCCCGGCGAGGTCCTCCGCGATCTGCTCGGGGCTGACGATGAGCGTCGGATCATGCGGCGTCTGCTCGTCGCGGAACGGCGCGTAGGAAACGCATTCCAGCTTCGCCGCATCGTCGATCGGCGCGCGCGTCAGCGCCACCGGCGTGGCAAGCCACCACCACACGGCAACAACGGTGCCCAGCGATAGAAATAAAAGCGCCAGCGGCGTGCGAATGCCGATTGGTCCTGCTCCCGAAGCGATCAGTAGATCGGCCTATTTAGCCGTGCCAACCAGCCCTGTCGACCCGCCGATGCGATCAGCAGGCACAATTGCGCCGGATCACCGAAGAAGTGATACTGGATTGCCTTGAACGCAAAACATTGACGCTGCCTTGTTTTGCGCAAGATTGACCCGCGCTGCGAGTGAAATGATGCAATTCAAGAGATTCTCCAGGCGCCAATTTGGCAGGATCGCAGGCTGGTCGGCGCTGGGAATGTCGACGCTGTCAGCCGGGCCCGGACTGGCGCAAGCCGATGCGAACAGCGGAAATCGCGTCGCCACCCCTCCCGGTTTTCCGAACGGCTTTCTGTGGGGGACGGCCACTTCCTCCTATCAGATCGAGGGCGCCGTCAGCGAGGACGGCCGCGGGCCATCGATCTGGGACCGGTTTTCCCACACGCCCGGCACCATCGCCGACAACAGCAATGGCGACACCGCGACCGACCATTATCATCTCTACAAGGAAGACATCCGCCTGATGAAGGAGCTGGGCGCCAAGGCCTATCGATTCTCCATTGCATGGCCGCGCGTCTTTCCTGATGGAATCGGCTCGCCCAATCCGAAGGGGCTCGATTTCTATCACCGCCTGATCGACGAACTGCTGGCGAACGGCATCGAAACGTTTGCGACGCTCTACCACTGGGACCTGCCACAGGCGCTGCAGGATCGCTTCGGCGGCTGGACCACGCGCGACACGCCGAAGGCTTTTGCGGACTACGCCGCCCATGTCGCGCAGCATCTCGGCGATCGCGTGAAATATTTCTTCACGATCAACGAATGCTCCAGGCTGGTTCATCTCGGCCATGGGCTCGGCGCCGATGCGCCCGGCCTCAAGCTGCCGCAATCCGGATTGAACCAGGTCCGCCATCACGTCGCGCTCGGCCACGGGCTTGCGGTTCAGGCGATCCGCGCGCTGGGGCGCACCGGCGCCAAAGTCGGCCCGGCCGAGAATGCCGTGAGCTGCATCCCGGCGATCGAGACATCCGCCAACATCCGCGCCGCCGAGATCGCGACCCGCGAGCTCAACGGCGGCTATCTCACCGTGATGATGGAGGGAAAATATCCCGACGCCTATCTGGCGCAGGCCGGCGGCGACGCGCCAAAATTCACCGCCGAGGACCTGCGCATCATCTCCTCCCCGGTCGATTTCATCGGGCTTAACGTCTATACGCCCGACCATTACGTCATCGCCGCGGACAACGACCGCGGCTTCACGCTGGCGCCCTTCCCCGCCTCGTTTCCGCACATGAAGGCGAACTGGCTGCGGCCCGGCCCCGAGGCGATCTACTGGGTACCGCGCCACGTCGCCAGGCTTTGGAACGTGAAGTCGATCTACATCACCGAGAATGGAACGTCCTCAAGCGACCAGCCGGCCGCGGACGGCACCGTCTACGACGTCGACCGCATCATGTATCTGCGCAACTACCTGACCCAGTTGCAGCGCGCGACATCCGAGGGCGTGCCGGTAGCAGGCTATTTCCTGTGGAGCCTGATGGACAATTTCGAATGGTCCGATGGCTATGAGCAGCGCTTCGGCATCTATCACGTCGACTTCGAGACCAAGCGCCGCACGCCGAAACTGAGCGCGGCATTTTATCGCGAAACCATCGCGAGAAACGCAGTCGTATAGTCAATCCGTACGCAGACCCTTGCCGAGCGCCTCGAACATCATCGTCTTCAGCGTCAACTGAATTCGCCCGCCCTGCGTCGGCGCCTGCACCATGAAGACCACGAGCAGATCGTCCGTGGGATCGACGAAATAGAAGCTGCCGCCCGCCCCGTCCCAGCGGTATTCGCCGAGCGGCCACGTCGTACCTGGCGGCGGCGAGGTACGAACGGCAAAGCCAAGGCCAAAGCCGCTGGTCGGGCCGGGGAAATAGAAGGGATCGTGAATGATACCGGTTTCCGGCCCGATCTGATCCGACGTCATCATCGCGACCGTCTCGGGCTTGAGATACCGCTTGCCGTCAAGTTTGCCGCCGTTCAGCAGCATTTGAAGGAAGCGGGCATAGTCCCCGGCCGTCGAGACCAGTCCAGCGCCGCCGGATTCCCAACGCCTGACTTCTGTCGGATCCTTGATGCCGGCTACGCGAAACCGATCGACCGGAAATGCCTGGGCGATGCGCGGCCACTTCGCCTTGTCTACAACAAAATATTCGGTCTCGGACATGCCGAGCGGATCGAACAGTCGCTGCTTCTCGAATTGAAACAGTGTCTGCCCCGAGACCACCTCGATGACGCGGCCGAGCACGTCGGTCGAATGGCTGTAATTCCAACGCACGCCCGGCTGATCGGCGAGCGGCAGCGACGCGATCCGGTCGGCGAATTCGGCATTGTCGTAATCGCCGGCGTAGAGCTTGGGATCGGCATAGAGCTTCTGCACCTGGGTTTCGCCAAAGAAGCCGTAGGAGATCCCAGAAGTGTGTCGCAGCAGATCCCGGATCGTGATCGGGCGCTTCAGGGGCTCCAGCTTGAGCGGATATTTTCCGGCTTCGTCGGAAAGATCGACGCCGACCTTTGCGTACGCAAAGGCGTGAATGTATTTTGAAACGGGATCATCGAGCGACAGCTTGCCATCGTCGACCAGCATCATCGCCGCGACCGAGGTGACCGCCTTCGACATCGAATAGATCTGGAAGATCGTGTTCGCGGTCATTGGCTGCTTGGTCGCCGGGTCCCGCACGCCGAAGCATTCAAGATCGACCAGCTTGCCGTGCTGCTGGATCAGCAGGACTGCACCGGGGATCTTGCCGGCATCGACTTCGCTGCGAACGTATTCCGCCATCCGCTCGAGGGCTGCCCGTGAGAACGTTGGCGCGTTCGGCGCCTTCGGCTCAGATCTCACCTCGTGCAGCCAGCCGGCGGCCAGGAAGATGGCCACCGCCGCCGCGACGAGGCGGCGCGCCACTCGCCGGTCAGTTCTCCAATGCTTCATAGACCAACTGCTTCAGCGTCCGCTGGACGCGCTGGCGTTCCGACGGCGTCTGTTCCAGCACCACGAAGAACATGTCCTGTTTGCGGTCGATCACCATGTAGCAGCCGCTGGCGCCATCCCATTTCAGCTCGCCGAGCGAGCCCGGCGGTGGCGGCTTGGCGTTGCCGGGATCGGTGCGCACGGCAAGCCCAAGTCCCATGCCAAAACCGTCACCGGGAAAATAGAAGTAGTCGCGCGCGACACCGGAGTCCTTGCCGGCATGGTCCGATGCCATCAGCTCGAACGTCTTCGGGCTGAGATAGGTCCTGCCCTCGTAAGTCCCGCCGTTGAGCAGCATCTGCGAAAATTTCGAAAAATCCGACATGGTCGAGACCATGCCGCCGCTGGCGGATTCCCACTTCTGGCGGACCTCGGTGCGGTATTCGCGGCCGACCCTGAAATTGCTGTCGTTCGGCAGCGGCTGGGCGAGCCGCTGCTGCCGCTCAGGTTCTGTCACGAAGAAGTTGGTGTCGGTCATGCCGAGCGGATCGAGCAGCTTTTCCCGCTCGATCTCGAGCAACGATTTTCCGGACACAATCTCCATGATCCGCGCCAGAATGTCGGTGGAATGGCCGTACTGCCAGAGCGCGCCCGGCTGGTTATGCAACGGCAGCCTGGCGATCCGCTCGGCGAACTCGGCGAGGTCGAATTCGCCCGCGTAGATGTTGGCATCCTTGTAGGCCTTGCGCACCAGGCTGTCGCCGTAGAAGCCGTAGGTGATGCCGGAGGTATGGCGCAACAAGTCGAGCACCGTGATCGGCCGGGCCAGCGGCTCCAGCTCGAGTGTCTTGGTGCCGTCCTCGGCCTTCTTCTCCACGCCCACTTTCACATTGGCAAATGAGGGAATGTATTTCGAGACGGGATCGTCGAGCTTGATCTTGCCGTCCTGGATCAATTGCATCGCCACGACTGACGTGATCGCCTTGGTCAGCGACGACAGGCGGAAGATCGTCTTGTCTGTGATCGGCGCCTTGGAGACGACATCCTGGACGCCGAAGGTTTCGTGATAGACCACCTTGCCGTGCTGCTGGATCAGCACGTTGGCGCCCGAGATCTTGCCGGTCGTCACCTCGTTCTTGAAGAAGTCGGTGATCTTCGCGAGCTTTTCCTGATTGAAATGCGCGCCGGCGGGAATGTCGAACGTGCCCTCGGCGCGGGCCGGCGATGCAGCCAGCAACAGCGCACCACAGGCGAGCGCGCGCAGGATTTGGCGTGAATTCATTGGACCCCTCTCCCCGGAATTCACGGCAGAGTGTAGCCGAGGCACCATCAGGGACAAGGGCTGCCAAAGTCGGCCATTGCCGCTTCATGCAGCCGGCCGCTGTCAGGGGAGAAGCAGCAGAAGATGACCTTTGTCACCAGCGGCGCTGCCGCCAGCGCATCGACGACGTTGCCGACCGCGATACCGGCGGCGCGATCGGCAGGGAACCGGTAGATACCGGTAGAAATCGCTGGAAAGGCGACGGATGCGAGGCCGTGCTGCTGGCAAAGTGCGATCGAGCGGCGATAGCAGGAGGCAAGCAGGTCGTCCTCTCCGAGCGTGCCGCCGTTCCATACCGGTCCGACCGTGTGGATCACGTGTCCGGCCGGAAGCCGATAGCCCCTGGTGATCTTGGCGTCGCCGGTCTCGCAGCCGTGGAGCATGCGGCATTCGGCGAGGAGATCCGGCCCCGCCGCGCGATGAATCGCGCCATCGACGCCGCCCCCGCCGAGGAGCGACGAATTCGCCGCGTTGACGATGGCGTCAACGCGCAGCGTGGTGATGTCGGCAACGATGATCTCGAGCCGCGCCTGGCCGACCTGGCGCGCTGATATGCTCAGGCCGAGGCTGCCGCGTTGAGGGTGACACCCTTGTCGGCGAACATCTTCTGCAATTCACCGGCCTGGAACATCTCGCGGACAATGTCGCAGCCGCCGATGAACTCGCCCTTGACGTAGAGTTGCGGAATGGTCGGCCAGTTGGAATATTCCTTGATGCCGTTGCGCAGCTCGGCGGATTCCAGGACGTTCAGGCCCTTGTAGCCAACGCCGACATGGTCGAGGATCTGCACCACTTGGCCGGAAAAACCGCACTGCGGAAACTGCGGCGTACCCTTCATGAACAGCACGACGTCGTTCGACTTCACTTCGTTGGCGATGAATTGCTCGATGCTCATATTTGCTTCCTTTTAGGGCGCACGGCCCTCGCGGCTTCGCCCGTTGGACCGGCTCGTCCATGTAACCCGGTTACTTCGTCTATATGTAGCGCAAACCGTTGTTGATCCAAAGTAAAATGGCGAGGAGCTGGCATGCGCGGCGCCGGCTCACCGTGTCAGGACAGCCCGCCCCATAGTCTGACGGCATCAATATCATAGCGGGGCAAGGCTTTTATCCCGGAACGGAGCCCCTATTTAGGACGGACTGCCCGCCGGGAACCAGTTTCGCGGCCTGACGTTCCTTCTCCCGACCGGAGATGCCCGTGACGAAATCAGTAGCCGCCGCCGAGTACGCCTCCCCAACCCCGTCACTTTTTGCTGATTCCGGCACCCTCGCCCAGGATTTGGTGGAAGCCTACCTCGCGGTCCGCGGTGAGACCGAGCGGCGGACCGCGCCGTTGAGCCCCGAGGACCAACTGATCCAGTCGATGCCGGACGCCAGCCCGGCCAAATGGCATCGCGCCCATACCACCTGGTTCTTCGAGCAGTTTCTGCTCGGCGAACACTGCGAGGGTTACCAGCCCTTCCACCCCGACTACGCGTTTCTATTCAATTCCTATTATGTCAGCGCCGGCCCCCGCCACGCCCGCCACGCGCGCGGCCACCTGACCCGCCCGAGCGCGGACGAGGTCACGGCCTATCGCCGGCACGTCGATGCCGCCGTGGTCAGGTTCTTCCAGACCGCCGGCATCGACCGCCTCGCCGGGCTGGTCCCGCTGGTCGAGACCGGCCTCAATCATGAGCAGCAGCACCAGGAATTGATGCTGACCGACATCCTGCACGCCTTCGCGCAGAACCCGATCCCGCCGGCCTACGATCCGTCCTGGCGCTTCCCGGCCCCGCATCGCAATGGCGAGCAATGGATCACCCTCAACGAGGGCATCCACAGCGTCGGACATGCCGACGACAGCTTCCATTTCGACAATGAAAAACCGGCGCACCGCGCCCTCGTCGGCCCGGTCAGGCTCGCCCGCAACCTCGTCACCAATGCCGAGTGGCTCGCCTTCATGAGGGACGGCGGCTACGCCACGGCGACGCTTTGGCTGATGGACGGCTTTGCGACCGCGACCAACGAGGGGTGGCAGGCGCCCGGCCACTGGCGCCAGGTCGACGGCGAATGGCGGATCATGACGCTCGGCGGACTGCAGCCGATCGATCCCGAGGCTCCGGTCAGCCATGTCAGCTATTACGAGGCCGACGCGTTCGCGCGCTGGTCGGGCAAGCACCTGCCGACCGAAATGGAGTGGGAAGTCGCGGCCCGCGCCGGCCAGCTCAACGACGCCTTCGGCATCGTCTGGCAGTGGACCCGCAGCGCCTATTCCCCCTACCCGGGCTACCGGGCCATCGAGGGGGCGCTCGGCGAATACAACGGCAAGTTCATGGTCAACCAGTTGGTGCTGCGCGGCTCCTCGCTTGCAACTCCCCCCGGGCACAGCCGTATCACCTACCGCAACTTCTTCTATCCGCACCACCGCTGGCAATTCACGGGGCTGCGCCTCGCCGACTACGCCTGATGTTTCCGACCATCAATGCGCGCCGGAAAGCGCGTTCAGGAGAGTACCATGAATGTGCGCCCCGCCGCTTTGGCACAGACGCAATCGTTCGATGAGCAGACGTCCGCCTTTGCCGGCGACGTGATCGGCAACCTCTCGCAATTTCCCAAGCGCCTGTCGCCGAAATATTTCTACGATGCCGTGGGCTCGGAGCTATTCGAGCAGATCACCGTGCTGCCCGAATATTATCCGACCCGCACCGAGCTCGGCATCCTGCGCAGCCGCGGCGACGAGATCGCCGGCATCATTCCGAAGGGTGCGGCACTGGTGGAGTTCGGCGCCGGCGCCACCACCAAGGTCCGCCTTTTGCTGGAACGCTGCGATTTCAACGCCTACGTCCCGGTCGATATTTCCGGCGACTTCCTGAACGCGCAGGCCAGCGCCTTGCGCAAGGATTTTCCCAAGCTCCGCGTCTATCCGGTCGCCGCCGACTTCACCGCGCCGTTCGCCCTGCCCACCGAGATCGAGGGAATGCCCAAGGTCGGCTTCTTCCCGGGATCGACGCTCGGCAATTTCGAGCCGCACGAGGCGCGCGCCTTCCTGCGCAGCGCACGCGACATCCTGGACGAAGGCGCGCAGATGATCATCGGCGTCGACCTCGAGAAGAACGAGCGCGTGCTTTATGATGCCTATAATGACGCCGCCGGCGTCACCGCGAAGTTCAATCTCAATGTTCTGGTTCGTATCAACCGCGAGCTCGGCGGCAATTTCGACGTTTCCGCCTTCATGCACCGCTCGATCTATAACCGCGAGCGGCACCGCATCGAGATGCACCTGATTTCAAAGAAGACGCAGACCGTGCGCATCCTGGGACGGAATTTTTCATTCCGTCCCGGCGAGAGCATTCACACCGAGTCGAGCTACAAATACAGCCTCGACCGCTTCACCGCCCTGGCCCGCGAGTCCGGCTGGTCGGTGCGGGAATCCTGGACCGACCGCGACCAGATGTTCTCCGTTCACGCGCTGGTGGCATCGGACTGAGGCTTGGACTGAGGCTTGCAGCGAACTCCGCGGTTCACGCCTTGTAGACCAATCGCCTGCGGTCAGGCCGCGGCCGGCGCGTCGGCGCAATGCGTGGCGCGACCGATATCCAGTCATCGGACAATCGGTCCGCGCCCAACAACCACGCGTGAATGATCCGCCACTTGTCCTGCCCGCGCGACTGGAAGTCCAGCAGCGACGATCCGGCATCCTGCAATTCGTGATAGAATTTCAAGGAGTCTTTTCCGGTTGGCCCGTCCGGCTCGATCGACTGCGTCAGAATCCAGCGGTCCCACTCCTGAATGATCCGTACTCGTGCTTCGCTCTGTTTCATCGGCGCGTATTCCCAACCACGGCTCCCCCGTGGCCACTGAGTGATCGCGCTGGTCTAGGTTGGTGGAAAAGGTGCCTACGCCGCCGCGCGTCCCCGCACCTTCGCCGAACGCACTATAA
Organism: Bradyrhizobium sp.; assembly: GCF_036735945.1. Classification (GTDB taxonomy): domain Bacteria; phylum Pseudomonadota; class Alphaproteobacteria; order Rhizobiales; family Xanthobacteraceae; genus Bradyrhizobium. The sequence continues at coordinate 24,809 of NZ_DAINNI010000047.1, read as the reverse complement.
CCAAACTTCTTAACAAGTGTTCATCTTTATCTAGCCGCCCGCAAAAGGGTCCATCTGCGCTCTCGTTTGCCCTTCGAAAGGTCCAACTTTTGACGCGGACTCAGCCGTATCTGTACGGCAGCATGGCTCGGGGGTGAGTTCGTGTCAGGGGATGTCAGTCATGGGCAATGTGTATCCATCGTCGAGCAGCCACGAGTCGTGTGCAGGATCGTCTCATGGCGATTCTGACTGGGACGATGAGGCAGGCACCGAGCGTGTGGCACTTATCGAGGAAAATGCGCGGCTTCGGGCACTCGTCGTCCAGCTCTCGACGCTTGTGCTCAAGAATGTCGTCGACCAGCACAACTCGCCGCAACTGATGCCGTTCAGGCGGCCAAGACTTGACTGAAAAGCCTTGACTGAAAAGACTCGATTGAAGAGGCTGGATTGAACGCGCTATCCGGCGTGGCTGGATCGCAGCGATATGGTTTCCCACATCGCGACCACGATCATGATCGCGGTGGTCAGGATCGACAGCATCAGCGGTGATTTCTCGCTTGCGAACCAGGCGAGCGCGCAGAGTGCAATGATGCCGGCCCCGTGCGAGAGCTGAAGAAAGCCGCGAAAGCTGTGCTTGAACAGGACGGTCCCGAACAAAAACAGCAACGGACCGCCGATCGTGCTCGTCACCGTCTTCAGATCGGAATGACCGGCCGGGTGCTTCAGCACCAGTTCGTCCGCGACCGCGGTGACGATGATGCCGGCCACGATCGGCATATGCAGATAGGTATAGGCCAGCCGCGCCAGCCTGCCCGGCTCGTCCGATTTTGAAAGCTGCTCGGAGCCGGCCTCGGCGCCGATATGGAAATAGATCCACCACATCGCGATGCTGCCGAGCAGGGCCGATACGAACGCCATGAGGTATTCGCTGGTCCAGGCAAGTTCGGCGAAAGTCGCGCCGGTGACGACAATGGATTCGCCGAGCGCGATGATGATGAACAGCGCGCAGCGCTCGGCCATGTGGCCGCCCTCGATCGTCCAGTCCGCGATCGAGGACGCCCCAAAGCTCGGAATCCAGAACCGCACCGCCGGCGAAACATATTCGATGACCAGGGCGATGGCCCAAAGCACCAGCCGCGGCTGTCCTCCCGACAGCCCGCCGGCGATCCAGAAGATCGCAGACACCGCAAGCCATGCGGTGATCCGCATGGCGTTCAGTCGCGCGCCCGGCCGTGAGCGCGGCGTCGATATCCAGAGAAAGATCGTCTTGCCGACCTGCAACACCACATAGGCGATGGCGAACCACAGGCCGCGCTCGTCGAACGCCTTCGGGATCGACGTCGACAGTACCAGCCCGCCCAGCATCATCGCAAACAGCAGGAGCCGGACCGGAGTTTTCTCGGGATCGAGCCAGTTGGTGATCCAGGAGGTGAACACCCAAACCCACCACACCGCCAGGAACAGCACGGTGACCTGGAGCACGCCGAGAAGCGTGAAATGCGCGAGCAGCGTGTGCGAGACCTGGGTGATCGCAAAGACGAAGACGAGGTCGAAGAACAGTTCCGCATAGGTGACGCGGCTGTGCCGGTGCGGCACGATTTCGCGAAACATCGCGCCGCGCTGATTGTCCGTCATTGCTGCCCCGCCTTGCTTGTCGGGGACTAGCCCTCAGGTACCCCGGTCTGCAGCGCCAGCGCATGCAGCACGCCGCCCATCTGCCCCTTCAACGACTGATAGACGATCTGGTGCTGCTGCACGCGCGACTTGCCGCGGAAGGACTCCGAGATCACGGTCGCGGCGTAGTGGTCGCCATCGCCTGCGAGATCGCGGATCGTCACCTCGGCATCGGGGATAGCTGCCTTGATCATCGACTCGATATCGTGGGCGTCCATCGGCATCCAGCATGTCTCCGTCAGATGGTTTCGAATCACGGCCGGCTCGCGCGGCCGTGACGGCAAAACCTAGCGCGTACGCTCTTCTAGGTCACGCCCGGCGCCACTATATTCCGGGCCGACGCATTTGACACCGCGAGATCACGTCGCGCCCGATCACGTCGGGCTGACCGAAAAAGAGGCTCAAAATCATGAAATTGCCCGGTCCCGACCATCCGATCACGATTTCGGCAAACCCCCGTCGCATCAGGGTCTCGGTCGACGGCGTCGTCATCGCCGATACCACCCATGCACTGACGCTCAAGGAAGCGAGCTATCCGGCGGTGCAATATGTCCCGCGCGAGGACACCAACATGGCGCTGCTGGCCCGCACCGAACGGACCACGCACTGCCCCTACAAGGGGGATGCGAGCTATTTCAGCATCGATGCCGCCGGCAAGCGCATCGAAAATTCGATCTGGACCTATGAGACGCCCTTCCCGGCCATGGCCGAAATTGCGGGGCGTCTGGCGTTCTATCCGGACAGGGTGAAGATCGAGGAAGTGGCCTGAGAAGGCTCGTCATTCCGGGGCGACAGGATTGAAACCCCGGAATGACCCATACCGTAGCTATGCCCTGAATATCGTGAGCCCGAGGATCAGGAGCACCAGGAAGATCGCCACGAAGACATAGAACAGGAAGCGGGCGATGTCGGCGGAAGCCGCCGAAATGCCGGTGAAGCCGAAAATGCCGGCGACGATCGACACCAGAAGGAAGATCAGCGCCCATTTGAGGATTGTCATTGCTTGCTCCCACCCTCTGCCGGCCCGCGCTGATGGCGGCGGCCATAATTTCACCTGACCTAACGGCGACCCGCCTTGCGGGTTCCGCGGCGCCCTGGAGCCCCAGTCTCCCGACCGGAGAATGGGCCTTGCTGAATCAGGTTCCTGGCGGCAACATTTGATCACACAGCCTGGCCGGGAGGCTTGCATGACGTCGATTTCCACCGTGGGGCATGCCGAGGCGAGCGCCGTACCCAAGGCCAAGACGCGAAATCTTTCACTTGATCGCGCCCGCACCTTCCTGACGCTGGTGGTGCTGCTTCACCATGCGGTCATCCCCTATACCTATTTCGGTCATACCGATCCGAAGTCCTTCTTCGGCTTCGACATGATCGTGCTCGCCACCGACAGTTTCTTCATGGCGATGTTCTTCTTCCTGTCGGGACTGTTCGCCTGGTCCGGCATCGCCCGCAAGGGCGCGCAGAGCTATCTGGCAGACCGCCTGCTCCGGCTGGGGCTACCCTTCGTGATCTGCGCGTTCACGGTGATTCCACTCGCCTATTACGCCATCTCGCTGCGGCACCATCCCGAAATCGGCTTCTCCGAATACTGGTGGAACATGGTCACCAAGGGCCCGTGGCCGAGCGGACCGATCTGGTTCCTCTGGGTCCTGTTCGCGTTCGACGTGGTGGCCTGCATCCTGCATCGGCTATGGCCCAACCTGCTCGATCCGATCAACCGCCTCTCGCTGCACGGCCGCCGCCGGCCTGCCGTGTTCTTCGCGGTCATGCTCGCCGTTACCGGAGCGTTCTACGTTCCCGGGCTGATGATCTATGGACCGAGCAGCTGGTTCGAGTTCGGGCCGTTCTCGGTGCAGCACGGCCGCGTGATGCTCTATGCCAGCTACTTCTTCTTCGGCGCCGGCATCGGGGTTGCGAACATGGACCGCGGACTGCTCGCAGCCGACGGCCGGATGGCGAAGGTCAGTTGGGACTGGATGGTGCTGGCGATCGTGCCGTACTGCCTGTTGTGGGTGCTGATCTACATCAAGCGCGAAATACTGGGAAATCCGTCGCCCTTGCCGAACTGGTATGAGGGCCTCTATGCCGTCTGCTTCGCCATCTTCAGCGTCGCCATCATGTTCCTGATCCTGGCCTTCTTCCAGAGATTCAGGCAATCAGGCACGGCCAAGCTGCTCGACCCGATGCAGGCGGACGCCTACGGCATGTTTCTGGTGCACTACCCGATCGCGCTGTGGCTGCAATACTGGCTGTTCGACTTCAACCTGCCGGCGATCGTCAAGGCGACAGTCGGCTTCGTGGTGACAGTCGCGGCAAGCTGGGCGCTGACGCGCGCGTTGCGGCAGATCCCGGGCGCGACGAAGGTGCTCTAGAACCAGCGTGAGGAGACCAGCCTGATTCGCCAAGTGTGTACTCATAAAGGTCCGCTTCTGAGGGCGAAGCGTAGTTGCTTGGCAGGGCCGCCATCGACCGGCTTTTGATCCACAGCGGGCCCTCCCCGTCATCCTTGAATCGGCTGTGGCTGGGCTATCTAACTTATGCCAAGCTGCGACCGACTGACTGACCGCCGGAGGGGCCGATGGCAACTACTGCTACGGATAGCCTGAGAGCACGGAGAGAAGCCGTCGTAAACGCGCACATCGAAGCGGAGGCGGAAAAGCATGACGTGGCCGCCGCATTGGCAACGTTTCATCATCCTAGATATGAAGTTCCCGCCAACGGGATAATTGCCGATGGTTCGGAAGCGGTAGAAAGTTTCCTTAATGGAGTGCTTAGTGCATTCCCCGACCTCTGGCTTAAACCGCTCAAGCTCTACCACGCCGATGATGCCGTCATTGTCGAGTGCAGGTGGGGTGGTACGCAGCGCGGCCCTCTTGCCGATATTGCGCCAACGGGCAGGACGATGGAGGTCCAAAGTGTCTTGATTTTCGTATTCGACGGTGACCACTTGATCTGCGAGAAGCTTTACTTTGATCGAGCGACCATCCGCCAACAGCTAGGTGCGAACTGATCAGTACCGCTCGCGCGGGTTGCCCCAGCATCAGGGCAGTACTTATGACTTCGATCCATGTCCGCTTTACTCCGAAGGCGACGCATGAGCTGCTGCCGGTTTGATGGCTCGCGAAACAGCATGCAATTGTCCGCCGGGGATCGTTTTCGACCGAGAGGCGTCCAACAGCATATGCAGCCCTGTCGGCTGCAGTATTGCTTCGCGGAGCCTGTCAGCAGGTGCGTATTCGATGGACCCGTCGACTCGCAATGACGTGGAGTCAGTGCGCTTACGGCGCCTTGCCGCTCATATAGGCCGGCAGCCAGTGCTCGAATGCCGTCTTGAGCGCGGTCACCGCGACCTGCCCCTCGCCCGCCACGGCGAGCGCGTCCCCACCCGTGGTGCCGATCCGCGCGCAGGGCACGCCCGCGCCCTTCATCTTGGCGAGCACCAGGCCGGCATCCGCCGCCGGTACCGTCACGATGTAGCGCGCCTGATCCTCGCCGAACCACCAGGCGTGCGGCACGATGGCGCCAGGTGCCGCCAAGAGCTGCGCGCCGATGCCGCTCGCGATCGCCATCTCGGCGAGTGCGATCAGAAGGCCGCCGTCGGAGACGTCATGCACCGCGGTCGCCGTGCCGGCACGGATCATGCCGCGCACCACGTCGCCGTTGCGCTTCTCGGCGGCGAGATCGACCGGCGGTGGCGCGCCCTCTTCGCGACCGCAGATGTCGCGCAGATAGACGGATTGGCCGAGCCAGCCTTGCGTGTCGCCGATCAGCAGGATCGCCTCGCCCGCGGCCTTGAACGCCAGCGTCGCCGACCTAGTGAAATCGTCGAGCAGGCCGACTCCGCCGATCGAGGGCGTCGGCAGGATGCCGCGGCCGTTGGTCTCGTTGTAGAGCGAGACGTTGCCGGACACGACCGGAAAGTCGAGCGCGCGGCAGGCCTCGCCGATGCCCTTCAGGCAGCCGACGAACTGGCCCATGATCTCGGGCCGTTCCGGGTTGCCGAAATTGAGATTGTCGGTGATGGCGAGCGGTCGGCCGCCGACCGCGGTGATGTTGCGCCAGGCCTCTGCGACGGCCTGCTTGCCGCCCTCGAACGGATCGGCCTCGCAATAGCGCGGCGTGACGTCGACGGTGAGCGCGAGGCCCTTCGGCCCGTCCTCGACGCGCACGACGGCGGCATCGCCGCCCGGGCGCTGCACGGTATTGCCCAAAATGACGTGGTCGTACTGCTCCCAGACCCAGCGCTTCGAGCATAGCTCGGGCATGCCGATCAGCTTCTCCAGCGCCGGCATGATCGCGATCGGCGGCTTCACCTCGCGCGCCTGCACTACGGGCAAGGCGGCCGACGGCACATGCGGCCGGTCATAAAGCGGGGCCTCGTCGCCAAGCTCCTTGATCGGCAGGTCGGCCATCACGTCGCCGCCATGCTTGACCACGAAGCGCTTGCTCGGCGTGGTGTAGCCGACCACGGCGAAATCGAGCCCCCACTTTTTGAAGATCGCCTCGGCTTCTTTTTCCTTTTCGGGCTTGAGCACCATGAGCATGCGCTCCTGGCTCTCCGAGAGCATCATCTCGTAGGCGCTCATGCCGGTCTCGCGGGTCGGCACGTGATCGAGGATCAGGTCGACGCCGAGGTCGCCCTTGGCGCCCATCTCGACCGCCGAGCAGGTCAGGCCGGCCGCGCCCATGTCCTGGATCGCGATGACGCAGCCCTTCTCCATGATTTCGAGGCAGGCTTCCAGCAGCAGCTTTTCGGCGAAGGGATCGCCGACCTGCACGGTCGGGCGCTTCTCCTCGGAATTGTCGTCGAATTCGGCCGACGCCATCGAGGCGCCATGGATGCCGTCGCGGCCGGTCTTGGAGCCCAGATAGACGATCGGCATGTTCACGCCGGAGGCCGCCGCATAGAAGATCTTGCTGGATTCGGCCAGCCCGACCGCCATCGCGTTGACCAGGATGTTGCCGTCATAGCGGGTGTGGAAACGCACCTGGCCGCCAACCGTCGGCACGCCGAAGGAATTGCCGTAGCCGCCGACGCCGGCGACCACGCCCGAGACCAGATGCCGCGTCCTGGGGTGCTCCGGCGCACCAAAGGAGAGCGCATTGAGGCAGGCGATCGGCCGCGCGCCCATCGTGAAGACGTCGCGCAGGATGCCGCCGACGCCTGTCGTCGCGCCCTGATACGGCTCGATATAGCTCGGGTGGTTGTGGCTCTCCATCTTGAAGACCACCGCCTGCCCGTCGCCGATGTCGATCACACCGGCGTTCTCGCCCGGGCCCTGGATCACCCACGGCGCCTTGGTCGGCAGCCCCCTGAGATGGATGCGCGAGGACTTGTACGAGCAGTGCTCGTTCCACATCGCCGAGAAAATCCCGAGTTCCGTGAAGCTCGGCACCCGCCCGATCAGCTTGAGGATGCGCTCATACTCGTCGGGCTTGAGGCCATGGCTGGCGACGAGTTCGGGGGTGATCTGGGGCTCGTTCATGGCTGCCTTAATAGGAAGATCGACAGGGGGCGAAAAGGCCTTTTATGGCGCATTTTCGCCCTGTCCAGAGCTTTGCGAAGGGGGCCTTGCGGGATCGGCGTTTGCACATCGCGCCGGAAACGGATTTAAGGACGGAAACATCAAATTGAAGGCCCATTTTTAGTGAACGAACTTCCCCAAAACGCATTCCGCCACCGCCCGGACCTTTACGTCGAAACCGAGGGCGAATTCCAGGGCTGGCGCACCTGGACCCGCGACAGTTTTGAGACCCATAACGGCCCTTTCTGGCACCGGATGGACGAGAACGGCAAAGTGCAATGCGCGTTCCGTGTCGAGAAAAAACACCTCAACGGCATGCGCAACGTCCATGGCGGCTGCTTCATGTCGTTCGCCGATTACTGCCTGTTTGCGATCGCCTCCTCCGTGCTGGAGGGGCCGGGCGTGACGGTTGCGTTCGGCTGCGAGTTTCTCGACGCGGCGCGCGAGGGCGAACTGATCGAATGCGAGGGTGAGATCACCCGCGCCGGCGGCTCGCTGATCTTCCTGCGCGGCGTCCTGAAATCGGGCGAGCGGTCGCTGTTCACCTTCTCCGGCACGATCAAGCGCGTGAAGTGGAAGAAGCCAATGGACGCCGGCGCCATTGCCACCTGACGCGCCACAGCCCCGGCGCGACTGGCGCGACTATCTGCTGCTGCTCGCGCTGGCGTGCTGCTGGAGTTCGACCTATCCGCTGACCAAGATCGGCATCGGGTCGATCCCGCCGGTCACCTTCATTTCAGCGCGCTCGCTGATCGCGGCCGCCTTCCTGATCGTGATCCTGCGGGCCCGTGGCCTGCGGCTGCCGACCGACCTCAAGGCCTGGAAGCTGTTCGCGCAGCAGCAGTTGATCAATGCGACCATCCCGTTCCTGCTCATCACATGGGCGCAGCAATATGTCCCGGCCTCGAACACGGTGGTGCTGGCCTCGACGACGCCGATCTTCGCCTTCCTCATCACCTGGGGCATCACCCGGCATGAGCCCGCGACGCTGCTGAAGCTGACCGGCGCCATTCTCGGGCTCACCGGTACGGCCGCCATCATCGGCCTCGATGCGCTGGCAACGCTCGACAGCAATATCGTGGCCGAAATCGTCATCCTGCTCGCCACCATCTCGTTTGCCTTTGCCACGATCTACGGGCTGCGGCTGGCGGAATATGATCCGATGGTGGTCGCGGCCGGTTCGCTGCTGTTCGGCGGGCTGATCCTGCTGCCGCTGGCACTCATCGTCGATCATCCCTGGACGTTGCGGCCGACGACCGAGGCCATGGCCGCCACCGTCGCGATGGGAATCTTCTCCAGCGCGTTCGGCTTGATGCTGTTCTACATGTGCCTGACCCGGCTCGGCACGCTCACCACCAACGCGCAGGGTTATTTGCGGATTCCGATCGGCGTCGGCCTGTCGGTGCTGCTGCTCGGCGAATCCGTGCCCGGCAATCTCGCGCTCGGCCTCGTGCTGGTCATGGCCGGCGTCGCCGCCATGACCATTCCGGCCGCGAGTTACCGAAAATGGATCAGCCGGATGCGCGGAAAGCCGAAGGACGGATGAAAGTAAGCCGCGCTACTTCTTCTCTTCCAGGAGCTTCCGGTATTTCTCGACGTCGCGCGTCACCAGTTGCCCGAGCACCTCGCTCGCATGCTCGTTGGCGTCGGGCGCCACGGTGGAAAGATCGTGAAAGCGCTTCTTCACGGCGTCGCTCTCGACCGCGGTCTTCGCCGCGGCGTTCAGTTTCGCGATGACGGCAGGAGGCGTACCCTTTGGCGCGAACAGGCCGTTCCAGCCCTGCGCCTCGAAATCGGGAAGGCCGGCCTCCGTCGAGGTCGGCACGTTGGCCAGCGTTGCAAGCCGCACCGTCGAGCCGACCACGAGGCCCCTCACCAGCTTGTCGTCGATCGCCTGCGACACCGAGGCGGCACTGTCGCAGACGCCGTCGATCTGGCCGCCGATCGCATCCGTCAGCGCCGGCGCCGCGCCGCGGTAGCCGACCAGCGTCACGTCGATCCCGGCGGCCTGCAGGAAGCTCTTGCAGATCAGGTAATTCGACGAGCCGACGCCGGCGTGGCCGAAATTGACCTTGCCCGGATTCTTCTTCGCATAGGCGATGAACTCCTGCAGGTCCCTGGCCGGGAAATCCTTGCGCAGCGCGACGATGCCGAAGGTTTTCGCAACGACTGCGATCGGCGTGAAGGAGTCAGGCGTGAACGACAGCTTCGGATAGATCGTATAGGTCGCGGCGCTGGTGCCGGCATTGCCGATGGCGATGGTGTAGCCGTCGGCCTCGGCCTTTGCCGCGCGCGCCAGCGCGGTCGAGCCGCCGGCGCCGGCGACATTCTCGATCACGATCGGCTGCCCGAGCGACTTGCTCATCTCTTCCGCGACCACGCGCGCGATCACGTCGGAGGTGCCGCCGGCCGCGAACGGCACGATCATGGAGATCGGGCGCTTCGGATAATCCTGCGCATGGGCAGCGGTCGCCAGAAGCAACGCTACCAGCGTTACAGCCACTCTCACCATGAAGGAATTCACGCCGCTTGTTCCAGGTGCGCGGCAAGACCCGCAAACAGTCCGCGGCCGTCGGTGCAGCCCATGATGTCTTCGACGTGGTTTTCCGGATGCGGCATCATGCCGAGCACGTTGCCGCGCTCGTTGACGATGCCGGCGATCGACTGCGCCGCGCCGTTGATGTTGGACTCCTCGTCGACGACGCCATCAGGCGTGCAGTAGCGGTAAAGCACCCGCCCCTCACCCTCCAGCCGCTTTACCGTCTCTTCGTCAGCCTCGTAGTTGCCCTCGCCATGCGCGACCGGCACGCGGATGACCTGGCCGGCATTGTAGCCGCGCGTGAAGGGCGTATCCGAGCGTTCGACCCGCAGATGCACGTCCTTGCAGATGAATTTCAGCCGCGCATTGCGCATGAGAACGCCGGGCAACAGCCCTGCTTCGCACAGGATCTGGAAGCCGTTGCAGACGCCGAGCACCAGCCCGCCGCCGGCGGCATATGTGCGCACCGCGTCCATCACCGGCGCGCGCGCCGCGATGGCGCCGCAGCGCAGGTAGTCGCCATAGGAGAACCCGCCGGGCACGACCACGAGGTCGGTCCCCTTCGGCAATTCGGTCTCGGCATGCCAGACCATCGCCGCCTCCTGGCCGGAGACAAGCTTGAGCGCCCGCGCCATGTCGCGTTCGCGGTTGATTCCGGGAAAGACGAGGACGGCTGATTTCATGAATTGCGCCTAGAGCAGTTCGACCCGGTAGTTCTCAATGACCGTATTCGCCAGCAGCTTGTCGGCGGCATCCTTCAATGCCGCCTCCGCCTTGGCCTTGTCGGAGCCCGACAGTTCGATGTCGAACACCTTGCCCTGGCGGACGCTGGCCACGCCATCGACGCCGAGCGATTTCAGCGCGCCTTCGATGGCCTTGCCCTGCGGGTCGAGAATGCCCGACTTCAACGTAACGGTAACGCGTGCCTTCACGAGACTTGCCCCAGTTCCTAGCTCTTCACCAGCACCGGACCGGAACCGGCCGGACGCTCGTTCTCCATCAGGATGCCCAGCCGCTTCGCCACTTCGGTATAGGCCTCCAGCAGGCCGCCGAGATCGCGGCGGAAACGGTCCTTGTCGAGCTTCTCGTTCGACTTGATGTCCCACAGCCGGCACGAATCGGGGGATATCTCGTCGGCGACGATGATCCGCATCATCTCGTTCTCGAACAGACGTCCGCATTCCATCTTGAAGTCGACGAGACGGATACCGATGCCGAGGAAGAGGCCGGTGAGGAAGTCGTTGACGCGGATGGCGAGCGCCATGATGTCGTCGATTTCCTGCGGCGTCGCCCAGCCGAACGCGGTGATGTGCTCTTCCGACACCATGGGGTCGTTGAGCTGGTCGTTCTTGTAATAGAACTCGATGATCGAGCGCGGCAGCTGGGTGCCCTCCTCGATGCCGAGGCGCTGCGACAGCGAGCCGGCGGCGACGTTCCGCACCACCACCTCCAGCGGCACGATTTCGACCTCGCGAATCAATTGCTCGCGCATGTTGAGACGGCGGATGAAGTGGGTCGGCACCCCGATGTCGTTGAGGTGCTGAAACAGGTACTCCGAAATCCGGTTGTTGAGGACGCCCTTGCCCTCGATCACCTGGTGTTTCTTGGCATTGAACGCCGTCGCATCATCCTTGAAGTGCTGAATCAGTGTTCCGGGCTCCGGGCCTTCATACAGGACCTTGGCCTTGCCTTCATAAATACGGCGTCGACGGCTCATTGGGATGTACCGTGTTTTGTTGAAATCCATGAATTTGGTGTGCTCCGGATGACAAGGGTTGCGACCACGACGGAGCTGCCGTGAAGGCCAGATCCCGAACCGACGCGACCGGAAACAGAACGAGAACCTTGCCTACCGGCAACCTATCCGATTGGCCCATCCAGCACAATCGACCCGGCCCGATTGGGGCCAACTTATCCCGGCTGCCTGCGGCTGAACGGCCCGTTGTTTTACGGATTCGCCCCCTCTATCTAGGTAGGCGATGGAGCCGCGACAACGCGGCTTTGCTGACCATTTCCGGGGATTGGAACCGAAAAATGACCACTTTCGACAAGCGCGAGGAAGGTTTCGAGAAGAAGTTCGCCCTCGACGAGGAGCAGAAGTTCAAGGCCGAGGCGCGCCGTAACCGCCTGCTCGGTCTTTGGGCAGCCGACAAGCTCGGCCTGTCAGGCGATGCCGCCACGGCCTATTCCAAGGAAGTGGTCGCCGCCGATTTCGAGGAGGCCGGCGACCAGGACGTCGAGAACAAGGTGGCGAAGGATTTTGCAGCCAAGGGTGTCGCGATCTCGGCGCCGGAAGTACGCGCCAAGATGACCGAACTGATGGCGGAAGCCGTCGCCCAGGTGAAGGCGGGAAACTGACGCTTCACGCCGTGCTTCCGGATCACGCCTATTTTAGCGTGATCTGGAAGTTCATCGAACCGTTGATGGTAAAACCTTCGGGCTGCTGCTGGCCATACTGTCGGCTCATATTGGCCGAAACCGCCTCGATCCGGCAGTCCTTGGCGAGGATTTCGCGCAGGATATCGCATTCGCGCGCCGCGGTTTCGTAGATCATGCGGCGCGCGCGGTCGCGCAGCTTCTGGGCCTCTTCGCCTTCCCCGCTCGGTCCCGCCACGAAATAGCTGATCGTGTTTTGAATGCGCACCCAGCCTTCCTGCCGCGATCCGGACTGCTCGAGACTGACCCTCGGCATCTGCGCCTGCGCGGGTGCGGCGAGAAGCAGAACAGCGGTGCATGCGGAAACAAGGCAGGCTGAAGCAAGGCGCGTGCGAGACGTCATGGCGAACCTCTGGGATTGGAGCGACTGGATTGTCCATTAGCTACCTCAGGTAGCTATTTGGAGAATCGTCGCGAAGAAAAACCGCCTTGCCGCTTTATCGCCCGTTAACCGGAACACGGCCGGTCGATCACAGACTGGTTTCGCCCCCTCTCGACAATCCAAGGCTGCTCACGACTTGCAGCCGGCCCGGGGCAATGCCAAGAGAGCGGGATCATGACCCAGGATCACATCCCCAACGTCCTCGCCGAACGCTACGCTTCACCCGCCATGCGCGCCATCTGGAGTGGCGAAGGCAAGGTTCGGATCGAACGCGACTACTGGATCGCGGTGCTGAAGGGCCAGCGCGATCTCGGCATTCCGGTGCCGGACGGGGTGATCGAAAGCTATGAGCGCGTGAAGGACCTGATCAACCTGGAATCCATCATGCGGCGCGAGCGCGTCACCCGCCACGACGTCAAGGCGCGCATCGAGGAGTTCTGCGATCTTGCCGGCCATGAGCACCTGCACAAGGGCATGACCAGCCGCGACCTCACCGAGAATGTGGAGCAGCTACAGGTCTACCGCGCGCTGCGGGTCATCGAGACCAAAAGCATCGCCGCGCTCATTCGTTTTGCGAAGCGCGCCCGGCAATTGCGCGACATTCCGTTCACCGCACGCACGCACAACGTGGCCGCGCAGGTCACCACGCTTGGCAAGCGCATCGCCATGTTCGGCGAAGAGATGCTGCTGGCACATCAGAGCCTGGTCAACGTGCTGGAAACCTATCCGGCTCGCGGCTTGAAGGGCGCAGTGGGCACCCGGCTCGATCAGATTACCCTGTTCAATGGCGATGCCGGCAAGGCACGCGCGCTTGAACAAGGCATTCTCGTTCACCTTGGCTTGCCAAAGGCCCTTGATGCCGTTGGCCAGGTGTATCCGCGCAGCCTCGACTTCCGCGCGGTCAGTGTGCTCACCGAGCTCGCCAGCGGTCCCGGCAACTTCGCCAAGGCCTTGCGCCTGATGGCGGGCCATGAACTCGCCAGCGAAGGCTTCGCCAAGGGCCAGGTTGGCTCCTCCGCCATGCCGCACAAGATGAACAGCCGCTCCTGCGAGCGCATCAACGGCCTGCATGTCGTGTTGAAGGGCTATCTTGCCATGGCCTCCGGGCTGGCCGGTGATCAATGGAACGAAGGCGACGTCTCCTGCTCCGTCGTCCGCCGCGTCATGCTGCCCGATGCCTTCCTCGCCATGGACGGCCTGCTCGAAACCCTGCTCACCGTGCTTGATCAGATGGAAGTGTTCGAAGCTGTCGTCGAGACCGAGCTCAATCGCTACCTGCCCTTCCTGCTGACCACCACGGTCATGATGGAAGCGGTGAAGAAGGGTGCCGGCCGTGAAGGTGCGCACGAGGCGATCAAGGAACATGCCGTCGCGGCCATTCGCGACCTGCGCACCGGCAAGATCGTGCAGAACGATCTGCTGCAGCGTCTAGCTGGTGATCAGCGTCTTGGCTTGAGCGAAGCCGAACTGCAGCGCGTGCTCGACCACGGCCGCGCCAATTCAGGCGACGCAGGCGCTCAGGTCGATTACTTCGTGCAGCAAGTTGACGCTCTGGCCCAGGCCAACCCTGAAGCAGCGAACTACACGCCGGGCGCGATATTGTGATGTCATGGGGGCGAATAGTGAACGGCGAATAGCGAGTGGGGATTCCATTCGCCACTCGCTACTCGCCATTCGCACCCTTTCACTCCTCCTTGAACCCGTACTCCGGCACGTTGCCGCTGGCGCCGTAATATTTATACGGCAGGAACTTGCCCGACATCGTGATCCTGACCCGGTCGCCCTTGGGATTGGCGACGCGCTCAAGCGCCATGTCGAAATCGATCGCCGACATGATGCCGTCGCCGAACTCCTCCTCGATCAGCGCCTTCCAGGCCGGGCCGTTGACCATCACCATCTCGTAGAAGCGATAGATCAGCGGATCGGTCGGCGGCATCGGCGTGCCGGTGCCGCGCATCGGCACCTCGTTCAGCATTGCGGTTTCGGCCTTCGACAGCCCGAACAGTTCGCCGGCATTGGCGGCCTGCGGTTTTGTCAATTTCATCTGGCCCATGATGGCGCCGACGATCAGCACGTCGGAATAGCCGCCGATCTTTTCGCAGATGTGCTTCCAGCTCCAGCCCTTCTCGCGCTTGATGTCGAGCAGCTTCTCGGTGAGGTCTTCGCGTTTCATGGATGCTCTCCTCTGTTCGTCATGCCCGGCCTTGTGCCACGGCTGTCCGGTTAAGGGTTAGCATAGACTAAGGCTCATCTGTCGCTGATCTTGGTTGGCGGCGGTTCGAGCAGGTTGTCGATGGACCGCTGGTGCATGAGATTGTTGCGGATCAATCTGGCAAAGACGAGAGGGCTTGGAATGGCTTTCTGTGCGGCTTGAGCCAGGCGTAACAACAGGAAGGCGATGAGCGCGACGGCGATCTGGATACGCACGGCATTTTCGGAGGTGTCGATGAAGCTGGTGATCAGGGCAGCCGCGCAGCTTGACCGTGACCGGCGGCAAGCAGACGCAGCGAATGGCTGCCGCAGCTAATTGAACGCAAACCAGGCCTTGGCAACGAACGTCGCGCCGCACCAGTTCGAGACCAGCCCATCCGGGTTGGTGACGAGATTGACGCGGCCACCCGGCCGCGCATTTGGATCGCCCGTAAAGACGAAGCAGTTTTCCTTCGACAGATTGCTGTCGTAGTAGCGCAGATCGAGGTTGAAGGCCTTGTGGGTGAAGGTCACGCCCGCCTGCCAGTTGAGATAGGCAGGTAACGGAAAGCCGCCGAGTTGCGCAGCCTGATTGCCGAACCAGGAATAGCCGGCGGCAGCCGTGAATGACACGCTCAGGTCCGGCGGCAGCAACCGGCCCGGCACCTCGTAGCCGACGCCGGCCGCAACGTATTGACTCCAGGCGCCGGTGTTCGAGACGTTGGGAGAATAGGCGTAGCCGGCGGCGATCCGGACCTGTTCGCCGATGCGCCGATCGCCGCGGATAACCGCCTCCCAATAATTGACGCCGTTGGTCTCGCCGGGAAGCCGCTCGCCGGGATAGGCGAAATAGGTGACGCCGAGATCGAAATCGATCGCTGCGATCTTCGGACGGATGCCGCCGGCAAAGGTGAACTCGGCGGCCGGCTGGGTCGGCAGCTTGACGGTGGCAACCGTGGTGCCGGCGTAAAACTGGCCATATCTTGTTTCGAGAGCGGCGCCCGCCGCGGGCCCATGATCGGACAGCGTGGTGCCGCGATAGATGTAGTCGGATGCCGCGCCCGCACGGGCGCTGAATTCGAGTTCGTTGGCTGATGTTTCGCGGTTGGGATCGGCTGCGGACCATCCGCGATTGCCAAGGCCGATCGCACCGCTCGGACTGGGGACATTGGCTTGCGCCAGCGCGCCGGTTGTTGGTTCAAGCCACAGCCAGACCAACGCAGCGAACGAGGCGCCGCCTGCACGCCAAACCGAGGCAACGCCCCGTCGCCGCATTGCCGGTCATCCTCCAAGAGCCACCGCTGTTACAACCAGCGCGCCACCAACAGCCACCATCGCAAGACCCGCCGCCCAGGGCCGCAGCCCGCTGTGAATTCCGAACACATAGCCACAGCAGAACAGCATCACGATAGCAACGGCGTAGGAGACGCGCAGCGCCAGCCTGGCGTCGCTGAGCAACAGGAACGGGATTACTACCGGGAAAGTCGACAGAAAGCTCAGCAAGCACAGACCGAGCGCTCCATTCCAGTCGCCCTTCGTCAGTCCGGGACCGGGAACAGGCTCGGGCAAATGTCGTAATTTTTGCCGCATCGCTTCCAACTGCTCCAGAGGCAGGATCGCGGCCAATTCCGGCGGCAGCGCATCGGCGATGACGCGCCGCGCCGTTTCGGCGTCCGGCGCCTGCCGTATCGCGCGGAGTGTCAGGATCTTGCCTCCACGGTCGTTGATGCGCGCCAAAAGATAAAGACCGCCGTCAACGATACCCCAGGCCAGATTGCAGCCGAGCGCGCCGATCAGCATCGTTCGAATGTTGATGTCAGCGCCCGTTGCAACACCGAGCGAGCAGATGAAGGTGAGCGCCATGATCAGGCCGAACAGGGTCTCCGAGATCCGTTCCATCGGATCCAGCACCTTGCCGAACCGGGAATCTGAAGCCTCTGACATCTCAGTCGAACGTCCCGTGATCCGTCTCAGCCTGGGCCTGTCTCCGCTCCAGCAGCTCACGCGACCTGGCAAGCGTATCGGAGGGCCGCTCCCTGAACAGAGCCCTGTATTCCGACGCAAAACGGCCGAATTCGGTAACGCCGTGCTCCCCCATGATCTCCGTGATCTTCTTCGACGGCGCATGCCTTCCGCGAAGTTCGCGACGCACGATATTGAGCTGGCGCAGCTTCAGGTAGCTCGCCGGCCCCATGGCGAGCTGTTGCCGAAACATTCGCAGCAGCGTTCGGCTGGTGACGTCGGCCGCATCGGCCATGTCGGTGACCTGGAGGCCGCCCCATTTCTGGCTGCGGACGTACTCGAGCGCCCTCGTCATGACCTTGTTGGTCGATCGGGAATGATGCGCCGGGATCGCATTCGCGCGATTGGCGCAATCGATCGCGTCAATCAGCGCCGCCAGCAGGTCGGATGCCACGTCCGCGGCACGCCCGTCGAGCGTCGGCCTCGGTACGTCGCGCGCAAACGCAGCCGCGCTCGCGGCATTCGATATGAACAACTCGAGCGATTGTCGCGGAGGAGAGATTACCCGCTTCTCCCTTACGGTATTCGCGACCTCGCTCTTGCCTGTCCTGGCGGCGTAGGCACCGAAGAACCCAACAGGCATGGTGGCCGACATCCAGCGATGCGAGCCTTGCGATGCAAAAGTGAAACTGCTCCCGGGCGGAAGCACGACGAAATCCTCCGGCTGAAGGGTTTGGCCGTCAAAAATCATCCGGTCCGCGACTTGAGTATCCTGAAGGATGACGCTCAACGCATCCGTTCGCGAGATTCCGTGCAGAACTTTCGCGCCTCCTTCCGTGCCGAACTGCAGGATGATGGGCCCGAGCGCGCAGTGTCCGACTGACCAGCAGCAAATGCTTGGACCGGTGAGCAGGAAGCTCACCGTCGCGTCCACGACCATGTCGGAATACCGGTCAAAGCTGAGGCTGCGATGTGGCACGTCGTCAGGTCTTCTGAACTAAGAGCCTCGTGAACTAAGAGCCTCGACTTTTTTGCATTGCGGCTAGGCTATGCGGAAATTTCCCGGCTGACAAACGCTCTGCGGTTCGACCGCGGTTGGGGCGGTCGATCTGTCGCGGAGGATATTGCGCGAGCGACCGGGCGACTTGCGTATTTCCGATAGCGGCCGACTGGCGTCGGTAGCTCAATACGGCAACCTCCGAGCCCAAAGCCGGCAGCGCTCCTCCGCTTAGCAGCCGCAGCATGGCAAGATCGGCAACCTCCATGGTGGTCTGCTTCGATAACATTTCATTTCCCGATGTCCGTTTTTGCATAGTGATCGCGGCAAAGCCTTTTCATACTGCCTGTCGTTGCTCCCTTCCAAGACGTCGCGGTGTTTGCTGCATGGCGGGACCTATCAATGACTGTCGTTTCTTTCCTGCTGATTTTTTTCGTCACTCGCTAAGGCCCGGCGCCATCGATCCAAAATAACTGCAAGCAAGTTTGAAGCGAAAACCGGTGCGCACGCCACACCTGCCCCCCAGGAATAATTAAGGAGTATCGCCTTGAGCATCACACGTCGCGACCTCGCTATCGGGGGTATCAGTCTGCTTGCGGGCAGTTCAGTTGCCACATTGGCCCGGGCTGAATTCGGTGAGTTGCTGCGGGACTTCGGCGAAGGAATCGAGGATTTTGCGGTAGCGCAGGATGCCTACATCTACGGCTATCCGCTGGTCACCATGGAGTATACGCGCAAGATCATGACGAACGTGGCCGGCCCGGTCGGCAATCGCGCGCCGATGGGACATTTCATCAAGGCACGCCAGTATCCCGACGCCTCCTTCCGTGACGTGACCGCCCCGAACGCGGATACGCTTTACACAACCGCCTGGATTGATGTCGGCAAGGAGCCGTGGGTTCTGAGCATCCCGGATATGAAGGACCGCTATTTTCTGTTTCCGATGCTGGACGGCTGGACCAACGTGTTCCAGGTGCCCGGCAAGCGCACCACCGGGACCGCTGCGCAAGCCTACGCAATTACCGGGCCCGGCTGGAGCGGTACGTTGCCTGCCGGGGTCAAGGAGTACAAATCGCAGACCAGCCTGGTGTGGATCCTCGGCCGAATCTATTGCACCGGAACGCCGGAGGACTACGCGGCGGTTCACGCCGCGCAGGATCAGTGCAAACTTGTCCCGCTGAGTTCCTACGGCAAACCCTACACGCCCCCGGAAGGCACCGTCGACGCTTCGATCGACATGAAGACGGCCGTGCGCGATCAGGTGAACCGGCTGGATACGATCGCGTATTTTTCATTGCTGGCCCAGTTGATGAAGGCGAACCCGCCGCCCGCGGCGGATGCTCCCGCGCTGGCCAAGTTCGCGCAGATCGGCCTGGTCCCCGGCAAGGATTTCGATCCGGGAAAACTGCTCAACGCGGATTTTGCAAAGCGCGTCCCCCAGGTCTCGTTCGACCGCATCCTGCTGCAGTTCAAGGTCAACAAGGACATCAAGGACATCAACGGCTGGGGATTCACGACCAAGACCGGGCTCTATGGCACCGACTATCTCATGCGGGCCTTCGTCACCGCCATCGGACTGGGCGCCAACCGCCCGCAGGATGCCGTCTACCCGAGCTCGCAGAAGGATGGCGCGGGCAAGGCATATGACGGCGCCAACAAATATGTCCTGCGCTTTGCCAAGGGACAGATGCCGCCCGCCCGAGGCTTCTGGTCGCTGACCATGTACGACAGCTCGTACTTCTTCGTCGCCAATCCGATCAATCGGTATTCGATCAGCGCCCGGCAAAATCTCAAGAAGAATCCCGATGGCTCGGTCGATCTTCACATTCAGAAGGATTCGCCCGGCGCAGACAAGGAATCCAACTGGTTGCCGGCTCCGGCAGGCAAGTTTCAATTGATGCTGCGCCTGTATTGGCCCGACGAAAACAACCCATCGATCATCAACGGATCGTGGAAACCGCCCGCGGTGAAAAAGATATCGTGACGCAAAAACGATAAGCGGCCGGTCGTTGCGGCCTGGCCGTTCCCGATCGCTTGATTCCCTGTCCCCCAAAAGCTTGCGCTGAACTCCGCAGGCTTGTGCCCTGCCATGACTTCAAAACGGGAGTGCTGCATATGCGTGAACTTGCGACTCGATTCCGGTTCGTACTCGCCGCGATGATGACCGCCACATTCTCCGGCGCGCTTGCCCAGACGCCCCTCTCGGCCTACGTCGACAGCAACGGCTTCATCAACGTCCAGACACTGACATGCGCCCAACTCGCGGGCACTTTCCAGGAAGACGCTGATGCGCTGACCGCATGGTACAGCGGCTGGTACAACGGCCTCGCCAGGAAGCACTACATGGATCTCAGGAAGGGAAAAGTCGCCGAGCACGAGATCATCCTGTACTGCAAGGCCAATCCGGAAAAGCTCATCATCGATGCGATCGCCGTCGTCTTCAAGGACGAACGGGCGCGGCTGGGAATCAAGATGAAGGCGGATTGAGGAGCGCGCGGCCTGTTCCTCCACTGACAGCAATACCTGTTCCATCCACGCAAAGACCCGGGAGTTTTAGAGATGCGAATGTTCGTTGGACCACTCGCTGCCGTCGCGTTGCTGATCGCCAGTCCGGTTGCGGCCCAGACACCGCAACAGCATGTTCCGCTGCAAAAGACCATCGGCGCGGCGAAGCCGGAGGTTGTGCCCTCATTGTTTGTGCTCAATTCGCGGGGCGCTAGCCTGCAGGGCGGAAAATTGACGTTGACCGGCATTTCCCCCAACGCGATCGTGTTTGCCGATCGCCCGGTTCGCAGCGCAGGTCATGACCTGACCAGCCGCATCGTCGAGGATTGGGGCAATGGCAGCGACAACTTCGCGAAGGATCCGCCGAATGCAACGGTCTCCGCCTTCCAGAAGGACGGGTCCGGCGTGCGCGACGCGGTCGTCGTCCTGAAGAATCCCAAGCTCGAAGGCGAAAACCTCGTGTTCGACGTCGATGTCCTCGAAGGGGATATCAAGGGTGCCGATGGAGCAGCCTCCATCTTCATCGACATCATCGGACGACCGTTTACCCCGCTGTCCTTTGCCGGCGTCGCGCGACGTACGGCTTTCCGCGGCGCCTATTATGCCGGCGCGGCAGCGGTTGGGGCGGCAGCGGTCGGTGCAGCCGCGGCGTACGGCCCCTACTACCGGCCCCCGGCCTGCGGATACTATCCATACCCGCCCTGCTACTGAGGTTCCCGCCGGATCGGCCGAGTGATGCCAGGCGCGTTCACTCGGCCCGAACCGACTTTCCCGCCGCGCAGCCTTGCAGCGGGAAAGGCGGAAAAGCCTGCGGCGTGAGACGGAGCCTGACTGAAATGGATAGTTTGACCTCGCTCGCGCCGTCGCTCCATCAACTGTCGGCAATTATAGGCAGCGTTGCGGCCCCGGCCTTCCTGCTCGGTGCCGTCGCGGCATTCATTTCCGTCCTGATTTCGCGCATGAACCGGGTTATCGATCGCTCGCAATTTCTTCATCGGATACCCGATGCGGACGAATTGTCCTACCTGAAGGCTGATATTTCGCGCCTCAAGCTTCGGGCAAGCTTGCTGAACCGGGCGGTGCTGCATGCAACCATCGCCGCGATCGTCACGGCGCTGCTGGTGATCGTGGCGTTCGTCAGCGCGATGCTGCATTTCGCGCACGAATATGGCGTTGCCCTGCTGTTTATCGTCGCGCTGACCTTTTTCCTCCTGTCCCTGCTCGACCTCGCGCGCGAGACGCGCATCGGCCTGCACGAGTTCGACCATCACGCGTGAGCGTGCCGATATCCGTCTGAGACAGGAGAGCGGACCTGCAAGTCCACGCGCTAGTAGCGCCGACCACCCACCGAGAACGACGACGCGCCGGGCAGCGCGTTGATCTCGCTGTCGATCCGGCCGGTCTGCTGGACGACGCCGACCCCGAGCGACAGGCTGAGATTGGACGTCGGCTGGAATTCGACACCGGCATAGGCGCTGGAAACCGGCAGCGTGCCGGACCTGGAGTCGAACGGCGCGAACGCGCTGCTGCCGATGCCGCTATTGTATTTCAGCGTGTCGAAGCCGGCAAAGAAGGTGACGGGCGGCCCGCCGGCATTCTTCAGGCTGTAGCCGAACTGGGTGCCTTCGCTGTAGATCGATCCGAAGCCGCCGAACGCGCTCTGGCTAAGGCTGCTGAAGCCCATGGTGTTGCGCTGGCTGCCGACAAAAAAGCCGTTCGAAAAATTGTAGCGCGCATAGGAAGAGCCGTTGCCGAGATCGCGGAAGTCGAAGCTCGGAAAGCTGCCATAGGCGTCCGGGCTTTCGCCCGCTGCGCCGCTGAAACCCATCGGCCAGCCCGGAATCCAGTAATTCACCGGCGAGGCCTGCGCGTGCGCCGTGCGCGCACCGAGGCACAGCCCTGCCGCGACCAAGGCAAGCCCAAATCTGCGTGAAAATATCGACATAAGCGACCACCCGACTGCGCCCGCGATTATACGCAAGCGATGTCCGGAACGCCAGAGCGGCGCGATGGCGCGGTTCCATCGCCGCCGCCCAGGCATCGAAGCCGCGCAGCGAAGCAATCCATTCCTCCGCACGGGGAAAGATGGATTGCTTCCGCCTTCGCTCTTTGAGCTACGGCGGACAAGTCGTCGCTTCGCGCCTTCGCAATGACGGGAAATTCGTAGGGCGGGCAAAGCGCAGCGTGCCCACCATTCATGACACATCTACTTCAACGCGTCCGCCACCTTGGCGATGCCGGCATTGGCGCACACCTCGTCCTTCTCGCCGCCCGGCGCGCCCGATACGCCGACCGCACCGATCACCTCGTTGCCGGCCTTGATCGGTACGCCGCCGCCGACCGCGACCGTATTCGGGATCTGCTTGAGATAGGCGTTGGCGGGATCGGAGGTCAGCTTCATGAACTCCAGCGAGGTCTGGCCGCGGGTCCGCGAGGTGTAGGCTTTCAGCCGCCCGAACTCCATGGTGTGGGGGTTGGTGCCGTCGCCGCGGACGGAGGCCGCGACATTGCCGGCCTTGTCGACGATCACGACGGAGACCTTGTAGCCATCCTTGGTGCACTGCTCGAGCGTGCCCTGGATGATGGCCAGCGCCATCGCCATCGAAACATTCTTCTCGACCTGTGGAGCCTGCGCGAGCGCAGGCGAGGTGGCGAGGACGGACAAAGACGCAAGCACGGCGAGTCGAACACGACGCATGTTGTTAGCCTCCCTGGGGGTAATGGTATCGCGCCTTGTTGAACCCTCGGCCGGTCCGATTAGTCCCGGGCGGACCCGGGAAATTCGTGGCACATTGCCGCAAGCGACCCGATTGAGAGAATTCTAGCGAGGTTCGGGCAGGCTCGATTCAAGCCGCGCCAGTTCGGCTGCGAGATCGGCCTCGACATCCGCTACCCGCATCTCGACCACGCGGTAATCGCGTGCCTCCAGCCAATCCTTCCGTGTGGCGCGGTCGGCGACGATCGCCTCCGTCTCGTTCGGATTGACCAGTTCGATCGCCAGCCGATGCACGAAGGAGACGAAATCGGGGATGTGACGCCCGACCGGGGTCTGGCGCTTGAACTGGCCGGCAAAACGGCGGTCGCGGCTCAGCGACTGCCACAGGATCCGCTCGGCATCGGTCGGGTTGCGGCGGAGCAGCCGGGCGAGCCCGCGCACGGTCGAACTGTCGCCGGGCGCCGCCGCCCCCTGCCCGTGCTCGGCCAATAGCGCCCGCAGCCGCGTCGCCTGTTCGCCGTCGAGCACGCCGCCCTTGGCCGGTCCCTTGCGTCCTTCCGCGATCGCCATCACCACCCCATGGAGGGTGTGCATGTCCTGCTTGGTCGGGTCCATCCGCGTAAAGATGTTGCGCAGGTTCACCAGCATGGTGTCGCGCTTCTCCTTCGGACGGAGGAATTCGACCTTGTCGAGTTCGCGGACCAGATTGTCGAAGAAGGCCTGCATCTGGTGCTGCGAGGCCGGCTCCGAGCGCTCGGGCATGGCGAACGGCAGCGCGCCGGCGGTCGAATGCTTGAACCATTCGTAGCCGACCAGCAGCACCGCCTGCGCGAGATTCAGCGAGGCAAAACCCGGATTGACCGGAAAGGTGATGATCCGGTTGGCGAGCGCGACCTCCTCGTTCTGCAGTCCCCAGCGTTCCCGGCCGAACAGGATGCCGGCCCCGCCGCCGCCTCCGACATGGGCCACGATCTCGCTTGCCGCCCGCTCCGGACCGACCACCGGCTTGGCCTGGTCGTGGGCGCGCGCCGTGGTGGCGAACAGCAGGGTGAGATCGGCGACCGCCTGCTCGACGGTATCGAACAGTTGCGCGCCCTCCAGAATATGGTCGGCGCCGGCCGCCGCGCGCTGCGCCGCGATGTTCGGCCAACCATCGCGCGGATTGACGATGCGCAGGCGCGACAGCGCGAAATTGCCCATCGCGCGCGCCGCCATGCCGATGTTCTCGCCAAGCTGCGGCTCGACGAGGATCACAATGGGTCCGGTCAAGTCGAGACCGGCCTTGGATTTATCGGTACCGGACATTTCCTTGCTTCGCTTTCTGATTTCGATTCCGCTGTTTGATCCAACCTCTGAAGACCGCGAACGGGCTGGAGGCCGCGATTCGAAACCAGCCCCGGAAAGAGGTCGGAAATCCCAGTCCGCGTGGCGGCTTAGTAGCGTTTCCGCCAGTTCGCTCAAAGCCTCAATCGATCCCCGTTGACGCGGGCCGGTGCCCATTGGCGATACGGACGAAGCCCGGTCCCGCCGGGCAGCCCGCCAGTATCCCGGCAAGCGGTCGCCGGCCGGCCAACAGGGCCGCGATCCGACCCGGAAGATGGGATGAAAGTGCATAACGGCTTGGCTTTCGTCTGGCGGTCCGCGGTGCTATAGGCCCCCTATAATCACCCATCCCGCCGATATCAGCGGTTTTCGAAAAAAGGCCCCTTCCGTCATGGCAAAAATCAAGGTGACCAACCCCGTCGTCGAACTCGATGGCGACGAGATGACCCGGATCATCTGGCAGTACATCAAGGACAAGCTGATCAACCCCTTCCTGGATGTCGAACTGCTCTATTTTGACCTCGGAATGGAATACCGCGACCAGACCAACGACCAGGTCACCATCGACGCCGCCAACGCCA
>NZ_DAINNI010000046.1:0-36098 GCF_036735945.1 Bradyrhizobium sp. | reverse complement strand
GGGTGTCGAGGCGGGAATCGGTCGAGACGTCGATCTGCCATTCGGCGACATATTGCCCGTCATGGCTGCCGGGCGTCATGCGCAGGATCTGGATCACGCCCGAGGCGGGGGGTTCGTAGCGGTAGGTGGTGGTGTGGGCAATTCGCAGGCGCATGGCTTACCGCTATTCTCTGCTGTCATTCCGGGGCACGAAGCGAACCCGGAATGACAGAACATCAAATCAAATACTGCCTGGTGATGATCTCACCCAGCCGCGAATTATCGGCGATGAATTCCTGGATGAACTCATGCACGCCGTGCTGGAAGATATCGTCCATGTGGCTGTGTTCAAGCCGGTTGCGGACGCCGCGGGCATGGCGCTGGGAGGGGCCCTGGCGGCCATAGGCGACGCCGATCTGGTCCAGGTTGCGCACCAGGTTGCTGTAGCAGCTCGCCAGCGACCGCGGCAGGCTGTCGTTGAGGATCAGCAGGTCGGCAATCAGCCACGGCTTCAGCGTCTCGCGATAGACCCAGTGATAGGCCGTCGTCGCCGATACCGAGCGCAGGATCGAGGTCCACTGGTAGTAGTCGAGGGGGCCGCCGACATGCTCCTCCTCGGGCAGCAGCACATGATATTTCACGTCGAGAATGCGCGCGGTGTTGTCGGCGCGTTCCAGATGCACGCCCAGCCGCGAGAACCAGTAGGCGTCGTTGCGCAGCATAGTGCGATAGGCCGATCCGTCGAAGCGCAGCGAGGTCTCCTGCACGAAGCGCAGGAACCGCGCCAGCTCCTCGCGGCTCGACGTGCCCTTGCCCCAGACTTCCTGCAATTCGATCCAGGCCGAGTTGATGGTGTCCCACATCTCCGATGTCAGCGCGGTGCGGACCGAGCGTGAATTCAGCCGCGCCGCCTCGATGCAGTTCTTGATCGAGGAGGGATTGGACTGCGAGAACGCCAGATATTCGACGACGCTCTGCTCGTTGGCTTCCGGATAGGCTTCGTGGAAGCTCTCGCTGACGCCGGCGGTCAAAAGCGCCGATTCCCATTCGTTGGTCTTGCCGACATAGGCGGCGGGCAGCGCGGTCACCCGCAAGGTCGCGTCGATGGTGCGCGCGATGTATTCGGCGCGCTCGACGTAGCGGGCCAGCCAGTAGAGGTTTTCGGCGGTGCGCGACAGCATCTCTATTCGTCCAGTATCCAGGTGTCCTTGGTGCCGCCGCCCTGGCTGGAATTGACCACCAGCGAGCCCTCCTTCAGCGCCACCCGGGTCAGTCCGCCCGGCACGATGGTGACGTGCCTGCTTCCCGTCAGCACGAACGGCCTGAGATCGACATGGCGCGGCGCGAGGCCCGACGCCGTGCAGGTCGGGCAGGTCGAGAGCGCCAGCGTCGGCTGGGCGATGAAGCCTTCCGGCTCGCGCTTCAGCTTGTCGCGGAACGCCTCGATCGTCGCCTTGGTCGCGGCGGGGCCGATCAGCATGCCGTAGCCGCCGGAACCATGCACTTCCTTGACGACCAGTTCGCCCAGATTGTCGAGCACGTAGGCGAGATCCTTCGGCTCGCGGCAGCGCCAGGTCGGCACGTTCTTCAGGATCGGTTCCTCGCCGAGATAGAATTTCACGATCTCGGGCATGTAGGAATAGATCGCCTTGTCATCGGAGATCCCGGTGCCGACCGCGTTCGCCAGCGTGACATTGCCGGCGGCATAGGCCGACATCAGCCCGGGCACGCCGAGCGCCGAATCCGGGCGGAAGGTCAGGGGATCGAGGAAATCGTCGTCGACACGGCGGTAGATCACGTCGACGCGCTTCAGCCCTTCGGTGGTGCGCATGAACACCTCGTCGGACTTGACGATGAGGTCGCGGCCTTCGACGAGCTCGATGCCGAGCTTGTCGGCGAGGAAGGAGTGTTCGTAATAGGCGGAGTTGTAGACGCCGGGCGTCATCAGCGCCACCGTCGGCTCGGCCGAGGCGGAAAGCGGCGCGACCGAGCGCAGCGCCGACAGCAGTTCGTCGGGATAGCGCTCGACCGGCGCGACGCGGTGGCGGGCGAACAGGTCCGGAAACAGCCGCATCATGATTTCGCGGTTTTCCAGCATGTAGGACACGCCCGAGGGTGTCCGCGCATTGTCCTCCAGCACGATGAAGTTCTCGGCGTCGACCCGGACGATATCGATGCCGGCGATATGCACGTAGACGTCGTGCGGCACGCTCTGGCCGTTCATCTCGGGACGGAAGACCGGGTTCTGGAAGATCAGGTCGTCGGGAATGATGTTGGCGCGCAGGATGTCGCGGCCGTGATAGATGTCGCGCAGGAACATGTTGAGCGCGCGGACCCGCTGCTTCAGGCCCTTTTCCAGCACCGTCCATTCCTTGCCCGACATGATGCGCGGGATCACGTCGAAGGGGATCAGCCGTTCCTGGGCGTCGGCCTCGCCATAGACGGCAAAGGTGATGCCGATCCGGCGGAACAGCAGTTCCGCTTCCTGGCGGCGATATTCCAGGGCTTCCGGGGGCGTTTCCTTCAGCCAGCGGGAGAGCTCCCGATAGGCCGGGCGGAGGTCGCCGCCGGGGCCGTTCATTTCGTCAAAGGCAACTGCCATAAATCCTGACTATCCCCGACGCCATGCGGCACAGTGCATGACTTCACGGGATGGTAGCAAGGGTCGGGCCAGCGCGATATGCATTGGCTCGCGGCATTTCGTACTGGGTGGCCGGCCGCGCTGCCCTAAAAAAGGGCTGCCGGGTGCTTATTTCGGCAGCAAACCCCCGTGACTTCAATGCGCTGCGTGCGCAAAGTACCGGGAAAGGTTGGGGAGAAGTCATGAGCGAGATCGTCACGGCGGGTATTCTGGTCATCGGCGACGAGATCCTGTCCGGCCGCACCAAGGACAAGAACATCGGCTTCATCGCCGAATACCTGACCAATATCGGGATCGACCTCAAGGAAGTGCGCGTCGTCGCCGACGAGGAGGCCGACATCGTCGACGCCCTCAATGCACTGCGGAAACGATACACCTACGTCTTTACCACCGGCGGTATCGGGCCGACCCATGACGACATCACCGCCGACAGCGTCGCCAGGGCGTTCGGCGTCGGGATCGACCATCACCCGGAGGTCGTGGCGCGCTTCCGCGAGCGCTGGAGCGAGCAGGATCTGAACGAGGCGCGGCTGCGCATGGCCCGCGTGCCCGATGGTGCCGAACTGATCCAGAGCGCCACCATCCTGGCGCCCGGCTTCAAGCTCGGCAACGTCATCGTGATGGCCGGCATCCCCTCGATCATGCAGGCGATGATGGACATCGTCGCGCCCAAGCTGAAGTCCGGCGTACGGATGCTCTCGGACTCGGTGCGGGCCAATGCGCGCGAAGGCGACATCGGCGGGCCGCTGCGCGAGATCGCCAACGCCCATCCCGACACCATCATCGGCAGCTATCCGTTCATGGACGAGGACAAGAAGCCGAATACCAACCTCGTCGTCCGCTCGCGCGACCAGGAAAAGCTCAACGCCGCGATGGCCGCGGTGAAGGAGATGCTGGCCGGAATGAACGTGGCGCGGTAGCAGGCCGGCAGGAAGGCGAACCAAGGTGGCAGACAACACTTCCGAACCTGATGCCGAGGCGCGGACAGGCCGGCCCTTTCCGGTCTCCTGGGATCAGTTCCACCGGGATTGCCGGGCGCTGAGCTGGCGGCTCAACGAGGTCGGGCCGTTTTACGCGATCATCGCGATCACCCGCGGCGGGCTGGTGCCGGCGGCGATCGTCGCGCGCGAACTCGGCGTTCGCCTGATCGATACCGTCTGCATCGCGAGCTACGACCACACCAGCCAGGGCGACCTGCAGGCGCTCAAGGGCGTGTCCGCCGATGTTGGCAAACTCGGTGGCGGCACCGGCAAGGGGCTTCTGATCGTCGACGACCTCGTCGACACCGGCGCCACCGGGCGGATGGTGCGCCAGATGCTCCCGGATGCCCATTTCGCCACCGTCTACGCCAAGCCGAAGGGCAAGCCGCTGGTCGACACTTTCGTCACCGAAGTGTCGCAGGACACCTGGATCCATTTTCCCTGGGATACCGCGCTGTCGTTCCAGCCGCCGATACGGCCGTAATGGGCAAATAGGGAGTAGCGAATAGCGAGTAGGGAAAGGTACCATTCGCCATTCGCTACTCGCCACTCCCTATTCGCCAGTCCATGCCCCTGCAAAACCGCGTCACGCCCTCGGGCGACATCATCGCCACTCCGCATCGCGGCCTGTTCACCGGCAACCGCGGCATCATCCATGATCCCGCGACGAAGAGCTTGCTGAACAAGCGCTGGTCGAGTCCGGCCTGGATCACCTGCCTCTGCGAGTTCAGGGGCTGGCGGCGGCCGGTGATGGGCCGGCGGAGCTGGACCGAGCTGTTCTTTCTCGACGAGGCCACCGCCTTCGCTGCCGGTCACCGCCCATGCTTCTTCTGCCGCCGCGACGACGCCAACCGTTTTCGGAGCTGCTGGGAAAAGGGCAATGGTGTTTCGGACATTCGCGCAAAGCAGATGGATGCGGTGCTGCATCGCGAGCGACTGGATCGCGGCAGGAAACGGCTGCATTTGCTGCCGATGCCGATGGAGAAGCTTCCCGACGGCGCGATGGTGGCGCGGGAAGAAGACAGTTTCCTGATCGTGCAGGGCAGGGCGCTGCAGTGGTCGATGGCTGGCTATCGCAGGGCGGCGGGCGCAATCGACGACGCGTTGCTGTTGACGCCACCGTCAACGTTGCGGGCGTTGAGCGCTGGCTATCTGCCCGTGCTGCATCCGAGTGTGATCGAAGTTTAGTTTAGCCATCGAACGCCCTATCCTTCGTCAAGCCCGGCCATGACGGTGGATGAAGCTCACCCCAACTTCTGCCGCGCCAGTTTCGCGCCGGCGCCGAGCGCCGCGAGCTTGGCCTCGGCGATATCCCGCCGCATCGGCGCCATGCCGCAATTCGTCGTCGCGACGATGTTGCCGAGCGGCACGAATTTCGCGACCGCCTCGATCACCTTGACCACCTCCTCGGCGGTCTCGACCGTATCGCTGGCGACGTCGATCACGCCGGCCTGGATCACCTTGCCGGGCAGCAGCGCCAGCAGGTCCAGCGGCACTTTCGAGTTGCGGCACTCGATCGCAACCTGCTGGATCGGGCTCTTGGCGATGGCGGGGAAGATGTCTTCATACTGCCGCCACTCGCTGCCGAGCGTCTCTTTCCAGTCGGTATTGGCCTTGATGCCGTAGCCGTAGCAGATGTGGACGGCGGTGGTGCAGGTCAGGCCTTCGGCGGCGCGCTCCAGCGCCTTGATGCCCCAGTCGGAGACCTCGTCCATGAAGACGTTGAAGGCCGGCTCGTCGAACTGGATCACGTCGACGCCGTCGGTCTGCAGTGCCCTGGCCTCGGCGTTGAGCAGTTCGGCGAATGCGAACGCCATCTTGACCTTGTCGCCATAATATTTGTCGGCGACGGTGTCGGCGATGGTCATCGGGCCGGGCAGGGTGAACTTCAACTTGTTTTTGGTGTGGGTGCGGGCGACGCGGGCCTCGTCGGCATGGACGCGGCCCTTCAGCGTCAGCGGCGCGGTCACCTGCGGCACCATCGCCTTGTAGCGGTCATTGCGGATGCCCATTTCGACCTTGTGGGCGAAATCGATGCCGTCGACTTTCTCGAGGAAACCGTGGACGAAATGCTGGCGGGCCTGCTCGCCCTCGGTGACGATGTCGACGCCGGCGTCCTCCTGCAGCTTCACCGCGAGCAGGGTGGCGTCGCGCTTGGCGCGGGCGAGTTCCTCGCCCTTCGACTTCCAGGGCGCCCACAGCATATTGGGTTCGGCCAGCCATTCCGGCTTCGGCAGCGAGCCTGCAATCGTGGTTGGAAACAGCATGGGAGCCTCCCGGTCAGTATCGATTGAGCGCCTGTCTGCCATGTCTTAAGATCGAGGTACAGAACAACAAAAGTCGCCAGGGCGTGGAATATGTCCCACCCGGCAGCCAGGGGAGACGATGATCGATCTGCATTACGCGCCGACGCCCAATGGCTGGAAAGCCTCGATCATGCTGGAGGAACTCGGGCTTCCCTATCAGGTCGTTCCGGTCAACATCCGCGCCGGCGAGCAGTTCAGGCCGGAATTTCTGGCGATCAGCCCGAACAACCGGATTCCGGCCATCGTCGACCATGAGCCCGCCGACGGCGGCGAGCCGCTTTCGGTGTTCGAGACCGGCGCCATCCTGATCTATCTCGCCGACAAGACCGGGCGCTTTCTCCCCAAGGAGACGCGGGCGCGCTCCCGTGTCCTGGAATGGCTGATGTGGCAGATGAGTGGGCTGGGGCCCATGCTCGGCCAGCACGGCCATTTCGCACTGTATGCCGCGGAAAAAATCCCCTACGCGATCCAGCGCTACCGTGACGAGGCGGCGCGGCTCTATGGCGTGCTCGACCGCCAGCTCGGCAGGACCGGCGCCTATGTCGCCGGCGACTATTCGATCGCCGACATCGCCTGCTTCCCCTGGGCCATGACCCACAAGGCGCAGGGCTTTACGCTCGACGACTACCCGAACGTCAGGCGCTGGTACGCCGAGGTGCGCGCGCGGCCGAAGGTGCAGGCGGGGCTGGCGATCGGCAAGTTCGTGAAGGAGCCGTTCGACGAGGAAGCGCGGCGGAATATGTTCGGTCAGCGCGCGAAGGAACTGGCGGAGCGGAAGTAAGACTCCAACCGCATCGTCATTGCGAGGAGCGCAGCGACGAAGCAATCCATCTTTCCCCGGGTGGCGCGATGGATTGCTTCGCTGAGCCTGTCATCGGGCGGGCATTCGCCCGACCCGGTGGCTCGCAATGACGGTGAAATGACACGGGCCTAAACCAACAAGGAAAACACCCATGCTTGAATTCTTCTTCGACTGTTCCAGTCCCTGGACCTATCTTGCCTTTCACAACATCCAGCCACTGGCAAGGGAGGTCGGCGTCGAGATCTCGTGGCGGCCGATCCTGGTCGGCGGCATCTTCAATACCGTCAATCCCAGCGTCTATGCGTCGCGCGAAACGCCGGTGCCTTTGAAGGCGCGCTACATGAAAAAGGACCTTGCCGACTGGGCGCGCTCCGCGGGCCTTGCGATCAAGATGCCGCCGACGGTGTTTCCGGTGAACAGCGTCAAGGCGATGCGCGGCTGCATCTGGCTCGGCCAGGAATCTGGCGAACGCATGGTGCCGTTCGCGCGCGCGGTGTTCGAGACCTATTGGGGCGACGACAAGGACATCTCGCAGGATTCGGTGCTGACCGGGATCTGCAAGAAGGCCGGCGTCGACCACGTCAAGTTCTTCGACGGCATCGGCCAGCAGGCGATCAAGGACCAGCTCAAGGCCAACACGGACGAGGTGATGGCGCGCGGCGGCTTCGGTTCGCCGACGATCTTCGTCGACAAGACCGACATGTATTTCGGCAATGACCGCATGCCGCTGATCCGCGAGGCGCTGGAGCGCGCCAAGGCGCGGGCCGCCTGATGCCGAGGGCCGTCGTCTGCCGCGAGCTCGGCCCGCCCGAGAACCTGAACCTGGAAACATTTGCCTCGGTGCCGCTGGCGCCAGGGCAGGTGCGCATCGCCATTCGCGCCGCCGGGCTGAACTTTCCGGACGTGCTGATGGCGGCGGGCGAGTATCAGCTCAAGCCGCCGCTGCCGTTCACGCCGGGCGTGGAAGCTGCCGGCGACGTCGTCGAGGTCAACGGGGCGGAAGGGGTTGCGCTCGGTGACCGCGTGATCGTCAAGATGCGGCACGGCGCCTATTGCGATGAAGCCGTCGCCACGCCGTCGCAACTCGTGAAACTGCCGTCGACCTTCGATTATGCCGAGGGCGCGACGTTCCTGGCCGGTCATGGCACCGCCTATCACGCGCTGCTCGACCGCGGGCAGGTTCAGCCTGGCGAAGTGCTGCTGGTGCATGGCGCGGGCGGCGGCGTTGGCCTTGCCGCCGTCGAGGTCGGCAAGATGCTGGGCGCCATCGTCATCGCTACGGCATCGAGCGACGAGAAGCTTGCGATTGCCAGGGGAAGAGGCGCCGACCATCTGATCCGCTACGACCGCGAGCCGTTCCGCGATGCCGTCAAGCGCATCACCGACGGGCGAGGGGCGGATGTCGTGTTCGATCCGGTCGGCGGCGAGGTGTTCGAGAATTCGATGCGCTGCATCAACTGGGGCGCGCGGCTCCTGATCATCGGCTTCACCGGCGGCATCGGCCTTGCGAAGACCAATCTTCTGATGATCAAGGGCGCCAGCGTGCTCGGCGTCCGCGCCGGCGAGGCGGTGCGGAGAAATCCCGCGCTCGGCGCGGTCAGGATCAAGACGCTGACCGAATGGGCGGAAGCCGGCAAGGTGCGCCCCAACGTCTCGCACCGCCTGCCGCTGGAAGACTACGCCAAAGCGATGCGGCTTCTGATCGACCGCAAGGCGATCGGCCGCGTGGCGCTGGTGATGGAGTAGTTTCCCGTCATGCCCCGCCGTGTGCGCAATTGCGCACCGGCGGAGTAAACTTCCCATCCCTCAAAAACGCAATCGTCTGCGCGATCGCGACGCTATTGCGCACCAGCCACGGATGCGGGGTGGGAATCACGATGTGGTCCGCCATCCCGTCGAGTTCAGTGTTTGCGACTGAAACCCGTCCGTCATGCGGCTTCGGCAGGAAGGCCGATGTGATCGGATAGATCGACCTGTTGCCGGCGATGATCCCCACGGGATAATCGACTGGCGGAAACAACGCCTCGATGACGTTATCCCGCTGCGTGCCGAGCTGCTGTCCCGCCGGTCCGAAGAAAGCGCGGTAGGGCATCAGATGTCCGAGACGGTCAGCGATCTCGCTGCCGCGGTTCGGCGTGCCGAGCATGACCACGTAGCCAAGACGCTTTGGTCGATGCCTCGCAATGTAGACCCGCGCCAGCAAGCCGCCCATCGAATGACAGACGAAATGGACCG
Organism: Bradyrhizobium sp.; assembly: GCF_036735945.1. Lineage (GTDB taxonomy): Bacteria > Pseudomonadota > Alphaproteobacteria > Rhizobiales > Xanthobacteraceae > Bradyrhizobium. The sequence goes on along the minus strand of NZ_DAINNI010000046.1, from coordinate 27,155 downwards.
GGCCGTCGACGCCATCGGAAAAGCGCTGGATCGAGGGATGAATGTCCTCCGCCAGCGCGTCCAGCGCCTTGCGGCGGCTCGCATAGTCCTGGTTAAGGGCGGCGAAGCCGGCGCTTTCCAGCGCCGCCTGCATCTTCCGGAACGATCGCGCCGTCCTGCTGATGCCATGCAGCAGGACGACGCCGTGAGCATCTTCGGTCATTCCGGGGCGATGCGGAGCATCGAACCCGGAATCTCGAGATCCCCCGGCGCGCAATGCGCACCTGAGGTCTGGTGCTGACGCACCATCCCGGGATGACTGCTTCGCAGTCACTTATACTCCCGCTCGTCCCACCACGGGAAATAGTCGGGCATGTCGCTCGATACCTTGTCCTTGAACTGCGCCGGGCGCTTTTCCAGGAACGAGACCACGCCTTCCTTGACGTCGCCGGAGCGCCCGCGGGCATAGATGCCGCGGCTGTCGACCTTGTGGGCTTCCATCGGATCGTCGGCGCCGAGCATGCGCCACATCATCTGCCTGATCAGCGCGACCGAGACCGGCGCGGTCTTGGCGGCGAATTCCCTGGCGAGCGCGCGGGCGGTCGGCAGCAATTCGTCCGGCGGCACCACCTTGCTGACGAGGCGGCCGGCGAGCGCTTCCTGCGCCGGGAAGACGCGGCCGGAATAGCACCATTCCAGCGCCTGCGAGATGCCGACGATGCGCGGCAGGAACCAGCTCGAGGCGGCCTCCGGCACGATGCCGCGCTGGGAGAACACGAAGCCGAAGCGGGCGGCATCGGAAGCGATGCGGATATCCATCGCGAGCTGCATGGTGACGCCGATGCCGACGGCGGGTCCGTTCACCGCCGCGATCACGGGCTTGAGGCACTTGAAGATGCGCAGCGTCACCTGGCCGCCGCCGTCGCGCACCTGTGGATCGCTGTAGTCCACCGCGCCGCTGGCAAGGCGCTTGACCGGCCCGCGCCGCGCGTCGCGGTCGAACGTGTTGGCGCCCGAGGAGAGGTCAGCGCCGGCGCAGAAGCCGCGGCCGGCGCCGGTGACGATGATGGCGCGGATATTGTCGTCCTTGTCGGCCGCGTCGAACGCGTCGATCATTTCCTGCTGCATGGTGCCGTTGAAGGCGTTGAGCTTGTCGGGCCGGTTCAGCGTGATGGTGAGAATCTGATCTTCGACCTCGTACTTGATGGTCTCGTACGCCATGGGAGCGGACTTCCTTCCTGCTATTTTTCGTTCCTACAAAAGAAGACGCGGCTGGCCGGGTCAAGCCCGGCCATGGGGCGCAATGTCGCTACGCCTTCGGCGGCATCGGCCACGGCCGCTGCGCGCCGCGCAGGCCTTCGAACGCCTTGGCCATGCCGAGCACGCCGAGATCGTCGAAGCGGCGGCCGACGATCTGCACGCCGATCGGAAAACCGTTCCTGTCGTAGCCGCCATTGATCGAGAGCGCGGGGTTCTCCGACATATTCCACGGCACGGTAAAGCAGATGTGCTCGAACGGCTTGTCGGGGTCGTTGATCGGGGAAGCAAACTCCGCCGGGAAATTCACCACCGGCGATACCGGTGAGATCACGTAGTCGAGTTCGCAGAACAGTTTCGCCGCGGCGGCGCGGATCGCCATCGTGGCATTGAAGCCCCTGACGACGTCGACTCCGGAAAGCCGTGCGCCGGCTTCCGCCCATGTATGGATATAGGGCAGCGCCTTGCCGCGCTCCTCGGGCGAGAGCTTTGTAAGATCGTCCCACATCCGGGCGCGCCAGAAATTGTCGAGCCCTTCGACCATCTCGCGCGTCAGGATGCCGTCGACCTCGGTCACGACGGCGCCGGCGGATTCGAACGCTTTCGCCGCCTTGATGACGATGCTGCGCACCTCGCTTTCGAGCGCCTGTCCGGTGCCGGCATCGAGCATCAGGCCGATACGGAGCTTGCGCGGCGACTTGTCGTGGGCCTTCCAGTTGATGCTGTCGGCCGGCAGGCTCATGCCGTCACGGCGGTCGGGCTTCGACAACACGCACATCATCAGTGCGGCATCATCGACGGTGCGGGTCATCGGCCCTGCGACACGGCCGACATAGGGCGGGTCGATCGGAACGCGGCCGAGGCTCGGCTTCAGCGCGACGAGGCCGCACCAGCAGGCGGGGAGCCGCACCGAACCGCCGATGTCGCTGCCGAGATGCAGCGGGCCGTAACCGGCCGCGCCCGCCGCGCCGGCGCCGGAAGAGGAGCCGCCGGGATTCTTGCTGAGGTCCCAGGGATTGCGGGTGAGGGGATGGAAGCTGGAGAGACCCGACGACAGCATGCCGTAATCCGGCATCGTCGTCTTCGAGAAGATGATTGCGCCGGATTCACGCAAGCGCGCGGCGGGCGGCGCATCCTTCTCGGCCGGTACCTGTTTGACGCTCGCAGCGCCGAGCGGAATCGGCTGGCCCCTGGTGGCGATATTGTCCTTGATGGTGACGGGCACGCCGTCGAGCGTGCCGACCGGCTCGCCGAGTTGCCACCGGTCGGTCGACGCCTTCGCGGCGGTGCGCGCACCGTCGGGATCGTACAGGTAAAGCGCCTTGATGTGCGGCTCCCAGGCCGCGACATGCGCGATCACTTCCTCCAGCACTTCCGACGGCGAGAACTGCTTGGCGCGATAGCCGGCGATCAGGTCGGTCGCGGACAGGTCATGCAGCGAGGTGATCTGGTCTTCGATGATCGGTTTATGCATGCGAACCTGCCGGCAGACGGGTTTCGATGATGCGGGCGAACATGCTGGCGCCGATCGGCAGGATCTTGTCGTCGAGGACAAACCCGGGATTGTGCACCGGCACCGAGCCGTCATGGCCGACCCAGAAATAGGCGCCCGGTATCTCCTGCATCATGTCGGCGAAGTCCTCGCTGCCCATCTTCGGCGCCGAGCGCGTCAGGACGTTGGCGGGATCGACCACGGTCCTGGCCACGGCTTCGACCACGCGGGACTGTTCTTCCTGGTTGACGAGAACGCTGAACGTGTCGCGGATATCGGCTGATATCTCGCACTCGAATGTCGCGGCAACGCCGGCGCAGATCTTGCGCATGCGGTCGCGGATCATCGCGCGCACGCCGTCGTCGAAGGCGCGCACGGTGCCGCCGAGCCTGGCGTCGCCCGGAATGACGTTGTTGGCGGAGCCGGCATGGATCTGCGTGACCGACAGCACCGCGGCCTTCAGGGGATCGACGTTGCGGCTGACGATGGTCTGCAGCGCCTGCGCCAGCGTGGTCGCGATCACCACCGCGTCCTTGGAACGCTCCGGCATCGCGCCATGCGCGCCGTAGCCCTGAATGGTGATGTCGAAGAAATCGGCGCCGGCCATCGCAGGTCCGGGCAGGATCGCGATCTCGCCGTGGTTCAGGTCAGGCGCATTGTGCAGGCCGTAGACCTCGTCGCAGGGAAATTTCTGGAACAGGCCGTCCTTGATCATCGCGCGCGCGCCGCCGAGGCCTTCCTCGGCCGGCTGGAAGATGAAATGCACGGTGCCGTCGAAATTTCTGGTCTCGGCCAGATAGCGCGCGGTGCCGAGCAGCATGGTGGTGTGGCCGTCATGGCCGCAGCCGTGGAAGCGGCCGGGAATGGTCGAACGCCATTTCAGGTTGGTGTTTTCCTCCATCGGCAGCGCGTCCATGTCGGCGCGCAGGCCGATGCGCTTGCCGCCGCTGCCCTTGCCCTTGAGGACGCCGATCACGCCGGTGCCGCCGAGGCCGCGATGCACCTCGATGCCCCAGCCCTTCAGTTTCTCCGCGACGATGCCGGAGGTGCGCACTTCCTCGAAGCCGATCTCGGGATGGGCATGCAGATCGCGCCTGATGGCAGTGAGTTCCTCGACGTAGCCGTCGATGCGTTCGATGGTGGGCATGTCTGTTATCCCGTGACTGACGATGTTGACGTGATCAGGTGGATGGGGTGAAGGCGGGGCCGTTCGGCTTGAGGCGGATGCCCGGCCGCAGCCGCGTCCAGGGCAGCGCCGCCGTGTCGGCGGGCATCGCGCCGGGCGCGGCGCAGATCAGAAGTTTTTCGGCGATCGGCTCGAAATCGGCGCGGAAGTGCACCGAGCTCTTGTTGACCAGAATTTTCTGTTCCGTCGGTTCGATGCCGACATAACGGTACATCGACTGGTCCGCAAGCTGTGCCTTGTAGGAGCCGACCACCACGCGGACATCCCCGATGCGCAGGCAGGCCGACAGGCCCATGTCCATGTCGCGGCCGCCGTAATAGGGGCCTGCAGCGACGAACTTTCCGTCCGACAAATTTTCGACGATGAAGGTTTCCTTGTAAGGCTGATCGCCGGGAATGCCGGACTTGCCGCCGAGATCGAGCGTTACGGTGGCGCCGAGGCCGGCCGCATGCGCGGCTCTCGCCGCCTCCGGATCGTAGATCACGCCGGTCGCGGCGGATGCCTTGTTGCGCACCAGTGCGCGCAGCATGCCGGTGGTGTCGGAATCGCCGCCCGCGCCGGGATTGTCCTGGGTGTCGGCGATGACGATCGGCTTGCGCGCGGTCTTCGCCAGTTCCATGGCGAGGCGCACACCGTCATCGGGCGAATAGATGTGGCCGTCGAAATCGTCTTCATGGCTCTCGACGAGCGCGGCGATCCTCTCGGCGGCCGCATCGGCGTCGGCCTGCGTCCGGCCATAGGCAAACACGCTCGGGCCGCAATGCGCGAAATCCGCTGCCGGAAAGCCCGGTGCGAACGACAGGGTCGGAACCGCCTCGCTTTCGAGCGCCGCGACTTCTTCATAGATGTCCCTGGTCGGCTGGTCGCTGGTGCATTGCCAGGAGATCGGGATCAGGAACGGCAATTGCCGGAACGCCTTTGCAAGGCGCGTCTTCGACTTCAGCAGCAGCGCAAGGTGCCTTGCGCAGGCGCGGCCGGTCTCGGCCATGTCGACATGAGGGTAGGTGCGGTAGGCAATGAGTGCATCCGCATGCTCCATCATCTCGGGCGAGACGTTGGCGTGCAGGTCGAGGCTCACGACCAGCGGCACGTCCTTGCCGATCACCTTGCGCACACGCGCGAGGATTTCGCCTTCGCCATCGTCGTGCCGTTCAGTGACCATGGCGCCATGCAGATCGAGATAGACCGCATCGATCGGCCCTGCCGCCGCGATGCCGTCGACCATCTCCTCCATCACGCGTTCGAAGGCATCCGTCGTGACATGCGCCGAGGGGCTGGCGGCCGCGGAAATGGTCGGGACCAGCTCCCAGCCACCGGCTTCAGCCGACTCGATGAAACCGGCCAGGCCGACATTGATGTTGCGCATGACCTTGAGCACATCGGCGCCGTGCGCCATCGCCGGCCAGCCGCCGCCGTGAACGAAATCCTGATAGGTCGCCTTGGTCGGCGCGAAAGTATTGGTCTCGTGCAAAAAGCCGCCGACGGCAATACGGGTCATTTTATCTCAGCCGGTGTTCCTGGTTGGAGGGACGTTAAGCGGGACATCGTGGCAAGCGCAAGCCGGGGAGCAATTCCGTTTTGCATGCCGCCCCACTGTCATTGCGAGCCAGCGGGTCGCGCGAACGCGCGCCCGATGACAGGCTCCGCGAAGCAATCCATCTCTCGGCATGACGGATAGATGGATTGTTTCGTAGCTTCGCTCCTCGCAATGACGGCAGAAGGGCTACTCCGCCGCCACTTCGACCGGCCGGAAGTTGGCAAAATCCCAGCCGCGGCCGGGAGCGGCGTCGAGCAGCGCCCTGGTATAGGCCTGCTGCGGATGCGTCAGCACCTCCGCGGCCGGTCCTTGTTCCACGATCCGGCCATGCTGCATCACGGCGACGTCATCGCAGATCTGTGCCGCGACGCGAAGGTCATGGGTGATGAACAGCAAGGCGATGCCCAGTCGCCGCTGGATTTCGTCGAGCAGTTCCAGCACCTGCGCCTGCACCGAAACGTCGAGCGCGGACACCGCTTCATCCGCGACGAGAACGTCGGGATCGAGCGCGAGCGCCCGGGCAATCGCGATGCGCTGGCGCTGGCCGCCGGAGAACTGGTGCGGATAGCGCGATACGGCATCCGCCGGCAGATCGACCAGTTCGAGCAGTTCGCGCGCCTTCGCCAGCGCCTCAGTGCGGGGCATGCCGTAATTGATCGGGCCTTCGGCGATGGTCTCGCCGACGGTGACGCGGGGATTGAGCGAGCGATAGGGGTCCTGGAAGATGATCTGGATCTTCTTGCGGTGCGGCTGCAGCAGCCGCCGCGACAGGTCGGAAATCTCGCGGCCCGCAAGGCGTATGCCGCCGGAGGTCGGATCGATCAGGCGGACGATGCAGCGTGCCACCGTCGACTTGCCGGAGCCGCTTTCGCCGACGATGCCGAGCGTGCGGCCCTTGCGCAGGGTGAGGGTGACATCCTTGGCCGCGGCGACTTCGCGCGCCTTTCCGAGGAAGGAACGCTCGCGATAGACCTTGCCGAGCTGGTTGGCTTCCAGCACGACCGGTTCGCTGGTCTCTGCCCGCGGCGGGCGCGGCACCAGGCTCGGTACCGACGAGAGCAGGTTGCGGGTATATTCCATCGCAGGCGTGCGCAGGATCGCATCGAGCGTTCCGGTCTCGACCAGCCTTCCGTGGCGCATCACGGCGACGCGGTCGGCGATCTCGGCCACCACGCCCATGTCGTGGGTGATGAACAGCACGGCGGTGCCGTGGTCGCGCTGCAGGTCGCGGATCAGCGTGAGGATCTGCTTCTGTGTTGTGACGTCGAGCGCGGTGGTCGGCTCGTCCGCGATCAGCAGTTTCGGTTCGAGCACCAGCGCCATCGCGATCATGATGCGCTGGCGCTGGCCGCCGGACAGCCGGTGCGGGTAGGAAGCGAAGATGCGTTCCACGTCGGGCAGGCGGACGTGTTCCATCATTGCCAGGATCTTCCGGCGCCGAGCCCGTGCGTCGAGACTGGTGTGGACGCGCAACACCTCGTCGATCTGGCGGCCGACCGGAACCACCGGGTTGAGCGCCGTCATCGGCTCCTGAAAGATCATTGCCATTCGCGTCGCGCGCAGTTCGCGCAAGCGGCGGTCGGAGGCGGCGAGCAGTTCCTCGCCGACCAGCTTGACGCTGCCGCCGGTCGGGGTCAGCGCGCCCTTCTGCAACAACCCCATCACGGTCAGCGAGGTCACGGACTTGCCGGAGCCGCTTTCGCCGACCACGCACAGCGTCTCGCCTTCGCGGACCTGCAGGGAGATGCCGTCGATGATGCGCTGGCCGCCGGGCTTCCTGCCGAGGCTTACGACGAGATCGTCGATGTCGAGAACGGTGTCTTTCATGTCGGTCACTTGCCGGCCTCCCGCTGCTTCATGCGCGGATCCAGCGCATCGCGGGCGGCGTCACCGATCAGGTTGATGCTCAGGATCGCGATCGACAGCAGCAGGCCCGGCCAGAAGATCAGCGACGGCTTGACCTGGAAGTAGGCGCGGCCCTCGGCCATGATGTTGCCCCAGGTCGGGGTCTCCGGGCTGATGCCGGCGCCGAGGAACGACAGGATCGCCTCGGTGAGGATGGCGGAGGCGGCGACGTAAGTGCCTTGCACGATCAGCGGCGCCACCGTGTTCGGCATCAAATGCCGCCACATGATCTTGGGCAGGCTGCTGCCGACCGAAATCGCGGCCTCGACATAGGGCTCCTCGCGCGCCGACAGCACGACGGAACGGACCAGCCGCGCCACGCGCGGGATTTCCGGAATGGTGATCGCCACCATCACCGTCATCAGGCTGGCGCCGGAGAGCGACACCACGGCGATCGCGAGCAGGATGGAGGGGATCGCCATCAGGCCGTCCATCACCCGCATCATGACGGCGTCGACCCATTTGAAGAAGCCGGAGACGAGGCCGATCACGAGGCCGATGCCGATCGAGAAGACCGCGGCTCCAAGCCCGATCAGAAGCGAAATCCGGCCGCCATAGATAATGCGCGACAGCAGGTCGCGGCCATAGGCGTCGGTACCGAGCAGGAATTCCGCGCTGGCCGGTTTAAGCCGCTGCGCCGGGAGCAGCAATTTCGGGTCGTGCGGTGCGAGCAGGGGGGCCGCGATCGATATCGCGATGATCAGCACAAGGCAGATCGTGGCCACCGCGATGATCGGCGATGCCGTGAGGAATCCCAGTTTCGGCCGGAACGGCGTGGTGACCGGAATTGACGGTTCGGGAAGGGTATCGATCGCCATCGGGTGCGCGCCTCAATAACGAATTCTGGGATCAAGCAGGGTGTAGGCGACGTCGATCAGGAGATTGACGGTGACGTAGACCAGCGACGTCAGCAGGATCATCGCCTGGATCACCGGATAGTCGCGTGCCAGCACCGCATCGACGGTGAGGCGGCCGATGCCCGGCAGGTTGAACACGCTCTCGGTGACGACGACGCCGGAAATCAGCAGGGCAAAACCGGTGCCGATCACGGTGATGACAGGCACGGCGGCATTGCGCAGCGCGTGACGCAGTAGCACGCCGGTCTCGCTGATGCCCTTGGCGCGCGCGGTGCGGACGTAGTCTTCGCCGAGCACATCCAGCATCGCCGCCCGCGTCATGCGTGCGATCAGCGCGACGTAAATGAAGGAGAGCGTGCAGGTCGGCAGGATGATGCGCTCGAAGAACGGACCGAAGCCCGCCGTGATGCTGCGAAAGCCCTGCACCGGCACCCAGCGCAGTTCAATCGCGAAGATCTGGATCAGCACATAGCCGATCACGAACACCGGCACCGAGAAGCCGATCACCGACAGGCCCATCACGAAGCGATCGATCCAGGTGCCGTGCTTCCAGGCTGCGACCACGCCGAGCGGCACCGCGACCAGAATGGCCAGGATGATCGTCGAAAGGGCAATCGAGATCGAGGGCTCGACGCGCGAGGCGATCAACTCGAACACAGGCTTGTTCGAGATCAGCGACTGGCCGAGATCGCCCTGCAGGAGTTTTCCGATCCAGGTGACGAACTGGGTATAGAGCGGCTCGTTGAGGCCGAGGGATGTGCGGATGCGCTCGAGTTGCTCTGGTGTCGCGTTGTCGCCGGCCAGGATCGCAGCGGGATCGCCGGGCGTCAGCCGCAGCAGGAGAAACACAAACAGCGCGACCACGCCCATGACGGGAATGGCGGCGAGAATGCGGCGAAGCAGGTATCCGAGCATCTTGATCCGTCAGTTGTGGGTGAATTGGGCAGCACCGGTCCCAAGTGTGGTTGTCCGTGTGGTTGTCCGCGCTGCCAGCGTAGCATTTCAGCAAGTCCCGTGCCATCGCGCCTGCGTTTTTTGCGATGCAGCTAGGCGGTCGGGCGCAATGACGACGGAAGGACGCCGCCCTTACTCCAGCGTCGCCAGCAATCCCGCCATCAGGCGGCCGCGTTCGGCGAGGCTGTTGACCTCGATATGCTCGTTCAGCGTATGGGCGTCGGCGCCGCGGACGCCGAGGCCGTCCAGCGTCGGGATGCCCATCGCGCCGGTAAAATTGCCGTCGGAACCGCCGCCGGCGCTGCCATGGGGCAGTTCGAGGCCGAGCTGCGCGGCAACCCCGCGCGCCTTTTCGTAAAGCGCCATGGTGCCGGCATCCGCCTCCCACACCGGACGGGTCACGCCACGCGTGACGGTGAAGGTTACATCGTTGCTGGTGCCTGACAGCGCCAGCATGCGCTCGACGCCGCGATCGAGATCGGCCTGGCGCTTTGCCATGCTGAGCGCCTCGCCGGTGCAGGTAGTGGCAACGCAGTTGACCCATTGGCCGCCATGCACGATGCCGACCGAGAATGTGCAATCTTCGGTCGTCATGCCGTCGATCGCTATAATCTGGCGTGCCATTTCGCGGATCGCGGAGCGGCCGGAAGAGAGCGTTGCACCGGCGTGGCTCGGGCGGCCGATCGCTTCCAGATTGAATCGCGCGATCGCGTAACGCCCGGTGACGACGCCGTTGTTGGGCCGTCCCGGCTCCGGCACCAGCACGTATTTGTTGCGCGCGGCCTCCGCCTCGATGATGTCGCGGGTCGATGGCGTGCCGACTTCCTCGTCCGGCGTGAACAGCACGGTGATCGGCAGCGGCGTCGTGAACGCGGCGCGCGCCAGTTGCCGGATCGCTTCCAGCGACAGGTAATTGCCGCCCTTCATGTCGAAGATGCCGGGGCCGAAGCACTTGTCGCCGTCGCGCCGCCATTGCAGCTTCTCGATGGTGCCGACGGGATGGACGGTATCCAAGTGACCCGCGATCAGGATGCCGGGCTCGCCTTGTCTCGGGTGAGGGAAGCGGGCGCGGACGCAGCCGGCAAAACCCTGGCGGCCGGCGATGCGCTCGATGGTCGCACCCATGATCGCCATGTCGCGCGCGGCGAGGCCCAGCATGCGCTCGACGGCGCTTGCATCCCAGGTCGGGCTTTCGCATTCCACCCAGCTTCGCAGCCCCTGCAACATCGCTTCGGAATCAAAGGGAAGATTGGCTGGGTTCATGGACTTCTCTCGGGTTTCTTATGTTGGTTTTCGAAACAGGCGGCGTGGTCCGGCGGCGTTACGAGAATGATCTCGGGCGCATTTGTAAAGTGAAACATGAGCGCAGCGGTGCGCCGCACCGCCGCGGCGGCCTCATCATGAATGCCGATTGACGCGCCCCGCGCTTGATGCAAGTCTTCAATTAGTCAGGATTTACAGCGTGTTAGTTCGCCCAAATAACGAACCGCATGCATAATGAATCAGCGGACTTTGGCCAGTTTCACGTCAGGAGAGATCGAATGTTGCCCATCATGCGTCGGAAACCTCCCACGATAGCATCCGCTCTGTCGGTGCTTGCGCTTTCGGTGGCGCTGACATCGCTGACCGCGATGTCGCAGGCCGTTGCGGCCGCCGGCAAGAAAACCATCACCGCGGTGATGCATTCCGACCTTCGCGTCATCGATCCCGGCTTCACCACCGCCTACATCACGCGCGACCACGGCTACATGGTCTACGACACGCTGCTGGCGACCGATTCCAGTTTCAAGATCCAGCCGCAGATGGCGGATTGGAAAGTCAGCGACGACAAGCTGACCTACACCTTCACCTTGCGCGACGGCTTGAAATGGCATGACGGCCAGCCGGTGACGGCGGAGGATTGCGTCGCCTCGCTGAAGCGCTGGGGCCGCAACGACGCGATGGGCCAGAAGCTGATGGACTTCACCGCCAGCCTCGACGTCATCGACGCCAGGAGCTTTGCCCTCAAGCTGAAGGAGCCCTACGGCCTGGTGCTGGAGTCCATCGGCAAGCCATCTTCCTATACCCCGTTCATGATGCCGAAGCGGCTCGCGGAAACTCCGGCCGGCCAGCAGATCAAGGAACAGATCGGCTCCGGTCCGTTCAAGTTCGTGCAGGCGGAATTCCAGCCGGGCGTGAAGGCGGTCTATGAAAAGAATACCGACTACGTGCCGCGCAAGGAGCCGCCGAGCTGGACCTCCGGCGGCAAGATGGTGAAGGTCGATCGCGTCGAATGGATCACGATGCCGGACGCGCAGACCGCGGTGAACGCGCTGCAGTCGGGCGACATCGATTTCATGGAGAACCTGCCGTTCGATCTGCTGCCGGTGCTGGAGGCGAACAAGGACATCAAGATCGACGTCCTCAACAAGTTCGGCTTCCAGACGCTCGGGCGGATGAACTTCCTCTATCCGCCCTTCGACAACGTCAAGGTTCGTCGCGCCGCCTTCCTCGCGATGAAGCAGAAGGACGTGCTCGATGCGCTGGTCGGCAACGAGAAGTATCAAAAGACCTGCGGCGCGATCTTCGTCTGCGGTACGCCGCTGGAGACCGATGTCGGTGCCGAGTCCCTCGTCAAGGGCAACGGCATGGCGGAGGCGAAGAAGCTGCTCGCCGAGTCCGGCTATGATGGCACGCCTGTCGTGGTGATGGCGCCCGGCGACGTCGTGACGCTGAAGGCACAGCCGATCGTCGCGGCGCAATTGCTCCGCGATGCCGGCTTCAAGGTCGACCTGCAGGCCACCGACTGGCAGACCGTGGTGACTCGCCGCGCCAGCCAGAAGCCGCCGAAGGAAGGTGGCTGGAACATGTTCTTCACCAACTGGGTCGCGGCCGACGTCTCCAATCCCATCGCCAACGCTTCGGTCAGCGGTCGTGGCAAGAACGGCGGCTGGTTCGGCTGGGCCGAAGACGCCAGGATCGAGGAGCTCCGCGACAAGTTTGCGCGCTCCGGCTCCGCGGACGAGCAGAAGAAGATCGCTGCCGAGATCCAGAAGCAGGCCTATGAACAGGTGATCTACATCCCGCTCGGCCAGTACACGATCCCGAGCGGCTGGCGCAAATCGCTGACCGGCGTCGTCGACGGCCCGGCGACCCCGGTGTTCTGGAACATCGACAAGAGCGAATGAGGCGTTCTCGTCATTGCGAGCACAGCGAAGCAATCCATCTCTCACCATGTAGAGAGAATGGATTGCTTCGTCGCTTACGCTCCTCGCAATGACGGAAATCAGCAGTGATCGTCGCGCACCAGTGTCATGCTCCGTTTGTGCATGACAACATTTTCGAGCCCAATGCGTTCCTGTCAGGCCGGATGCGCGGCAAGATGTTCCAGCAGCAGTTCGCTCACGCGCTCCGGCACCTGATCGGCCGCGAAGTGTCCGACGCCAGGCAGCACTTCAAAGCGGTAGGGCGCGGCGATGAAGTCGACCGTGCCTTCGGCGGCGGCGCGGCCGACGGTGTCGTCGGCATCGCCCCAGATGTAGAGCGTCGGCACGCGGATCGGGCCGAGCGGCCCACGGATCGCGCCGCGCGCGCGATACCAGGCGAGAGCCGCTTCCATCGCCGGCTTGCTGCCGAGCACGGCGAGATGCATCTTGACGGCCTCGGCAGGAACGCCGTTCGCCGCGAGGCGGTCGCGCAGCCATTTGGCATCGTCGGCCAGCACGATATCGGCGGCATCGGGTTCCAGAAACGCCTTGTGATGTTTTGAGCGCTGCGCCTGCGCGCTGTCGTCAGCCAGCGCGCGGTTGAACGCGTTCGGGTGCGGCCGCGATAGAATGGTGAGCGAAGCCAGCCGCTCATGGTGGCGGTCGGCGATGCCCCAGGCGATGCTGCCGCCCCAGTCGTGGCCGACCAGGTGAAAGCGCGCCTCGCGATAGCCCGCGGCCGCCACGATCGCCATCGCATCGTCGATCAGACGGTCGATCAGGTAATGCGAGAATTCGCGCGGATCGGGCCGGGCGCCAGGTGAATAGCCGCGCTGGCTCGGCGCGATGGCGCGATAGCCCATGTCGCCGAGCGCGGTAACCTGCGCGCGCCAGCAGTGCATGGATTCCGCAAAGCCGTGCAGCAGCAGCACCAGCGGCGCGCTGGCGACACCTGCGGTGATGGCATCGAAGACGAGATGCGGCGCGGTCGCGATTTTTTCGCTGTCGGGCATGCGGCGATCCTGGACGGATAATCGGGCCGATCCATGGTGGATGCATTTCAGCGGGGCGGGCGGAATTGTGCAACCCGGGAAAAGTGCTGTATTGGGAGCCGCTGGAGCGTTTTCCAGCGAAGTGGGAACCGGTTCGCGTGAAGAAAACGCGTCAAAACAAGAATCCAGAGCCCCGTTCCGATTCAATCGGAACGGAAAAGGCTCCAGCCAGGGCTCGAGGGGACGGAACGTTTGCATTATCTGAGGTCGATCCTGTTCGATGCCGCCGTGGTGGTCCTGACGGTCGTCGTTGCGCTGTCAATGCCGTTCATGGCGCTGTTCAACGCCAGCAGCGCCACGGTGCGCGCGGTTTCCCAGGTATGGGCCAACGGCATCATGTTCCTGATGAAGTATGTGGTCGGGCTGGATTATCGCGTTGAAGGGCGCGAGCACGTGCCTGATGGACCCTGCATCATCGCCTGTAACCATCAGTCGCTGTGGGAGACCGCGGCGCTCTGCGCGATGTTTCCCGACGCCAGCATCGTCGCCAAGAAGGAGCTGCGAAAGCTGCCCCTGGTCGGATGGTTTCTCGAGCGCTATCCGATGATCCTGGTCGATCGCTCGGCGGGTCGCCAGGCGCTGCGCCAGATGGTCGACGAAGCAAGACGCGCGGTCGGCGAGGGACGCAAGGTGCTGCTGTTTCCGCAGGGCACGCGGCAGGCGATCGACGATCCCGTGACGTTCCAGTCCGCCGGCATCTCCGCGCTCTACACCAATCTCGAAGTCCCCGTGGTGCCGGCGGCGTGCAATTCCGGCCTGTTCTGGGGCAAGAAGACGCTGATGATGCATTCAGGCACCATCACACTGTCCTTCCTGCCGCCGATCGCGCCGGGCCTGCCGCGCAAGGAATTTCAGGAGAAGATGGAGCGGGCGATTGCGGAGGAGGCAGGCCGGCTGCTCACCGTGAGCGAGGCGAAGGTGCGTTAGAGCGTTTTCCAGCGAAGTGGAAACCGGTTCGCGTGAAGAAAACGCGTCAAAGCTTTAGCGCTTTGCGCGTCGCTCCGCGAACCAGCCCGCGATCGGCGCCAGGAATGCCAGGCCCCATGTGAACTGCGCCAGCATCGGCGAGACGAAGGCGACGGCGGTGCCAAGCAGGAATACCAATACCGGAACCACCGCGGTCACCAGCAGGTGCGGGTTGCTCTGACCGCGCAGTGCGAGAATCCACAACAGCAGGTTCAGTGTGGCGATCATGGTTAGATGGAGGCCGTAGATCACCGCCACCACGCCGTCGAGCCTGTAGCCGCCGTAAAGTCCGTTGGTCACCGGCAGGATGATGATCGAGAGCAGGAAGAGCAGGTTGAGAAACACCACGCCGCGTCCGGCTTCCGGCGCCACCGCCAGCCGCCGGTGATGGCTGAACCAGAACAGGCCGGCGACCACGAAGCTGATCATCAGGGCGATGACGGGCTGCGCGTAGACGTGGATCAGACCGATCCAGGTCGGCGCTTCCTTGAAGCTGCTGGCTTTGGGCAGATCATAGGCGAGCAGCGTCATGGCAACGCCAAAAATGGTGTTGCTCAGCATCTCCAGCCGGCGCATTTCGAAAAGGCCGATTTGCGGCAATGTGATCCCCCAGTGCCTTACCCGTCCGTCTTCGCTTTCGCTCCGCTCAAGCTACGTTTGGCAGAGTGTGGCTCGCCCAGCCGTAGCTCGCGGCCACAGGCCCGCCTTCGCCCGGTGGGCTTCGGCGTGGCAGCCTTCACTCGCTTCGCGAGCGAAGGCTGGTGCGGGCGGCGGGACTCGAACCCACACGACGTTGCCATCGAGGGATTTTAAGTCCTCTTGTCAAGCAGTAAGTAGCTTATTTTGCTTGGATTTTTCGGCTTTGATTTTAGCCTGTGCTAAAATGCGTGCTAAAGTTGGGATTGGCAGAGCGCAACGCGAACCGCAGGCTGCCTCCAGCCTATCAATTACCCTCCTAAGGGACCGTTACCCTATGCGCTCGCCCTGGCCGCCCCCTTGGGCTCATCTACGCTAAAAGGCGTGAACCTCGCCGATCCGAAAGTGCTTCAGCGACTCCTGAAGGCTTCAGTGTGCGTAGTCGAGATGCAGGCTGACAATAAAAAGATTGGCAAACATCGCTTACCCAAAAACGCGAGCGTCGGGGCGCTTCCCCGCCCGGCGGTGCAGTGATTAAAGATTCTACTTGAACTTGTACAACGGTTTTATAACGTGCCGATCGGGGTTCAATACAATTCAACCGTCCTACAGTGCTGATCAGCCGCCGGCCTCAGCGTGCGTCGACGTTTGCGTTGTTGTGTTGATGACGGGAGGAGCGGGCGCGCAGTTTCTTTTTGGGCGGAGCAGAATAGCGTGGCGGGTTGTCACGCAGGCTGTTGAGCAGGCGTTCCGTGGCGCCCGGGGCGGTCTGTTCTATGCGGCTTTGAAGGTTCGGGTCTGCTCCGCCACTTAGCGGATCGGCTCTAACACCTGCTCTCGGTACAAAGAAGGCTGCCGCCAATACAAGCAGCACCGCCAGAGGAGCCGAATGCGTTTTTTGGGACTGGTTCACGAGTTTCCTGGAGCTGGCTATGAACAGAAATCATTGCGTACTAATCACCTTGATTGCGGCGATTATTATCAATCCCGGTACTGCTGCGGTTGCCCAGGTCGACCCGAACCTTCAGGTTCGGATCGAGACCCTGACGCCCCCCAGGGACAGGAAGCCGGATCTGCCTCAAACGGAAGTGATAACCCAAGAGAGAGTCCAGACCTATACCACAACAGAGACGGTGGCCGTGCCACTTGAGGAGCAGCGGCGCCGTTTGAAGAAACTGTTCGCCGAAAAAGGGCTGATGCTGCCGATGAGCGTTGAGGCGGAGAGGGAAGCCATCAAGACATTCGGCCTCGATCGCGAGACCCGCAAGGTTCGCAGGAAGAAGGTGGTTATCGAGAAGGTCGTCACGACCAAACCACGGGTAACGACGGTAACAATCTCGGCCTCCACGCAGGCGGTGTTCGACACCAATGCAGCAAAGACTCCGGTTCCCAAGAGCGATACGGTCTTTGGCTCGACCGGTTTGATTACCGTCAATGTACCTGTCGGTGTTGCCGATAGCTTTATCTTCCAGACCGGCGTGGTCGACCAACGGTATGTCAGGCTCACTGCGAAGGACTTCGATCTTCTCACTAACGTTGCAACCTATAAACAGGTCCTTAGCGTTGTTCCTGGCACGTCAGCCGGTACTACCACTTCCGACGTCCTGAGCTACTCGCTTAATTCGAGCACGGTGTACGGGTCTGGATTCAACCCGTATCAGGTCGAGCTGTTCACCCCATCCATTGCTTGGGCGCGTAACAATATGAACTTAGGTGGCAGCGTCTGCGGCACTGGGTCTGACGCAGCGTTCTGCATTTCAGGAGCGGTCGCGGCTGGCGGCGATTTCACCTTCTCGGATATTGCAAGCCAGCGTAATGCCTCTGCGAGACTGGCGGGGGCCGTGACCTGGCAAACTCCGATTGCAGGTCTTACCGCCGCTGCGGGCGGCTTCATTCAGGGGCGGCACTTTACGGAGTTCCCGGGTGGCCGCGAGGATCTTATCCTGCAGGCAGCGGCGCGGGCCGATTGGGTACCAAACCCGAATATCCAGCTCAGTGGCGTCCTCCAGTTCACCCAGCAGTTTTCGACGGTGAAAGTCTTGGAATGGAACGGATTTGCAGTGTTTCCCTACGTGAATCTGAAAGTCGCATTCTGAGAATCCAAGCGAGACGGAGAGTAAAAACGCGTCGAGATAACGGCGCGCGCACGCCGTGTGGGCCTTGAACTTATGTCATTTAGCCCAGCGACCCGCTAGCCGCTCGAGAGGAATTCGATATTATCGAACTTTAGCGCATTTGTTTCGACGATCGACTTTTGATCATCAACCGTGGACGCTAGACTATAGGGCACGATCACAACATTTAGCTTCGAGGGATCTGTTTGGCCTGATGCAACGAGAGCTCTGGTGACGTCAAAAGTATCGGCCGCCTTGCGAGCCGCAGCCCCATGACCAGCATGCGGCCCAGCGGAAGCCGCTTGCGGGCCATCATGCCGGAACAGGGCGATAGAGCCTAGGAAGCTTGGATCGCTCCGTTTGGGCTTAACCGCTGTGTCAGCAACGAGATGGACATCGAAGCCTGTCGATGTGACATTATTCAGATCAACACCATAGACCCGCATGAGGACGCGCTTCGGTTGGCTCGCTGCGGTGGCTGTGGTGCGGGCGGCCGGACTCGAACCGGCACAGTCCTTGCGAACCGAGGGATTTTCTTACCCGCTACGGCTTTCGCCGCCCGAAACTCGCACCTTCCGAGTCCGGTTTGGGGTCTGGACTATACCTTCACCATAACGCGTTCGCGTCGTAGGTGCTGCCCGTCTAGTCTCTACACCTTCCCTAGCACGATATGCCGAGGGCTTGGCTCGGGATTGCCTGTTACCGGTTTCCCCGAGTTTGAGCAGTTCTGCACCTCGGGTTTCCCCGTGGGCACTCAACCATTTAAGTCCCTTGCGTCTACCGATTCCGCCACGCCCGCTTTTGTTACCAAATCAGATACTTAGCGCCTTTACCGGAGAAGTGGAATTGGCATGTCCTCCAGCCGGGCACATCCTTTGCTTTAAGTGAGGGCGTCTGCCAAGGCAAAGCCTCAATGCGGACACTTTGGGCCTGTTTTAGGCAATCTCAATATTATCCGCCTAACGAGGATCGATGCCGATATTGCCGCTCCACCGCCGGTCACTCAAAGGCTTCCTGTCCGTCCTGGCGCTGCTGGCGCTGGGGGCTGGCCTGTCCGGCTGCGCTGGGATGAGCGACACCATTGCGCCGGCCTTCGCCGATCCCGCCAAATACGATCTCTACGATTGCAAGCAGCTTGAAACAGAGCGCAAGACTTTGGCTACCCGGACGGCGGAGTTGCAGGGGCTGATGAACAAGGCCGAGACCGGCGTCGCCGGCCCGGTGGTGGCGGAGCTTGCCTACCGCAACGAATACATTGCGCTGCGCGGGCAATCCAAGCTCGCCGATGAAGCCTGGCAGAAGAACAGGTGCGTGGAATCGAAGCCGGAGGCGCCGCCGACCGCTGCGGCTCCGGCCGGCAAGGCCGGCCGCACCAAGGCGAAGCGGGCGGCGAATTAGTCTGGCGCACTGAAGGGAGCCGAGTGTACTGAGAACATGGACTTTCGGCAGCATCGCCCACCGATTGGCTGGTTTGCTGATGACATGTCCAAATCAAGACGGCTCTCCGTGGACCCGCTGACTAGATTGCCCATGCCGGCAAGCTGTCGACCTTGGCCATCCAAGCCGGCTTCGAACTGAGGCTGTAATATTGATCCAGGCGCCTTCTGTTTGGTTGGCCGATTCCAAGCCCAAGAAACCTGGCAGCGTTTATCCCAAAGAAGCGGTCACTAAGCAGGCCGTCTGCGCCCAATGACTTATCGCGGTCTAGCCGACCGTACATTGCTTCGAACCGCGCGAGGTAGTGGCCCGACATAAACCCTTCAAGGACGACCATTTCCCAATCCGTGCCATACATGAGCCGTTGAGCTACGGCGGCTGGGCCGCGGGTTGAGGTTCGTCGCATGCGGGCAGCCAAGTACGCCTCCAGCTTGGCCTGTTCCGATAAAACCTCTGAAAAGTAACCCGAGTCTGCGTACAGGTATTCTCCGTCAGGCATCAAATCCGCGAGGGCATCTGGTTGCGCCGCGCTCGCCAGGCTGGTTACACCGAAATGACCGAAATCAACCCTGAGCGCGGGGAAGGCGCGCGCGACGTTGCCCCAATATTCTGCGTAAGTAAGCCGATCAAACTTCAGCGCCGGACCGTTGCTGGCGCTTGTGTGTGCCATGATCGGCACGCCGTTGGTTTGGCACCACGAGTACAACGCCACAAGCACCTGATCCAGATTTTGCCCCAGCTTGGTCCGAGGAAAGTTTGGCGGCAGTGCGCTATCGTTCCAGAAGCTGTCGGGAAACGCTGCATTACCGAGTGGTGCAAATCCCATCGGCGGATACAGCTTCACGCCTACGAAGCCATGATTCATGACGGCATCGGTCACGAAGGCCAATGACGATCCGGCTGCGATCTCCTTGAAGGGATCGAAAGGCGCGAAACATAGTACTCGGCCACCGGTTACTTGTGAGATGCGCTCCATCACCCTCACTTGGTCGTTCAAGCTTGTTGGGGTCGGTATGCCGTCTCCGATGGGCCAGTCGTAGTCAACGAGGTGGGTGACAAGCACATCGACCTTACGCGTCTTGCCGCGAGAGTATTCGAGCAAATATTCGTAGACGTTGACGTACCGATATTGGAACGAGCGGATCAAGAACTGGAGCGCGCCATCCGCGGTGACTCTCCTTAGCGCAAAGCGTGCTTCTGAACCGAGTTTCTTGTACTGAGAATAGGATTCCGGGAGGTTTTCGATCTGCCGCCTTAAAGGACTACTGGCAAAGCGTCCCTTCCGACTGCGGATGCTCTGCACAGCAATTTGCAGATCGCGCCTGGCGCGCCGGTAACCCGCTTCCCTCTCATCATTTAGAACCTGCATGACCCCGTTCGTACTGCAGGATCTGAGTGTTGCATCAATTCTCTGCAGTTCTGCGAGTTCCTGCGCTGCGCTTGGAGCGAAGTTACGTCCAAGCTCTGCAAGCAGCTCGGCCGCCTCCTTGTACGTATCCGGGTCGTCGCGTGCCAATATTTTCTTCAAGAAGCCTTCAATTTGCAAATCTGATCCATTGAAAACGTGCGCATGAACGTCGATCGTGAGTGGAGTTCTTGGATCGCTTATCGTGGGATCGGTCGGACAAAACGGTGTAATGGGGATACTGCATCCGGATAGTCCAAAGCCGGCCCCAAAGATCCCCATAGCAGCAAGCGCCTGACGGCGTGAGATATCCACCTTCGGCCTCCGTGAATCAAGGAAATGCTGTGGTGCGTGGTGCGTGGTGCGTTTCGTATCGAGCCACATCGCTATTCACGTGGCGCCTTCTCAAGCCTGTTCTGGGGCGAGAAATACGAGGGCTGGTGGATGATCGGATGAAAAGGTAAATTTTGAAATAAGTTGTTCGCAAACCATCCAATGATGGACCGGCGTCAACGGGGGACGTCAGGCCAATACCAAGCCGACCTGGAGTCCAATGAGATTGGTTCAGTCGATCGCCGGCCGTTGACGGCTACTTTGCATGGGGTTGTTTTCGATATTTTGTTTGGGCGAGCCGGATCTCATCATGCCCCGGCCTGTCGCGGGGTCGTAAAATTCCGCGCTCACACCCGCCAATCATAGATCCAGTTGTGCCGCGCCAGCATGCGCTCGGGGCCTATCGCCTTGATGGCGAGGTCGCGCGCCAGCGCCAGCGGGCCGCCGAGATGGTAGATGCGTCCCTGTTGCCGTGCCGTGCGCTGCACCCGCAGCACGCGGCCGCGCCGCAGCCGGCCATAGTGCTTCAGCGCGGCAGGGATATCTGCGATCGTGTTGCCCGGCGCTTCGCTGAGACATTTGGCCAGCACGCCAGCGTCCTCGATCGCCATGCCCGCGCCCTGTGCGGCGAACGGCAGCATCGCATGGGCGGCGTCGCCAAGCAGCGCAATCGCGCCGCCGGTCCATTCGCCGATCTCGGGCAGGGTGAACAGCGCCCAGCGCCGCCAGCCGTCGACGGCATTGATCAGCATCCGCGCCGTCGCGGGCCAGCGCTGCGAGGCAAACGCGTTCTTCAGTTCGTTGGCGTCGCCGGGCGCGCTCCAGCCCGGCCTGTTCCAGGTTCCCGGAACGATCGCAACCACATTGATCTGCCGCGCCGCCGAGATCGGGTAGGCGACCAGATGCGCGTCCGGTCCCATCCAGAGTTGCACCCTTGGAGCGGTATATTCGCGCGGCAACGTCGTCGCGTCGAGGGTTCCGCGCCAGGCGATCAGTCCGGAAAACTGCGGCTGCATCGCCGGGAACAGATGGTTGCGCACCGCCGACCAGATACCGTCGGCGCCCACCAGTGCCTGCGCCAGTTCCTGTTGCCTGATGTCGCCGCGGCGCTGCACCACCGTCAGGCCCTTGGCGTGCGAAGTCACGTCCTCGAACTGGCAGCCGAGCCGCAGGTCGATGTCCGGATGCTCGTTGACCGCTGCCGCGAGCGCACCTTGCAGGTCGGCGCGGTGGATCACCCAATAGGGCGCGCCGGCACGCTGGCTGGCGGCCTCGCCAAGGGGGATGCGCACGATCTCGCCGCCCGCGCGCGCACTCATGACGCTGATCGCTTCGGGCATCACGGCGCGCGAGGCAAGCCGCGGCCGCAGGCCGAGGTCGATCAGGAGCCGGCTGGCGTTGGGCGAGAGTTGCAGGCCGGCGCCGGCTTCCTCCAGCCGTTCCGCCTTTTCCAGGATGATGACGCGAAAACCTTTCGCTGCGAGCGAAAGCGCTGCCGTCAGTCCCCCGATCCCGGCACCAGCAACGATGATGGTGCGCGCGGCAGCCACCGATGGGTCAGGCGACCTTGTCCTTCAGCACGCATTCCGGAGGACGGGCTTCGCCCGCGCCGAGGTCGGCGGCAAAGCGGTACAGCGTCGAGCAATAGGGGCAGATGATCTCGTTGTCATTGCCAAGGTCGAGAAACACGTGCGGATGGTCGAACGGCGGGTTGGCGCCCACGCACATGAATTCCTGCGAGCCGATCTCGATGACCGAGACGCCGGCGTCGTTATGGAAATGCGGGACGACATGGTCGGACATTAGGCTTCACCTTGGATAGAAGCGATTGGCGAACGCAATCAACGCGATGCGGCACAGATCGAACGCCGCGCACCATAGTGGGGGGTGCCGATGATTCCTAGAGCCGTTCCTCGGCGATTCCTGGAGATACCCACCGCACTTTTGCTCATGCAAATTCGACACAATCTTGTCGTCGGAGAAAAGCCCTTCTTTCGTCGGGGCGGTTGTGTCTTAAAAACGGCACACCATCTTGGGATTGACGAAAATATTGGACTTTTTTGGATTGGGCAGTTGCGGTTCGGTTTGGCACTGGCAGGGATGGCTTTCAGCGTTGCGCTGTGCGCAGCGCTGTGGCCACATGCCCGCGAAGCCGGCGCCATTCTGGCGGCGCAGGACGACCCTGCGGTGCTGTCCGATATCCGCATCAATTCCGCCCTGCGGGCTAACCAGGCGCTGGTTGCCGAGCATATCGAGGCGGCGCTCGCGGAAGGCGATTCCGATCTGGCCAACAGTTTCGTCGAACTCGCCCGTGACAAGGGCATTGCCGTCAGCGATGAACTGTCGAAGCGCGTCCGCGATGCCGTGACGGATGCAGGTTCGGCGTCGCATTTTGCCAAGCGCTTTGCCACTGGCCTGGTGACCGGCAATGCCGACGATGTCGCGAGCCTGTCCGGCACGGTTGCCGGCGATCTCTTCGTGTTCGGCGACATCAGGGACGTCGTGCGCGAAGGCAAGAATATGGCGACGGGTGAGGAGGTCGACCGGCTGGTGCTGGGTCTCGCCACCGTCGGACTTGCGGTGACCGCCGCGACCTATGTTTCGGTCGGCGGTCTCGGGCCGGTTCGTGCCGGCCTTTCCATGGTCAAGGATGCCCGCAAGGTCGGGCGGCTCGGCGAGGGACTGACGCAATGGGCCGGCCGTTCCGCGCGCGAGGTAGTCGATGCGCCGCTGTTGCAGCAGGCGGTCGCGAAGGGTTCGGTGTTGCGGCCCGGCGAGACCGTCGGAGCGATCAAGGCCGCCTTCCGCGCCGAGAAGGCCGGCGGGCTGGTGCGGCTGGCAAAGGATGTCGGACGCGTCGGCGAGAAGGCCGGCACGCGCGGGGCGCTTGACACGCTGCGCATCGCGCAAGGACCGAAGGATGTCGCCCGCGCCGCGCGGCTCGCTGAATCCAAGGGCGGTCAGACCCGCGCGATTCTGAAAGTGCTCGGACGCGGCGCGCTGCTGCTGGCCACCGGCGCCTTCAATCTGACGATGTGGCTGTTCGGCGCGCTGCTCGCGCTGTTCGGATTCCTGTCCTCGATCAAGGCGACCACCGAGCGGGCCACCGAAGCGTGGCTGCGTCGAAGCAAGGCGCGGCGATCAAGATTGCAGGAGGCGGTATCCTTGCCGTCCAGCCCGGCTCTGGCGGGCGCTACCCTGCAGGGCTAGACTTGCAAGGCTGGACTTGCCGCATTGCAGGCTCGCTTGTTTCGATCCCCTGAAAAATGGAACTGAGGATGCCGAGTTTTCACAACGGCGCTGTCGAAATTGACTATCTCGATGAAGGCGAGGGCGATCCGATCGTTCTGGTGCATGGCTTTGCCTCCAGCAAGAACGTCAACTGGGTCTATCCCACCTGGGTTTCCGACTTGAGAAAAGAGGGCCGTCGCGTCATCGCGCTCGACAATCGCGGCCACGGCGATTCCGGAAAGCTCTACGACGCCGCCGACTACGAAATCGCGATCATGGCAGGTGACGTCATCGCCTTGCTGGATCATCTCGGGATCGAGCGCGCCGACATCATGGGCTATTCGCTGGGATCGCGCATGACGGCGATCCTGGCACGGGAGCAGCCGCAGCGGCTGCGCTCGGCGATCCTCGGCGGCATCGGGATCGGGCTGATCGAGGGCGGTGGCCCCGGCGAGAACGTGGCGCTGGCGCTCGAGGCGCCGTCGCTCGAGGAGGTCAGCGATCCGGTCGGGCGGACGTTTCGCGCCTTCGCCGATCAGACCCGCTCCGACCGTCGCGCGCTGGCTGCCTGCCTGCGCGGCTCGCGGCGGCTGATGACGGCGGAGGAGGCTGCCGGGATCGGCGTGCCGGTCTTGATCGCCGTCGGCAGCAAGGATGAGATCGCGGGCTCGGCCGCCGCACTGGGGCAAATCATTCCGGGCGCCGAGGTGCTCGACATTCCGAACCGCGATCACATGCGCGCGGTCGGCGACAAGGTCTACAAGGCCGGTGTCACCGACTTCCTGTCACGCCGGCAATGAACGATCGCGCGAGGCGGTCTCGCCGGTGACCAGCCGGATCGCCGCGATCAGCATCACCATTGTCGCGAGCCACGCCATGCGTGCACCATAACGATCATGCGGACCTGATATCGCGGCGCAGATGAACGCGTTGCCCAGGATGGCGAACGTGACTGCGCCGGCGAGCAACGTGACATCGTCGAACGGGCGGCGCAGCACGCCGTGCCCGAACAGGATTGCGACCAGGAATATCGATGCCAGCGCGACCGGAATGTGAATCCGGTTGATCGCGGTGAAGTCGAAGCGCCATCGCTGCTGCTGCGCCGCGCGCATCGGCTTCACCTGCGCGGGCAGAAAGCGCTCGATGATTCCGTAGGTATGCCCGAGCCAGACGCCGATGCCCTCACCAGAACCGACCTGGATCAATTGCTGCACTGTCCCCGTCAACGCCGCCTCGGCCTGCCAGGCCGGATATTCGGTCAGCGAATGCAGCACGATGTGGCTCATCTCGTCGTTCAATCCCTGGAAACGGCCAAGTGTGTTGAACATGCTGCTGCCCCACAGGAACTGGTCGGCAGTGGCGGGAAGCCGATCGCGATAGGGGCAGAGCCTGAAACTCTGCGTCGGACAATGATCGCGCAAATATTGCGCGACGATGCCATCCTGCAGCATGCGTCCAAAGGCGACGCCGTAACCGCCGGGTGTCCATGCCACCTTCCCCGAGAAGGCATAGTTGGTCGACAGCAACAGCACGGCCCCGGCCACGATGGTGAGGCTGCCCTGCGTCAGGCCGGCGATGGAAATGCGCTCCCGCAGAAAAGGGCGCGCGATCCATCCGATGCAGCACAGCCCGAGCAGCACCCCGAGCGTTGCGCTGTGCGATGCCGCGCTGAAGGCAGCAAGGCCGCACAACAGGCATTTTTCCGGGATCGAGGTCCGCTTGCCGTGCACGACCAGGATGAAGAGCGCCAGCACGGCAAGGCCGGCGAAAATGTCCGTGAAGAGCGTGCTGGCCAGCCAGGGCAGCGAGGTGGTCAGGCCCAGCGCGAGGCTGATGGAGAGGAGCCGCAACGGCTGCGACATGCCAAGCACGCGCAGCGTCAACTGCAGGATCCACAGCGTCGCCACCGCCTGGATGCCAAGATTGATCCAGAAGCTCGAATCTTCGCCGAAATGGAGATAGAGCCCGAACGTCGTCGAGCGGCTCGGCACCAGATAGCCTTCGTACCAGCGCGCGAGATAGCCGCCGGTATCCCACTGGAGCAGGGGGTAGCCATTCCATAGCGCTGGGGCCAGCAACATCAAGGGGATGGCGATGGCCGCGATCCAGGCCGACCGCGCATCCGCAGCCGTCCGCGCCCGCAGCGCCTGCGTACTGATGTGATTTTCCCCCATCTGCCCCTAACATCCGGGAATGGCCGGCCGGCCGAAATTGACCAATAGTCGGACATGGTCCGGCTTGATTTCCGGAATTGACTGACCACCTTGAACTGACCCCGAAAGGCCGTTCGGCAACGGTGTACTTTGCCAAGATTTACTTTGCCAAGGCCTGCCCGGGACAGAAACCCGCCCGCCGTGCTATAATATCGATCAACCAAGCGAATTTGCGAGAGCCATCATGGCAGTGCATCAGGTCAATCCACAGGCATCGAAGCTCGCCGCACTCGATCCGATCTGGGACCGTATCCGCAGCGAGGCCGAGGACATCGTGCGCCGCGAGCCTGAGCTTGCGTCCTTCATCTATGCGACCGTGCTGCATCACGACCGCCTCGAGGATTCGGTGGTGCATCGTATCGCCGAGCGGCTCGATCATTCGGCGCTGTCGGGCGATCTGATCCGCCAAACCTTCGACGAGGCGCTGCGCGACGAGCCCGATCTCGGCAATGCATTCCGCGCCGACCTGGTTGCGGTCTATGACCGCGATCCCGCAACCTCGCGCTTCATCGATCCCTTGCTCTACTTCAAGGGTTTCCACGCGCTGCAGACCCATCGGCTGGCGCACTGGCTCTATCGGAAGGGCCGCAAGGACTTCGCCTATTATCTGCAGAGCCGTTCGTCGGCGGTGTTCCAGACCGACATCAACCCCGCCGCAACGATCGGCCGCGGCATTTTCCTCGATCACGCGACCGGATTCGTCTGCGGCGAGACGGCCGTGATCGACGACGACGTTTCGATCCTGCACGGCGTCACCCTTGGCGGCACCGGCAAGGAGAACGAGGACCGTCATCCGAAGATCAGGCACGGTGTGCTGATCGGGGCGGGCGCAAAGATCCTCGGCAATATCGAGATCGGTCATTGCGCGCGCATCGCAGCCGGCTCGGTGGTGGTAAAGGCGGTGCCTCACAACGTCACGGTAGCCGGCGTTCCCGCCAAGATCGTCGGCGAAGCCGGCTGCGCCGAGCCGTCGCGCACCATGGATCAGATGCTCGGCGCCATCGGGCTTTGATTTTCCACACTTTCTCCCAGTCGTATTTGTGAAGTTACGGCTGGAAGTCTGCGTCGTCTCGTCCTAAAAACCTCCCGGAATTTTAGAAATCCGATGGAGACCGCCGTGGACGTCCAGGAAGTCAGGAAGCTAGACGCTTATCTCAAGCGTGTATTCGGCAATCCCAAGATCCGCGTCGTGCCGCGTCCGAAGAAGGACGACTCCGCCGAGGTCTATATCGGCGAGGAGTTCGTCGGCGTGCTGTTCGTCGACGACGAGGACGACGATCGCTCGTTCCAGTTTCAGATGGCGATCCTCGAGGAAGATCTCGCCGACATCGGCTGAGGCCGCAACTGCCAGACCTCATCCCGAGAGGGGGAGAATGTTTCGCTCTCGCCCGGAGAATTTTACATTTGATGGGCTGG
>NZ_DAINNI010000045.1:0-36661 GCF_036735945.1 Bradyrhizobium sp. | reverse complement strand
ACATGAAGCCGATCGTCAACACGATGTCGTGGACGTTGGCGATCATGGCGCCGAGGGCGAACTGCCACTCGAAGCGGAACCAGAGATAGATCAGGATTCCGAGGATTGCGACCATCAGGCCGAGCATGCCGTAGGCCAGCAATTCGCCGGAGACGCGCGGTCCCACCACCTCGACGCGGCGGTATTCGACGCTGTCGCCGAGCGCGCCGCGAACCTTCGTCACCGCCTCCTGCTGCGCCTTGTCGCCACCGGGCTGCTCGGCGACGCGGATCAGAACGTTGGCCGGGCCACCAAACTGCTGAAGCTGGACTTCGCCGAGGCCCAGATTGCTGAGCGTCGCGCGCATCGCGCCGATGTCGGCGGAATCCGACTTGGACTGCACTTCCAGCAGCGTGCCGCCCTTGAAGTCGATGCCGAAATTCAGCCCATGGGTGAAGAACAGCACGATCGCGACGATCGACAGCGCCGCCGAGATCGGGAAGCTGATGCGGCGGAAACGCGTGAAATCGAAATGCGTGTCGTCGGGCACGATGCGCAGCGGCGGCAGCAGATCGAAGATCGCCACCACGGTCAGCACGGCGATCAGGATGCCAAGCCCGATGAGAACGTATTGTGTCAAAGCCGGCTCCGCATTCTCAGATTGGCACGGTCTTCGGCCGCTTCCATCGTACCCAGCCGGCGACGATCAGGCTGGTCAGCGTAAATGCGGTGAACACTGTGGTGATGATGCCGATGCCGAGCGTGACGGCGAAGCCGCGGACCGGCCCGGTGCCGATGTAGAACAGCACGGCGGCGGCAATGAAGGTGGTGATGTTGGAGTCCAGGATGGTCGCCAGCGCGCGCCTGAACCCGGCATCGATCGCCGAAATGGCGTTGCGGCCATGGCGCAGTTCCTCGCGGATGCGCTCATAGATCAGCACGTTGGAGTCGACCGCGATGCCGACCGTCAGCACGATGCCGGCGATGCCGGGCAACGTCAGCGTGGCGTTGAGAAGCGACAGGACGCCGAAGATCATGGCGACGTTGATCGCAACCGCGATGTTGGCGAACACGCCGAACAGACGGTAGGTCAGCAGCATGAACACGATCACCATGATCGAGCCGATATAGGCGGCGAGTTCGCCCTTCTCGATCGAGTCCTGCCCGAGGCCCGGTCCGACGGTGCGCTCTTCCACCACGGTCAGGGGCGCCGGCAGCGCACCGGCGCGCAGCAGGATCGCCAGATCGTTGGCTTGCTGGACCGTGAAATTGCCGGAAATCTGCCCGGAGCCGCCGGTGATCGGCTCGCGGATCACGGGTGCCGAAATCACCTCATTGTCGAGCACGATCGCGAAGGGAACGCCGACGTTTTCGGACGTCGCCTGGGCGAACTTGCGCGAGCCCGAACTGTTGAACTTGAAGCTGACGATCGGCTCGTTGGTGCGCTGGTCGAAGCCGGGCTGAGCATCGATCAGGTCTCCGCCCGACACCAATATCTGGCGCTTGATCACGTAGGGGACCTTCGGCGCGGTCGAACTCATCAGCACTTCGGAGTCGGCCGGCACCCGGCCCGCCTGGGCCTGGTCCGGCGGCACCGAGGTGTCGACCATGCGGAATTCCATCTTCGCGGTCTTGCCGAGCAGTTCCTTCAGATGCGTCGGATCCTGCAGGCCCGGCACCTGCACAAGGATACGGTCATTTCCCTGCCGCTGAATGGTCGGTTCGACAGTACCGAGCTCGTTGACGCGCTTCTCGACGATCTGAATCGATTGCTCGATGGTCTTCCGCATGCGGTCGAGCATCGCGGGCTGCGGAATCGTGAGGCGGATCAGGCCGCCTCCGGCATCTGATACATCGAGGTCGCGCTGTCCGCTCCCGCCGAGAAGTCCGCCGATCGGCTGCGACAGGTCGCGCAGCTTCGACAGTGCCGTCGCCTGCTCGGCCTCGCGGCTGATTCGCACCTCGACCGCGTCGTTGCGGACGGCAAGGCCGGTATAGGCGACCTTGGCGTCGCGCAGCACGCGACGGGCTTCATCACGCACCTGATCGAGCTTTTCCTTCTTCACGTAGTTGGCGTCGACTTCGAGCAGCAAATGCGAACCGCCCTGCAGGTCGAGGCCGAGCACGATGTGACGTTGCGCCCACACCGGCCAGGTCTTCACCCGCTCCTGGGAGAAGAAGTTCGGCACCGCGAACAGGCAGACGATCAGCGTGGTCAGAATGATCGCCAGCGCCTTCCATCGCGAGAAATACAGCATCGAGTAGACCCGTTACATTCAGGAAAATGCGCCGCGTCGAGCGGCGCGCAAAACTCAGCTCGCGGACGATTCGTCCTTGGCCTCACCCTTTTCCCTGGCCGGCTCGCCCTTGGTGCGGACGCCCGAGATCATCTGGCGCATCTGCCGCACGCGAACGCCGTCCGAGATTTCGAACTCGATCTGGTCGTCGTCGACCACCTTGGTCACCTTGCCGACCAGCCCGCCCGATGTCACCACGGTGTCGCCGCGGCGGATGTTCTTGACCAGCTCCTGGTGATCCTTAACCTTCTTCTGCTGCGGCCGAAGAATCAGGAAGTACATGATCACGAAGATCAGTGCGAACGGCAGCAGCGACATCAACATGCTGTTGGCATCGCCGCCGGCTGCAGCCTGGGCGTACGCAGGGGTAATCAGCATTCGAACATCCTCGTAAGACGGAAAAGAACCGGCGATCCCTGAGCGTAGCGGCCTGGGCATGTCGCCGGTCCGGGCAAATTCGCGCGGACTATAGCGGCGGCGGGCCCAATTGCAACGCTGGCTGCCCCCTCATTTAGGCCGCTTGCGAGACCTGCCAAGGCCCGTTAAGGCTGCCCGGTCAGGAACTCCGGAAATGTCGAAAAAACCCAAGAAAACAAAGCCCCGCGCCACCGCCAAAGCCGCCGCCCGCCAACCGGCAAAAGCCGCGACAAAACGCCCGGCGAAGGCGCTGGACGGTGCCACCGCCGAGCGGATCGCCACCGCGCTGGAATCCATCGCCGGCCACCTCTCCGCGGCCGCTCCAGCGACCACCAGCCCCGACTCGTTCGGCACGGCCGACGCCTTCGTCTGGCATCCGGATGGGCGCCTGTCGCCGGTGCCGCGCGTCAGCCGCGTCGAACTCGGCCTGCTCAAGGGCATCGACCGGATGCGGGACATCCTGATCGAAAACACCGAGCGCTTTGCCGACGGCCTGCCCGCCAACAACGCGCTGTTGTGGGGCGCGCGCGGCATGGGCAAATCGTCGCTGGTGAAGGCCACGCATGCCAGCATCAACCTCGCGCGCAAGCCGGCCGACCGCCTCAAGCTGATCGAGATCCACCGCGAGGACATCGAGAGCCTGCCCGGCCTGATGGACCTCCTGCGCAGTTCCGATTTCCGCTTCATCGTGTTCTGCGACGACCTCTCCTTCGACGGCAACGACGCCTCCTACAAGTCGCTCAAGGCGGTTCTGGAGGGCGGCATCGAGGGCCGGCCCGACAACGTCATCCTCTACGCGACGTCGAACCGGCGGCACCTGCTGGCGCGCGAGATGATCGAGAACGAGCGCTCGACCGCGATCAACCCGGGCGAGGCCGTCGAGGAAAAGGTCTCGCTGTCGGACCGCTTCGGCCTCTGGCTCGGCTTTCACCGCTGCAGCCAGGATGAGTACCTCGCGATGGTGCGCGGCTATTGCAGCCATTTCGGCATCAAGATGCCGGACGAAGAGCTGGAGCGCGAGGCGCTGGAATGGTCGACGACGCGCGGCTCCCGCTCCGGCCGCGTCGCCTGGCAGTTCACGCAGGAGCTGGCGGGCCGGCTCGGTGTGAGGCTTTCGGGGAAGTAGTTTGAAGCCGTAGCCCGGATGGAGCAAAAGCGTAATCCGGGACCGACGTTGCTAGCGGAGAGCCCCCCGGATTTCGCTTTCGCTCCATCCGGGCTACGTTCGCGGCGCCCTCACGCCCCGTTCAGGAATTGCAGCGGGTCCACCGGCGACGAACCCTTGCGGATCTCGAAGTGGAGCTGCGGCGACCCCACCTCGCCCGATTGACCCGACTTGGCAATGGTTTGGCCGCGCTTGATCGTATCGCCGCGCTTCACCAGCAGTTCACTCGCATGGGCATATGCGGTGACGTAGCCGTTGGAATGCCGCACCAGAACCAGATTGCCGTAACCCTTGAGCTCGTTGCCGGAATAGGCGACCACGCCATCCTCCGCCGCCTTCACCGGCGTGCCCTCGGGGACCGCCAGATTGATTCCGTCATTCGACTTGCCGTTGGTCTTGGCGCCGTAGCTCGTGATCACCTTGCCACGCACCGGCCAGCGGAAGGTCGGCAGTGCGCCGGTGGCTTCGCTGCTGGACTTCGCCGGCGCGGCTTCCGCGGCGGGCTTTTCCTCGGCAACGCTGGCGGTCGGCTGCACCAGCCGCGCGCTCTGCACGGGGACACCGACCGCCGCCATTTTGGCGGGCGCCGCAACCGGCGCGGCCGGCTGGACTGGCGCTGCGATGGCCGGCTGCGCCGCCGGCACAGCAGCCGCGGCCTGTTTCGAGCCGGGCACCGTCAGCTTCATGCCGAGGCTGAGCCTGGCCGATTGATCGAGGTTGTTGGCCCTGGCGAGCTCAGCGACCGGGACCTGGTTGCGGCGCGCAATGCTGATCAGCGTATCGCCACGGTTGACGACATGGACGCTGGGCGCTGCGGCAACAGAGGCAACCGGCTTGCTGATTGCCGGCGCGGGCGCCGCAGCAGTTGCGCGCGGAATGATCAGCTGCTGACCGGGCGACAATGTGCGCGGGCCCTTGTAGCCATTGGCCTGCAGGATCGCGGCGGACGAAACGTTATAGCGCTTTGCCAGATGCTCCAGCGTGTCGCTGGTGCCGACGATGATCGTAGTGCCGCCCTGCGGATGCGCGGCGGCAACCGGACGTACGGCGGCGACCGAGCGCGGCGGCACCGTGGCGGTGGTTTCGATCGGCGATCGGGTCGGCGGCGCGTAGGACGAGATCCCGCGGCCTCCTCCCGACACCCCGCCTGAGCTGGGGTAGGCGTTCGGCGCAGCGACCGCGGGCGGCGGCAGCGACTGCGACTGGAATTGCGGCTGGCTCTGCGGCCGGGCGTATTGCGGCGACTCGCGGCGTTCGGTGGCGGGAGCGCGTACCGTGCCGGTCGCTTCGGGCTGAGAGGCAAAGGGATTGGAGAATGAGCTATCGGAAAAGCGCGTCTGCATATCGGCGCTGCAGCCGGCAAAGCCCACCGACATCAGCGCCAGCACCGCGACCTGCGGCATCCGACGCGAGCGAAGCAACTCGGCGACACGGGACATGGTTACTCACTCGTACGCAACAAAATACTGTTTTGAGTAAACACGTGCCGAGTAAATAACCGCTTAACCCTTGGAATAAGATGTTGGCGGGAACCACCAATCCCGAATTCTAAAGCTCGCGCGCGATTCCCTTCAGCGCCGGGACGAAGCGCACATCGACCAGCTCCTTGCGGTCGAAACCGCTCTCGGTCCTGGTCATGCGAACCAGCGTCTGGGTGCCGTGATGCGGGCCGACGGGTGCGATCAGGATGCCGCCCACCTGCAGGCGCTGCAGGAGATTTTCGGGAATCTGCTCCATCGCGGCGGTGACGATGATGCGGTCGAAATCGCCAGCGCCCGCAGGAATGTCGAAGCCGTCTCCAAGCATCACCTCGATGTTGAAGTAGCCGAGCTTTTCGAGACGGGCGCGCGCGGAGTCCGCCAGCGTCCGGTAACGCTCGACGGTCAGGACATGGGCGCACAGGCGCGAGAGCACCGCGGCCTGATAGCCGGAGCCGGTGCCGATCTCGAGCACCTTGTGGCTCTTCTGCAGCTGCAACTGCTCGGTCATGTAGGCGACCACGAAGGGCTGGCTGATGGTCTGGCCGCAGGCGATGCCGAGCGCGCTGTCGCGGTAGGCATGGCCGCGGTCGCCAGCCGCCACGAACGCCTCGCGCGGCACCTCCTCCATGGTACGCAGCACCGCCTGGTCGCTGATCCCCCGCCGCCGCAAGGTGAGCTGAAACATCATCTTCTCGGGCGGTTCTTGCGACATTGCGGTCTCGTGACAGGCTCTGCCGCCAATCGAATGCTTCGGCTCGCCGAGATGTAATAGCCTATCGCCACTTAAGGAAGAATTTCCTCAAGATTCTGGTTCCGGCCTCGGAACTGTAGCCGCGCTGCCGCGTTAGGGGGCGGAAAAATCCGTAGCGGCCAGCGTCCGCCTCAGGCGCCGGGCCGGTGAATGTCGACATTGCACCAGGGGGCTTTTTTTGCGAACCTCGAGGCGCGGAAGGGCAAGGATTCCATCATGGTAGAGACACGGCCGGCAGGCTGTTCCGTTTTCCTCGTTGAAGACGAGGTGATGATACGCATGATGGTCGCCGACATGCTGGAAGAGCTCGGCCACAGCGTCGCGGCCGAAGCCGGCGAAATCGGCGAAGCGGTCAAGCTGGTGCAGTCGACCGAGTTTGACCTCGCCATTCTCGACGTCAACGTCAACGGCAAGGTGATCACGCCGGTGGCCGAATTGATTACGGCGCGCAACCGCCCGTTCATCTTTGCGACCGGCTACGGCTCCTCCGGCCTGCCCCAGGAATACCGCGACCGCCCTGCCCTGCAGAAGCCGTTCCAACTGGAAACGCTGGCGCAGGTCATTGCGTCGACAATGAAGGGCGCGCCGGCCTAGCGCGACACGTTGCGGCTGCCGCAAGGCCCTATTTCAACGTCGACGTCAGCGCTTCCGAGAACGCCTCGTCGGTACGGTCCAGCCGGAGCGGCGTGACCGATACGTAGCGCGCCGCCAGCGCGGCAAGGTCGGTGCCCTCGGCCGGCGTGTCCATCATCGCCGCACGCTCGAAGCCGATCCAGAAATACGGATTGCCGCGGCCGTCGTGGCGCTTGTCGATCTTCAGGAATCCTTGATTGCGCTTACCCTGCCGCGTCACGCGGATGCCCTTGACCTGGTCGGGCGTGCAGGCGGGAAAATTGACGTTGATCACGGTGTTCTTCGGCACGCCGGCGTCGATCACCTTGCGCAGGATGCCGGGGCCGAATTTCAGCGCGGTCTCCCATAGCGGAGCGTGACGGGTCTCGATGGAAAATTCCTGGCTCAGTGCAAACGACGGAATGCCCAGGATCGTGCCTTCAAGCGCGCCCGCGATGGTGCCGGAATAGACGACGTCCTCCGCGACGTTGCGGCCCCTGTTGACGCCCGACAGCACGAGATCAGGCATCTTCTCGCCAAGGATGTGGCGTGCGCCCATGATCACGCAATCGGTCGGCGTGCCCCGCACCGCGAAATGGCACGGACCGACTTCGCGCAGCCGCAGCGGATCGTTCAGCGACAACGAATGCGAGACGCCGGACTGATCGAGCTCGGGCGCCACGACCCAGACGTCGTCGGACAGCGCGCGGGCGATCTCCTCGACGGTCTTCAGACCCGGCGCATGGATGCCGTCGTCGTTGGTGCAGAGAATTCGCATCCGTCAAAGTGCCTTTCCGTTCGAAATGGGTCGGCCTTGCCGCCGGCGCGCCCTCTTATCGCCCTATCGCCGTCGAGGCAAACCGGCCGATTTCCTCATGTTTTCTTCATCCAGGCCCGCCAGGGCCGCGCGAATTTGGCGCCGATGTTGCTCTTCATCTCCATTGCGGGCGAAACCGGCTTTGCGGGTTCGACGGGCGGAAGCGGCGGACTTGGTTCCTCCGGTGCGGCGGCCGCTATTTCTGAGGGCGCCACCGAAGGCGGCCGCTCCGGCACCGGCTCCGATCCGGGCTCCGGCTTCTGGTGGCGCGCCCGCGCAACCGCCAGCCCCTGGTCGAAATCGGCGGTGTTGAGCCACGCTCTTTCGTGCATGCTGGCGATCAGATCGTCGTCCCACAGGTGCGCCACCTCGATATCGAAGGCCCCCATCAGCCGTTGATCGATCAACTGCATCCCGTGGCCGGTGACGGCCCATTGCTTCCCGATCCAGAGGATGTCGCGATGCAATGCCATGTGGGGTTTCGCTATTTTTCCCGCTCGATGGTTTTAAGCCCGCCCATATAGGACTGCAACACGTCGGGGACGGCGATCGAACCGTCTTCCTGCTGGTAGGTTTCCATGACCGCGATCAGCGCGCGGCCGACGGCGGTGCCGGAGCCGTTGAGGGTGTGCACGAAGCGCGGCTTGCCGTCAGGCCCGCGCGAGCGCGCATCCATGCGCCGCGCCTGGAAATCGCCGCACACCGAGCAACTCGAGATTTCCCTGAAGGCGCCGCCCTCGCCCTGCCCGGGCATCCAGACCTCGATGTCGTAGGTCTTCTGCGCGGAAAAGCCCATGTCGCCGGCGCACAGTGTCATCACGCGATAATGCAGATCGAGCCGGCGCAGCACTTCCTCGGCGCAGGACAGCATGCGTTCGTGCTCGTCGATGCTGGTCTCGGGCGTCGCGATCGACACCAGTTCGACCTTGGTGAACTGGTGCTGCCGGATCATGCCGCGGGTGTCGCGCCCCGCCGCGCCCGCTTCGGCGCGGAAGCACGGCGTCAGCGCGGTCAGCCGCATCGGCAGCTCTTTTTCGTCGATAATGGATTCGCGGACGAGGTTGGTCAGCGAGACTTCGGCGGTCGGAATGAGGCCGAGACGTTCGGTCTTCAATCGTTCGTCGGGCGCCGCCAGCAATTCGCCCTTGATGGCCCAGAACTGGTCGTCCTCGAATTTCGGCAACTGGCCCGTGCCGAACATCACGTCATTGCGCACCAACAGCGGCGGATTGACCTCGGTATAGCCGTGCTCGTTGGTGTGAAGGTCGAGCATGAACTGGCCGATCGCGCGCTCCAGCCGTGCCAGCCCTTTCTTCAGCACGACGAAGCGCGCGCCTGACAATTTGGCGGCCGCCTCGAAATCCATGGTGCCGAGCGCGCCGCCGAGATCGTCGTGCGGCTTCGGTGTGAAGGCATAGTCGCGGATCTTGCCGTAGATGTGCCGCTGCACATTGCCGTGCTCGTCCAAGCCTTCGGGCACGTCGTCGAGCGGCAGGTTGGGAATGGCGGCGAGCTCCTTCGCCAATTCCTCATCGGCCTTCTTCGCCGCCAGTTCGAGTTCCGGCATCGTGGTCTTGAGCTCGGCGACCTCGGCCATCAGCTTGCTGGCGCGCGCGTCGTCCCTGGCCTTCTTCGCCTCGCCGATTTCCTTCGAAGCCGCGTTGCGCCGCGCCTGCGCCTGCTCGGATGCCAGGATCGCCGCGCGACGCCTCTCGTCGATCGCGAGCAGCGAGGCCGACAGCGGCGCCAGTCCACGGCGCTTCAGCGCGGCGTCAAAGGCTTGCGGGTTGTCGCGGATCGATTTGATGTCGTGCATGCGGGTTCGGTCCTGAATCGTGCCGAAAAAGGCGCGACCCCAGTACCACAGAGGTCATCGTCAGCGAAAGCGGGGGGATCCAGTATTCCAGAGCAGCGGCCGTGAATCGAGGGGCCTCGGCGTACTGGATTCCCCGCTTTCGCGGGGAATGACGGCCTACCCGAGACGAGAATCGCGCCCTATTCCGCCGGATTGGCTTCCGGGGGCGGGCTGGCGGACGGCGGCGTGGCCGAGGCCTGCGCGGCGGCGGCCTTCTTTTCCACCACACTGACGGCGATAATAGCGCCCTCGTAGAGCGCCAAAAGGGGTAGCGCCAGCGAGGCCTGGCTGATGACGTCGGGCGGCGTCAGCACGGCCGCGATGACGAAGGCGATGACGATGAAATAGCGCCGCTTCTCGCGCAGCATCTTCGAGGTGACGATGCCGATCCGCCCCAGCAGGGTCAGGATCACGGGCAGTTGGAACGCGATGCCGAAGGCGAAGATCAGCGACATCATCAGCGACAGGTACTCGCCGACCTTGGGCAGCAACTGGATCTGCGCCGTCTCGTCACCTCCCATCTGCTGCATGCCGAGCGAGAAGCGCACCAGCATCGGCAGCACCACGAAATAGACCAGCAGCGAGCCGAGCACGAAGAAGAACGGGGTCGCGATCAGATACGGCAGGAACGCGCCACGCTCGTGCTTGTAGAGGCCGGGCGCCACGAACTTGTAGATCTGCGTCGCCACGATCGGGAACGAGATAAAGCCGGCGCCGAACAGCGCGAGCTTCAGTTGCGTGAGGAAATATTCCAGCAGCGCGGTGTAGATGAACTTGGAATTCTCGGCGCCCGCGACCCAGACGAACGGCCAGACCAGCACGTTGTAGATCTGCTTGGCGAAGAAGAAGCAGAAGATGAACGCAATGCCGAAGCCGAGCAGCGCCTTGATCAGCCGCGAGCGCAGCTCGATCAGGTGATCCATCAATGGCGCCTTGCTGGCCTCGATGTCTTCGATGGTCATGACGCTTTGGCGTCCTTGAGAACGTCAGGTGAAGCCGGCGCAATATCCTGCTGAAGGGGCGCCTGAACCTCGCGCGTGATCGCCAGCGGCTCGGAAGCCGCCGTGTGGGTTTCGGCCTCGACGAAGGTCTCCGGCGTCGGAGCCGCCGGGGTGACCGGTTCGCCGACCGCGCCCGCCACCTGCGCGTCGTTGACCTCAGGGGTGGCCGGCTTGTCGGGCTCGCTGATCTGCAGGGCGCTGTCGACGTCCTTCTGCAGCGAGGTCATGAGGTTGCCGGGCGACAGCGCGGTGGCGGTCTCCTTGACCTCGTCAAAGCTCTTCTTGAGGTCGGCCATTTCGGCCTCGCGCATGGCTTCCTGGAACTGGCCCTGGAATTCGGAGGCCATCTTGCGCGCCTTGCCCATCCATTGCCCGACCATGCGCAGCACGCCCGGCAGCTCTTTCGGGCCGATGGCGATCAGCGCGACGACCGCGATGACGACCAGTTCACTCCACCCGATGTCGAACATGAATTCTTCCGCTCGCGCGTGACGCCGCGCCCCAATCCATCATAGCCAAGAATTGGGGGCCGCCCGCGCCTTTTCTAATACCGGCGTCGTTCAATCGACGCCGGGTCCAAGGTGCCTGGTTCAGACCGCCTTGCTGCCGACATCCGTCCGCGCCGCCGTCGGCGCGGCGTTG
This sequence comes from Bradyrhizobium sp., assembly GCF_036735945.1. Taxonomy (GTDB): domain Bacteria; phylum Pseudomonadota; class Alphaproteobacteria; order Rhizobiales; family Xanthobacteraceae; genus Bradyrhizobium. The sequence continues at coordinate 25,644 of NZ_DAINNI010000045.1, read as the reverse complement.
TGATCGATCGTCTTCACCGGCTCGGCGGGCTTCTCGGGCTCCTTGGTATCGTCCTGCATGCCCTTCTTGAAGGCCTTGATGCCCTGGGCGACGTCACCCATCAGGTCCGAAATCTTGCCGCGGCCGAACAGCAGCAGGACCACTGCGATCACGACGATCCAGTGCCAAATGCTAAGCGAACCCATCCTGCAACCCTCCAAAAGAGATGGCCGGCTTCCGGCCTAAGCTTGGGCGGAAGGTAGGCCCGGGAGGTGCCAAAAACAAGGACCTATGCCGCGGCAAATCGCTGTCGCGGCTACGTAATATTGCTATCATTAACCCCGTCGGAGCGACACCGGCCCACGGGCTTTCAGAACTAGCTTTCGCTGCTTCCGCTGCCTTGTTCAGGCTCGGCAGCCGGCGCCAGCAGCAGTTCCAGACTGTCGCCAGCCTCCAGCGGATCCTCGTCCTCACGCAGCGCGACGTCGTCGGACGGCGTCGGAACGCTGAAGCCGGACGGCAGCCGCGAATCCAACAGTCCCGTACCCTTCAACTCTTCGAGACCCGGCAGGTCGCCGAGCGCTTCCAGGCTGAACTGGGAGAGGAACGCTTCCGTGGTGCCGAAGGTCAGCGGACGGCCCGGCGTCTTCCGGCGGCCACGGGGGCGGATCCAGCCGGTTTCGAGCAGCACGTCCAGCGTTCCCTTTGAGGTGACGACGCCGCGGATCTCCTCGATTTCGGCGCGTGTCACCGGCTGGTGATAGGCGATGATCGCGAGCACCTCGATCGCCGCCCGCGACAGCCGCCGCGTTTCCGTGCTCTCGCGCGTCATCAGCCATGACAGGTCGCCCGCCGTGCGGAACGTCCATTTGTTGGCGACGCGCACCAGGTTGACGCCACGCGGGGCATATTCCGCCTGCAACTGCGCCAGCGCCGCCTTGACGTCGACGCCATCGGGCATTCGCTTGGCGAGCGTGACCTGATCGACCGGCTCGGCGGAGGCGAACAGCAGCGCCTCGAGCAGCCGCAACTCCTCGGGCCGCGCCTCCTGAACGGCATCGGTTTCGACATTCTGGTCGATGGGATGATCCTCGGCATCTTCCATGCGTTTTTCCGCCAGGCTTGCCATGGCTAGGTCTCCTTCCACTTACTCGACCGTCAGATCCGGCACCGGCATCGCTGCCTGCGGCTGGCGCTTGCGAAAATAAAGCGGCGCGAACGCCTCTTTCTGGTTCAGTTCCATTTCACCCTCGCGCACCAGTTCGAGGGCGGCGGCAAAGCTCGACGCGAACACGGTCGCTTTCTGCGAGGGATCGACCACGTAGCTGAGCAGGAAATCGTCGAGGCAGCTCCAGTCCTCGGATTCGGTCATGCCGACCAGCCGCTCCAGCGAGGCGCGCGCTTCGGCGAGCGACCACACGGTGCGCTTGGCCAGATGCACGGTCGCCAGCACGCGCTGCTGACGTTGCACCGAATAGGCGGTCAAGAGGTCGAACAGCGTCGCGGTAAACTTGGGATGCTTGATCTCGGCGATCGATTCCGGATTGCCGCGCGGAAAAATATCGCGCTGAAACTGCGGCCGGTTCATCAGGCGGTTGGCGGCCTCGCGGATCGCCTCGAGCCGGCGCAGCCGGTTGGCCAGCGCGGTTGCCATCTCCTCGGCGCTCGGCCCGTCCGGCGTCGCTGGCTCGGGCAGCAGCAGCCGCGACTTCAGGAATGCGAGCCAGGCGGCCATCACGAGATAGTCGGCCGCCAGTTCAAGGCGGATCTTTCGCGCCGCCTCGATGAAGCTCAGATACTGGTCGGCGAGCGCCAGGATCGAAATCTTGGCAAGATCGACCTTCTGCTGCCGCGCCAGCGTGAGCAGCAGGTCGAGCGGGCCCTCATAGCCCTCGACGTCGACGACCAGCGCCGGCTCGCCTTCGGTGATCTCGGCGGGCCGTCCGGTCTCAAACGATAGAATCTCAGCCGTCATGCCGTGCCTATCCGATCCATCAACGCTTCAAGTTCAGCCTGGCCCGCCGGCCGGTCGAACGGCTCGGGCTGCTGTCGCGAGGCCAGCGCACGCCTGGCGCGCTGCAATGCCTCGCCCGCCAGTTCCGGCGTCTGCCGCGCCACATCGCGCATCTCGTCGAGCTTGCCGTTGCAATGCAGGACCATGTCGCAGCCGGCATCGACGATGGCGCGGGTCCGCTCGGCGATCGATCCCGCCAGGGCATTCATCGACACGTCATCACTCATCAACAGACCCTGGAACCCAATTTCGCCGCGAATCACCTGACGGATGATTGTCGCAGATGTCGTCGCCGGTTGGGCGGGGTCTAACGCGCTAAACACAACATGCGCGGTCATGGCCATCGGCAGGTCCGCGAGCGGCTGAAACGCCGCAAAATCGGTCCGTTCCAGCTCCTCCCGCGACGTATCGACGGTCGGCAGGCGGAAATGGCTATCGGCGGTGGCCCGGCCGTGACCGGGAATGTGCTTCAGGATGGGCAGCACGCCGCCCTGCGCCAGTCCGGTGGTGACCGCCCGGGCTATCGCGGCGACCTTGGCGGGTTCGGTTCCATAGGCGCGGTTGCCGATCACGGCGTCGGCGCCGGCCAACGGCACGTCCGCCAGCGGCAGGCAGTCGACGGTGATGCCGAGGTCGATCAGGTCGGCCGCGATCAGGCGGGAACTGAGCCATGCCGCCCGCAGCCCAAGCGCCTTGTCGAGGTCATGGAGCGCGCTGAACGTCGCGCCGGGCGGATAGACCGGCCAGTGCGGCGGCCCGAGCCGCGCCACCCGCCCGCCCTCCTGGTCGATCAGGACAGGCGCATCCGCCTCGCCCACCACGCTTCGAAATTCATCAACCAGCGCGGATACCTGATCCGGCCTATCGACGTTCCGTCTGAACAGGATCAAGCCCCATGGCAGCTCGCCACGGAGGAATTCACGCTCCGCGGCCGTCAGCTCCAGTCCCGATACGCCGGTGATGAATGCGCGGCTTGCCATGGGGGCCGATTAGGCCCCTCGCGACCCCCGGGTCAAGGAAACCGCCGTTAATTCCTTTGGATGATGCACTGCCCGCCGGCAGATTTCAGGCTGTTGCAGACCTGCGCAGCTTCTTCCGACGAACCGAACGGGCCGGCGAAGGCACGGTAGTAAATGCCCTTCTCACCTAGATCGACGCGTTTCACCAGCGACGAGTGCGGTCCCAGCACGCTCGGGAACTTACCCTGCAGCGCGCGATAGGACGCCTGCGCGTCGGACTCGCTCTTCTGCGACGAGACCTGGACCAGATAGCCACCGCTCGACGGAGCCGCCTGCTGGGTGGGATTGGTCGCCGCCATCCGGGTCGGCGCTGGCGACGGCGACGGTGCGGGATCGGCCTGCGGCGCGATCGACATCGGCTGGCTGGCGCTGGCATTGGCCGAAGCCGGATTGCGCGCCGGCGGCGCGGCGGCCGGGGCTGCAGCGGAACGGGTCTGCGGCGCGCCACGCGGCGGCGGCGCATTGACGCCGGCCGGAACGCCACCATTGTCAGCGGGGTCACCCTTGACCGCGAGCGTCCTGATGCGTCGCGGCTCGTTGTTCATCGTGCCATTGGCGCCCGACGGGGCCAGCGGTGCGGACGGCGACACGCTCGCCACCGGCGGCGGGCTGCTGTTCGGATTGAGCGGCGGAAACACCACGCGCGGCCCGCCGGACCGTGTATTCACGTCGACCGGCGTCTCTTCACGCGACACCAGCTTCTCGCCGCCATCGCCCGACAGCATGCGGTCAGGCGTCTTGGCGCTGGCAACATCCGACGGCGCCGGCACCACCTTGGTCGGGCTGTTGTCGGCCCTTATGATCGGCGGCTCTCCCGAGCGGGGCGCCCCGACAAAGGTGCGATAGGCGAAGGCCGCGCCCGTCCCCACCACCGCCAGCGCCAGCACCGCGGCGACCGTCATCAGGCCCTTCGAACGCTTCTTCGGCTCGGGCTCTTCCTCATAGTCGCCCTGGTAGGCGTAGGGATCATCCGGATAGGCCGGATCGCGCTGATAATCCCGGTCGCCGTTTTCGAGCCGTCCATACAGCGCATCGTCGTAGCGCGACGGGTCCTGCTGCGGCTCGTCGGCATATTGCTGCGGGGCGTCGTCGTACTGCTGTCGCGGGTCGTACTGCTGCCGCGCCTCGTATTGCTCCGGCTCCTCGTAATAATCCTGTGCCGGGGCCTGGTGCTGCGGCTGGGCGGAATAGCGATGCAACGGATGTACCGGCTGCGGCTGGTAATCCTGCTCGTCCTCGTACTCTGCCTCCTGCGGCAGAGGCGGAGGCACCGGCGGCAGCGGAGTTTCGTGGCGCGAGCGTTGCATCCAGCTCGGCGGGCTCCGCGGCGCGTCGAGATCTTCCGGCGGCGGTGGCGGATCATAGTGCGCCGGACGCACGTTGGCCCGCGACTGCAGCGGGTGCGGCGGCGGCTTGGCGCCGGCCGCCCCGTTCGGGTCGTTCTGTCCGATCAGCCGCGCGAGCTCGGCAAGTGGATCATTCTCGCCGCGAGCCTGATCGGCCGCGGAGGGAAAATGTTGGTTCTGATATCGATCAGCCATCGTGATGATGCATCCCCTACGGGACAGCGCCACCCCGCCATGTCAAACGATCCATGACGAGCGGCCCCTGCCAGATACCCCCACGAACCCCCATTCGTGGCGGCCTTCGCCCCTGCCTACCGCATCTCGGTCGGAGCATGGACGCCGAGAACGGCTAAGCCCGATGCCAGAACCGAGACGACGCCCTGTACCATCGCCAGTCGCGCCCTCGTGATTTCTGCATCATTAGTCATAATGAAGCGTAAATAGGGCAAATCCCGCCCCTTGGTCCACAGCGCGTGAAATTCACTGGCCAAATCATATAGATAAAAAGCGATTCGGTGTGGTTCATGTGCGAGCGCGGCCCCCTCGATAATACGGGGATAGAGCGCCAGTCGCTTCAATAGGTCCAATTCGGCCGGATCGGTCAGCCGCTCGACCGGGGCGGACCCCAGCCAGGCCGCCCGCACGGCATCCTCCTCCGGCAGATCGGGAACCACCTCGCGCGCATTCTTGAAGATCGAATGCCCGCGGGCATGCCCGTACTGCACGTAGAAGACAGGATTGTCCTTTGACTGCTCGAGCACTTTCGCGAGATCGAAATCGAGCGTCGCGTCGTTCTTGCGGAACAGCATCATGAAGCGCACGGCGTCGGATCCGACCTCGTCGACCACTTCGCGCAGCGTGACGAAATCACCGGAGCGTTTCGACATCCGCACCTGCTCGCCGTTGCGCAACAGGCGCACGAGCTGCACGACCTTGACGTCGAGCGCGGCCTTGCCGCCGCTGACACCCTTCACCGCGGCCTGCATGCGCTTGATGTAGCCGCCGTGATCGGCGCCGAACACATCGATCATGTCGAGGAAGCCGCGATCGACCTTGTTCTTGTGATAGGCGATGTCGGACGCGAAATAGGTGTAGGAGCCGTCCGACTTGATCAGCGGACGATCGACGTCGTCGCCATAGGCGGTGGCGCGAAACAGCGTCTGGATGCGGTCCTCGTAGTCCTCGACGGGCTTGCCCTTCGGCGGCGGCAGGCGCCCTTCGTAGATGTCGCCCTTGGCGCGCAGGAAATCGATTGTTTCGGTGACCTTGTTGTTGCCGGTCTCGACCAGCGACCGCTCCGAGAAGAACACGTCGTGCTTGATGTTCAGCGCGGCGAGATCGCCCTTGATCATGTCCATCATCATGTCGATGGCTTTTGCACGAACGACAGGCAGCCAGGCGCTTTCCGGCATCGTCTTGAGCTTGTCGCCATGCTCGGCGGCAAGCGCCTGCCCGACCGGCACGAGATAGTCGCCGGGATAGAGCCCTTCCGGAATCTCGCCGATGGTCTCGCCGAGCGCCTCGCGGTAGCGCAGATAGGCCGAGCGCGCGAGCACGTCGACCTGTGCTCCGGCATCGTTGATGTAATATTCGCGCGTGACGTCGTAGCCGGCAAAATCCAGCAAGCCGCATAGCGCATCGCCGAACACCGCGCCCCGGCAGTGGCCGACATGCATCGGGCCGGTCGGGTTGGCCGAGACGTATTCGACATTGACCTTTTCGCGGTGCCCGACCGCGCTTTTGCCGTAGGACGCGCCTTCGCGCAGCATGGTGCGCAGCTCGGCGGCCCAGACCTGCGGCTTCAGGGTGAGGTTGATGAAGCCGGGACCGGCGATCTCGACGGCAGCGACCAGATCGTCGGCGCGCAATTTTTCGGCGATCTTTTCGGCGAGATCGCGCGGCTTTAGCTTGGCGTCCTTGGCCAGCACCATCGCGGCATTGGTGGCCATGTCGCCATGGCTGGCATCGCGCGGCGGCTCGACCACGACGCGGGAAAAATCGATGCCGGCGGGCCACTGGCCCTCGGCCGCGAGCGCGGCGCAGATCGCCTGGACGCGCGCCAGCGCGTCGGCAAACAGGTGTTGTGAGGCTGGCTTGTCGGACATAAGGCGCCGCCTAACGCAAATCCGGGGTCGAGTCAAAAAGCCTCTGGTGCTCGATCAGGGCGAAACGGTCGGTCATTCCGGCGATGAAATTGCCGATCCGCCTGATGCGCTCCCCCTCGCTCTCGCGCACCGACCCCTCGACCCATTCAGCCGGCAGGTCGCCCGGAGAGGCCTGGTAGCGCGCGAACAGGTCGAACAGGATGCCTTCCGCCTCGCCCATCACCCGCATGACGCGGTGGTGGCGGTACATATGCACTTTCAGGAACGCCTTGATCGCGGCCTCCTCCCCGGCGACCTCAGGCGGAAAGGCGACCAGCGGCTGGTGGTGGTTGCGAACATCATGGGCCGATCGGGGCCTGGCATCGGCAAGCCGCCTGCCCGCCTCCGACATCACGGCGGAGATCATGTAGGAGATCAGCTCGCGCACCAGTTCCGCGCCCCGCCTGGCATTATCAAGGTGCGGATAGTGCCGGTCGATCTCGGCGATGATCGCCGCGGTCAGCGGCATCACCTTGAGGTCATCGACGGTAAACAGGCCGGCGCGCAGGCCGTCATCGATATCGTGCGCGTCATAGGCGATGTCGTCGGCGAAGGCGGCAACCTGCGCTTCCAGCGACGCGCAGCTCCACAGTTCCAGATCGAATTTGGCGTTAAAGTCGGCGATGCCGACAGGAATGCCGCCGTCGCGGTGGGCACCGGCCGGAGCTCCGCTCCGCTCGGTGAGCGGGCCATTGTGCTTGACGATGCCTTCGAGCGATTCCCAGGTGAGATTCAGCCCGTCGAACTCGGGATAGCGGTGCTCCAGCGCGGTCACCACCCGCAGCGCCTGCGCGTTGTGGTCGAAGCCGCCATGGGCCTTCAGGCATTTGTCGAGCGCGCGCTCGCCGGCGTGACCGAACGGCGGATGGCCGAGGTCATGGGCCAGCGCCAGCGTTTCCGTGAGATCCTCGTCGAGACCGAGCTGGCGGGCCAGCGCGCGGGCGATCTGGGCCACTTCCAGCGAATGGGTCAACCGGGTCCGGTAATGATCGCCCTCGTGGAACACGAACACCTGCGTCTTGTGCTTGAGGCGTCGGAAGGCGGTGGAATGGATCACCCGGTCGCAATCGCGCCGGAACGGGCTGCGGGTCCGGCTCGGCGGCTCCGAAAACAGCCGGCCGCGGCTGGAATCGGGGTCGCAGCCATAGGGCGCGCGGGGGGCAGCCATTCCGACCGACACGATTTTTTTAGTCCTTATCCATTTGATTCCGCGACATTACGCACTTAACTATGCCTGACGCGCCATACCAAATGAATTGGGTATGACGGGGCCGGAGATCGATTGTCATGACCAATGCCATCACCGTCAGCGAGCGGGCAGCCCGCCGCATCGGCGAAATCCTCAAGGGCGAAGGCGACGGCGCCATGCTGCGCATCTCCGTCGAGGGCGGCGGCTGCTCCGGTTTCCAGTACAAGTTCGACGTCGACCACGCCAAGACCGAGGACGACCTCGTGATTGCCCGCGAGGGCGCGGTGGTGCTGGTCGACCCGGCATCGGTGCCGTTCCTCGCCGGCTCCGAAGTCGATTTCGTCGACGACCTGATCGGAGCCTCGTTCCGGGTGGTCAACCCGAACGCCACGGCGTCGTGCGGCTGCGGCACGAGCTTCTCGATCTGAGCCGCGATCGGCGCGGACCTATCCGCGTCATTGCGAGCGTTAGCGAACTCGACCAAGGGATAGGTGGATTTCGCGATCAATCGTAGCCGGGTGGCGGCGTGAAGCCGCCGAAATCCTTTTCAACGAGCTTCGCGAAGGCGAGCGAGGTCTTGTCCCTGCCCTGCGCGGTGATCGCCTGATAGCCGACCGGCAGGCCCGAGCGCGTCAATCCAGCGGGACCAACCGTCGCGGGCAGGTAGACAAGGCCGGCGTAGCCCGCCCAGAAAGATTGGTCCGTCGGCGGCAGCTCTTTGCCATTGACGGAGATTCGCCTGCGCCAGCGCTTGCCTTCCTCTGTGTGATCGTGCGGGTACGCCGCGGACGCGACAACAGGACAAAGCAGTATGTCGTGGTCCTCGAAAAACGCGTTGAACTTCAGCCGCATATGTTGCCGCTCGTTATCGAGCTTGAGCCATTCACGGTAGGTCATGGTCAATCCGGCGATGCTCCGTTGCAAAAAGCGATCATTGTCTCCCCCCGCCGCCAGCACTTTCAAGGGGGCAATATCGGCATCGCTAACTCCCAGTGAGACGGCGGCGCGGCTGAGCTGGATGAAGACATCGTCCAAACGTGCCGTGTCGAGGTCTGGCGCTGCTTCACTTACTTTGACTCCCCTCTTGGCAAGATGGTCGACGAGAAGCTGGATTTGGTCTGCGTATTCACCATCAACTTCGCAATTGGGGTCGCTGAGCTTGATAGCGACGCGGAATTGCCTGAGTTCGACCTTCTTACATCGCGGCAGGACAATCCTGGAGTATCCGCCGTCGTCGGGGTCGGGCCCCGCCATGATATCAAGCGCAAGATCGAGATCACTCGCAGATCGCGCCAGCGGACCGAGCACCGCGATATCGAAATTGGTGAGGATGCCGGGCAATGCGACACCGCGAAAGGTCACGACTCCATGGGTCGGCTTGTGACCGAAAATGCCGCAATAGTGCGCGGGGTTGCGGATCGAGGAACCGAGGTCGGTCCCGGCATCGATGCCGGTCAGACCAGCAGCTAGCGCGGCCGCCGATCCCCCGGATGAGCCGCCGGGCGTGCGTGTGACATCCCACGGATTGTTGGTCGTGCCGTAGATCGGGTTGTAGCTCTGGTGGTCTGCGAGCGCGACTGGCACATTGGTCTTGCCGAAAAGCGTGGCACCCGCGTCGATCATCCGCTGCGCCGCGACGGATGTCGTCTCCGTGACATTGTCCTTCATCGCTGGCAGGCCCCACGTCGTGGGCGAGCCCGCTACCTGATAGCTTTCCTTGATGGTCATCGGCACGCCGTGCAGCGGTCCGAGGCGCTGCCCTTTCTTCAGTGCAGCGTCAGCCGCCTTCGCGCGCCTTCGCGCCTTGTCGCGATCCATCCAGATGATGGCGTTGAGCTTCGGGTTGTATCTGTCTACGCGCGCGAGGAAATGGTCGAGCATTTCGAGCGCGCCCACCTTCTTTCGCCGGATCAGCGAAGCAAGCTCGGTCGCAGACTTGTAATGCATTTGTCCCATCCGAAAATCCCTTGAGGTGCATCACTCGGCGACCGTGGTTGCAGGTCAGGCACAGCGGGTCTTTGCAAAGCCTCGCGCACCACAGGTTGGCGCCCTTGACCTGGATCAAACCTCACACGACACGATCGACGATGGAAGGAGGACACGTCGCGGGCGCTCTATTTCCCGCCCGCGGCTTTGTGCGCAAGTAGCGCGGACAAACCGTAGCCCGCATGAGCGCCAGCGATATGCGGGGATAGCGGCCCCGGGGTCGCTTCGCTCGCCCGGGCTACGCCTCGCGGGCGTAGCGCGGCAGGTCGGCCTTCAGCATTTCCAGCACATCGTCCCGCACCGGATCGCGGGTGCCGCGGGTGAAGGCGGCGGCGAGCGGCAGCTTGTTCATGTCGGACGCGGCAAGGCGGATGAAGCGGACGCCGCGGGTCGCCATGCGCGATGTCCAGCGCGGGACGATGGCGACGCCGAGGCCGGCGGAGACCAAATTGACGATGGTCTGCTTCTCGTCCGCGATCTGCGCGACGCGCGCCTCGCGGCCGGCTTCGGCGAACAGCTTCATGGTGAGGTCATGGCTGTGCGGGCGCGAGCGGCGCTCCGGCACGATCAGCGGCTCGTCCTCGAGATCGTCGATGGTGACGCGTTTGCGCTGGGAGAGCGGATGGCGCTCAGCCACCGCGACGACGGCGGTCTCCTGCATCAGGAACAGAAACTCAAGCCGCTTGTCGGGCCGGTCAGGCGGACGCACGAAGGCGAGGTCGAGCCGGCCGGACAACAGCCGCGGCAACAGCCGCACCGTCTTGTCCTCGACCAGTTGCACGGTCACGTCAGGTCTGATTCTCCGGAAATCGTGCAGGAGGCGCGGCAGCAGCCCCGCGGCGGCGCTGTCGATCGCGCCGACGCGAATGATCGCCGCGCGCTTGCGGCCGCGCGTGCGGAACTTCCCGGCCAGCGCATCGGCCTGCGCCAGCAGCGCCCGCGCCTCCTTCAGCAGCACGGCGCCCTCCTCGGTCAGCGCGACGCTCCGCGTCGTGCGCGTCATCAGCCGGGTGCCGAGATCATCCTCGAGCAGGCGGATAAAACGCCCGAGCGCCGACGGCAGCATGTCGAGCCGCTGCGCGGCCCGGCCAAAATGCAGTTCCTCGGCAGCCGCCACAAAGCAGCGCAGGTGATGAAGATCCATCGTTCCTCCCAGGTGGATTATATCAATTTTTTGTATAAATGCGAGACGATTGCCCTGCATTGTCATGGCCTTCAGGATGGCCTGAAACAGCGCGGGCCGAGGCCGTTTCAAGGAGATTTCGATGCGTGAATATTCAATCGCCGCCATTCCGGCCGACGGTATCGGGCCGGAAGTGATCGCCGCCGGCGTGCAGACGCTGCAGGCGCTGCAGAAGCGGCTCGGCGACGTCAGGTTCAACGTCGAGACCTTCGATTGGGGCTCCGACTACTATCGCAAGCACGGCGTGATGATGCCGAGCGACGCGCTCACACGGCTTAAGAAGTTCGACGCTATCTATTTCGGCGCGGTCGGCGCCCCTGACGTACCCGACCACATCACGCTGTGGGGCCTGCGCCTGCCGATCTGCCAGGGTTTTGACCAATACGCCAATGTGCGGCCGACCCGGATCCTGCCCGGCATCACCTCGCCGCTGCGCCACGCAGGTCCCGGCGACCTCGACTGGGTCATCGTGCGGGAAAACTCCGAAGGCGAATATGCCGGCTGCGGCGGGCGCGTGCATCGCGGCCTGCCGGAGGAAGTCGGCACCGAAGTCGCCGTGTTCACCCGCGTCGGCGTCCAGCGCATCATGCGCTATGCGTTCCGCCTCTCGCAGTCGCGGACGCGCAAGCTTCTCACCGTCGTCACCAAGTCGAACGCGCAGCGCCACGGCATGGTGATGTGGGACGAGATCGCCGCCGACGTTTCGAAAGAGTTCCCTGACGTCACCTGGGACAAGATGCTGGTCGATGCGATGACGGTGCGGATGACGCTGAAGCCGCAGAGCCTCGACACCATCGTCGCCACCAACCTGCACGCCGATATCCTCTCCGACCTCGCCGGCGCGCTGGCCGGCAGCCTCGGCGTGGCGCCGACCGCGAATATCGACCCCGAGCGGCGCTTTCCCTCGATGTTCGAGCCGATCCACGGCTCGGCGTTCGATATCACCGGCAAGGGCATCGCCAACCCGGTGGCCAGTTTCTGGACGGCGTCGCAGATGCTCGATCATCTCGGCGAGACCGAGGCCTCCGCGCGGCTGATGCGCGCGGTGGAGCAGGTCACCGGCGCCGGGATCACGACGCCCGACGTCGGCGGCATCGCGACGACCGAAGATGTCACCGAGGCCGTGCTGGACGCGATCCATAGCTCCAACGTGTGACGGCGTGCGCGCCGGGTCGACCGCGAGAACAGAAGCGCGGCGATCGAAACCAGAACAATAAACAAGGAAACGTCATGCAGATGAAGAAGACAGCCGCCATTGCGCTCACACTCGCCATGGTGACTTCGGCCGCGACGGCGCAGAACTATCCGAACCGGCCGATCACGTTGCTGGTGCCCTTCGCGGCCGGCGGCGCCACCGACACGGTGGCGCGGGTGACCGCGCAGTCGATGTCGAAAATCCTGGGCCAGACCATCGTGATCGAGAACGCCACCGGCGCCGGCGGCACGATCGCGGCGACCCGGGCCTCGCGCGCGGACCCGGACGGCTACACGCTCCTGATCCACCACATCGGCATCTCCACGGCCGCGACGCTGTATCGCAAGCTGAATTACGATACGAAGACGGCGTTCGCGCCGATCGGCCTCGTCACCAACGCGCCGATGACGATCATCGGGCGGCCCGACCTGCCGCCGAACACGCTTGCCGAACTCGTCACCTACATCAGGGCCAATGGCGACAAGATGACCTTCGGCAATGCCGGTCTCGGCGCCGCCTCGCACCTTTGCGGCATGCTGTTCATGACTGCCGCCGGCAAGGAAATCCTCACCGTACCCTACAAGGGCAACGCGCCCGTCATGAACGATCTGATCGCAAAGCAGATCGACCTCTCCTGCGACCAGACCACCAACACCACGGCGCCGATCGCGTCAAAGCTGATCAAGAGCTACGCCATCACGACGAAGACGCGGCTCGGCTCGATGCCCGATCTGCCGACCGCCGACGAGGCCGGCCTGAAGGGCTTTGAGGTCGGCGCCTGGCACGGCATCTATGCGCCAAAGGGAACGCCCGACGACATCGTGCAGAAACTCGCCAAAACGCTGCAGGAAGCGCTGCGCGACCCCGACCTCGTGAAGCGTTTCAACGACATCAACACCGAACCCGTTCCGCAGAACGAAGCGACGCCGGAGGCGTTGCAGGCAAAGCTGGTCAGCGAAGTCGATCGCTGGGCGCCGATCATCAAGGCGGCGGGGCAGTTCGCGGACTAAGACAGCGACAGCGGCGCGCTCGACTTATGTCGAGCTAGCGCTCGCCGCCGAACAGCGCTCGCGCGTTGCCGTTCGCAATCTGCGCCGCGGTCTTCGGCGGCAACTGCGCCAGCCACGCGCGATAACCGGCCATGATTTCGCCGTAGCGCTCCCAGCGCTCGTTGATCCAGGTGTCGGAGCCGAGCAAAAAGCGGTCCGGGAAGCGCTCGAACAGTGCGCGCCATTCGGCCGTCAGCTTGCCGCCGCCGTCGGTGATGCCGCTGCGGTAGGACAGTTCGCCCCACAGCTTCGGATATTTCGTCAGCATCTCCGCGACGCGGTCGCTCGACAGCCCGAAGCCGGTATGGGCCCAGATGATGCGGGCGCGCGGGTTGTGCCGCATCAGGATCTCGACGGCGACATCATCGGCATGAGCATGCAGATAGAGATCGTGCTCGACGGCGAAATCGACGGTCTTTTTCACCCACTCGTTATCCGCGGCCTTGCCGGAGATGTGAAACTCGCCGACGCCGCGGTAATAGCTGCGTTTGAACTCCTCCTGCACGAGGTCGAAAATGGAGGGATCGCCGAACCAGGTCTGGATGTCGGCGCGCACGCGGTAGGGCCGGATGAACGGGACGATCTGCAGGCCCTGGGGCTTCGCTTCCATCAATGCATGCGTGCCGGTGTTCGGCCGGCTGGTGGCGAGGATGCCGGTGACGCGATGCTTCCTGAAGAGCGCCAGCACCTCGTCGACGTTGTAATAGGGCTTGGGCTCCCAATTGTAGTGCAGGTGGGCGTCGAAGATTTCGATCGGCTCGTCCGCGCGTAGCGGACTGCCGGCGCCGGCAGTGCATGCGAGCGCGATCAGCAAGGCCGCGCCTTGCACGGCCGATCGCATCGCACGACCGAAGGTCATCATTCGGCGGCGACCACGTGCGGCCGCTCGCCCTCGCCCAGGTCTTCCATCTGCGGTTCGAGCTTGCGCCGCAGCCGGCGGTCGATGCGGTCGAGATAGATGTAGACGACCGGCGTGATGTACAGCGTCAGCAGTTGCGAGAGGCAGAGGCCGCCGACCACGGCGACGCCGAGCGGTTGCCGCAATTCGGCGCCGGCGCCCGCGCCGAGCGCAATCGGCAGCGTGCCGAAGATCGCGGCGAACGTCGTCATCATGATCGGGCGGAATCGCAACAGCGCGGCCTCCCGGATCGCGTGCTCGGCGCTCAGCCCGACGCGGCGGCGCTCCAGCGCGAAGTCGACCATCATGATGGCGTTCTTCTTGACGATGCCGACCAGCATCACGATGCCGATCATGGCGATGACCGACATCTCCATTCCGAACAGCATCAGCGTCAGGATCGCGCCGATGCCGGCCGAGGGCAGTCCCGAGATGATGGTGATGGGGTGGATGAAGCTCTCGTAGAGAATGCCGAGGATGACGAAGGCCGCGAACACCGCGGCGAGGATCAGGACGCCCTGCCCGCGCAGCGAATCCTGAAATACCTGCGCCGTGCCTGAGAAGTTGGTGGCGATCGTCGCCGGCAGGTTCGAACTCTGCTCAAGCTTGGTGATCTCATCGACCGCATAGCCCAGCGAATAGCCTGGAGCGAGGTTGAACGATATCGTCACCGCCGGCTGCTGCGCCTGATGGTTGATCTGCAGCGGACCTACGGTCGGAACCAGTCTTGCCACCGCCGACAACGGGATGGTCTGGTTGTTCTGCGTCTTCATGTAGAGCTTGGAGAGGTCGGATGGATCGACCCGGAACTGCGGCTGCACCTCCAGGATGATCTGGTAGTCGTTCGAAGGCATGTAGATGGTGCCGACCTGGCGCGAACCGTAGGCGTTGTAGAGCTGGTTGCGCACCTGGTCGACGGTGACGCCGTAAACCGCCGCCTTCTCCCGGTCGACATCGACCGTCATCTGCGGGTTCTTGATGTAGAGATCGGTGGTGACGTCGAGCAGGCCCGGCACCTTCTCGATCTTGTCGCGCATTTCGGGCGCCACCCGGTACAGCGACTCGGTGTCGCCACTCTGCATCACATATTGATACTGGCTCTTGGAAATCCGGCCGCCGATATTGAGATTCTGGATCGGCTGGAAGAAAGCCTGCATTCCCGGAACCTGCCGCGCCTTGGCACGCATCCGCGCAATGATCACGTTGAGATTGTCGCGTTCCTTCTTCGGCTTCAGCGCGACGAACAGGCGCCCGTAATTCGCGGTCGGATTCGGCCCGCCGGCGCCGACCGTGGAATTGATGTAATCGATTGCGGGATCGGATTTCAGTATGTCGACCAGCGCCTGCTGCCGCTCCTTCATCGCATCGAAGGACGTGTCGGTGGCGGCTTCCGTCACACCGATCAGAAAGCCGGTATCCTCCTGCGGAAAGAAGCCTTTCGGCACGATCGTGTAGAGGTAGACCGTGCCGACGAGCGTCGCCAGCGTCACGCCGAGCATGAGCTTCTTGCGCGCCAGCACCCAGTCAAGAGTCCATTCATAGGCTCGCAGCCAGGACTCGAACATCGCCTCGAACCCGCGGAGCACGAAGTTCGGCCGCTTGGTCGCGTCATGGGCCCGCAGCACGCGGGCGCACAGCATCGGCGTCAGCGTCAGCGAGACGAAGCCGGATACGATGATCGCGACCGAGACGGTGACGGCGAACTCGCGGAACACGCGGCCGACGATGCCGCCCATCAGGAGCACCGGGATGAACACGGCGATCAGCGAGAAGGTGATCGAGATGATGGTGAAGCCGATCTCGCGCGCACCCTTGAGCGCCGCCTCGAACGGCCGCATGCCGTGCTCGATGTGGCGGACGATGTTCTCCAGCATGACGATGGCGTCGTCGACCACGAAGCCGACCGAGAGCGTCAGCGCCAGCAGCGTCATGTTGTTGATGGAATAGTCGAGCGCATACATCACGGCGCAGGTGCCGAACAGCGAGATCGGAACCGCCAGCGCCGGAATGAAGGTCGCCGAGGCCGAGCGCAGGAACAGGAAGATGACGAGGATGACCAGACCGATCGCGATAAGCAGCGTCTCCTCGACGTCGGCCACCGCCTGCCGAATGGAGATCGACCGGTCCATCAGCACGTTGATCGAGACCGATGGCGGGATCTGCGCCCGCAACACCGGCAATTTGGCCAGGATCCCGTCGACCACCGCCACCGTGTTGGCGTCCGGCTGCTTCTGGATGCCGAGAACGATGGCGCGCTCGCCATTCAGCCAACTCGCGATCCGCTCGTTCTCGACGCTGTCGTAGATCCGCGCGACTTCATCCAGCTTGACCGGGGAACCGTTGCGCCAGGCCACCACGATGTGGCGATAGTCCATCGCCTTGTCCATCTGGCCGGAGGCCTGCAACGCCACGTCCTGCTTCGGTCCGTTCAGGGTGCCGACCGGGGTCGAGGAATTGGCGGCCGAAACCGCGCTGCGGATGTCCTCGAGCGACAGCCCCCGCGCCGCGGCGGCCTCCGGATCGGCCTGGACGCGAACCGCGAACTTCTGTGCGCCGTACACGCTGACCTGGGCCACGCCCGGAATCTGCGACAGGGTCTGGCCGATGGTGATCTCGCCATATTCGTTGACCGTCGAGAGCGGCAGCGTGGCCGAATTGAGCACCACGAACAACACGGCGAAATCGGCCGGGTTCACCTTGCGGAAACTCGGCGGGATCTTCATCTCGATGGGCAGGCGGCGCTGCGCGATGGTCAGCGCCGTCTGGACGTCGAGTGCCGCGGAATCGATATTGCGGTTGAGGTCGAACTGGATCGTGATCTGGCTGGTGCCTTGCGAGGAGTTCGACGACATCGACGAAATGCCGGCAATGGTCGAGAGCTGGCGCTCGATCACGCCGGCGACCGACGCCGCCATGGTCTCCGCGCTGGCGCCCGGCAGCGTCGCCGTTACGGCAATGGTCGGGAAATCGACCCGCGGCAGCGCCGAGACCGGGAGCAGGCGGAAGCCGAAGATGCCGAACGCGATGATCGACGCCGTGATCAGCGTCGTCATGACCGGCCGGCGGATGCAGAGTTCGGAGAGCGTCATCGGTCAGGCCCCGGCCTTTTTGGCCCGTGGCTCGACCCGCGTTCCGTCGGACAGCAGCAATTGCCCGTCGACCACCACGCTCTCACCGCCGGAGAGCCCTTCCGAGATCACCGAAATGCCCTGCGAGGTGCGGTCGACCGAGACCGGCTGAATCCTGGCAACGCCGTCCTTGACGACGAAAACGAAATTGCCGCTCTGGCTGCGCTGAACGGCGACCGTCGGCACCACGATCGCGTCTTCGGTGCGGATAATGAGCTTGGTGGAGACCAGCGTGCCCGGCCACAACGTCTCGCTCTGATTGCTCATGATGCCGCGCACGGTAACCATGCCGGTGGTCGCATCGACGGTGTTCTCGACCATCGCGACCTTGCCGGTCTCCGAGTTCTGACGGCCCGGGATGGTCGCCGTGACGCTCGAAACTCCCTTCGTCATCGACTCCCGCAGATCGACCAGCACGCGCTGCGGAACCGCGAAGGTCACATAGACCGGCGCCATCTGGTTGATGACCGCAAGCGGCGCGACGTCGGCCGGACGCACGAAATTGCCGACCTTCACATTGGCGGCGCTGATCCGGCCCGCGAACGGCGCGCGGATCGTGGTGTAGCTCTTCTGAACCTTGAGATTGTCGAGCGCGGCCTGGTCGGCCTTGATCGTGCCGGTCAGGATGTCAGACTGCGTCCGGGCGTTATCGACATTGACCTGCGTTGTGGCGCCCTTGCCGACAAGATCGTTGTAACGGCGGAGGTCGCGCTGCGCGCCCTCGAGCTGCGCCTGGTCCTTGGCAAGCACGCCTTCGGCCTGCTCGATCTGCGCGTCGATCTGACGACTGTCGAGCGTGAACAGCAGATCGCCCTCGTTGACCCTGGCGCCATCCTCGAAATGCACAGCGACGATGGTGGTCTCCAGCCGCGATTTCAGCGCGACGCTCGATATTGGCGTCACGATGCCGTTAGCATCGACGTCGACGGGAACAGATTTGCGCTCCGCCTTGGCCAGTTCGACCGAAACCATCCGCGGCCGCTGCGGGCCCTGGGCGTTGCTGCTGCCGCCCATCCACGATGAGCGGGTGATAAAGCCGGCCGCCGTGGCAACGACGATGGCGCCGACAAGAAGGATGAAGCTACGCTTTTTCATAATTTTTTTCACGCTCGCCGTCCCTAAAAGGACGGGACGAACCTCTCCGGCCCCTTGACAGCGACTTTTGCGCCTTATTTCTAAACGATTACCACAGCGGTCCGGCACATGGTATGCCACTGCCGGAAAATGTGTAGTTACCGTTTCCCGTTCGAGCATGAAAACCCGGGATTTTCCGGATCATGCGCTACCCCCCGGACCCCTGATGCGTATTGCCACCTGGAACGTCAATTCGGTCCGGCAGCGGATCGAGCACCTCCTGACCTGGCTCAAGGAGTGCTCGCCGGACATCGTCTGCCTGCAGGAAATCAAATGCGTCGACGAGGCGTTCCCGCGGCTGGAGATCGAGGCGCTCGGCTATAACGTGGTCACCCACGGCCAGAAGACCTTCAACGGCGTGGCGCTGCTGTCGAAACTGCCGTTCGACGAGACCAAATCGGGCCTGGCCGGCGACGACGAGGACGCCCACGCCCGATTCCTCGAAGGCGTGGTGACGCTGAAGACCGGCGTGATGCGGATCGCCTGCCTCTATCTGCCCAACGGGAATCCGCCGGATACCGACAAATATCCCTACAAACTCAAGTGGATGTCACGGCTTCTTGAGTATTCGAAGGAGCGGCTAGGAATGGAAGAGCCGTTCGTGCTGGCAGGCGACTTCAACGTCATTCCGGCCGCCCGAGATGTCTATAACCCCGCCGCCTGGACCAATGACGCGCTGTTCCGCCCCCAAACCCGCGAGGCCTTCCAGGCGCTGCTCGGCCTCGGGCTGACGGACGCGCTGCGCGCGGTGACCGACGAGCCCAATCTCTACACCTTCTGGGACTATCAGGCGGGCGCCTGGCAGAAGAACTGGGGCCTGCGCATCGACCACCTCCTGCTCTCGCCGCAGGCCAGCGACCGGCTCGCCAATGTCGGCATCGACAGCTATGTCCGCGCCTGGGAGAAGCCGTCCGACCACGTGCCGGTGTGGGCGGATTTCGATCTGGAGACGGCTTGAGCGGGAGCGAACGTGGAGATTCGCGACCCGGTGCCGGTGATCGTTGGTCTCGCCGCAGTCGTAGGGCAGGCAAAGCGGAGCGTGCCCACCGCTTCTTCGCAACGGTTCGGAGAGAACGGAGGGCGCGGCGCTGGCGCGCCTTTGCCTATCTTACGGCAGCCACGGCTTCGCCAGCCTCAATCGCGCTTGCCCTGCACCCAGTGCTCGAGCATCTGCAGCGCCGAGGCACGGTCGTCGTCGGAGGCCTTGGCGAAGGCGCGGTTGTAGCTTTCGCGGATCCAGGTCTCGTCAGGCGCCGCGTTGTCACGCGCCAGCGTCAGCCACATCAAGCCGCGCGCGGCCTGCCGCGGCAGGCGGTCGCCGTTGAACAGCATCTGGCCGAGCATCGCCTGCGCCTGGTGCTGGCCCTTCTGGGCCGCCAGACCCAGCCAGCGCGCGCCGTAGCGGTAATCGTCACGCGAGGCGTCCGGCGTCTTCAGGTAGAGCCGCGCCAGATCGTACTGCGCATCCGCATTGCCGAAATAGGACGCGGCATAGGAGAACATCTCCCGCGCTCGCTCGGAGTCCGCCTTGATCTTCGAATTCGGGATGCCGCTGAGATAGTAGCGGCCCAGCGCCACGAAGGCGTTGGCAACGATCGTTGCCTGCGGCGCCGACGGGCTGTCCTCGGCATGCGCGTTGGCGATGCGGCTGAAATATTCGAAGGCGCGCAGATCGTCCTGCACGACGCCATCGCCATCGGCATACATCCGCCCGAGCTTCCACTGCGCGACCGGATGGCCGCCCTCGGCGGCGTATTGCAGCGAGGTCAGCGAGGGCGCGGCAACCGGCGTTGCGGTCGCGGGCGACGACGGAACCTTCTTGAGAGCCTGGGCCGTGACGGCCGCCGCGGCGGGCGGCTGGTTGAGCGCCGGCAGCGAAGCATCCGGCTTCACCGGCGCGCCATCGAATGCAAAACCGGGGGCTGCCACCGGTGCGGCGCCCAGCATCAACGCGAATATGATACGCCTAGATGTCCGCATAACACTGTTTCTCGTGCGCACCGCCAGGATGGGTTACAGCCCCATCCACCGCCGGCCCAACCTGTTGGGCATATTTCCACAGCGCACCCGACGTGTGGTTAGTCTGTCGGGGCAACCATTTGGTTTTACGTTCGGAGAGTTCGGCGTCGGTCAATTTTACGTTAAGGGTACCGACCTCGGCGTCGATCTCGATAATGTCACCATCCTGCAACAGGGCGATCGGACCGCCCACGGCCGCCTCCGGTCCGACATGGCCGATGCAGAAGCCGCGGGTGGCGCCGGAGAACCGGCCGTCGGTGATCAGGGCGACCTTGCCGCCCATCCCCTGCCCGGTCAGCGCCGCCGTGGTCGAGAGCATCTCGCGCATACCGGGACCGCCACGCGGCCCCTCGTAGCGGATCACGATGACCTCGCCCTCCTTGTAGGTTTTCTTCTGGACCGAATCGAAGGCGTCTTCCTCGCGGTCAAAGCACCGGGCAGGACCAGTAAACTTCAGCTTCGACATGCCCGCGACCTTCACGATCGCACCCTCCGGCGCCAGATTACCCTTCAGCCCGACAACCCCTCCCGTAACCGTGATCGGGTTGTCGGCGGACCGCACCACGTCCTGGTGCGGATTCCATTTCACGCTCTTGAGGTTTTCGGCGATCGTACGGCCCGTGACGGTTATGCAATCCCCGTGCAGGTAGCCATTGTCGAGCAGCGTCTTCATCAGAAGCGGTATGCCGCCAACCTCGAACATGTCTTTGGCAACATAACGGCCCCCCGGCTTCAAATCCGCGACATATGGTGTCTTTTTGAAGATTTCGGCGACGTCGAATAAGTCAAACTTGATTCCACACTCATGCGCGATGGCCGGAAGGTGCAGCGCAGCATTGGTCGAACCGCCCGACGCCGCGACCACGGCGGCAGCGTTCTCCAGCGAGCGGCGGGTCACAATGTCGCGCGGCCGGAGGTTGGCCGAGATCAGCTCCAGAATCTTTTCGCCCGCGGTGGCGCAAAACGCGTCGCGAATCTCGTAGGGCGCCGGCGCGCCAGCCGAATAGGGCAGTGCCAGCCCGATCGCTTCGGACACGGTTGCCATGGTGTTGGCGGTGAATTGTGCGCCGCACGCGCCGGCCGACGGGCACGCCACCCGCTCGATTTCGTCGAGGTCGGCATCCGACATCTCGCCGACCGAATGCTTGCCGACGGCCTCGAACATGTCCTGGACCGTGACCTGCTGGCCGCGGAAATTGCCCGGCAGAATCGAGCCGCCATAAATGAAGATCGAGGGCACGTTGAGCCGGACCATGGCCATCATCATGCCCGGCAGCGATTTGTCGCAGCCCGCCAGCCCGACCAGCCCGTCATAGGCGTGGCCCCGAACGGTCAGTTCGACCGAATCGGCGATGCACTCGCGTGACGGCAGCGACGAGCGCATGCCGTCATGGCCCATGGCGATGCCGTCGGTCACGGTGATGGTGCAGAATTCACGCGGGGTGCCGCCGGCGGCGGCGACGCCCTTCTTGACCGCCTGGGCCTGGCGCATCAGCGAGATGTTGCAGGGCGCGGCCTCATTCCAGCACGACGCGACGCCGACGAAGGGCTGGTGGATCTGCTCGGTGGTCAGCCCCATCGCATAGAGGTACGACCGATGCGGAGCACGCTCCGGCCCCTCCGTCACGTGACGGCTCGGCAACCTCTTCTTGATGTCGGTCTTGGCGTCCATCCGCGCGAACCTGGCTCCTCAGCCATCTCCTTGTCGGTCTCGGGAGTAATCTCCCGTCGCCTTCACTGGCGCTGTGGCTAATCAGCTTGAGAAGGTAATGGTTTCATTGAGGGGTGTGGCTAAATAGCGGCGCGAGCAAGAGCGGCCGGGGTCGTTAACCAAAAGTTCGCTTACTGTTGCGGTCTCGCAACAATCGTGGCGCGGCGGCAACCATTATTCGGCCAAAGCAAACTGAACGGCGTGACTAATCCTTGCGAAAGACAACCCAAGGGCGATTACTATTTAAACCTCTCGCATCCGCGTCGCCGCTCCTCCCGGCGCGAGTCGCCGAATTTCAGGACGGGGCGAGCCTCGCCGCGAATCACACGGTCGAAGTGCACGATGTAGTGTCCGGTCATTCGATCCCTTCGACGTTGGCGGCGCGCGGTGCAAATTTAGATCCGTTCAAAATCGATCGCGTCGTTTTTGTGCGGCCGGCACTTTTTGCGCCAGTTTTCGTCACGCCGTGATGCGGACCGCGCCACGCCATTGGCGACGCGCGCCGTTCATATGCACGAGAGAACAATGTAATGCGCAGTTTGTCGCAGGGGTTTTGAACGCCGCCGGAATTTTGGCGCGTGCGTTGGTCGTGGCCGCACGAGCGCCTTTCGCGTCACTGTATTGCCCCTGCGAAGCGCAAAACCGCCGCTCACACGTCCAGCCCCGGGCCCGTTTTGTTGTTCTTCCTTCGATGTGGGTGAAGGATCCTGCCTCACGTCCTTCCGTCCCGCGCATCACGCGAGGCTGTCCCAGAGTCTGTGGTGATTTCTAGTTCGTGAGGCCTCTGAGCAAGAGGTTTTGAATAATGGCACGCTTCAATCTGAACCGATTCTTCGATGACAATCGCTTCGAAGATTTTTTCGCCAGGTTCGGCGGCGGCACGTCCGACCATGATCATTTGAACGGATCGACGGGCGGCAACAACCTGTCCGGCGGCAGGGGCGACGACGATGTTTCCGGCATGGCCGGCAACGACACGCTCAGCGGCGGCTCCGGCGCTGACAAGCTTTGGGGTGGCTCGGGGAATGACAATCTCTCCGGCGGCACTGGCGCAGACCTTCTCGTCGGCGGCTTCGGCGCCGACCGGATGGACGGCGGCGCCGGCAACGACGTGCTGCTCAGCCGCTCGGATGCGGGCGAGATGGTCGCGGCGCAGGACGGCACGACGCAGATTTTCGCGGCTGAAACCGCGGCGTTCAAAGCCGTCAACGACACCCTCACCGGTGGCGCCGGCGGCGATACGTTCCGCTTCGAAGGCATGGTGAACGCCAAGGACGAAATCGTCGCCAAGCATGTCAACGACGACGGCACCATCGACTGGGTCGGCGTGACCGGCGAGAACAACGCCGTTCACGATCACTGGGTCGACGGCTTCGGCAACGACGTGATCCGCGACTTCAACCGCGCCCAGGGTGACAAGATCGAAATCTCGGCGCACACCGCCGAGGTCAAGTCGATCGAGTACAAGGACAGCAACGGCGACGGCCGGAACGACTACAGCGTGATCACCGTCATCAGCCAGCAGGGCAACGCTGGCGCGCATGACGAGGATCTGCTCGGCACCATCACCGTCTACGGCAACCTGGTGAAGCAGAGCGATATCGCCGTGACCCAGACGGTGTATGGCGCCTACGAGAAGGTCGGCGAACTCAACGGCGCGCACTTCGAGATCGAGGACGACGGCGTGCTGCCCGATGGCGGCACCGACGGCGGCCACCACGACGCAGCCGCAATGGCGGCCATGCACGCATAAAACCAACAACAAAGACACGATCACGGGCAAGGGCCGCCTCCCGGCCCTTGTCCTCCAGCGTCCGGTTACGATCCAGTCGTCACCGGGCGCTGGACTGCGTCTGCTTCAATCCACCTTCACATTGGCGGCCTTGATCATCGGCCACCATTTGTCGATTTCGGCCTTCTGCCAGGCGCCGAGCGCCTCGGGCGTGAGCTTGTCCCTGGGCGGCATCTGCAAGCCCTGATTTTCGAGCTGCTTGCGCACCGCCGGATCATTCAACGCATCCACCGCCGCCGCGTTCAGCTTTGCGACGACGTCCTTTGGCGTGTCCTTGGGCACCCACAGGCCGGACCACAGCGTCATGTGGAAGCCGGGCAGCCCGGCCTCGTCCACGGTGGGAATGTCGGCGGCCGAATCGACACGTTTGGAATCCGTGATGGCATAGGCGCGGATGTTGCCGGCACGCACCTGGCCGATCGAGTTCGAGGTCTGGTCGACGATCATGTCGATCTGGCCGGCCACGAGATCGTTCATCGCCGGGCCCGTGCCGCGATACGGCACATATTGCAGCTTGATGCCGGTGACGTTCTCGAAATACAGCCCGGCGATGTGGCTGCCGGAACCGGCGCCGGCGGTACCCGCGGTCGGCGCCGCCGGCTGCGCCTTCAGCCACGCCACGAATTCCTTCAGCGTGGCGGCGGGAACCGCCTTCTTGCTGACGATGATCATTGGGTTGCTCGGCAGCAGCGCGACCGGCTCGAGATCGGTGACGAGGTCGTAGCCGAGCTTGTAGATCGCACCATTGGCGACGTGGGTGCCGAGGTGGCCGAAACTGATCGTATAGCCGTCGGCGGGCGAGCGCACCGCGCGGGCGACGCCGACCGATCCGCCCGCCCCGGTCACGTTCTCGACCAGCACTGTTTCGCCGAGCGAGACCTTCATGCGCTCGGCGAGAATCCGCGCCATCGCATCCGACGGCCCACCGGCGGAGAACGGCACGATGATGGTGATGGGGCGCGAGGGGAAGGTCTGGGCGGCGACAGGGCCACCGAATGCCAGTGACATCGCCAAGGCGGCCCAGATAGCCTTACGCATCATATTCCTCCCTCAAATTTCTTGTTGTCGTCATTGCGAGCGCAGCGAAGCAATCCATCGCGCCGCATGTGGAGAGCTGGATTGCTTCGTCGCTTCGCTCCTCGCAATGACGGTCAGAATAATGGCGGCTAGAACTGCGCGTAGTCGATCGGCTGATGACGATCGAGTGTGCGCGTGACCGGCGGCAGCGGGTATTTAAGCCCGGTCGCGCAGTTAAACAGCACGACACGATCGGTCTTGGCAACCCGACCTTCGGCGAGGCTCTGCTGGTAGGCGGCGTAGGTCGCTGCGCCCTCCGGACACAGCAACAGCCCCTCCTCGCGCGCCACGTCGTTCAGCGCAGCGGAAATCATCTCGTCCGGGACCGCAATCGCAAATCCCTTGCTCTCGCGGACGGCGCGCAGGATCAGAAAATCCCCGACTGCCTGCGGCACGCGAATGCCCGAGGCGATCGTACGCGCGTCTTCCCAGCGCGGCGCGTGCTCGGTGCCTGCTTCAAAAGCACGCACCATCGGCGCACAGCCGGACGCCTGCACCGCCACCATCCGCGGCCGTTTCGAGCCGATGAAACCGATGGCTTCCAGCTCGGCGAACGCCTTCCACATGCCGATCAGGCCGGTGCCGCCGCCGGTCGGATAGAAGATCACGTCGGGCACTTCCCAGCCGAGCTGCTCGGCGAGCTCCAGCCCCATCGTCTTCTTGCCCTCGATCCGGTACGGCTCCTTCAGGGTCGACGTGTCGAACCAGCCGACCTTCGCCTTCCCTTCGCCGACGATCTTGCCGCAATCGTCGATCAGGCCGTTGACGCGGTAGACGGTGG
>NZ_DAINNI010000044.1:0-37241 GCF_036735945.1 Bradyrhizobium sp. | reverse complement strand
GCGATCGTGCTGGTGACGCCGGCTTTTCCGGAAACCGGCCGCACCGTCTATCAGGGCAATCTGTTCGTCGGCTCCGTGCCGCTGAACGAAAGCCCGCTGAAGGACCATCCGCTCAACCCGATGCACGATTCCAGTCTGGTGCGGGTGCTGGCGCGCCAGAGCCAAAGCAAGGTCGGCCTGGTTGACCTGGCCACGCTCACGCGCGGCGCGGAGGCGGTCCGTGCTCGTCTCGCCGACCTCGCCAGGAATGGCGTCGGCGCTGCCATCATCGACGCGGTCTTTGACCGTGATCTGGAGACGATCGGCGCGGTGGCGCTGGACCACCGCCTGTCCGTCGGCGCCTCCGGCATCGGGCTTGGCCTCGCGCGGGGGCTGGTCGCCTCCGGCAAGGTCAAGGCGGCTTCCGTCGGCGCGGCAACAGGCGCGCCGGTCGGCGGACCGGCGGCGTGTCTGGCCGGAAGCTGCTCGCAGGCGACGCTGGCGCAGATCGCCAACGCCGAGAAGGCCATGGCCGTGCTGCATCTCGACCCCGAGCAGATCGTTGCCGGCCCCAACGAAGCGCGCCGCGCACTGGATTGGGCGAGCGCGCGAATCACCGAGGGTCCGGTCCTGATCGCGAGCAGCTCGACCCCGGATCAGGTTGCAGCTCTGCAATCCCGTCATGGCCGCGATGCAGCCGGACATGCCATCGAGCAGGCGATGGCCGACATCGCCGAAGCATTGGTGCGGTCAGGCGTGCGGCGACTGGTGGTCGCGGGGGGTGAAACGTCAGGCGCGGTCGTCGATCGTCTGCGCATTCCCGGATTCCTGGTGGGCCAGGAAATCGCTGCCGGCGTGCCGGTTTTGCGCGCGGTGGGCTCCGGCCAAGGCGACATGCTGCTCGCCCTCAAATCGGGCAATTTCGGCGGCGGCGAATTTTTCTCCGATGCGCTGAAGCTGATGCGCTGACGCCTCCCGCGCACGTTCATCCGCTGGTTAGTTCTTGTACGTACCGTAATCCTACGGATGAATAAATTAACGCAACCTGGGGAAGCATGAGGCTTGGTGATTCCAAGGCATCCTTCGTGATTCTCCTATTCCCCGCCTTGGAAGAAGTCCGGCGCGCGCTCCGAGCGCCAACAACAAGAGACTTAAAGCTATGCTCGCCAAGTACTCGATCCGCTCCAAGATCATTGCCGTGGTCGCCTTCCTGCTGGTCGCGATGACGGGCATGGGCCTGCTCGCCGTCAGCAACATGAAGTCGATCAATGCGAACACGGTCGACATAACGACAAACTGGCTGCCGAGCGTCCGGGTGCTGGGAGACCTGCGCGCCGGCGTCATCACCTACCGCAACGTGATCCGCGAGCACATGCTGTCCGAAACGCTGGAAGAGAAGCTGGCGCAGGAAAAAACACTCGCCACGGTCGTCGAGAGCAACACCAAGATCCGGGCCGCCTACGAGCCGATGATTACCTCGCCGGAGGAGCGCGCGATGTATAACGAATGGGTCCGGCTGTGGGAAAGCTACAAGAAGGGCACCGAGGAGGTCATGGCGCTGTCGCGCAAGGCCGCCGGCCAGCCTCCTCGCGAGGCCCATGAGCTGAACAGGAAGACCGTCAACAAGATCGGGCTCGACGCCGATGCCGTCCTGCGAAAGGATATCGACCTCAACAATGCGGGCGCGGACAAGGCGGCAAAGGATGCTGCTGACAGCTACGCCCACGCGCTCATGATGCTGGCCCTGATCCTCGGTGCGGTCGTCGTGCTTGGCGCCGGCATCAGCGTTTTTCTGGTTCGCGACGTGTCGGGTGGCATCGCCTCGATCGTCACTCCCATGCAGGCGCTGGGCCACGGCGATCTCAGCGCCAAGGTGCCGCATCAGGGCGAGAAGACCGATGGCCGATACGCTGCAGGTCTTCAAGCAAGCCTTGATCGCCAAGAAGGCCGCCGATGAGGCCGCTTCTGCCGATGCCGAAGCCAAGATCGAGCGCGGTCGCCGGGTCGACGGCATCACGCGCAATTTCGAATCCATGATCGGCGAGATCGTGCAGACCGTGTCGGCGGCGTCGACCCAGCTCGAAGCCTCGGCCGGCACGTTGTCGGCGTCCGCCAACCGCGCACGCGAGGTGACGGGCACGGTGGCCTCGGCTTCCGAGGAGGCCTCGACCAACGTGCAGTCGGTCGCGTCGGCGACTGAAGAGCTGTCTTCCTCGGTCACCGAGATCAGCCGGCAGGTGCAGGAATCGGCGCGGATGGCGTCGGGTGCGGTCGGTCAGGCCCGCGTCACCAACGATCGGGTCAGCGAATTGTCGAAGGCCGCCGCCCGCATCGGCGATGTGGTCGAGCTCATCAACACCATCGCCGGCCAGACCAATCTGCTCGCGCTCAACGCCACCATCGAGGCGGCGCGTGCCGGCGAAGCCGGCCGCGGCTTTGCGGTGGTCGCCTCCGAAGTGAAGGCGCTGGCCGAACAGACCGCCAAGGCCACCGGCGAGATCAGCCAGCAGATTACCGGCATCCAGGGCGCGACCCAGGAATCGGTCGGCGCGATCAAGGAAATCAGCGGCACCATCGAAAGGCTGGCGGAAATCTCGTCGGCGATCGCGGCCGCCGTCGAAGAACAGGGCGCGGCAACCCAGGAAATCTCCCGCAACGTGCAGCAGGCGGCGCGAGGCACCCAGCAGGTTTCCGCCAACATCACCGACGTGCAGCGCGGCGCCAACGAGACCGGCGCGGCCTCCTCTCAGGTGCTGTCGGCGGCGCAGTCGCTGTCGAGCGACAGCAAGCGCCTGCGCCTCGAAGTCAGCAAGTTTCTGGAATCGGTTCGGGCCGCCTGACACCCGCCCGATGGGAGATGAAAGGCCCGCCTTCCGAAAACGAAAGCGGGCTTTTTCTCGTTCTGCGTGAGACTTTCGTCAATGCAACCAGGTTGCAACGCTGAGGCACCATGCAAGCGGAAATTAACCGGTCCCCGCTACGCTGTGAGGCATCTTCGGGATTCGCGCGCGAAGGTCGCCGGCTCTTGGTGCGGCGAACGCTACCTCCGGAAAAAACAGCAGAAGACTTGGGGTCGTCGACATGATCAAGCTCAACCGTATCGGAAACAAACTGGGCTTGGCCGGAGCGGTCGGCGTGCTGCTGGCGATCGGCATGGTCGCCAACCAGATGGTGACCGAGGCAAGAATCGAGGATGTCAGCGAGCGCGCCAATAAGTCGCAGCAGGTGGCGGATCATGCGCTTGCCGCGCATATCGACCTGCGAAAAATCCAGCTCGCCGCGGGCGACGTCCGCCTGGCGAGAAAGCCCGCGGAAGTCGAAAAGGCCGTCGCCGATCTGCAGCGCTACAAGGCGAGCGCGGCAAAGGAGCTCGACGCGGCGCTGGGGATGGCCCAGCAGGCAGACGCCAGGGAGCGGCTGCAGAAGACCAAGGCGCTGATGGAAGGTTTTGTGGCCGCCGTGGAGGATCTCGCCAAGGCGCAGTCCACGCTGCTGGCGCAGATCGAGAAGCGCTCGGCCATCTCGGAAGAATGGAACAAGGCGATCGATACGCAAATGAAGCTGCCGGCGATGCAGAAGCTGGACAACCGTCTCGAGATCGAGCGTCTGCTGTTCCAGGCCGACGGCAAGGTGAGCGCGCTGCGGGCCGGCGCCTGGAAGCTCGGCGCCACCGGCGACGCCAACCTCGTCACCGAAATGGCCAAGACCGAGGCCGGGCTGAAAGATGTCTTCAACAAGCTGCGCGGCGAGGCCGACGACCGCGAATTGCTGGTCGTGGTCAGCAACCTCTCCTCGCTGGTCAAGCGCTTCCTGGCCGCCAATGAGGAAGCCGTGCGGACCGAGCAGTCGAAGAACGACATCATCGCCAACCGCACCGTCAAGGCCGCCGCCGACGTCGCCGGCCTGATGGAGGCGACGGTCGAGGCGGCGCAGCGGGATGCAAAGGTCTCCAAGGACGCGGTCATGGACGACACCGAGCGCGCCAACCAGATCAACCTGATCATGGCGATCGTCGTGGTGGCGTCGCTGATCGCCTCGGTCGTGTTCTCCTTCCTCGGCGTCGCCCGCCCGATGACGCGCCTCAACGGTGCGCTGGGCGAGATGGCCGGCGGCAATCTCGAGGTCGAGATCCCCGGCGCTGGCCGAGGCGACGAAATCGGCGATCTCGCCAAGACGGTAACCGTGATCCGCGAGAATGCCGAGCACAAGGCGCGCGAGGAGGCCGAGGCCAAGGTCCAGCAGGACCTGGTCGCGGCGCAACGGCGCAAGCAGGACATGGTCAAACTCGCCGACGATTTCGAAGGTGCGGTCGGCAACATCGTGGAGACCGTGTCGTCGGCGTCGACCCAGCTCGAGGCAGCCGCCGGTACGCTGACGACGACCGCCGAGCGCGCCCAGGAACTGACCACGGTGGTCGCCGCGGCCTCCGAAGAAGCCTCCACCAACGTGCAGTCGGTGGCTTCCTCCACCGAGGAGATGGC
This sequence comes from Bradyrhizobium sp., assembly GCF_036735945.1. Taxonomy (GTDB): domain Bacteria; phylum Pseudomonadota; class Alphaproteobacteria; order Rhizobiales; family Xanthobacteraceae; genus Bradyrhizobium. The sequence goes on along the minus strand of NZ_DAINNI010000044.1, from coordinate 32,781 downwards.
TTCGTCCATCACCGAGATCGGCCGTCAGGTTCAGGAATCGGCGCGCATGGCCAATGAGGCCGTCGATCAGGCCCGCACCACCAACAACCGCGTCAGCGAACTGTCGAAGGCAGCGGCCCGCATCGGCGCCGTGGTCGAACTCATCAACACCATCGCCGAACAGACCAACCTGCTGGCGCTCAACGCCACCATCGAGGCGGCCCGTGCCGGCGATGCCGGCCGCGGCTTTGCCGTCGTTGCTTCCGAAGTGAAGGCGCTGGCGGAGCAGACCTCGAAGGCGACCGGCGAGATCGGCCAGCAGATCACGGGCATCCAGGCCGCGACCGAAGAGTCGGTCGGCGCGATCCAGGCGATCAGCTCCACCATCGAACGGCTGTCGGAAATCTCCTCGGCGATTGCCGCCGCGGTGGAAGAGCAGGGCGCCGCTACCCAGGAAATCTCCCGCAACGTGCAGCAGGCGGCGCGCGGCACCCAGCAGGTCTCGAGCAACATCACCGACGTGCAGCGCGGCGCCGGCGAGACCGGCACGGCCTCCTCGCAGGTGCTGTCCTCGGCGCAATCGCTGTCGTCCGAGTCCAATCGCCTCAAGCTTCAGGTCGGCAAGTTCCTGAATTCGGTGCGCGCGGCCTAAAGCCGCCGGCCAACGCAAAATCTGAAAGGCCCGCCCCGGAACGGGGGCGGGCCTTTTGCATTGCCGTCGTTGTATTGGGCGGGGTGTCCACACACGCATCATGCCCGGGACAAGCCCGGCCAAGACGACGCGAAAATTCGATCGCGCTTCTGCCGGCTAACGGAATTCTCGTGCGTCTATTTCCGTATATCTACTGAGTGCAAATTAACGAGTAGAAAGCGGCTCACCTATACGATTCCGCGAAGTGGGGACGGACGACCCTTGTCGTCGCGCGGAGACAGAACATGCTTGCAATCATGAGCCGGGCCAACATGACCGTTGGCCGAAAGATCTATGCCCTGATTGGCCTCAGCTTCGCCGGCCTGCTCGGCGTCACCTTTCTGCAGTCCCAGGAACTCGCCACGAGCCTGTATCAGCAGAAGCAGATCGAGCTGCGTCATCTCGGCGAAGTCGCGCTGGGCATCGCCAAGGAAGAGCATGCCGCCGTGCAGAAGGGCGGCGTTTCGGAAGCCGACGCGCAGAAGCGGGCGATGGCGCGGATATCGGCGCTGCGCTACGGCAGTAACGACTATTACTGGATCAACGACATGCATCCCAGGATGGTGATGCATCCGATCAAGCCGGAAATGAACGGCAGCGATCTCTCGACCTACAAGGACCCGAACGGCAAACTGCTGTTCGTCGACTTCGTCATTGCCGTCAGGAAGGACGGCTCCGGCTTCGTGCCTTACGAATGGCCCAAGCCGGGCTTCGACAAGCCGCAGCCGAAACTGTCCTATGTGGTCGGCTTTGCGCCGTGGAACTGGGTGATCGGCACCGGCGTCTACATCGACGACCTGAAAGCGCAGACCTGGGTGTCGACCCAGCGTTCGCTGATCGTTGCCGGCGCCATCCTGCTCGTGATGCTGGCGGTGTCCATCGTCGTCGCACGCAGCATCACCGCGCCGTTGCGGCGCATGACGGCGACCATGAACGAACTCGCCAGTGGCAAGCTCGACATCGAGGTGCCGGGCGTCGGCCGCGGCGACGAGATCGGCGAGATGGCCAAGGCAGTCGAAGTGTTCAAGGGCAACGCGATCGAGCGCCAGTCGCTGGAAGCCGAGCGGCGTGCGGCCGAGACGCGCGCAGTGGCGAGCCGCAAGACAGACATGAACAAGATGGCCGACGATTTCGAGGCCGCCGTCGGCCGTATCGTCGAGACCGTCTCGTCGGCGTCCGGCCGGCTCGAAGTATCCGCAGGCACGCTCACGTCGACCGCCGAACGCGCCCAGGTGCTCACGACGACGGTTGCGGCGGCGTCCGAGGAAGCGTCGACCAATGTGCAGTCGGTCGCGTCGGCCACCGAGGAGATGGCCTCGTCCGTCACCGAGATCAGCCGCCAGGTTCAGGAGTCGGCGCGGATGGCCAATGACGCCGTCGATCAGGCCCGCACCACCAACGCGCGCGTCGGCGAATTGTCGAAGGCGGCAACCCGCATCGGCGACGTCGTCGAACTCATCAACACCATCGCCGGCCAGACCAACCTGCTGGCGCTCAACGCCACCATCGAGGCGGCGCGCGCCGGCGAGGCCGGCCGCGGCTTCGCCGTGGTGGCCTCCGAGGTCAAGGCGCTCGCCGAACAGACCGCCAAGGCCACCGGCGAGATCGGCCAGCAGATCACCGGCATCCAGGCGGCGACCCAGGAATCCGTGAACGCGATCCAGGCGATCAGCGGCACCATCGAGAAGCTGTCGGAGATTTCGTCGGCGATCGCGGCGGCGGTGGAAGAGCAGGGCGCTGCGACGCAGGAAATTTCCCGCAACGTGCAGCAGGCGTCGATGGGGACCCAGCGGGTGTCCTCGAACATTGCGGACGTGCAGCGCGGCGCCAGCGAAACCGGTTCGGCCTCCTCGGAGGTGCTCTCCGCGGCGCAGTCACTGTCGGGCGACAGCAACCGCCTCAAGCTCGAAGTCGGCAGGTTCCTCGCTTCGGTGCGGGCGGCCTGATGGCGCGCGACGGACGCGCTGACCCCGGCCGATTGGGACGACGATCACCTACGGCGGCGGCCGAGGGTGTGCGCCAACTCTCCGGGGTTGAGACGAAGGAGGCTATGGCATAATATGCCATAGCCGAACCTCGCTTTGGAACCACCTGAGAGGATGCCAATGCCGACCAGAAACGTCGTGCTGACGGAGCGCCAGGAAGAACTCCTCGAGACCTTGGTCAAGTCCGGCCGCTACCAGAACGCCAGCGAAGTGTTGCGCGACGGTTTGCGGCTCGTGGAGCAGCGCGAGGCGGAGGATGCGAGCAAGCTGAAAGCGTTGCGGGCAGCGGCTCGCGCAGGTGTCGGAGCGTTGGATCGAGGAGAGTTCAGGGAATTTGGGAATATCGAGGAACTGCAATCCTATCTAAATGACCTCTCGGAGAAGGTCATCTCCAGAACAGCCGAATAGAACCCTGATGGCCGAGGGAAGATGGCGGGTTCGTCTCGGCGCGGCCGCAGAAGTCGACTTTGCCAACATCCTGAAATGGACTACCGAGAATTTTGGCGCGCGACAATCGCGCGTCTACCGGGACACGCTCGTTCACGCGATTGGCGAACTCGCCAACGGCCCCGATGTCGCAGGCTCCAAGGCCCGGGACGAGATCGTGGCAGGTCTTCGCACGCTCCACGTTGCGCGACGGGCTCGTCGCGGAAGTCATTTCCTGATGTACCGGGCGGCGCCAGACGGCACGATCGAAATCGTGCGTATCCTCCACGACAGAATGGACCTTCGGCGCCACGTTCCATCCGCCCCCGACGAGGGCACCGAATAGAACTTCCGGAGCGTCGCGGGAAGGCCGGCGCTACGCCAGCGTGCTCTGCCGAAGTGGCGCGCCACGGCCGATGAAGATGGGCACTATTGCTTCGCCGTGGCGCTATGACAGAGCATCCTGCCCCGCACTCCGATTTGCAAAGGTGCGATGCTCCGCGATCTCGCGCTACGCTTTTAAGTTGTCACCCTGCCGAGTCCTGTCCCCAGACGGTGCGCAGCGAAGGGGCCATGAAGTCGCCGCAGTTCGTTTGTAACGCTAATAGTGGCTTATATAGCGTTACAGGCATCTCGTGGCGAAGCCCAAAACATTTCAAGCATTGCTCCGTGCCGGCGGACCTGACCGGTTCGTTCGCGATGCGGCCGAGCAAGCCGCCCACGCCGAGCGGCAGCACTGGCTTGAGTTGCTTGAGCAAGGTCCAATCCCCAAGGAGTCCGCCTTGGCCGAACTGCACGCCAAATATATTCGGGACCTGCGACGCCAGTTAGGCATCGGACAACCGCCTGTGCTCGTGCGAGAGCAAACGCGTGAACGGGTGCAGCGAAAGCGTGCCCTCGGTGACTGGGGTGAGAGGAAGGCAGCCAATCTCCTGAAGCGAGCCGGCTTCCTTGAAGTGCGGGATATGAACGCGGAAAGCGCCAACCATCCGTTCGGCGACATTTTCGCCGAGCGCGATGGTGTGCGCTATTTGATCGGAGTTAAGACCCGGAACAGGTACCAAGTGAGTGGGGTTATTAATCCCACCTACAATGTGCGCAAACGCCGCGCTGACGTTCGAGCGATCGCGCGTCGACACAGCGCCACTCTGGCGTGGATCGCTATTGCAGTGGTCCCGGAGAAGCAAACGTTCAGCTCCTTTTTCGGTACGATTGCTCAGATCGAGGATGCCGGGGAACGATTTTCGATCCCGATGCAGCCAGAACAAACGGCACGCTATGAATGCCTCTCGCGCCCACTTGAAGAGTTCGACTCCTCCATCTGCTCGGACTGGTCGAACGGAGGCTATCCCCGCCGTCGATGAAAAAATTCCGGCGCCAGCAGATGACTTGCAGCAGTGCATCCTCAAATGCTTGAGATTGTCATGCGAAAACCACTGAGAAAGCTACCTGCCGAAGGAAAAAAAGATCGGAAAAAACTCGAAGCCATGCTCCGGCTCGGTCGGCCTCGTGGTGTCGAGAAGCGCGAACTGCAAGAGATTGATGGCGGTAGCGGCTGGGGCACGTACAAGAATGACGGCAAAGCCTATGCGGATTTCCTCTGCGGCACGCTCCACGTTTGGGGCGGAGGCCAAAGTGAGCGCTACTGGATTGAACTTCCAGCGCAATCGCAATGGGCGTGCCTCTGTCGGATCGCAGCCTGATCAGCGGTTGCTCAGCAAAATCGTCGGTTGAATGACCGGCTCGGGCTATTCGCGTCGATGTTCCCGTGTCAGCCCTCGACCGCTATCCACAACACCTCCGCGCGCTCGCCCAACGGATCGAAGTCGATCAGAAAGAACTGCGCATCATGGGATCGAAAAGCGTGCTCTTGCGCACGCTGGTCGCTGCCACAAGCGCAAAAACGGCAGGTTTTGCAGTGCCCAGTTTCGTACCGACGTGGCGCTGCCGTCGCGATTCGAACCGGACACAGCCCTTGAGCCGCCGACTTTCGGCTGCATGAGGCATCGGAAGCATCCCTGGATCGCAAGATTGCGATTGCGACGGGCACCGAACAATTGCTCGGTGCGAAACTGGATCGAAATGCGGCCAACGATTTCCGTAACCCGGGGATAGTTGGTAGGATAGCCGCGCATCGAAGGCCTGATTCCACGACCTGATTCCACGACCTGATTCCGGGGGCCTGATGCCATGTGTCCTGCGTCAATGAAGACGCGCCCAGGACTCAAGACGCTTCATCCGATGGCGGGGGCATCGAGGCACCCGCCGCCATGGTCAAGTTGCGCGTTCGATTCCTCTTAATCCCGGCCAGCGTTTTTCTTCGTTATTGCGACGATCGCTGCCGACGGCTCGGATGACCGCCGCGTGTCGTTGCTTGATGAACTCGTTGAATCCGACTTCGTGAAGATCAGCCGGTCGCCGGATTTCGATCATTTCCGGAGCATCGACGGGCTCGGTCGGGCGAGCAGCATTCCGCTCGGTATCCGCGATTTCGCCGCATCCTTCGCGATGCTGAGGCTGAGGGGCTGCACGATCTATCTGCAGCGGACGTTTCCACGCATTCTCCAGATACAATATTCCACGACCGGAGCCATCGTCGGCCTGATGATGGACGACGAGGCGTCGCTGATCGTGAACGGCATGGAGGGCCGCGCGCCGGCACTGCTGCTGGTCAAGGGCACCGCGCAATGCGAGATCGTGGAGCAGCACGCCAATCTGGTCGCCTTCGTCAATTTCGATTCCGTCGACGATCGCGGCTGGCCCGGTGAACTCGACCGCCCCCAGGTGATCGGCACGGAACGCGCCAGGTTCGACACGCTGCGGACCACGCTGCGCGAAGTGCTGATGCTGGCGTCGCGTTCGCCCGATACTCTCGCGCAGCCCACCGTGATCGAAAGCGTCGAAGAATCGATCCTGCTGGCGGTCGACATGGCGATGGCTGCAGCTTCGGCCTCCGACGCCAGGCACCTCGGCCTGAGCCACTATCTGGCGCTGATCCGCAAGTTCGACGAATTCGTTGCCGCCAACGCGGGCAAGGCGCTGTACAGCGCCGACGTGGCGCGACAGCTTGGGGTCTCGGTGCGAACGCTGCATAACGCCGTGGTTGCGATTCGCGGCATGAGCATGCACCGCTACATGCGGCTGCGGCGCCTCTGGAATGTGCGTCAGCAACTGGTGCGGGCAGACGCGGCCCAATCCATCAAGGCCACGGCTCTCGCGAACGGCTTCTGGCACATGGGCGAGTTCACGGCGCTGTATCGTGACCTGTTCGGCGAGACGCCGCAGCAGACGTTGTCTGCGCTGCGCAAAAATCCGGACAGGCAATCGTGATGTCAGCGAAGCAAGCGGTGACACCGTAGTACTACGATTCCTCCAGCGAGCGCGATTTAGCACCTCATTAACCGTCTTGTGGAACCTTGGCGCATGGGTGCCGCTCTGAGGCATGTCGCCTCAGGAGCCCTTCGTACGCAGCGAACGGCTTGTCCTAACGGCCCGGCGCCCGGTCATCCGCGGTCCCCGCAATTTGGGGGAATCAGGCGGTTTTTCTCCGTTGTCAATTTGCGTTTACCGTTGTCTTGAGGGCGCCAGCGCATGTCCAGCACTATCCGTATCCTTCTCAATCTCTCGATCGGCGCCAAACTTGGCATTGCCTCCGGCCTCGGCGTCCTGCTCGTTGCCACGATGGTGATCGTCCAGATCCGCTCCAATGCCGCGACGCGCGAACTCGACGCGCGCATGGAAGGGCAGCACGTGATTGCGCGTGACGCGGTCGACGCCAAGGCCTCGCTGCAGGGAATGCAGGTCGGCACGCGTGACCTGCGCCTCGCCGACAACGCGGCGGATCTGCAGAAGGCAAGGGACTACGTCGCAGCCCGACTGGCGTCGCTCACCAGGTTTTGCGACGAGATGCTGAAGCTGTCCAAATCCGCCGAGAATCGTGCGCGCATCGAGAAGCTCAAGGCGAGAGCCGCGGATTATGCAGGGGGCGCCGAGCAGATCGCGAACGTTCGTGCCCAGGCGGTTGCCGCGGCCGGCGGCGCAGATGCAGCGGCGCAAGTCGCCAAGGCGAACGAGGAAGTCAAGCGCATCGCACGCGAGGTCACGCTGCCTATCGTTGCCGACCTCGAGCCGCTCGCCGACCAGATCGCCAACTTTGCCAAGCATAACGTCGAAGAGCAGACCGCGCTGGCCAAGAGCGAAATGGCAACCACGGAATCGGAGGGACTGGCGATCGGCATCGGCACCATGCTGCTGCTGATCGGCACGGCCATCGTCTCCTTCTTCACGATCGCCCGGCCGATGCGCGCCTTGAGCGCGTCGATGGAAGAACTCGCCGGCGGCAATTTCGCGGTGGTGCTGCCCGGCCTCGGACGCAAGGACGAGCTTGGTGCGGTCGCCGGCGCCGTGGAAAAATTCAAGGTGGTCTCCGAGCAAAAGGCCCGGGGCGAAGCCGAAGCCAGGATGAAGCAGGACCAGGTTGCCGCGCAGCAGCGCAAGACCGAAATGGTCCGCCTGGCCGACTCCTTCGAGGCGGCGGTCGGCGAGATCGTGGAAACCGTGTCGTCGGCCTCGACCGAACTGGAAGCTTCCGCCAAGACGCTGACCGCGACCGCCGAGCGCGCGCAGCAGGTGACGACGCGGGTGGCGGCGGCCTCGGAAGAGGCGTCCAGCAACGTGCAATCGGTGGCGTCGGCGACCGAAGAGCTGTCCTCTTCCGTGAACGAGATCAGCCGCCAGGTGCAGGAATCCGCGCGGATGGCCGGCGAGGCGGTCGACCAGGCCCGCATCACCAACGACCGGGTCAGCGAATTGTCGAAGGCGGCCGCCCGCATCGGCGACGTCGTCGAACTCATCAACACCATTGCCGGCCAGACCAACCTGCTTGCGCTGAACGCCACCATCGAGGCGGCGCGCGCCGGTGAAGCCGGCCGCGGCTTCGCGGTGGTCGCTTCCGAAGTGAAGGCGCTGGCCGAGCAGACCGCCAAGGCGACCGGCGAGATCGGCCAGCAGATATCCGGCATCCAGGGCGCGACGCAGGAATCGGTCGGTGCGATCAAGGAGATCAGCGGCACCATCGAACGGCTGGCCGAGATCGCCTCGGCCATCGCGGCCGCCGTGGAAGAGCAGGGGGCGGCGACCCAGGAAATCTCCCGCAACGTGCAGCAGGCGTCGCACGGCACCCAGCAGGTTTCCACCAACATCACCGACGTGCAGCGCGGCGCCGGCGAAACCGGCTCCGCCTCCTCGCAGGTGCTTTCGGCGGCCCAGTCGCTCTCCGCAGACAGCAACCGCCTCAAGATGGAAGTCGGCAAGTTCCTCGATACGGTGCGGGCGGCATAGGCCGGACCGGCGGCCGTACCCCGGCATTCTCAGCTATGCCGGGGAAGTGAAGGGCGGCTGCGCGGGCGGAATTGGCCTTTTTGGCCTGTTTCGGCTAAATCAGCGCAGTCGGATCGGGCTTATTGCAGCGCCGGTCGCCATCCCGCAATGGGGCCCCCGGGAATGCAACTTTCATGATTGCGCTGGTCCGTATCGCGCTGAGCCGGCCATATACGTTCGTCGTGCTCGCCATCCTGCTGTTGATCATCGGGCCGCTGGCGGCGCTGCGCACGCCGACCGACATCTTTCCGGATATCCGCATCCCCGTCATCGGCGTGGTCTGGAATTACACCGGTCTGCCGCCGGACCAGATGTCGGGGCGCATCATCACGCCGTTCCAGCGGGCGCTGACGACGACGGTCAACGATATCGAACACATCGTCGCCAATTCCTACAACGGCATCGGCATCGTCAAGATCTTCTTCCAGCCCAATGTCGATATCCGCACCGCCAACGCGCAGGTGACGGCGATCTCGCAGACGATGATCAAGCAGCTGCCGCCGGGCGCGACGCCGCCGCTGATCCTGAACTACAGCGCGTCGACCGTTCCGATCATCCAGGTCGCGCTCTCGGGCGAGGGCCTGACGGAACAAAATCTCGCCGATATCGGCATCAATCAGCTTCGTACGCCGCTGGTCACCGTACCCGGCGCCGCCATTCCCTATCCGTTCGGCGGCAAGCAGCGGCAGGTCCAGATCGACCTCAATCCGGCCGCGCTGCAGGCGCGCGGCCTGTCGGGTCAGGATGTCGCCAACGCGCTGGCGGCGCAGAACCTGATCACGCCGGTCGGTACGCAGAAGATCGGACAGTTCGAATACATCATCCAGCTCAACAACTCGCCGCTTCAGATGGATGAGCTGGGCGCATTGCCGATCAAGGCGGTCAACGGCGCGATGGTCTATATCCGCGACGTCGCCTCGGTACGCGACGGCAATCCGCCGCAGACCAACATCGTTCACGTCGACGGCAACCGCTCGGTGCTGATGATGGTGCTGAAGGCGGGCGCGACCTCGACGCTCGACATCATCGCCGGCATCAAGCAGAAGGTGATCGACGTCCGCGATCAGCTTCCCGAGGCGCTGAAGATCGGCTTCATCGGCGACCAGTCGCTGTTCGTCCGCGGCGCGATCGAAGGCGTCGCTGTCGAAGGCGTCATCGCCGCGCTCTTGACCAGCGTCATGATCCTGCTGTTCCTCGGAAGCTGGCGTTCGACGGTCATCATCGCGGTCTCGATCCCGCTGTCGGTCCTCGGCGCCATCATCATGCTGTCGGCGATCGGCGAGACGCTCAACATCATGACGCTCGGCGGGCTGGCGCTGGCGGTCGGCATCCTGGTCGACGACGCCACCGTCACCATCGAAAACATCAACTACCATCTGGAGCAGGGCAAGCCGGTCGAGCGGTCGATCCTTGACGGCGCCAACCAGATCGTGACGCCGGCCTTCGTGTCGCTGCTGTGCATCTGCATCGTGTTCGTGCCGATGTTCTTCCTGCAGGGCGTCGCGCGCTTCCTGTTCGTGCCGATGGCCGAAGCGGTGATGTTCGCGATGATCTGGTCGTTCATCCTGTCGCGCACGCTGGTGCCGACGATGGCGAAATATCTGCTGCAGCCGCACCTCCATCACGAGGGCGAGCCGCCGCCCTCGCGCAATCCGCTGGTGCGCTTCCAGCGCGGCTTCGAGGCCCGGTTCGAGCGCATTCGCGGCACCTATCGCGATCTGCTGGCGATGGCACTGGGACGGCGGACGCTGTTCGTCACCGGATTTCTCGGCGTCGTCGCGCTGTCTTTCCTGCTGGTGCCGTTTCTCGGCCGCAACTTCTTTCCCGCGGTCGACGCCGGCAATATCCTGATGCATGTACGTACCCAGATCGGCACCCGCGTCGAGGAGACCGCCAACCAGCTTGCCGACGTGCAGAAGGCGATCCGCAAGATCGTTCCGCCGGGCGAGATCGAGACCCTCACCGACAATATCGGCATGCCGATCTCCGGCATCAACATGACCTACAACAACACCGGCGTGATCGGTCCGGCGGACGGCGACATCCAGATCAAGCTGAAGGAGGGCCACAGGCCGACGGAGGAATACGTCAAGCTGCTGCGCGAGCAGTTGCCGCGGCTGTTTCCCGGGATGAGCTTCTCGTTCCTGCCGGCCGACATCGTCAGCCAGATCCTGAATTTCGGCGCGCCGGCCCCGATCGACCTGCAGATCCGCGGCGCCAACCTCGAGGCGAATTTCGCCTATGCCAACAAGCTGCTGAGCCGTATCCGCCGGATACCCGGGGTTGCGGATGCCCGCATCCAGCAGTCGCCGAACAATCCGACCTTCAACATCGATGTCGACCGCACGCGGGCGCAATATGTCGGACTGACCGAGCGCGACGTCACCAACAGCCTCGTCGTCAATCTCGCCGGCAGTTCGCAGGTCGCGCCGACCTATTATCTGAACCCCGACAATGGCGTGTCCTACTCGATCGTGATGCAGACGCCGCAATACAAGATGGACTCGCTGAGCGCGCTGCAGGCGCTGCCGATCACCGCCAGCGGCAACCCGCAATCGCCGATCCTTGGCGGTATCGCGGACGTGAGGCGTTCGACGTCAAGCGCGGTCGTTTCCCAATACGACATCCAGCCGATGGTGCAGATTTTTGCGACGACGCAGGGGCGCGATCTCGGCGCGGTGGCCACCGAGGTCAGAAAGGCGATGGCCGATACCGCAAGGGACGTGCCGAAGGGCTCGTCGGTGGTGCTGCTCGGCCAGGTCGAGACCATGAACAGCGCGTTCTCCGGCCTGCTGTTCGGGCTGCTCGCCGCCATCGTGCTGATCTATTTCCTGATCGTGGTGAATTTCCAGTCCTGGTCCGATCCGTTCGTGATCATCACCGCGCTGCCGGCGGCGCTGGCCGGCATCGTCTGGATGCTGTTCACGACCCAGACCACGCTCTCGGTCCCGGCGCTGACCGGCGCGATCATGTGCATGGGCGTCGCCACCGCCAACAGCGTGCTGGTGATCAGCTTCGCCCGCGAGCGCTACGAGGAACTCGGCGATCCCGTTGCCGCCGCGCTCGAAGCCGGCTTCGTCCGCTTCCGTCCGGTGCTGATGACGGCGCTTGCCATGATCATCGGCATGGCGCCGATGGCGCTGGGGCTCGGCGAGGGCGGCGAGCAGAATGCCCCGCTGGGGCGCGCCGTGATCGGCGGGCTGATATTCGCGACGATCGCAACGTTGATGTTTGTTCCCGTGGTGTTCAGCATGGTACACAAGAAACAAGGCGCCAAAGCCACGGCCCCGTCGGAGATGCCGCATGCCCACTGAAACACGCCCGACGGTCTCGCGCCGCAAACTGGGCATTTTCGGGCTTGTGGCGGTGATCGGCGCAGGGCTGATCGTCGCCACCGGCATTCGCGCCCGCGAGGATTCCAGCGACAAGCTCAGGGAATGGACCGATGCGCAGGCGGTTCCTTCCGTTGCCGTCGCGTTGCCGAGCGGAAGGGCGCTCAGCCCCACCATCGACCTGCCGGGCCGCCTGGAAGCCTATTCGCGCGCGCCGATCTTTGCCCGCGTCAACGGCTACCTGAAGAGCTGGAGCGTCGATATCGGCGCGAAGGTAAAGGCGGGCCAGGTGATCGCCGAGATCGAGGCGCCGGACCTCGACCAGCAATTGCTGCAGGCGAAGGCCGATCTCGCCAGCCAGCAGTCCAGCGCGCGGCTGTCCGAGGCCACCTTGAATCGCCGCAAGACGCTGCTCGCCTCGAACTTCGTCTCGATGCAGGAAATCGACGAGCGCACCGCCGATCTCGCCAACAAGAAGGCCGCCGTCAATTCGGGCCAGGCCAATGTCGAACGGCTGGAGGCGCTCGCCGCCTACAAGAACATCACGGCGCCGTTCGACGGCGTGGTGACCTCGCGCGAGACCGACGTCGGCGCGCTGATCAATGCCGGCGGCGGCGCTGGTCCGGCGATGTTCGTGGTGTCTGATATCACCAGGCTGCGCGTCTACGTCAACGTGCCGCAGAACTACGTGCCCGCGATCAGGATCGGCGCCAAGGCGGTGCTGACGATGCCGGAATATCCGAGCCGATCATTTGCGGCCACCGTGGAGGCCTCCTCGCAGGCGGTTGACGTCGCGTCCGGAACGACGCGGATGCAACTCGCGCTCGACAATGCGAATGGCGAGTTGATGCCGGGCGGCTTTGCCAATGTCCGCCTGCCGCTGCAGCGCGACGCAGTGCCGCTGCACATTCCCGCCAGCGCGCTGATCTTCAACAAGAATGGCCTGCGGGTCGCAACCGTCGGTCCCGACGACAAGGTGCTGTTCAAGACCGTGACCATCGCGCGCGACCTCGGCAGGGAGATCGAGCTGGCGTCCGGTCTCGCCGCCGAGGATCGCATTATCATCGCGCCGCCGGATGGTATTGCGAACGGCGATCAGGTCCGCGTCGTCGGTGCCGGCAGCAAGCCCGCCACCGCTTCCGAAAAGCAGGACGTGAAGGGATAGTCGCCCCTTAACCTCTAACCCCGCCTTTGTATTGAACGGCGACTGCGCGACGCGCCGTGTCCTACCACCAGCGCGGCTGCTGAAACGGCTGAAAGTCCTGGCCACTGCGCCGGCGCGTATAGACGGGCTGCTGGGAATTCCAGGCTGGCTGGAAAAACGATCCGAAGCCATCGTCGTTGGGGCCTGCGACCAGCATGTCGGGTGGCGTGGGCTTGCGCGTGATGAAGCCGCCTTGCGGCTGATTGCTCAGCACTGCAACGAATTCGGTGCGATAGTTGGTCTCCTTGCTCAGGGCCTCATCCGAGATGACGATCGAAGATCGCGGCAACGCGGTCGGCCCGATGCGATCGACCACGTCCTGCGGTATGGTGATGCGGTCAAGCGCGGATTTGGCATCGTCGCCGTTGTCGATCGTGACCGCGGTCCAGCGCAGGCCTGCTTCGTTGCGCGCCATCGCCGTGAACACATGCGTGCCGATCGGCTGTTCGGGACTGCGGATCCTGATGGGAACCTCGATCGTTGTATCGAACACCACGCCGCCGCCATCGGGTGCGGGCTTTTGCGTCGGGCGGCGCACGTAAAGCTTCTGCGTCGCGCGGCTGACATAGATCGAGACAGGTTCGAGCGCGAGCTTCGCCTCGCTCGCCGCCTTGGCGGTGCCGGCCTTCCTCGCCTGGGCTGCCTTGGCGGCTTCCCTGGCGGCGGCCGCGGCGTCGAGCTTCGATGCTGCGTCGGCCTTGGCGGTGTCGAGCTGCGTTGCCAGTTCCGCGGCCCTGGCGCCGGCCTTTTGCTTGAGTTCCTCGGCCCGCGCCCTGGCCTCGTCCGTCTTGCTTGACGCGAGCGCCTTCTCGGCGTTGGCGAGTTCCGCGTCGGCGCGGGCTTTCTGTCCCTCCAGCTTGCGCAGCGACGCCGAAAGCGATGCCGTCTCGCGCGTGGCGGTCGCTGCGGCCTTCTTGGCCTCATCGGCGGCTTTGGCGGCCTCGGCCGCCTCGCGGGGAGCCGCCTCCGCCCTGGCCGGCGCGGCCGCGATCGCCTCCCGGTTCGGCACCAGCAGCGCCGGATGGGAGAATTCCAGCGGTTCGGCGTCGTTTGGCGAGATGATCACCCGCATCCCAATGCGCGTCTTCTCGAATAGGTTCTCGGCAAAGCCGAACGGCATCCGCACGCAGCCGTGCGAGGCCGCATAGCCGGGCAGGGGTCCACCGTGCAGCGCGATGCCGTTCCAGGTGATGCGCTGCATGTTCGGCATCGAGGCATCGTCATACATGTTGGAGTGGTGATCCTTTTCCTTGTCGACGACCGCGAAGATCCCGGCCGGCGTCTCCCGCCCCGTGGTGCCGGTGGACACCGGCGCGCGCAGGATCCAGCCGTCGGCGTCGTAGAACGTGACGTGCTGGGTCTTGATCGACACGATGGCCATGATCGGCTCGCCCGCATCGCGCGACGCTTTCGCTTCCTTGATCGGCGCAGGCCGCGCCTGTCGCGCCGCGGCGGCGTCGGTCAACGCCGCCAGGGCGGCCATCGCCGCGAGCGTCACAATGGTGGGAGGACCCCAACGCCGCGCCGCCATGGTGGTCCGCGCCGTCCTGGATCGACTTGCCATTTAAATGTCCTGATTGAAATGCCGGTTGGTGCGTCGTCAATTAATACACGACAGCCGGCGCAGGACGAAGCGCGGTTATGCCGCACGCACGGAACCAGGGAACCAGAGGCGGAACGCTAGCCGGCCCGCCACTCCAGCACGCCATCCCCGGCGGTGATGACATTGCCGATCGACCCCACCGGGGTCCGGTCCAGGTTCAGCAGGTGCTTCAGCGTCGCCGCGTCATTGGCGGGAATGCGGGCCAGCGCGCGGGCGTCGGCCTCGGTGCGCATCATCACGACGCCATGCTCGACCTCGCCCTTGCCCTTGTAGATCACCGTGAAGCTTTCGATCCTGCCCTTGCCGGCGGCTTCGGTCACGAAATCCGGCACCTTGCGGCGGTTGCGGTCGGCCTCGGCCTGCACGCCGCTGTCCTGCGCCAGCGCCCCTTTCGGCGCCTCGCGCGACAGCACCAGGCCGTGATGCTTGGTGACGAAGCCGCCCTGGCCGTAGAGCAGCCCGAGCTTGCCGCCTTCGCGGAGCTTGCGCACCATCGCGACGGCCGCATGCGTCATATAGGTGTTGAGCGGCGCGCCGAAGAAGGTGAGGCCGCCGGTGACCGTCGGCTGCACGTCCGCGCCGAGACCGAGCGTCCGCCGCGCCATCTTGGGCACGCAGGGGAAGCAGCTGTAGAGCTCGATGGCGTCGAACTTCCTGCCGTCGCCTTCGACGAGATCCATCACCGCCTTCAGCACTGCGTTCTGCGGGTGGCTTTCGTAGAACTGGTCGCGCACCAGATAGTCGCGCGGCTCTTCCGCCGAAGCGCCGCCGATCGGATAGATCAGGCGGTCCTCGGGCACACCGGCCGCGCGCGCCTTGGCCAGCGACGTCAGCAGCACCGCGCCGCCCATGTTCACGGTCGGATTGGCCACCATCAGCTTGGTGTAGGGCCAGGCGATCAGCCGGTTGTCCTGTGACGGCGTCGTGATCTCTTCCGATGTGAACCGCTTCTTCAGCCAGGAGTTCGGATTTTCCGACGCGACCTTCGAATAGGTCGACCACAGCGCACCTGACTCGGCGAGCGCCTCGCGCGGGGTCTGGCCCCAATGCGCCGAGGTCGCGGACTCATAGAGCGGATAGACGGTGATCGGCCGGAACACGCCGAGCTTCACCGCCATCGGCTTCTGGAACGCCGCGCCGCGCTTCGGCTCTTCGACATCGTGGGCGAACGGCGTCCAGGGCAGCGGGATGCCGCCACGCTCGGCCTTGGTCGCGGTCGACTGGGCTTCCGCGCCGCAGACCACGGCGACGCTGCATTCGCCGCGCGCGATGCGCTTGGCCGCTTCGTGGATGTAGCGGATCGGGCTCTCGCCGCCGACCGGGCCGTAATAGCAATGCGCCGGATTGGCCCCGAGCCTGGCCGCGAGCTGCTGCTCCGGATCGCGGTAGCGCCAGCTCAGGAAATTGACGACGTCGAGCGACCCGAGTTCGCCCAGCAGCTTCGCGCCGCTGTCGGCCTCCGCCCGCCGCACCGCCTGTTCCAAGAGCGCCATCGGCTCGAGGCCTTCGGCAATGTCCTTGGGCCGGTCGGCGATTTCGCCGACGCCGACGATGACGGGAATGCGGTCTTCGGTGAGGGAGGTGCTGGACATTTTTTCTTGTTTCGCTTTCTCAGATTACACAGACCTCATCCTGTGGAGCCGCAGAGCGGCGTCTCGAAGGATGGGCCACGGGCCGCATGGTTCGCCCGGCGATGCGAAGCATCGTCCGGAGACGGCGCTTCGCGCCTCCTCACCATGAGGGATAACTGTCACTCCTCCATCAGCATATTCATGTGCTCCACCGCATCGGCAAAATCCTCCTTGAATTCCTGCACCACGGCGCCGGCGGATTTCACGCTGTCGACGAGGCCGACGCCCTGGCCGACGAAATAGCTGACGAGGTCGCGCGCCTGGGTGTTGCCGGCGGCGGCCGCGCGATCGATCGAGTTGAAGGCGTCGCGCGAGATGATGCTCTGCAGCGGCATCGGCAGCGCGCCGGGACTGTCGGGCCCGCGGTCCCACGCATCGGTCCACACCGAGCGCAATTGTCGCGCCGGCTTGCCGGTGCGCCCCTTCGAACGCACCGCGTCGCGCGAGGAGGCCGCGATCATCTTCTCGCGGAAGATTTCCGTGGTCTCCGACTCCACCGTCGCCAGCCACACCGATCCGGTCCAGGCGCCGGCGGCGCCCATCGCCATGCAGGCCGCCATCTGCCGTCCGGTCATGATGCCGCCCGCCGCCAGCACCGGCACGTCGCTGACAGGCTTGATCGCCTTGATCACCTCGGGCACCAGCACCATGGTCGAGACCTCGCCGCAATGGCCGCCGGCTTCCGTGCCCTGCGCCACCAGAATATCGACACCGGCCGCGACCTGGCGCAGTGCGTGCTCCTTCGAGCCGACGAGTGCCGCGACCGGCACGCCATGCTTGCGGCCCATGTCGATCATCTGCTTCGGCGGCACGCCAAGCGCGTTCGCGATCAGCTTGATCGGATGACGGAACGAAACCTCGAGCACGTCGAGCGCGCGCTGCGCATCGAACGGCTGCGGCTGATTGTCGGCGACATTGGTCGTCGTCAGCTCGACGCCGTATTTCTTGAGGAGGTTGCGGGTGAAGTCGCGATGCTGCGGCGAGATCCGCGCCTCCAGGCTCTTCCAGGTGACGTCCTTCTCGCCGGCGGTGGAAATGTTCTCGGGGATCAGCACGTCGAGCCCGTAGGGCTTGCCGTCGGTGTGATCGTCGATCCATTTCAGTTCCTGCTCGATGGTTTCAGGCGAATGCGCGGTTGCGCCCAGCACGCCGAACCCGCCGGCGCGGCTGACGGCGGCGACCACGTCGCGGCAATGGCTGAAAGCCAGCAGCGGAAACTCGATGCCCAACATGTCGCAGATCGGCGATTTCATCGCGTGTCCTCCCGGCGCTGCATTACAGGTTACTGCTCGTCCCTGCGCAAGACGCTAGCCCATCGAAGGCTTGGATGCCAAGCGGCGTCGCGCTCGCCGGGAGCGAACATTCCACCTTACAAAATATGCAAAGCCAACCCGCCGATTTGCGTCTTGCGCTTTGGCGCTGCGGATAGAATGCTGCTGCGAAATCAGAGAGAATAACAGGGAGCCCGCCTTTATGTCCGCTTCGTCTTCCGTTACCGCCAAATCCGCCGCCAGCACCGATGTCGTCGTGGTCGGCGCCGGGTTTGCCGGCCTGTACATGCTGCACCGGCTGCGCGGGCAGGGGATGACGGCGCGGGTCTTCGAGCAGGGCTCGGGCGTCGGCGGCACCTGGTACTGGAACCGCTATCCCGGCGCGCGCTGCGACGTCGAGAGCATGCAATATTCCTATTCGTTCTCCGACGAACTGCAGCAGGAATGGGACTGGAGCGAGCGCTACGCGCCACAGCCGGAGATCCTGAAATACGCCAATCACGTCGCCGACCGCTTCGATCTGCGCAAGGACATCCAGTTCAATACCCGCGTCGAGCGCGCCGTCTTCGATGAAGCCGCCAACCTCTGGTCGGTCACGACATCGGACGGCAAGACGGTGACCGCACAATTCGTCGTGCTCGCCACCGGTTGTCTGTCGAACGCACGGATGCCTGATATCAACGGCCTCGATGAGTTTAAAGGCAAGGTCTATCACACCGGGCACTGGCCGCATGAAGCGGTCGATTTCACCGGGCAGCGCGTCGGAATCATCGGCACGGGATCATCGGGCATTCAGTCGGTGCCTGTGATTGCCGAACAGGCGAGCCATCTCACGGTGTTCCAGCGCACCGCGAATTTTTCGATTCCCGCCCGCAACGCGCCGCTGACGCAGGCGGAGCGCAAGAAGTTTCGCGACAACTACCCCGAGATCAGGCGATTTGCCCGCGAGACGGCGCGGAACGGCATCTACACCGAGTTGCCGGACCGTGGCGCGCTCGACGACGGCGACAACGAGCGCCGCACGAAATACGAGGCGCGCTGGAGCCGCGGCGGGCTCACCTTCATGTCGGTCTACAACAATCTCGGGCTCGACAAGGCAGCCAATGATACGGCCGCCAACTTCGTCCGCGAAAAGATCGCCGAGATTGTCGACGATCCGGCGACAGCAAAACTCCTGCAGCCGGACAGTCATCCGATCGGCTCCAAGCGCATCTGCATCGACACCGACTATTTCGCGACCTTCAACCGTCCGAACGTGACGCTGGTCGACATCAAATCCAATCCGATCGAAGCGATCACCGGGAATGCCGTGCGCGTCGGGGCTAAGGATTACGAGGTCGATGCGCTGGTGCTGGCGACCGGCTTTGATGCGATGACGGGATCGGTGGCGAAGATCGACATCAAGGGCAGGGGCGGCCAGACGCTGAACCGGAAATGGGCGGCCGGCCCGCGCACCTATCTCGGCCTGATGAGTGCTGGCTTTCCCAATCTCTTCGTCATCACCGGTCCCGGCAGCCCGTCGGTGCTGTCGAACATGATCGTCTCGATCGAGCAGCATGTCGACTGGATCGCCGATTGCCTCGCCTACATGCGCGATCGCGGGCTCGCGGCCATGGAAGCTTCGGTCGATGCCGAGGACAAATGGGTCGACCACGTCAACGACGTCGCCAGCACCACGCTCTATCCGCAGGCCAATTCCTGGTACATGGGCGCCAACGTGCCGGGCAAGCCGCGCATCTTCATGCCCTATATCGGCGGCGTCGGCCCCTACCGGCAGATCTGCAACGACGTCGCCGCCAGGGGCTATGAGGGCTTTGTGATGGAGCGTACCGAGGCGCCGCGCAAGGCGGCGGCTTCTTGATCACCGTCATTGCGAGCCAACGGGTCGGCGCGTAGCGCGGCCCGATGACAGGCTCCGCGAAGCAATCCATCTTGCCGCGTAAAGAAAGAATGGATTGCTTCGTCGCTACGCTCCTCGCAATGACGGACCGCGCAACCTCCTGCCCAACACCTCGACGAACCAATCGACGTCCGCCTCGTCATTATAGACGTGGGGCGAGATGCGCATGCGCCCGAGACGTTGCGCGACATGGACGCCGTCGCTCGCCAATCCCTCAACGAGCCCGGCCGGCATTCCGCCCTCGAAAGCGAGGCTCAATACATGCGGCGCGCGCAGGTCGGCCGGGGGAATGCCGACCCCGAGGCCGCGCACGCCGTCCGCGATCCGCTCCGTCAGCATGGCGAGACGCTGCACGACGGCAGGCGTGCCCCAACCGGCCATCATCTCCATGCCGATCGAGGCCATCTCCATCGATATGAAATGGTCGCGCTCGCCCATGTCGAAGCGCCGCGCATCGGGCACGTAGTTGATGTCGGAGAAATAGACCGCGTTCTCGGCGCGCACGTTGCGGCGGCCGGATGCGGTCTGTTCAAGCGGGTTTCCGCCGTGATGGCGTTTTGCGACGTAGAGGAAGGCGCGGCCGTAGGGGCCGAGCAGCCATTTGTAGGTCGGGAAGATCACGAAATCCGGGTCGAGCCGCTTGACGTCGGTGGTGAGGACTCCGGTGCTGTGCGTCGCGTCGATCAGGAAAGCCGCGCCCTGCTTCCGGAGTGCCGTGCCGACCTTGTCGACATCGATTAACCCGCCGTCGGACCAGTGCACCGATGAGATCGAAGCCAGGCTCACCGGTGGGGCGCCGGATCGTTCGATCGAGGCAAGCACCGCCGAGGTCCAGTCGCCGTCGTCGGGCTGCCGCACCGTCTCGACGGCAAAACCTTCCGCCTCGGCCCGCGTCAGCCATTCCAGCACCGGCGAGGAATGATCGTTCTCCAGCACGATCACGCGCGTGCCACGGCGGATCGGCAATATCTTCGCGGCGGTCGCGACGCCGTAACTGATCGAGGGGATCAGCGCGATATCGGAAGCCTCGGCATTGATCAGCCGGGCGGCCGCATTCCGCGCCCGTTCATGCTGCTGGTTGGCGAAGGACGCTTCGAGCGTCCACGGCGCGCCCTTACGCCCGACCGCGGCACGGCCGGCTTCCAGGGTCCTTAGCGGCAACGGGCTGTAGGAGGCGGCATTGAGATAGCAGATCTCGCGCGGTATCTCGAACGCGGCACGCTGTGATGGCAGCATTTGGATGGTCTCTTGAGCGATGACGCATCCATTATGGCCGATCGCGGCAACGCCAGCCACAGCAGCATTGCTCCGAGGGCGCCACTGGCCGGAAGTGCATTGCTCCCCTGATTTTTGCTTGCTTCTTGTTTGGCAGCGGCGCTGATACCAAGCCGTGCCACGCCCGGAGCCATCAGAATGACCGACGCCCCCGCCGATACGTCCAACGAATATGTCCCGCCCAAAGTCTGGACCTGGAATAAGGCCAGCGGCGGCCGGTTCGCCAGCATCAACCGTCCGATCGCGGGCGCGACGCATGACGCCGAACTGCCGGTCGGCCGCCATCCGTTCCAGCTCTACTCGCTGGCGACACCCAACGGCGTCAAGGTCACCGTGATGTTCGAGGAGCTTCTCGCCGCCGGCCACAGCGGTGCGGAATACGACGCCTGGCTGATCAGGATCGACGGCAACCAGTTCGGCAGCGGCTTTGTCGCCGTCAATCCGAACTCGAAGATCCCGGCGCTGATGGATCGCAGCGGGCCGGAGCCGATCCGCGTGTTCGAGTCGGGCGCGATCCTGGTGCATCTTGCGGAAAAGTTCGGCGCGTTCCTGCCGTCAGGCGGTGCCGCGCGCGCCGAATGCCTGTCCTGGCTGTTCTGGCAGATGGGCAGCGCGCCGTTCCTCGGCGGCGGTTTCGGCCATTTCTATGCCTACGCGCCGACCAGGATCGAATACGCCATCGACCGCTACGCCATGGAGGTGAAGCGCCAGCTCGACGTGCTCGACCGGCGCCTGGCGGACAACGAATTTCTCGCCGGCAAGGACTACACCATCGCCGACATGGCGACCTGGCCATGGTACGGCGCGCTGGCCAAGGGGCTGGTCTATGGCGCGGGCGAATTCCTCTCGGTGCAGGACTACAAGAACGTGCAGCGCTGGACCGATGCGATCGCCAAACGCCCCGCCGTGAAGCGCGGCCGCATGGTCAACCGCATCTCCGGCGATCCGGCCAGCCAGCTGCACGAGCGGCATGACGCCGGCGATTTCGATACGAAGACGCAGGACAAGATCGGCGAGGCCGCGCAGGGGTAGGCATCATGAGCTTCTTCGAAAAAGGCGCGGTCCGCATCCACTACGAAGAGGCCGGTGCGGGCTATCCGCTGCTCCTGATCGCGGGCGGCGGATTGAACTCGAACATCACGCGCATCACCGGCGATTACCCGCCGTTCCACGCCTTCAAGGAGTTCGGCAACGAGTATCGCTGCATTGCCTACGATCTGCGCAACGCGCCGCCGGGCCAATCGACTGGCCCGCTCGAGATCGACCGGCCCTGGGATTCCCATACCGACGACCAGCTCGCGCTGATGGACCATCTTGGCTTCAAAAAATTCATGGTGCTCGGCTTCTGCATCGGCGGGCCCCTGATCTGGAATCTGATCAAGCGGGCGCCCGATCGCGTCACCGCCGCCGTGCTCGCGATGCCCTCAGGCTCGCGCCCCGAGATGCGCGACCTCTTCTACAACAACAACATCAAGGACTGGGCGCCCCAGCTCACCGCGCGCCGGCCCGACATCACGATGGAGCAGGCCGAGAAATACCTGACCAGGATGTACCGCACCGATCCGGATTTCGTCTTCACGGTGACGCGCGATTTCGTTCGCCAGTGCCAGACGCCGGTCCTGATCCTGCCTGACGATATCCCGGCGCATCCTTATGCAGTGGCGATGGAGAGCGCGATGCTGGCGCCGAACGCGGAAGTCAGCCTGTTCCCGTGGAAGGAGCCGAAGGAGCGGGTGCCGCTCGCGGTTCGCCAGATCCGCTCGTTCCTCCGCGCGCACCGTCCGGCCTAGGAGTTCAATCCGGCAACTTCTCTCCGGAGCCGCCGAGGTCCGCGGGGAAGTCGGCATATTTTGGCAGGCCGTCCCTGACCGACAGCGTCTTGCTTGCGTAGTTCACATGCAGCGTCGGCTGGTGCGTGTATCCGCGCAACAGATTGGCGTAGACATCGGTCAGCCGCATGCGCGGGTGCTCGGTCATGACATGGCCGCCGCACAGCTTGCAGAATTTCCGGTAGGAGTTTTCGGTCTTGTTATAGGTGGCGATGTCAGACGCGCCCTTGACGACGCGCACGTCGGCGGACTTCCACAGGCTGAAGGCATTGACCGGCGCGGCCGACCATGCCTGGCAGTCCGCGCAATGACAGTATCCGGCGAAAACCGGCGCGCCCGTTGCCTCCACTTCGACCGCGCCGCAGAAACAGCCCGCTCTGTAGGTCGCGGCGTTGGTTTCCGTTACCTGGCCGGGCGCCAGCAGATCGTTGTACTCGGCGTGCTTGGACATGAAATTCCGGATGAAATCGCATTCGACCGTCAGCTTGCGCCCGTACCGCGTCCAGCGTCGCGCGCGCCAGCTTTGAGCCGACGCCCTTGCCGCCGAGTTCAGGCGGCACCTCGGTGTGAACCAGCGTGATCGCGCCTGGGGATTTCCGGTAGGTGACGAAGGCGGTGTGCCCTTCGACGTCGAGTTCAAACCGATCGCGGGCTTCGTTGTCGCGGAAGTTGTCTGCCATGGCGTCCTCTTCCTCCCGGTGTCAGTTCAGCGCGCGACCGCTCCCTCGGCGGGCGGAAACACCACGCGGTCATCGGTCCGGCAATAGCGGTCGGCGAACATGCGGCCGATCGGATGATAGCGGTCCATGTGCACGCGCATCGCGGCGTGGTCCCACAATTCGTCGCGGATGTGGAAGTTGATGCCTTCGCCCATCACCAGGAGGCGATCGCCGTTGACGTCGATCTCCTTCCACGTCCTGCACTCCATCGCGAACGGCGCATCGGCCAGCCGCGGCACGCCGATTTTCGTCGACGGCACCAGCTTCAGGTTCAGGTAATCGGGTTCGCCGATATCGGGCGGAAAGTCGCCGCTGCTGTCGTGCATCGCCTTTGCCAGCGGCTCGTCGGTCATGTTGACGACGAACTCGGCCGTTCGGCGGATATTGATCACGGTATCCTTGACCCGGCCGTCGGGCCGCAGATTGGCGGCGAACATGCACAGCGGCGGGTCTTCGCAGAACACGTTGAAGAAGCTGAACGGCGCGGCGTTGACCACGCCGGTCGCGCCGATCGTCGTCACCCACGCGATCGGCCGCGGCAGCACGAAGGAGGTGAGCACCTTGTAGCGCTCGCGGGGTTTGAGGTCGCCGGGGGCGTATTGCATGGGGAGAACTCGCGGGTGAGGGCGGCTTGCGCCGTCATTGCGAACGAAGCGAAGCAATCCATGGCGCGGCATATGTCGGCATGGATTGCTTCGTCGCTTCGCTCCTCGCAATGACGGCTACGTTGGCGCTACGAATTACGCCTACGGCATGCTCAGTTCGTGTCGTCCGACCACCATCCAGTGCACCTCGTCCGGACCGTCGGCGAAACGGAGGTGACGGACGTCCTGGTACATCTCGCCGAGCGGGCTCCAGTGCGAGATGCCGGTGGCGCCGTGCATCTGGATCGCCTGGTCGATGATCTTGCAGGTGCGCTCCGGCACCATGGCCTTGACCATGCTGACCCAGATCCGCGCTTCCTTGTTGCCGAGCACGTCCATCGCCTTGGCGGCCTTGAGCACCATCAGCCGCATCGCCTCGATCTCGCAGCGCGCCTGCGCGATGATCTGCATGTTGCCGCCGAGATGGGCGATCTTCTTGCCGAAGGCTTCGCGGGTGAGGCCGCGCTGCACCATCAGGTCGAGCGCCTTTTCCGCCTTGCCGATGGTGCGCATGCAGTGATGGATGCGGCCGGGTCCGAGGCGGACCTGCGAGATCTCGAAGCCGCGGCCTTCGCCGAGCAGCATGTTCTCCTTCGGCACCCGGCAATTGTTGAAGCGCAGGTGCATGTGGCCGCGCGGTGCGTGGTCGTGGCCGAACACGTGCATCGGTCCGAGGATTTCCACGCCGGGCGTGTCGATGGGCACCAGGATCTGCGACTGCTGCTTGCTCGGCGGCGCATCGGGATTGGTCTTCACCATCACGATCATGATCTTGCAGCGCGGATCGCCGGCGCCGGAGATGTAGTATTTCTCGCCGTTGATCACCCATTCGTCGCCGACGAGTTTTGCCGTGGTCGAAATGTTCTTGGCGTCCGACGAAGCCACATTCGGTTCGGTCATCGCATAGGCCGAGCGGATTTCGCCTGCCAGCAGCGGCTTCAGCCACTTCTCCTTCTGCGCCTTGGTGCCGACGCGCTCCAGCACTTCCATGTTGCCGGTATCGGGCGCGGAGCAGTTCATGGTTTCCGAGGCCATCGGATTCTTGGCGAGCTCGACCGCGATATAGGCGTAATCGAGGTTCTTCAGGCCATCGCCGGTTTCGGCGTCGGGCAGGAAGAAGTTCCACAGGCCTTCTTCCTTGGCCTTGTCCTTGGCCTTCTGCAGCACCGCGAGCTGTTCCGGCGTAAAGCTCCAGCGGTCCTTCTTGGCTTCGCCAAGCCGCATGAATTCGACCGACATCGGGTCGACCGTCTCGCGGATGAACTTCTTGACGTGCTCATACAGCGGACGAACCGCGTCCGACATGCGCAAATCGTTCAGTTCTTCGCCTGGATTGAGGTTGTAGGTCGTCGTTCGCGGGATATAGGCGTGTTTCATGGATATTCCTCCCATTTGCGCAGGCATCGTTGGTCCTGCGGGCGCGCACTCGGCTCGTTGGCCGGCACTGTAGACGGCGGGGAGGGACTTGCACAAGCGAGGGCGAGGCGGTCGCGATTTTCCGTCTCATGGCAAGTTTGATTGGCAGGTTTGATTGGCAAGTATGATTGAGCGACCCTCATGACGAGGAGAGGCGGCAAAGACGCCGCCTCTCCGGATGAGGTCTGATACTTCTACGCCGGAATCCGGTGCATCGCGCAGATCTTGTTGCCGTCGAGATCGCGCAGATAGGCCAGATAGAGCTTGCCGCCCGCACCTTCGCGAACGCCCGGCGGGTTTTCGCAGGTGGTGCCGCCATTGGCGAGGCCGGCCGCGTGAAAGGCTTCGGCCTGTTCGGGTGAATCAGCCGCAAAGCCGATGGTGCCGCCATTCGCAGGCGTCGCCGACTGGCCGTTGATCGGTTTCGTTACCGAGAACACGCCGGTCTTGGTGAAATAGAAAATGCGGTGGCCGTCGACCTTGGCCGGCCGCACGCCGAGCGTGCCGAGCAGGGCGTCATAGAACACCTTGGCCTTGTCGAGGTCGTTGGTGCCGATCATCACGTGCGAAAACATCCTTAGCTTCCTCCTGTTTTCTTGACGAGCAGCCGCGATTGCCAGCTTTGGCTGGTGCACGGAACAGCCCCGTGCGGTGCTCATTGTGACAATGTAGACGGCGGTGTCGGCGTTGTACAAGCGGGCGGGCGGCAACCGGCGGGAGTCCGGAGGTCGCCTGAGCCGACGGATTACGCTTCCGTAACCCGTCCCGGGAGCTGGTTTTCAGGCCAAACGCGTCGCCTCGACGCACCACGGCATCTTGCGGCGCCGCCCGGGCAGTTCTTACCTCAGGGGATGCCGGCCACGGCCTTTCGGCGGGCGGCAGGGGAGACCACGATGAGCTATTTCAAGACTGCCATTCTGCTGGCCGGTCTTACCGGCCTCTTCATGGGCGTCGGCTATCTGATCGGCGGCGGCAGCGGCGCCTTGATCGCACTCCTGATCGCCGCCGCGACCAATGTCTTCGCCTACTGGAATTCGGACCGCATGGTGCTGTCGATGTACGGCGCCCATGAGGTTGACCGCAACAGTGCGCCCGATCTCGTCCACCTCGTGGCCGAGTTGGCGGGGCGCGCCGGCCTGCCGATGCCGCGCGTGTTCGTGATGGACGAGGCGCAGCCCAATGCGTTCGCCACCGGTCGCAACCCGCAGAACGCGGCCGTTGCCGTGACCACGGGCCTGATGCAGCAGCTCAGCCGCGAGGAACTCGCCGGCGTGATCGCGCACGAGCTCGCCCACGTCAAAAACCACGACACGCTGTTGATGACCGTCACCGCGACCATCGCCGGCGCGATCTCGATGCTGGCGCAGTTCGGCATGTTCTTCGGCGGCAATCGCAACAACAACGGCCCGGGTGTCATCGGCTCGATTGCGATGATGATCCTGGCGCCGCTCGGCGCCATGCTGGTGCAGATGGCGATCAGCCGGACCCGCGAATACGCCGCCGACGATCTCGGCGCGCGCATCTGCGGCCAGCCGATGTGGCTGGCGTCGGCGCTCGCGAAAATCGCCAGCGCGGCGCATCAGGTGCCGAACATGGAAGCGGAGCGCAATCCGGCCACCGCGCACATGTTCATCATCAACCCGCTGTCGGGCCAGGGCATGGACAATCTGTTCACGACGCACCCCGCGACCGAGAACCGCATCGCCGCCCTGCAGCAGCTCGCGGCACAGATGGGCGCGCAAGGCGGAACGCTTTCCATGAACAGCCGCGGCAACTATCCGCGCCGCAGCCCGTGGGGCCGGCCCGCCTCGCGCGGACCGTGGGGGTAGTCCGAAGCGCGGTGCCGTAGGCCGCGCGAGATCGCAGCGTCATGTTCAGTTGTCATCGTCCGCCTTGTGCGCGATTGCGCACTGGGGCGGACGATCCAGTATTCCAGAGACGCCAATGATCGAACCGAGAAGCCGCGGCGTACTGGATGCCCCGCCTTCGCGGGGCATGACAAGTCTTGGTGTGGTCGCGACGCCGCCACACGCTAGAACGCCGTATATCCGCCATCGATCACGAAACAATCCGCCGTATGATACGACGATGCCTTGCTCATGATGTACACGGCGATGCCGCCGAAATCCGCAGGTTCGCCGAAGCGGCGCACCGGAATGCGCGGCATCACGTTGGCGACGAACTTGTCGTTGGCCATGATGCCCGCGGTCATGTCGCTCTTGATCCAGCCGGGCAGGATCGCGTTGGCGGTGACGCCGTGGCGCGCGAGTTCGACCGCGAGCGCGCGGCACAGCGCGTTCAGCGCCGCCTTGGTGCCGGCATAGTGCTCGTTGCGGGCGGTGCCGAACAGCGAGGCGAGGCTGGAGGTCGCGACCAGCCGGCCGAACTTGTCGCCGGCCTCGGCACGCTCGGTCATGTGGCGGGCCGCGACCTGGAAGACGTGGAAGACGCCGTCGAGATTGGTCGCAAACATGCGCCGCCATTCCTCCTCGGTGCGGTCGATGAAGGCGCGCCGTCCGCCGCCGCCGATGCCGGCATTGGCAAAGCAGCCGTCGACGCGGCCGAAGGTATCCAGGGTCGCCTGCATCGCAGCTTTCACGGAAGTCGGATCGGAGACGTCGCAGACCTGCGTATGCACCTTGCCGGGTCCGGCCAACAGGGTCGCGGCAGCCTTGCTGTTCTTCTCGCCGTTGCGGCCCCAGATCGAGACGCTGCAGCCCTGTGCGTTCAATGCCTGCGCGATGCCGAGGCCGATGCCGCCATTGCCGCCGGTGATGACGGCGGTGCGGCCGGTGAGGTCGAAGATGCTCATGGGATGTCCATTTGTTTGGGAACAGATTTGCGCCCGGTGGTGGGCAGATGTTCTGGCGCAAGCATGGACAACGCCGTCCAGAAAATCAAATATGGGCGCGACATCATCGGTTCTTCCGCGCAGCGAAATAGCGCGTAAACACAAGTCATGAGGAAGCAATGCAGTTCAAGCACGCCACGCTCGATTTCGACGGCCCGGTCGCCATTCTCAAGCTCGACCACCAGGAGGTCATGAACGCAGTCTCCATGGACATGCTGGGCGGTCTCGGCGAGGCGCTCGACGCGATCGACGACAAGCGCGACGAGGTGCGCTGCCTCGTGCTGACAGGGGCGGGGCGCGCGTTCTGCACCGGCGCCAATCTGCAGGGCCGCAACAACCAGAAATCAGGCAAGAGCAATGCCGGCCATTCGCTGGAAATCGGCTTCCACCCGTTCCTGCGGCGGCTGCGCCGGCTGCACTGCCCGATCGTCACCGCCGTGAACGGACCCGCCGCCGGCGCCGGCATGAGCTTCGCGCTGATGGGCGACATGATCCTGTGCGCGCGCTCGTCCTACTTCCTGCAGGCATTCCGCCGCATCGGCCTGGTGCCGGACTGCGGCTCGACCTGGCTGCTGCCCCGCATGATCGGCAAGGCGCGCTCGGTTGAATTGTCGCTGATGGGTGAGCGGCTGCCGGCCGAGAAGGCGCTGGAATGGGGCCTCGTCAACCGCGTCTATGACGATGCGGTGTTGATGGAAGAGACGATGAAGCTGGCGCACGACCTCGCCAACGGCCCCACGGTCGCGCTGTCCCTGATCCGCAAGCTCTATTGGGACAGCCCGGAGAATTCGTTCGAGGAGCAGCTCAATCTCGAATTCGAATCGCAGCGCATCGCGGGCGCGGCGGAGGATTTCAAGGAAGGCGTCACCGCGTTCCTCGAGAAGCGTCCGGCCAAGTTCAAGGGCAAATGATCGAGGATCAACTCGGACGCTGCGTCGCCTCCTGGTATCCGGGAGCGACCGGCGTCACCGGCGCCGCAAAGCTTTCCGGCGGCGCCAGCCAGGAAACCTGGACCTTCGACATCGTTCACCCCAGCGGTAATGTCGGCGCAATCCTGCGCCGCGCGCCGCCGGGTTATGGCGCTTCGCCCGGCCGGGCGGCAGGCCTCGATGCGGAAGCGGTGCTGATGCAGCTCGCGCACGACGCCGGCCTGCCGTCGCCGCGCGTGATGCATGTGCTGAAGGCGGAGGACGAACTCGGCCGCGGCTTCATCATGCAGCGGATCGAGGGCGAGACCATCGCGCGCAAGATTTTGCGCGATGAACAATTCGCACGCGCGCGGCCGATATTGGCGCGGCAGCTCGGCCACGTCATCGCCGGCATCCACGGGCTGCCGGCGGCGAAACTGCCCAGGCTGCGCGAGATGAACGCCACCAAGGAAATCGCCGACCTCGATCGGGAATACCGCGGCTTCAACTGGCCGCGCCCGGTATTCGAGCTGGCGCTGCGCTGGCTGCGCGAGCGCGACCCCGGACCGTCGCAGGAGGTGACGCTGGTGCATGGCGATTTCCGCCACGGCAACCTGATCATCGGCCCCGACGGCGTTCGCGCGGTGCTCGACTGGGAACTCGCGCATTTCGGAGACCCGATGGAAGACCTGGGCTGGATCTGCGTCAACTCCTGGCGCTTCGGCGAGATCGACAAGCCGGTCGGCGGTTTCGGCACACGCGAGGAAATGTTCGCCGGCTACGAGGAAACCGGCCGCAAGGTCGATGCTGACCGCGTGATGTTCTGGGAAGTGATGGGCACGCTGCGCTGGGGCATCATGTGCTGCGGCATGATGCAGCGCTTCCGCCAGGGCCCCGACCATTCGATGGAACGCGCCATGATCGGCCGCCGCTCCTCGGAGACCGAGATTGATCTGCTGCGGCTGCTTGCTCCGCGCGCATGATCCCGAAAAGTGGAGGCCGGTTTTCGGAAAAGATCATGCGCAAAAATAGGGGTGGATAGATTGCAGGACGAACCAACGGTCACCGAACTGATCAAGGCGGTCGCGGATTTCCTCCGCAACGAGATCGTGCCGGAGATCAAGGGCCACAACGCCTTCAAGCTCCGCGTCGGCATCAACGCGCTGGACCTCGTCACCCGGCAATTGACGCTGGCGCAGGAGAGCGATGCGGCGGAGGCGGCGCGGCTGAAGCAGTTGCTCGGTATCGACGGCGCGCTGATCGATCTCAATCGCGCGCTGTCGGCGAAGATCGCAGCGGGCGAAGTCGATCTGCAGACGCCGGGGTTGGCCGAACATCTCTGGCAGACCACGATGGACAAGCTCGCGGTCGATCAGCCGAATTACGCATCATACAAGAGGGAATTGGGGAATAAGTAGCTTGGTCGACAATCTCGCCCCGTCATTGCGAGCGAAGCGAAGCAATCCATCTATCCCCGTGCTGAGGCATGGATTGCTTCGCTGCGCTCGCAATGACAGGGATAGAGTGCCGCGATCCCTACCGCCCCAGCCACTTCGGCGGACGCTTTTCCGAAAACGCCTTCGGCCCCTCGATGTAATCCTGCGAGGCCGCCATCGCCTTCACCGCCGGATATTCGCGCTGCTCGGCCATTGCCTTTTCCAGCGACCCTTCGAGGCCGCGCTGGATCGCCTGCTTGGAGGCGCGGATCGACATCGGCGAGTTCTTGGCAATCGTCTCGGCCCAGCGCTCGGCGGCCGCCAGCGCTTCGCCCTGCGGAACCACCTCGTTGACAAAACCGAGTTCGAGCCCCTCCCTGGCGGAGACGTGGCGCGCGGTGAGGATCATGCCCATGGCGCGCTTCAGCCCGATCTGCCGCGGCAGGCGGTGCACGCCACCGGCCAGCGCGGCGAGGCCGACGCGCGGCTCGGGCAGGGCAAACGTGGCATTCTCGGACGCAATGATGAGGTCGCAGGCCAGCGCGATCTCAAAGCCGCCGCCCATCGCGACACCGTTGACGGCGGCGATGATCGGCTTGTCGCAGTCGAAGCGCGAGGTGAGGCCGGCAAATCCGCCCTTGTCCCAGCCGCGCTTGCCGCCCGCCGCCTGCCATTTCAGGTCGTTGCCGGCGCAGAACGCCTTGTCGCCCGCGCCGGTGACGATCGCCACCCACTGCTCGGGATCGGCGGAGAAATCGTCGAATACCTTGTTGAGTTCGAAATGCGCGTCGATATGCAACGCATTGTACACTTCGGGCCGCGACAGCGTAACGATCGTGATCGGCCCCTTGCGCGTCACCTTGGAGAATTTCAGGTCCATGTTGGCTCCCATGTCGATTTTCTGCCGAGAACAATATTGGCCGCGATCATAGCGCGAGGCGCGTGTCCGAAACCATCCAATTACGCAACGCGACCTTGCGTGCCAAGGCCGCTTCCGTTGCTTGACTTGAGCGCGGTCTTCTCAGCTAAATCGATCCCAGCAGGAGCGCTCCGTAGCGCCTAAACGCAAAAGCAATAACGACATTTCCGGGAGAACCGCCTTGGATTTCAACCTGCCTGCCGACCTCGTTGCCTATCTCGATGAACTCGACCGCTTCATTGCGCGCGAGATCAAGCCGCTGGAGGAAGCCGACGACAATATCCGCTTCTTCGATCATCGCCGCGAATGGGCGCGCACCGATTTCGAGAACGGCGGCCTGCCGCGGCATGAATGGGAAGTGCTGCTGCGCAAGGCCAAGAACCTCGCCGACGCCGCCGGTCATCTGCGCTTCGCGATCCCGAAGCGCTACGGCGGCAAGGATGGTTCCAACCTCTGGATGGCCGTCATCCGCGAGCATTTCGCTTCCAAGGGCCTCGGCCTGCACAACGATCTGCAGAACGAGCATTCGATCGTCGGCAATCTGCCTGTTGTCACCATGCTCGACCGCTACGGCACCGAAGAACAGAAGGCGATGATCGACGGCTCGATTACGGGCAAGTACCGCATCACCTTCGGCCTGACCGAGCCCAACCATGGCTCGGATGCGACCCATATGGAGACGAGGGCCGTCCAGGCGGCGCGCGACAACGTCAAGGGCTGGGTCATCAACGGCGAGAAGATGTGGACGACCGGCATGCACGTCGCCACCCATTGCGCGCTGTTCGCACGCACCTCGGGCAATGACGGCGACGCGCGCGGCATTACCTGCTTCCTGGTGCCCGCCAAGAGCCTCGGCGTGAAGGTCGAGGAGTACATGTGGACCTTCAACATGCCGACCGATCATCCGCGCGTCAGCTTCACCGACGTGTTCGTGCCTGACGATGCGCAGTTCGGCGAAGTCGGCCGCGGCCTGTCGCTGGCGCAGTGTTTCGTGCACGAGAACCGGATCAGGCAGGCCGCAAGCTCGCTCGGCGCGGCCGTCTACTGCATCAACGAAAGCGTCAAATACGCCCGCGAGCGCAAGCCGTTCGGCAAGGCGCTGGCCGAAAACCAGGCGATCCAGTGGCCGCTGGTGGAACTGGCGACGCAGGCGGAGATGCTGCGGCTATTGATCCGCAAGACCGCGTGGGAGATGGACCAGCTCACCCAGGCCCAGGTCGAGCACACGCTCTCCGACCGCGTCTCGATGTGCAACTACTGGGCAAACCGTCTCTGCTGCGAGGCCGCCGACCGCGCCATGCAGGTGCATGGCGGCATGGGCTATTCGCGCCACAAGCCGTTCGAGCACATCTACCGCCACCACCGCCGCTACCGCATCACCGA
>NZ_DAINNI010000043.1:0-37437 GCF_036735945.1 Bradyrhizobium sp. | reverse complement strand
CGACCCGAAATGTTCCACCAGCCCGCCCGGCAATCATGAATAAGACGGGCTAGAGTTTGTCCGGGATCGGTCGGGATCCGACGCCGAAGGCGTCGAGCGTTCGAACACAAGATCGTGGAGGACGGGTCATGTTGCGCAAAATGATGATCGCTCTATTCGCATGCGCCTCGGTCGCCATGCTGGCGCCGGACGTCGCTCTCGCCCGTGGTGGTTTTGGCGGCGGCGGCGGCTTCCACGGCGGTGGAGGTTTCCACGGCGGCGGCGGTGGTTTCCATGGCGGCGGGGGCTTCCGTGGCGGCGGGATGGGAATGGGTGGCGGCGGCTTCCGCGGTGGCGCGGTTGGAATGGGCGGTGCCGGCTTCCGGACCGCTGCGATCGGCGGCGGCGGTTTCCGTGCGGCCGCTTTGCCGGCTGCGGGATTCCGCGGCGGCGCTCTGGCCGTCAATCGCTTCCATGGCGGCTTCCACCGTCACGGTTTCCGGAGATTCCCGTTTGCCGCGGCGGCCATCGGAGTTGGCTTGGGCTACGGCTACTACAACGACTACTATGACTACGGCTATCCGTATTACGGAGACTATGCGGATGCCTATTACTACGGTGATGACGGCTGCTACTTCATTCGATGCAGCGTGTGGACGCCGTATGGCTGGCGCATCCGGCGCGTGCCGGTCTGCGGCTGAGCCGGAGCAGGCGGGATGAACGGCGCGGCCCCGGTGTTATTGCATCGAGGCCGCCACTTGCTTCATTCGCCCAGACGTTGCTTTGCATGGCAGGGGGATGTTGAACATGCTCACAGCGCCCGCATTGACCTTGATGTTTCTGTGCGTCGTGATCAGCCTCGGTACGGCTTTCGTCTGGATGTTCTGGGAAATCGAGCGGGCGATGTCGGTGCGCCGGACGTCGAGGCCGCATCGCAGGGGCGGTCGCTTCGGATAGCTGCCGACATCGCGCGCCGTGATTAGCTCAACACGCCGTACTTCCTGAACCAGACCTGCATTCGCGCCCAAGCGTCCTCGGCGGCGTCCTTGCGGTAGCTCGGGCGATAGTCGGCGTGGAAGCCATGCGGGGCGCCGGGATAGATCTGAAACTCGGCGGTCTTCTTGTCTGCAGCCAGAGCCGCCTTGAAGGCTTCCACCTGGGCTACGGGAATCCCGGTGTCGGCTTCGCCGTAGAGGCCGAGGACGGGCGCCTTCATCTCGGCTGCGAGCTGTGTCGGGCTCTTCGGCCAGACCGGGTTCGGCGGATCGACCAGCGGGCCGTAGAACGCGACACCGGCCTTGAGGGTACCGCTGTGGGCGGCATATTCCCAGACCGTGCGCCCGCCGCGGCAGAACCCGATGATGCCGAGGCGCGAGGTGTCGCCGCCCTGCGACTTGGCCCAGGCGGCGGTGGCGTCGAGATCGGACAGCAGTTCGGCGTCCGGTTTCGAATTCACCAGCGGCATGAGCTGCGGAATCTCGGTAACCTTCGTCAGGTCGACGCCCTTGCGGAAATAGTAGTCCGGCGCCACCGCGAACGCGCCGAGCTTGGCAAGGCGCCGTGTCACGTCCTTGATGTATTCGTGCAGGCCGAAAATCTCCATCGCCACCAGCACCACCGGCGGATTATTGACGCCGGCGGGCCGCGCGAAATAACCGGGCATCTCGCCATCGGCGACCTTGATCCTGGCATCGCCCGCCGTAAGGCCGCCGGTATCGGTCTTGATCGCGTCGGCGCGCACCGGGCCGGCCGCCAGCGTATAGCCCGCGGTCACTGCGGCGGACGCGGTCATGAAGCCGCGGCGCGAGAATGGCGCGACCTTGGTCAATCCGACGACATCCGACGGCAGGGTCTCGATGCTCATTGGCACGTCCTCCTTTTTGGGAGGCGCATTCAGCTTGCAAAGCTGTGCGAACGCAAATCACCTGCTTGCGAGACGTTGCCGGACGTAGGGAGCGCAACCGTCCGAAAATCGGACAAAAAACAAGGCCGTCGACGCAATATACCGTCAACGACCTTGCCAGCCCCGGATATTGAAATCGGCTCACGCCATCCGGTGAACTTCAGGATGCCCGGGAATTTTGCGGATATGTGTGAACCAGTTCACATATAGGCAAAAAAGTTGCGGCAGGACGTGCTGCAGCGGTCGAAAATATCCGTTGGCCCGGTTCGCGCGGCGGATTCAGCCGCTGAAGCGCCTGTCCAGGGGGGGCTCAGCCGCGCGACTTGGCTCGGCTGCGATTGGCCGACCGGCTCGCACGTGGCTTTGCCTTGACCGAGCGCTTGCGCGGGGCGGGAGCGGCGTCGGTTTCGGTCTCGCGCGCGCTGGCAAAGGACTGCCGCAGGCCGTTCACCGCTTCGGTAAGCCCGCCCATCTGCTCGGCGATCTTCCTGGTGTCGGCCTGCTGGGCGGCGAGCAGGCGCCGCATGGTCTGGAGCTGATCCTGCACCATCTGCAACTGATCGATCGATTCCTGCTGCGTGGCTTCCAGTCCCTTGGTCTTCTCGACCAGTTGCTCGGAGGCCTGTGCGGTGCGCGCCTGCAACTGCCGGGCTGCGACCGTGCGATCGGTCTCTGGCGCGTTGCCGGTATAGGCGCGCCACAACGCGATAGAACTGGCTCCAAGCACGACAATGACGAGGGCCGCTGCGGCGATCGCAATCGGCTGGCCGCCGAAACGCGCGATGGGGCTGGCACTCCGGGAGGTGAGTTCGATCATGCGACTACAAATCCGGACGCGATTCGAAAGTTCCCAGATAGCACAGGCCGGACAGCACCAAAACCCGCAATTTGCTGGAGGTGGCTGGAATCGCAGGCAAAACCGCTCTCGACCAGGGCTTTCAGTTCCCGGGATCGGCAACCCGCTATTGGATATGGCTGCGGATGAACCGGCCGGCATCGGCCAAAGCGCGGCGGCCGTCCGCCAGTTTCGCATTCCAGACCGGCCAGGCATGGATCATGTGCGGCCAGATCTGCAGCGTCAGGTCGAGATCGGCCGTCCCCGCCGCCAGGGCAAGGCGGGTCGCGTCCGCGAGCAGCGTCTCGGCCGATCCGACCTGGATCATGACAGGCGGAAAGCCGGTGAGATCGGCGAACAGCGGCGAAATCAGCGGATCGCGGCGGTCGATCGGCGGCGGCGCATAGGCATCGGCGAGTTCGTCGAGATAGGCCTTGTGGATCAGCGGGTCGATCGCGTCCTTGGTCTGAAGCGTGCTGCCGGACATGGTCAGGTCGGTCCATGGCGAAATCAGCCACGCGCAGGCCGGCAGCGGCTCGCCGGCCGCGTGCAGCCGCTGGATCAGGCCAAGCGTCAGGTTGCCGCCGGCGCTGTCACCGCCGACGGCGATATCCGATGCGGCGATGCGTTGCCGGCGCAGGAAGCGCCACGCGGCGAGCGCGTCTTCATGGGCGGCGGGGTAGGGATGTTCGGGAGCCAGCCGGTAGCCGATCGCGAGCGTCCGCATGCGCGCCGCGCGCCCGGCCTCCGTCACCAGGCGGCGGTGGCTCAGGATAGAACCGGAGCAATAGCCGCCGCCGTGGAAATAGAGCAGCACGCGGGAGGCGTCGCTATCAGGAGCGATCGACCACTCGCCGGGCACGCCGTCGCAATCGACCGCTACGCATTTCACGTCGGACGCCACCGGCCAGGTCGATCCGACTTCGTCGATACGTTGCCGCCGCTCCGACCAGCCGACCGGGCGCGGCTTCGAAGTCAGCAATGTGCGGATGGCGTCGATCTCGCGTTCGGCCATGTCGTCCTCCCGGATTGCTCGCGCTACAGCAGCCCGCGGTAAACGCCGGGCTCGGAGCCCTCGATCGGGATCGCGCCGACCGCCCTGGCATAGAACTCGGCAGGACCCGCGCCGCCGATGATGGCATAGCCATAGCCCTGCTGCTTCATGGCCTCGAGGCAATTGAACAGCAGTGCTTTGCCGATCCCGTGCTTCCTTTCGTTGGGGTCCACGCCCGTGGGCCCAAAGAAGTTCGGGCAGGTCGCGTCATGGCAGGCAAACCCCAGAATGCTCTTTTGCCTTGTCGCGACAAAGCAGGAGATCGGCTGCCGGGAAAAGGCCACATCGACTTCGCTGGCCCAGGCCTCGCTGAACCTCTCGCGGACCCAGGCGACGACCTTGTGCTTTTCCGGAGCCAGCGCGCGCCGCGTCGTGATGCCTGCTTTGCTCAGGCGCTCATAGGCGTCGCGAGAGGAAGGCAGCGCATAGAGCTTGACCAGCATGTCCATCGGCGGCGGCCTTCCTTCCAGGATTCGACATGCGCATTATCGTGGCTGGGTGGGTGCTCGTAAATCTGTCCGCAGCCCTTGAGGGTAGTCGAAATAGCGCTGCAGAGGAGCGGCAGGTTTTGGGGAAGGGTGTGAGCGATTTCGGTTTTCATCCGAGGTCCCCTCGAGATGATCTCCTCAATCAGGGCAGTCAGCGATACAGCGTGCCCTGGCCGCCAGCCATAGGTCCAGGCACATAGTGAGCGATGTAGCCCCCGACGAAATAATCGCCTGCAGCAATCGCCACGACAATAGCAACAGTCCAGAGCAATTTCCTGGTCATCGGAAACCTCGAACTAGCTCAGGTTTGAAACATGCCAGTCCCACAAGTGGAGGGCAAGGGTCGCGTCCGCGGCCATGCGGTTCCCTTCGCCGGCGAATCCAGCGTCGTTGGCAAGGGCGGCAAATCGACCGAAAACCTCGCCAACGAGGTCATGACCCGTGCCCTGGGCCTGCTGAAATCGATCATCGGCAGCAGCCCGGCCGAAGGGTGAGCACGAAATCCTGCCCGATCTTCAGGGCTTGATTATGGCGCCCCATCCCATCGGCGATCGGTACGGTCCACATCGCGACAAAAAAGGTGCGGCCAGGCTTTGGGGGAAGCCTGGCCGCGCGCGAACCGGTCTGGGACGGGGAGGGGTGGGGATGTGACCGGGTCGCGGGTTCGTGAATTCCTTGTCTCGTTATCGATCGCGTGACGAAGCGGTGGCGACGGCGGGCCGGCTGTCACCGAGGGAGACCCAGATATTGGGATCGCCCTGCGACTGACGCTTGACGAAGCGGTAGCCGGTCTCGGTCCAGGCCACGACGCTTTCGTTCTGGTTGTCGAGAACGAACTCGCCCTTGTCGGTCTTCACCGTCAGCACCGCGTGGCCTTCGCCCTTCTTGTCGCGCACCACCGTGATCAGCAGCGCCTCGCGCGGCCATCCGGCGTCGATCAGCATCTTGCGCTTCAGAAGCACATAGTCCTCGCAGTCACCGTAACCGTCTGTCGGCAGCGACCACTTCTCGATCACGCCCCAATGATCCATGTCGGTGATCGGCT
Organism: Bradyrhizobium sp.; assembly: GCF_036735945.1. Classification (GTDB taxonomy): domain Bacteria; phylum Pseudomonadota; class Alphaproteobacteria; order Rhizobiales; family Xanthobacteraceae; genus Bradyrhizobium. The sequence continues at coordinate 32,133 of NZ_DAINNI010000043.1, read as the reverse complement.
TGATGGTCTCGTTGACCCACTTGTTGACCCGCAAGAGATCCCGCCACGCTGTCTGCGACATCACGATGTCGCGCGGCTGTGAGGCGCCGCCACGACATTCGCTGGCGTTTTCAGCACAGAATTCGACCCAGCCGATCGGCGCCCGTGCAGTCTCGCCAAGGCTGGCATAGAGCACGTCGCCGGCCTTCGCCGAGACGCTCATCGAAGCGTTCATTCCCAACAGGACGGCGATTATCGCCAGTCCCTTTCCCCGTCCCCTGAATGACATTGTGGCCCCCGTTTTTCTTGTTGGGACCATGTTTCGCACAGAGGATTTGCGCCGCCGCTAAGTCGGGCAAGTACATTTGACGCGAATACTAGTAAAGCTTGCGGCTAATTTGATTTGTACTTGAATCGAATTCGCATAAAATTTGAAACAACTGCAATTGATTCAAATTTTAGCTATTAACTCGCGACGTGCTGTAACTGCTGGGATTTGGCGCGAAAGCGCACGCGGTATTAACCCCGTCCGGCCGGGGCCGAACAGCGAGGAGGCGGTATCCGGCAACGCCGATACCGCCTCTTGTAACTGAAAAATAAGAGGTTTTTGCCGACGGGCGCTTTACCGCGCAGTAACCGCGTCTTCGAGCGTCTCGGCGACCTGCTCGTGGACGAACTCGAGCGCAAAGCCTTCCTCGAGGTTTCGCACCACGCGGGACTGCACTTTTCCGAGCATGACCAGGGATTTCAGGGGCGGGCGGTTTTCCGCGGCGATCGCGGCACCCGACAGCGACAGGTCGATGATGCGGCAGGTCATCTTGCTGCCGTCCTCGAGGGTGAGCAGCGCGATCGGGTTGCGCGGCACGATACGGTCGTGGCGGCGGTCTTCGGGCAGGTTGAGAATATCGCGGTTGGCAAGCCAGGTGAGCTGGGCGGCCAGCTTGTCGCGCTTGCGGGCGGTCGCGCCGACCGTCATGGCGAAGCCATTGTCGATGATACGGGTGATCTTGCCCTCGACGCGGCCGATATGGTCGAGATAGGCGATCACACGGTCGCCGACATTGCCGATGCCGGGCGCCAGCAGCGCCAGTCCGCCCGGCGACATGTTAATAATCTGGCAAGGAAATTCGCGGCGATCCGGCAGCATATAGCGGCCGAGCAGGTGGACCTTGACGCGCTGAAAGCGCCGTCGCTCCTCGGCGGACGGGACAGTGGTTGTTTTCTTTTGCGCAAACGACATCTTCGCCACCAGACAGCCGGTCCTTCGGCGTCGGAAAGACCCTAAGGCCGACAGGGTTAACGATGTGTTAGCAGTCGCTGCAAAACCACGTGTTGGCCCCGGATGAAGGGCAGGCCGCCATCGTCCGGGTGAATATCCTTATCGGCGTCGCGCGACGATGCCTGCGCTGTCTGGCGTTCACGCCCGGAGTTGCTTCTCGATCTCGTAGACCGGCAGCTTGACCAGATCCTTGGCCACCTCGCCGTGCAGGGCTTTTTGCACCGCGGCCGAATATTCCGTTCGGATCATGCCGAGCGCCCGGGGCGAGGCGACCATCGTCAATGCCGAGGTTTCGCCTGTCGTGACGGCCGTGTCGAGCCGGTCGGCCAGCGTCTTCAGGAACAGCCGTTCGGCTTCGTCGTGCCAATCCGTCTGCTCGACGGCGCTGCGGGCGCCGCCGGTCGACTGGTGGACGCGGCCGGGCGCATCGCTTCCCTGCTCATGCGTGGACCGGTCCGAATGCTCATGCACTTCCCTGGTGCGCAAATTCGGAAACAGGTCGTCGCCACGATTTTCGAGGATGAGCGCCTTGCGGCCGTCGCACACGACGATCCAGTCGCCGGTGCCGATCTTCATCTTGGTCATTTGCAACGCTCGCAGAAAATTCGAGATATCTCCTGCGTATAGATTCCGCAGCGATACCACCTTGCGCAGGATCAAACAGGGTACCGAGCCCTGCGGCACGCGCTTCGCGTCCTTGCCGCGCCAATGTTCCGATTGATCCAGCGCAAAACGGCGGCGGCGGTTCCGGGTGATCGTGTGGGCTTGGGAGAGACGCGCATGGCCACCACAGAACAGATGCCGACTGGCGGCACGGCCGCAGACGACGGCCACCGGAGCGGGATCGCAACCAATTGGGGATTGCTGCTGGCGGTCGCGGTACTGGCCGGCATCCTTCTGCTGCCGACGCCTCCGGATTTGCCGGTGGCTGCCCATCGCATGCTCGCCATACTCGGTTTTGCCGTGGTGATCTGGATGACCGAGGCGATCGACTACGCGGTGTCGGCGGCGGTCATCGCCGCCCTGATGGCATTCCTGCTCGGGCTGGCGCCGAGCGTTGCCAACCCGAAGGTCCTGATGGGCACGAGCGCAGCGCTCGGTCTCGCCTTCAGCGGTTTCGCCAATACCGCGTTGGTGCTGGTCGCGGCGGCGTTGTTTCTGGCGGCGGCGATGACGGCCACCGGGCTCGACAGGCGCATTGCGCTCACCATTCTGTCGCGGGTCGGCACCGAGACGCGCAATGTCGTGATTGGCACGATCGTGGTCGGCTTCGTGATCGCGCTGATGGTGCCGTCCACCACCGCGCGCGTGGCCTGCCTGGTGCCGATCACGCTCGGCATCATCGCCGCTTTCGGCGTCAACCGGCGCGGCGCCTTTGCCGGCATGCTGATGATCACGACGGTGCAGACGGCGAGCATCTGGAATGTCGGCATCAAGACGGCGGCCGCGCAGAACATGGTGGCCATCGGATTCATCGAAAAGGCGTTCGGCAGCACCATTACCTGGCTGGACTGGCTGATCGCTGCCGGACCGTTCGGCGTCCTGATGTGCATCGCGCTGTATTTCGTGATGACCAGGATGATGCCGGCGGAAGTCGCGCAGGTGCCCGGCGGCCGCGAAGCTATCCGCAAATCGCTGTCGGAACTCGGGCCGATGAAGCCGGCCGAGATCAAGCTGCTGCTGCTGTCGGTCGTGTTGATCGGATTCTGGGCGACCGAAAGCGTGCTGCACAAATTCGATACCAGCACGACGACGGTCACCGCGGTTGCGCTGATGTTCCTGCCGGGCTTTGGCATCATGACGTGGAAGGAGGCGCAGCCGAAGATACCGTGGGGGACGATTATCCTGTTCGGCGTCGGGATCAGTCTTGGCACCGCATTGCTGCAGACCGCCGCGGCGACCTGGCTCGCCAACATCGTCGTCGCCACGTTCGGCCTGAAGAACGCGTCGGCCTTGTTCATTCTGGCGGTGATGAGCCTGTTCCTGGTGGTGATTCATCTCGGCTTTGCCAGCGCCACCGCCCTGGCATCGGCGATGATCCCGATCATCATTGCCGTGCTGAAGGGCGTCGCGACGCCCGGCATCAACGTTGTCGGCATGACGATGCTGTTGCAGTTCGTGGTGAGCTTCGGCTTCATTCTGGTGGTGAACGCGCCGCAGAACATGGTCGCCTATGGCACCGATACGTTCAGCGCCCGCGACTTTGTCCGCACCGGACTGGTGCTGACCATCATCGCACTGGCGCTCGTGATGCTGCTGGCCGCGACGTACTGGCGCTGGCTGGGCTACGTGTGACCAAGGTGCGCGTGGCGCCAGGGTGATTGCTCTTCGCTGTGTTGTTTGGGTAGGGTTTATCTGCCACGCCCCGCCGGGGCCGGCCAAACGCCAGCGAATGGGGGAAAAATGCCGGGAGTAAAGCGCGAGCGAGACGGCAATGTCGGCCTTCTGACATTGGATGAGCCGGCCAGCCTGAATGCGATGACGCCCGGTCTGCTGGGCGACCTCGCGCTTGCCATCGCCGAGATGAACGGCGATCCGCACATCAGGGCGCTGGTGCTGACAGGCGCCGGCCGCGGTTTCTGCTCGGGTCAGAACCTCAAGGCCGCGCAGATTCTCGGCGACGACATTGCAGCCGGCGTGATGAAATATTACTGGCCGGCCTTCAAGGCGATGCGCGAGTGCCGTGTGCCGATCGTGGTTGCCGTCAACGGGGTGGCCGCGGGCGGCGGCTTCGGCCTTGCGATGGCCGGCGACATGATCGTCGCGGCGCGTTCGGCGCGCTTCATCCAGGTCTTCAGCCGCATCGCGCTGGTCCCCGATCTCGGCTCGACCTGGCTGCTGCCGCGTCTCGTCGGCCGGCAGCGCGCGCTCGAACTGATGATGACCAACGAGCCGCTTTCGGCCGACCAGGCCAGGGAGTGGGGGCTGGTCCGCGAGGTCTTTGATGACGCGGCGCTTGCCGCCGGCGCGCTCGAACTGGCGCGCAAGCTCGCTGCTGGCCCGACGCGTGCGCTGGTCGCGACGCGCCGCCTGATCGATGAGAGCGAGCACGCCAGCTATGCCGACCAGTTCCGCCGCGAGATCGAGACACAGGCCGAGATTCGCCTGAGCGCCGATGCGCTGGAAGGGCGAAACGCGTTTCTGGAGAAGCGCGCCGCCGTGTTCACCGGGCGCTGACGTCGAGGATCAGCCGACCTGGTTCACGAACTGCCGTGTTCTGGGGCGGGCGGGGCAGCGAAAACTACCGCAGGCCTTCATAGACCATGAAGCCGCGTGCGATGGCGAGCTTGCGCAGGGCGCGGGGAACGAATTTTTGCGGCTGGTGCATGTAGCGCCAGGATGTCATCTTGAAATCGCTGATGGTGCCGAGGTCGCCCTCAAACGGCGCCAGCACCCCGGTCAGGCTGATCGGCGCGTGCGCACGGTTGTTGAACGGCAGCAGCAACAGTTCCAGATGCGCCGTCGCGCCGTTCTCCGAGGTCGCGGTGACGCCGGCAATCGCCGGCAGCATCTCTTCCGCGACATGGGTGATGACGTCCTCGATCTCGCGGCGGCTCTCCGGGGCGAACAGGGCCGTGAAACTGGCGTCCTTGAGGTCGCGGCCGAGCATGGCGCAGACCCGGGTGCCGGCGACGCGGAACGGGTAGCCGGCGTCGTTATCGTAGGACAGCACGAAGATGTCGCCGAGCAGTTCGCGAACGGCGCCCGGTTCGATCTCGCTGCGGTCGGGCGCCCGCGCGTCGCCGCGCTTTGCGTCCCAATAGGCGAAGAACTGCCGGCTCGATGGGTGTTTCATGACTTGTCCTTCGCCCCCGGGTTGCTTGCCGAGACACTTCTGTCCCGCTTTTGCGCAACACGCCTTCCCTCGGCTGTTGTGCAGGAGGGGCTTTGCAGCGTCCATGCCGTTGACGCGATTTGGGCGCGCCGGGCGCGGCTTTGCGTTGTTAACGTAAATTTAACTATGCGGTTGGCGAAGGCGCGGCGGCGTGGTTAGGGTGGAACGCATCGGACGGCGCCGCTTTATCTGGCGCAGTTGGTACACGGATGGCGTCAAACAGTTTGGTCATCGCGCGGGGAGGGGCGGGGATGTGATCCTCCGTTCCAGGGCGTGAAAAGATCAGCAGGACAAGGGAGAGCTTTCTCAGAGCTCTCCCTTTTTCGTTGCCGATTGCGTACATCCCGTGCCCCGGACGCGGCGCAGCGCCTCCTGGCGGTGCGCTGCAGAGCCGGGGCCCATGCGCTTGATTCGTCCTGGCCCAAATTGGCGATTGTGCACTTGCACAGCGGGGGCAAAGCCGCCTATCTGGACCGATAAGCCGAGAAGCCGCCAGCTAAGGTCCTGGACCCCTTGGAATCCCAGTCCTACTCCTCCCACGACGAGCCGCCGGACGCGCCGCATGAGCCGATCCTGACGCTGCCGGGCGCGCTGACGGCCTACGTTGCGCTGATCGCCGTCATTCATTTGCGGGTGCTGCTGCCTGTCGAACTGGAGAACTGGACCATCGACGTCTTCGGTTTCATTCCGAAGCGCTATGATGCCACGCTGCTCAACATCACCTTTCCCGGTGGAGCCGGCGCCAAGGTCTGGACCTTCGTCACCTACTCGTTGCTGCACGCCAATCTCAGCCATATCGGCTTCAACGTGCTGTGGCTCCTGCCGTTCGGCAGCGCGCTGGCGCGACGGTTCGGCCCTGTCAGGTTCTTCCTGTTCATGGCGGTGACCGCGGCGGCCGGTGCGCTCGCCCATCTCGTCACCCATGAGCACGCGATCGCGCCGATGATCGGCGCCTCGGCCTCGGTGTCGGGCGCCATGGCTGCGGCCATCCGCTTCGCCTTCGTGCGGGGAAGCTTTCTTTCGTTCAGGCGGGGCGACGCCGATGCCGCCGCCAAGGTTCCGGCGCTGTCGCTCGCGCGCGCTTTGCGCAACACCCGCGTGCTCGGATTCCTGGCGGTGTGGTTCGGCGTCAACATCATCTTCGGCCTCGGCTCGATTTCGATCGGCGCCGACGGCGCCAGCGTTGCCTGGCAGGCGCATATCGGCGGATTTCTCGCCGGCCTGATGCTGTTTTCGCTGTTCGATCCGGTGCCGCGCGGGATACCGCAAGCGGCGGATGCTTCGTCGCCGGACGAACCCGGCCGCGTCTGATCGCCGCTTGCGGCAAGGGGCGATTTCATTCATCATCCGCAGGAGTTGTGACGCAAGCCAATGCCGCTGCACCGCAAAGACAGCCGCGCTTGCAAACCGTGCCCCCTGAAGCGAAGCCGGCGCGGAACTGTTGATTGAAGACTCGCGAACAAAGTCGGGCCCCTGGGGCGCGAACGGATTCAGGAGGCGACAATGACGGTACGTTCAATTCTCGATACCAAGGGCCACGAGATCCTGAGCATCGAGCCGGATGCCAAGCTTTCGGCGGCGATCAAGATCCTTGGCGAGCGCAAGATCGGCGCGGTGCTGGTAACGAACCAGGGACGGCTCGAAGGGATTTTGTCGGAGCGCGACATCGTCCGCGTGCTGGGCGAGCGCGGGGCCAGGGTGCTCGAGGAGCCGGTCAGCGCCGTGATGACGCGCAAGGTCGTCAGTTGCCGCGAGTCCGATACCGTCGCCGGCATCATGGAAATGATGACGATCGGCAAGTTCCGTCATTTGCCGGTGGTCGAGAGCGGCAAGGTGGTGGGCCTGATTTCGATCGGCGACATCGTCAAGCGCCGCGTCCAGGAGTACGAGGCCGAGCAGGAAGCCCTGCGCGACTACATCAAGACGGCCTGATCGCTATTCCTTGTCCTTTTCGGCTGCCGGCTCGGCTGCGCCGGCCTGCGGCGCCAGGATGTGAATCGCTTCCTGGATCGAATCGATGGCGCGTTCGGCAGCCTTCACGCCATGGGCAATGAGGTCGTCGGCGCGGTGAAAATCGAACCAGCCGATCTTGCCGACGCGCGGCGAGATCAACAGATCCGGCGGATCGCCGGCCAGCCGGGCGCGGGTGATGCGGTCCTGCATGATGTTGAAGGCATCGACCATCACCGAGGAGATGCCAGGCCGCCCGCCGCCGCCGAAGAATTCCCGCTTCATGGTGCGCTCGGCGGAGAAGAATTTTCCGATGCCGCGTTTGCGCGGCTCCGGTTCGGCGACCGTCTCCGGCATCACCGATGCCGAAACGCCGGATGTGGCGCCGTGGGAATAGATCGTGGTCGAGTGCGCGAAGACATCGCTGGAAAGATTGGCGGCGATGACGATTTCCGCGCCGAGCGCGCGCGCCGCCGACACCGGGACCGGGTTGACCAGGGCGCCGTCGACCAGCCAGCGATCACCGACCAGCACCGGGGAGAATATCCCCGGCAGCGCGTAGGAGGCCCGCATCGCGTCCACCATCGGACCATGGGTCAGCCAGATCTCATGACCGGTGCGCACCTCTGTCGCAACGGTGGCAAATTTCACCGGCAGATCCTCGATCAGGTTATGGCCCAGCGAGGATTCAATCTCGGCCGCAAGCTTGGAGCCACCGATCAGGCCGGAGCCGTTCAGGCGGATGTCGAGATAGGAGAGGACGGTTCGCGGCTGCAGGCTGCGTGCCCATTCTTCCAGCCTGTCGAGGTGTCCGGCGGCATAGGCGCCGCCGACCACGGCGCCGATCGAGGTCCCGACCACGACGTTGGGGGTGATTCCATGCGCCACCAGGGTCCGGATGATACCGATATGGGCAAAGCCGCGGGCGGCGCCGCCACCCAGCGCCAATCCGATCACCGGCCGCCGTATGCTGCCGAGTCCTACCTTGTCCGGGGTATCTGAGCCCTTTTGGCCGCGGCCCATCCAGCTGTCCAACACGCAAACTCTCCTGCCGCCGCAACGATATTCGCCGCGGCGCGATTGCGCCAGAAGCGTTCATTTCGATCGGGGTGCATGGTTTATGCCCGAGGAAGCCGGCCTAGGCAGGGATTGTGACTGGACTGGGACCGCAGGATTAAACCTTGGGCGGAGGCGTCGGTTCCGACACCGTAGCCACCCGGACTTGCGCGCTGGAGGCTTGAATTTGCCGCGTTTTCGGTGAAAAGCATGGCCATGATTTCGGGCGATCACGGTATCGTTGGAAACGGGCGGGGCGGACGGCCTTTCCCGGCGTTTGCGCTTGCCCTGGCGCTGGTCGCGTTGTTTCCGGCGACCGCCTCAGCCCAGTGGTTCTCGGACCGCCCGCCGCCGGTACCGCCCGCCGTCGTTCCCGACGCCCAGACCGGACCTGCGATGAACCTGGCGCCGCCGTCGGGTCAAACCGCGACCCCGCCAACTGCTGTGCCACCGCTGAACCAGCCGACCATCGTCCAGCCCCAGGCCGCCGCGATACCGCCGGTGGTTCCGCCGCCGGGGACGGGGACCGGAGGCCAGGCGGTGCTGTCGCTGACGGCGCGCTACGGCAAGGATCTGCCTGTCATCAATGGCGGGCTGGTGTGGCGGGTATTCGCCGACAAGCCTGATGATACCGGCACCTTCAAGCTGATCCGCGAGGAGCGCGGCGCGACGCCGAACATCGTGCTGCCGCCCGGCAACTACGTCGTACATGTCGCGCTTGGCCTCGTCAGCGCGGTGCGCGCGGTGAGCCTGAAGGCGGAGACGGACCGCGTGGCCTTTGTGCTTCCGGCCGGCGGGTTGCGGATCGAGGGCCGCGTCGGCTCCAGCAAGATTCCGCCGAACCAGATTTCGTTCGCGCTCTACAAGGGCAGCCAGTTCGAGGGCGGCGCCGAGCGCTCCTCGCTGATCCCCAACGTCGCCGCCGGCGACGTCGCGCTGCTGCCGGAGGGGACCTATTACATCATCTCCAACTATGGCGACGCCAACTCCGTCGTGCGCTCCGACATCCGTGTCCAGGCGGGCAAGCTGACCGACGTTACCGTCAGCCACCGCGCGGCCGTCATCACGCTGAAACTCGTCAGCGACCGGGGTGGCGAGGCGCTCGCCAACACCGCGTGGTCCGTCATCACGCCGGGCGGCGACGTCATCAAGGAATCGATCGGCGCATTTCCGCGCGTCGTGCTGTCCGAGGGCGAGTACCGCGCGATTGCCAAGAACGAAGGCAAGGTATTCGAGCGGTCCTTCAATGTCGTCAACGGGGTTGACGGCGAGGTCGAGGTCATCGCGCGCTAGCCGCGGAGTGGGTTGACGGAACGCCGCCGGGCCGCCCGGACGAAAAATCGCAAAACAACCCCATGCAAAGTAGAATTCAGAACCTTGTCACGATGTCCGACAGCGCCGGGCGGGGGCGATCCTCGGCGGGCTTTGCCGGCGTGCCGATATGGATGAAGCCGGCGAGCTTTTCGTCCGCCTTCAGTCCGAACCCATCGAGCACGTCGCGGTCGAAGGCGAACCAGCCGGTCAGCCAGTTGGCGCCATAGCCGAGCGCGGTGGCGGCGGTGACGAGGTTCATCGCGCTGGCGCCGGCGGACAATTCCTGCTCCCAGGCCGGCACCTTCGGATGCGGCCTTGTGAAGCTGACGACGGCAATCACCAGCGGTGCATCCATCAGGCGGCGCTTTTCGACCTCGATATCGGCTGCCGGGGCGGACGGATTCTTCTTCGCAAATACCCGCGCGATGATGTCGCCGGCCCGGGCGCGAGCGTCGCCTTCGAACACGATGAAGCGCCACGGCGCCAGCTTGCCGTGATCCGGCACCCGCGCGCCGATGGTCAGGATGGTCTCGAGTTCGGCCGGCGTAGGGCCGGGGCCGCTCATCTCGCGCGGCTTGACCGAGCGGCGGATCTTCAGGAATTCAATGGCGTCGGGCACAAAAGTCTCTCTCGTCGGGAGGATCGGGGATTGCTTACAGCAAGATAGGGTGCCGACGAAGTCTGCGAAAGTAGGTTTAGACTGATTGTGATGAAGGCCGCTGTCCGATTTCGTACGCCACGCAGTTGCTATCCTCAGCAAGCGTCACTGCAGATGCCAATCTCAGCGTGCGACAAAACTGCTTGGTCCCACTGTGGGACTATGCTAGATTCGAAATCGTGAGGGTAATCGCGCTAAGCACGATCAAGGTTTTTCTCAATCGGGGGCAGAGCGCAAGTGATGCCCGCGAGCCAGTAATGGCTTGGTTTCGCCAGGTGAGACAGGCTGACTGGGCAAAGCCGGCAGACGTAAAGCGAGATATTCGCAGCGCCAGTATTCTCAAAGATGGTCGCGCGGTCTTCAACATCGCCGGCAACAAATATCGTATCGTTGTGTGGATCAATTACCCGTATCGGGTGGTCTATATCAGGTTCATCGGGACGCATCGCCAATACGATGCAATCGATGCGCAGAGCGTTTGAGGTTCGTCATGGACATCGCACCGATTAAATCCAATCGTGATTATCGCCGGGTTCTCAAGGAAATCGAGGGGTTGATGAATGCCCGTCGCAACTCGCCCGATGGAGATCGGCTCGATGTATTGGCAACGCTTGTGGAAGCGTGGGAGCGCAAACACTACAGGCTCGACCTGCCGGATCCTGTGGAGGCGATCAGATATCACATGGAACAAAACGGACTGCAGCCACGCGATCTTATCCCTTTCATAGGCAGCCGGAACCGAGTGCATGAGGTGCTTAACCGGCGGCGCGAGTTGACGCTCAGTATGATTCGGCGACTACATGAGGGTCTCGGCATTCCAGCCGAGTCCCTCATCAAAGTCGGGCAAAATAGAGCCGCCTAGACCACCGCCCGCGCCCGCTTCACGTCAGGCGGGGTCGCTTCATCGACCAGCGCTGCGATCGCCTCGTCGGTCGGCATCACCTTCTGGCCGTCGCTGCCGAGCCGGCGCACCGAGACCGTATGGGTCTCGGCTTCCTTCCTGCCGACGACGAGCAGGGCAGGGATCTTCGCCAGCGAGTGCTCGCGGACCTTGTAATTGATCTTCTCGTTGCGCAGATCGATCTCGACGCGCAGGCCGGCGCGCCGCGCGGCGGCCGCGACCACCTTGGCGTATTCGTCGCCCTCGGAGGTGATGGTCGTGACCACCACCTGTGTCGGCGAGAGCCAGAGCGGGAAGTTGCCGGCAAAGTGTTCGATCAGGATGCCGATGAAACGTTCCATCGAGCCGCAGATCGCGCGATGCACCATCACCGGCGCCTTCTTCGAGCCGTCGGCGTCGATGTAAAACGCACCGAACCGTTCCGGCAGGTTGAAGTCGACCTGCGTGGTGCCGCACTGCCAGTCGCGGCCGATGGCATCGCGCAGCACATATTCGAACTTCGGCCCGTAGAACGCGCCTTCGCCGGGGTTGATCGCGGTCTTGATGCGGTTGTTGCCGCCGGCCTGGATCTCCGCCAGCACGGTCGCCATCACGCGCTCGGCGTGATCCCACATCTCGTCGGTGCCGACGCGCTTCTCCGGCCGGGTCGAGAGCTTGACCGTCAGCTCGCCGTCGAAGCCGAAATCGGCGTAAGTCGACAGGATCAGTTCGTTGATCTTGAGGCATTCCTCGGCAAGCTGCGCCTCGGTGCAGAACACATGCGCGTCGTCCTGGGTAAAGCCGCGCACGCGCATCAGGCCGTGCATCGCGCCCGACGGTTCGTAGCGATGCACGACGCCGAACTCGGCGAGACGCAACGGCAGGTCGCGGTAGCTCTTCAGGCCGTGCTTGAAGATCTGCACATGGCCGGGGCAGTTCATCGGCTTCAGCGCAAACCAGCGCTTGTCCTCGGCCTCGTCGCCGGCCGACTGCGCCGCGAACATGTTCTCGCGATACCAGTCCCAATGGCCTGAGGTTTCCCACAACACCTTGTCGAGGATCTGCGGCGCGTTGACCTCGTCATAGTCGCCGGTCAGGCGTCGCCGCATATAGGCGATCAACTGCTGGAAGATGGTCCAGCCCTTCTGGTGCCAGAACACCACGCCGGGACCTTCCTCCTGGAAGTGGAACAGGTCGAGCTCGCGGCCGAGCTTGCGATGGTCGCGCTTCTCGGCTTCCTCGATCTGTTTCAGGTAAGCATCGAGCTCTTCCTGCTTCGCAAAGGCAGTGCCGTAGATGCGCGTCAGCATCGGGTTGTTGGCGTCGCCGCGCCAATAGGCGCCTGCCACCTTCATCAGCTTGAAGGCGTTGCCGATCTTGCCGGTCGAGTTCATATGCGGGCCGCGGCACAGATCGAACCAGTCGCCCTGGAAATAGATATTGATCGGCTCATTGCCGGGAATGGCGTCGACCAGTTCGACCTTGAAGGCCTCGCCCTTGTCGCGGAACACCTGCTTGGTCTTCTCGCGGTCCCATACTTCCTTGGTGAAGGGCTTGTCGCGCGCGATGATCTCGCGCATCCGCTTCTCGATTCCCGCAAAGTCTTCCGGCGTGAACGGCTCGTTGCGGAAGAAGTCGTAATAGAAGCCGTTCTCGATCACCGGGCCGATCGTCACCTGGGTGCCCGGCCACAGCGACTGCACCGCTTCCGCCAGCACATGCGCGCAGTCGTGGCGGATCAGTTCCAGCGCGCGCGGGTCGTCGCGGTTGATCAGTTCGAGCCTGGCGTCGCCGGAGATCGGATCGTTGAGATCGGTCACCACGCCGTCGAGCGCCATCGCCACGGTACGCTTGGCAAGCGAAGGCGAGATGCCCTTGGCGATGTCGAAGCCGGTGCTGCCCTTGGCGTAGTCGCGCCTGGCGCCGTCGGGAAAGGTAAGGGTAATCTTGTCCAGGGGTTCGGCCGGTTTCAGGTTGGCGAGGCCATACTGGAAGCCCGGTGCGGGCGTATTCTGGTCAGGCATGTCGGTCTCCTGAAGCTCACTCCTGCGAACGAGCGCAGGTAAGCGGGAAGCAGCGGTATAGCAGGGGATTCGGCTCCTGCAATCGGGCAATATCGAGAAAATCCCGCCGATTCGCGATCACAAGCGCGGCGGGCAGGATCGCGCGGAACGTCACTTGAGGCGAGGTCGCTACCGGGCATTGCCGGGCGGCCGTGCATTGTTTAGCCTTGGTTCAAACCTTGCGCTCGGCCTCATTGGTTTCGCCCAGACCATTCCATGATGTTTCGCTTCCTTCTCCTCGCCGCCCTGCTGCTGACGTCAGGCGCATTGCGCGCCGAAACGGCGGCCGAGAAGGCCGGCTTCGCGCCGCGGCTGCTGATCTATAACGCCAGGGGGCCGGCCAACGCCTGCGGTGCGGGCTGCGACCGCTGGATCGCGATCGAGGGTCAGGTCGATGCCGGCGCGGCGGCGCGGGTCGGCCGCTTCCTGCGCGACGCCAAGGATACGACGCGCCCGATCTATTTCCATTCGCCCGGCGGTTCGGTCAGACCTTCCTATGCCATCGCCCGCATGCTGCGCGGCCGGAAGGCCGTCGCGAGAGTCGGACGCACCATCGCCACCGCCTGCGCGTCGGGAACGCAGGTCGACGCCGCCTGTCTCAAGGTCAAGATGGCCGGCGGCGAGGTCGAGGCGGAACTGACGACCCGCAACGCCATGTGCAACTCGGCCTGCGGCTACCTGTTTCTCGGCGCCACGACGCGCGAGGTCGCACCCGATGCGGCGCTGGCGGTTCATAATTCCAAACTGACGCTGGTCGTTCGCGGGCCGGGGAGCGAGCGCCTCTCGGCTAAGCAGATTGCCGAGTTCAGGCAGCGCAGCGTCGCGAATGCCGATCGCGAGCGCGCCGCCTTCGTCGTTTCCATGGGCATCAGCCGCGAACTGGATGATCTCATCAGGACGGTGAAGTTCGAGAACCTGCATGTCCTGACCCGGCCCGAGCTCTATCGCTTCGGCATCGACAAGCGCTCGCTGCTCGAAACACCCTGGACATTCGAAACCGCGGCCCGCCCCTACGTCCACAAGATGGCCGCTGCCAGGCATGGCGACGGCGCCGCGTTCCGAATGATGGAATGGCGGCTGTCCTGCGAAACCAGGACCCGCGCCAGGCTGATGTTCGTCCGGGAATCCGGCGAGGAGGCCGGCAACAGGACCATGGTGTTGATGGCGGGGCAGGAAAAGTCGGTCGCCCTTGGCAAACCTGTGCGCCTCGGCAGGTTCGAGGTCTGGAGCGACGTCGTCACGTCGGATGCCATGCAGGCGATGCTGGCAGCTCCCCGTCTGCGGATCGGCGAAAGTACGCAGACGGCCGAAGGCAAGAGCAACAACCTCGCGACGTTTGAGATCGATACGCTTGGCCTCGAACCTTCGTGGACGCGCCTCCTGGGATCGTGCCCGGCCGACACCCCCCGGCCTGCGGCGGCCTCCACCAATCTCAGCGCTACGCCTGCCGCGCCCGCCGCTGCCGCTGCCGCCAGGTAAGAGGGACGCGAAACCCGATCGGCGGCCATGCATTTGGATGCAGTTGCATTGAAACGGGCAGCCGCTATATGCGGGGCGTGAAGTCCTTTGCGCCCACCTCCCTGATGCTCGGCAACGTGGTCACCGGCTGCTCCGTGCTGGCGCCGGCCGGCATGCTCGTCGAACTGGCTTCCGGCCTCGACGTCTCGATCCGCACCGCAGGGCTCCTGGTCACCTTCGGCGCGATCGTGCTCTGCATCGGCTCGCCGCTGACGGCCTGGCTGACCTCCAGGATCGACCGCCGCATCCTGTTGACGGCGACCATCGGCGCGCTCGCGGTCACCAATTTCGCTTCGGCCTTTGCGTCCGATTACGCGAGCCTGATGGCCATTCGTCTCGTCATGCTTGGCATTGGCGTGCTTTACACGCCGCAGGCGGCCGGCACCGCGGCGCTGATCGTGCCAGAGGAAAAACGCGGCGGCACCATCGCCTATATCTTCCTCGGCTGGTCGCTGGCGGCGGCCGTGGGCCTGCCGGCCATCACCTTCATCGCCAGCCGCCATGGCTGGCAGGCGGTCTATGCCGTGATCGGTGCCATGAGCTGCTTCAGCCTGCTGTTGCTGGCCTGGCGCCTGCCGCGCGGGCTGATGGGCGCACCGGTCGATCTCAAGACCTGGGCCGCCATCGGCCGCAATCCGATGATCCTGCTGCTGCTCCTGATCACGACGCTGCAGATGTCCGGCCAGTTCGTGGTGTTCACCTATATGGGGCCGTTGCTGGCGCGGCTGACCGGTGCCGGTCCGGATCCGATCGCGCTGGTGTTCGCGGCCTACGGCGTGTGCGGCGTGATCGGCACGGCGGTTGCGAGCCGTATCGTTGATTCCTGGGGCGCGTGGAAGACGTCCATGCTGTTCATGTCGGTGTTGCTGACGGGCCTTTGCGGCTGGGCGCTCAGCGCCGGCATCTATCCGCTGATGGCCGTTTCCGTCGCGATCTGGGGCATCGGGTTTGCTTCCACCAATTCGATGCAGCAGGTGAGGCTGGTCGACGCCGCGCCTGCGCTGGCGTCCGCTTCGGTGTCGCTCAACACGTCGGTGCTCTATGTCGGACAGGCGATCGGCTCGGCGATCGGCGGCTTCCTTTACGCGCGTGATCTGCTCTACGCCTCCGGCTATGTCGCCACCGCCTTCGTCGTAATGGCGGTGACGACGGTGATCCTGACCAGGCCGAAGAAGGCGATCCGCTGAGCATGATCGTTGCTGGACAGTGGCGCATGCTCAATCCGAAATCCGCGTCAGCGTGGCCTTGGCGACGGTGCCGAACAGCGGTTTGGATGCCGGATCAGTAGTGGCGGCGTGCACGCCGCGATGAAGAAGCCGGTTACCGGTTCGCGTAGGGTGCGCTGGCGATCCGGGTCAGTGCGGGCGTCGCCGCCATCTTGAGCAGCACGTCCTTGACCGGATGTTCGGTCCAGGCCTGGGTGACGTAATCGCGATGGGTGACGCCGTCAGGGGTCTCGACGAACACGACGCTGCCGGGCCGCAGCGGCCCGTCCACGCTCTCGGTGACGGTGATGCCGCGGTCGCGGAGCATCTGCATCAGTTCGACGTCGTGCCGCCTGGTGTAGCGGGTATAGGACGAGATGAAGAAGCCGGTCCGGTTCTTCTCGATCCAGGACGCGAACTTGTCGAGTTCGCCGTAGACGGCGTCGAGCAGGAACACGCCGCGCACGCGGCTGGCAAGACCGCCGACCTCGAGGCTCCACGCCGTCGGCAGGAAGCCGCCGCTATAGCCGACAATCACGATCGGCATGTCGGCAAACGCCTGCGCCGATTTCGGATCGCCGTAGAGGCGGGCGAGGTGACCAGCCGATTCGTCGATGAAGCGCTTGAAGCCGCCTGGCTGCCAGAACTTGCCGGCCGAGGAGTCCGCGGCATTGACCGCCATCTGCGGCGCGAGCAGCACGGCGTTGACGCCGGCATCGGAGATCTGCTGCGGCACCAGTTGGCGGTCGCGGACGTCGCGTTCCAGCGTTGCGCCATTGCCGTGGAAGAACACGACGATCACGCCCGGCTTCCGGACGTCGAACGCCTCGGGGACATGCACCAGCACGCGGCTGTCGTTGTAGGTCTCGTCCTGCCAGTAGACCCGTCCGCCAAGACTGCGGTGTCCCTTGCGCTCGCCCCTGGTGATGTTGAGGAAGGGCTCGTCCGAGCGCGGATTGGTGCCGGCATAGGGGAAGGCGGAGGATTTCATGCTGACCAGCCTGGTCAGTTCCTCGCGATCGGTGCGGGGCAGCGTCAGCGCCGGTGCCAGCGAGGCAACCCTGACGGACTCGGTGCGTACCGGGCGGGGCTCTTGCGGCGGTATCGCAACCCGGCGCTGGAATTGCGGCAGGCTTTCGCCGCTGTCCGGGAAACGATCGGCGAACTGCGTATCGGGGAAACGGTCCTCGAACGAGCCCGCCGAGGCTTGCGACTTCGCGACGTGCGATTTGGCATTGTCGGTGTTCGCCGCCAGCATGCCGGGCTCGGGTGCCTTGCTGTACTCAACGAGCGCAAACGATACGGGTACGATCAGCGCAACCAGTGCGAACAAGCGCCATTGTGGCGGCAAGGCGCGACGGTGCACGGCCGACGTCGCCGACCGGATGGCGCGATCGATTGCCTGGAATTTCGGATCAGCTCCGACCATCCACCCCAATGTCCCAAGATCACCCGTCGTCAGAGATTACGCTCGCACGCGCTTAGGCGAGGTTAAGCTTCCGGACAAACTCCCCACGTCCGGAAGCCGGAAGTGACCACCCAATCATGTCGCGATTGTGGGGCTCGCCACGATGTTTTCGCAATCCGGAAGGTTTGCAGGTATCATGAAACCTATTTCGCGTTTCGATATAAACCACTGGTAACATTGCTTGAATTGCGGAACGTCAGCCTGCACGATGCGGCCCTCGGCTGCGGGCGCTTGTTGGTGGGGTCCGAGATGGCGGCATCAGAAACGCGAGGCCCGGCCTGGCCCGGCGCGCTCTCCGGCGGCGGCCCCACCGTTTCGGTTCTGGTGGCGGTTGCCATTGTCGTTGCGGACATGGTCGGCGTCGGCGTCTTCACCAGCCTCGGCTTTCAGGTCAAGGACATCCCCTCCGGCTTTTCGATCCTGTTGCTGTGGACCGTCGGCGGCATCGTCGCGTTGTGCGGGGTGTTTTCCTACGGCGAACTCGGCGCGATGTTTCCGCGCTCGAGCGGCGAGTACAATTTTCTCGGCCGGGCCTATCACCCGGCCTTTGGTTTTGTCGCGGGCTGGGTATCGGCGACCGTCGGCTTCGCCGCACCGGTCGCGCTCGCCGCCATGGCGTTCGGCGAATACGGCAAGTCGGTATTTCCAGATGCGCCGCCGCTGGTGCTTGCCGTGGGTGTGGTCTGGCTGGTGTCACTGGTGCAACTCGCCGGCATCAGGCACTCCTCGGCCTTTCAGCTCGTCGCGACCATCCTGAAAGTGGTGCTGATCATAGCCTTCCTCGTCAGCGGCTTCCTGATCGGCACGGCGCAGCCGGTATCGTTCACGCCCTCGGCTTCCGACTTCACCCATATCGTCAGCGCACCGTTCGCGATCAGCCTCGTCTTCGTGATGTATTCGTTCTCGGGGTGGAACGCGGCGACCTACATCATCGGCGAGGTGAAGCTGCCCGAACGCAACGTGCCGCGGGCGATGCTGATCGGGACGCTGGTCGTGCTCGTGCTGTATGTGGCGCTGAACGCGGTGTTCCTGCACACCGCGCCGATCGACAGGCTCGCCGGCCAGCTCGATGTCGCCCGCATTTCCGGCAGCTACATCTTCGGCGAGATCGGCGGCCGTATCGTCGGCGCCATGATCTGCTTCGGGCTGATCTCCTCGATCAGCGCGATGATGTGGATCGGACCGCGCGTCATGATGACGATGGGCGAGGACATGCCGCTGCTGCGTCCGTTTGCCCGCCGCTCTTCCGCCGGCGCACCGGCCTATGCCATTCTGTTTCAGCTCACGGTCGCCAGCCTGTTGCTGTTTACCCGCAGCTTCGAGGCGGTGCTCGACTTCATCCAGTTCGCGCTGCTGTTCTGCTCGTTCTTCACCGTGCTCGGCGTGATCAAGCTGCGCATCACCCATCCGGATCTGCCGCGGCCGTACCGGGCCTGGGGATACCCGGTAACGCCTCTGGTCTTCCTGTTCGTGACCGGGTTCATGATGTACTACCTTTTGACCGAGCGTCCGTTGCAGTCGCTCTGGGGTCTTCTGATCATGTTTGCAGGCCTGTTGATCTACGCCGCCTTCCGCAAGCGGCCGGGTCAAATGCCAGCGGTTGCCGCAGGCAGCGAATGAACGCGATGCATTCCCTGAGAATGGTGACGCTGGCTGCTGTCATGGTGCTGTCGGCGGTCGCCGGCGTGCGCGCGCAGACCGCGTCGGTGGACGACACCGCGAAATTCCTGGCGGGCATGATGCCGTCGGCGGATTCGCCGCTGCTGCCGCTGACCAACGAAGCCGCCTGGCAGCGCCACGCCAAATTCTTCGACGGCGCGTTCGGACAACTCGAGCAGCGCCAGCTATCGCGGATCCGCGCCTGGGCGGATACCAACCTGGCGGCGCCGAAGCCGACCATGTTCTACATGTTCTCCGGTCCCGACTTCCTGTATGCGAACGCCTTTTACTCGAAGGCCTCGACCTACGTGCTGAGTGCGCTCGAGCCGGTCGGCTCGGTGCCGGATCTGACTAGACTGCCGCGCGGCGGCATCGCCTCCGCGCTTTACAATGTCGAGCGCTCGCTGGGCTCGATCCTGAGCTTCAGCTTCTTCATCACCAAGGACATGAAGACCGATCTGAAGGCGGGCCAGATCAGCGGCACCCTGCCGATCCTCTATGTCTTTCTGGCGCGCTCCGGAATGACGGTCAGAAGCGTCACGCCGGTGTCGCTGGACGACAAGGGGGCGGCCTATTTCGCCGGCGAGAATGCCGGGCCGCACGCGGTGCGTGGCGTCCGCATCACCTTCGCCGGCAGCGAGGGGGTGGAAAAGACGCTGTATTACTTCTCGACCGATCTTTCCAATTCCGGCGTGAGGACGAGCGGTTTCCTGAAGTTCTGCGCGACGCTCGCGCCGGCCAACACCCTGATCAAGAGTGCGTCCTATCTCATGCATTCCGGCAACTTCACCACGGTGCGCAACTTCCTGCTCAACAACAGCGCCACCATCATCCAGGACGATTCAGGGATTCCGCTCGCCTATTACAACAGCACGAAATGGCGCTTCTTCCCGTTCGGCCGCTATCTCGCGCCGATCGACAAATTCCCGGGCCTCTATCAGGAATCGTATGCGGCGCTGTTCCGCCGTGCGCAGCCGATCGATTTCGGCATCGGCTATCGCTGGCGCACGCATGAAACCAATGTGCTGCTGTCGGTAAGGCTGGCCGACGATGGGACACCGGCCATCGACGCCACGGCATCGGCCGAGGCGCCGCGAGCGGCTCCGCCGCCTCGGCGCAGGCCGCGGGCGTTTATCGGGTCGCGACCGCTGCCGGATTTCTGGCCGTTCTGGCGTTAGAAACCTCGACTTCACCAGCGTACGCTTTGGCTCGGTACGATGAAGGCCGCCTTGCTGGGTGGTTCGGAGCGCGTGTCGAAGAAGTGCCAGGCTGCGACGACGAGAATGATCAACGCGACGATGGTGAGAAGGTCGCCCAGCCGCGGATCGTGATCATGGTGGCTGATTTTCCAGCGCATCGTTTGTTTCCTCCCTGAGGGAGCTTGCAAATCAATGCGGACCGGAAACCGGCGTTCCCACGCATCAGCAATGCAGGTTCGTCAGCCGTTGACGCCGCGCCAGCGCCCATAGCGCCACGGCAGATACCAGCGTGCGCCGGCAGGCGCGGTGGCCGGCACATTGTCGATGCCGGAGGTGCCCCAGGGCTGGCAGCGCAATATCCGCGCCAGTGTCATCCAGCCGCCGCCCCACAGGCCGAAGCGCTCGATCGCTTCGTCGCCATACACCGAGCATGTCGGCAGATGCCGGCAGTTGTAGCCGACCAGCGGCGACAGCGTATGCCGGTAGATCCAGATCAGCGCGCGTCCCGCATTGCGCGGCAGACGACGAACGCTGCTGGCACAATCCGTGCCTTGTTTTTGCTGGGGTGAGGAGTGCTCCGCCATGCTGCGCTATGTACGTAATTTTGCGGGAGTTCCCAAGTGAGGAACTCAACCCGTGCAGATATTTAGCCACACTTCGCAACTATCGCACTGCAAACTGACGGAGCAAGCCAAGGTATTATGGACGGCACACGTCAGCACCGTTACCGTTTTCATACGGATCGATGACGGAATCATATCGCGCTAGAACGGGGCCATCGCCGCCAGTCGTAACCGAGGCTTGGGGGAAGGATCCAAATTGAGACGTGTGACGGCGCTGAAATCTCGCGGTTGGGTCCTTCTCGGAGCCGCCGCCTTCTGTCTCGCACTGCCCGGCGCGGTCACGACGCTCGGCAATTCGGCCTACGCCGGCGGAACCCTCGAAGAACGCAAGCAGCCGATGCATTTCCAATGGAATGCGTGCCAGCCGGACTGCAGGGGCTGGGTTTCAGCGGTCGGCATCGTCACATCGGATAGTCCGCGCGAGTTCGACGAATTCGCCAGGGGGCGCGAACTCGCCGGCGCCACCATCGTGCTGGATTCCAGCGGCGGCTCGGTCAACGATTCCATCACGCTCGGCCGGCGGTTCCGCGGCCTTGGCGCGCTGACCACGGTCGGCGCCACCGTGCGTGCGCAGGACGAACGCGCGACCGTGGTTCCGGAAGCCTATTGCGAGTCGATGTGCGTGTTCCTGCTGCTCTCGGGCAAGACCCGCTATGTACCGCCGGTCGCGCATGTCCGCGTGCACCAGATCTGGATGGGCGATCGCGCCGACGACGCCAAGGCGGCAAGCTATACCGCGCAGGATCTGATGATCGTGCAGCGCGATATCGGCCGGCTGACGAAATACACCTTCGACATGGGCGGCACCGGCGATCTGCTCTCGCTCGCACTCAGCGTGCCGCCGTGGGAAGATCTGCACGAACTGTCGCGCGCCGAATTGCGTCTCGCCAATCTCGTCACGACCGAAGCGGCCACCGATGTGTTCCCGCAGAACAATGCGGGCGTGCCGATGGCGGAAGCCAAGCCGACCAAGCCGCAGGACCGGTTCGTCAGTTCCGCGATGGAAGGCGAGGCGCAGCCGCAACAGGGCAAGTCGACCAAGACCGCCGAAGCCGCGGTTCCGACCGGCGGCAACGCCCCGGCGCAGCCGGCCCAGCCGCAGAAGTAACTGCCTCCAGCCAAACGGTGTCATCATCCGCGAAAGCGGATGATCCAGTACGCCGCGGCGATAGTGATCGAACGATAGTTCCCGGCGTACTGGATGCCCGCCTTCGCGGGGCCTGACGGCGGAATATGAGGACGGCTCTCAAGCCTGCGCGGTCTGCCTGGCCCTGGCCTCGATCTGGCCGATGGCGTCGACCACGGCGTCGAAGGTCAGCATGGTCGAGGCGTGGCGGGCCTTGTAGTCGCGCACCGGTTCGAGCAGGGCGATGTCGGCCCATTTGCCCTGCGGCGGACTGCCGTTTTCCTTCAGCATCTTGCGGACGGTTTCTCGCAGGTCGCGCAACTCGTCGGCGGTCGAGCCGACGACATGGCTGGCCATGATCGAGGAGGAGGCCTGGCCGAGCGCGCAGGCCTTCACGTCATGGGCGAAGTCCGTGACCACGGGCCCGTCCATCTTGAGGTCGACCTTGACGGTCGAGCCGCACAGCTTGGAGTGGGCGGTGGCGCTGGCGTGGGGATCGGGGAGGCGGCCGAGGCGGGGGATATTGCCCGCCAGTTCGATGATCCGCTTGTTGTAGATGTCGTTCAGCATGAGAGCAGGTGTCCCGGGCGGCGTTCGGAGCGCCCTTGGCGGCTGGGTTTCATCGTCCTATATATGGAGAGGAACGGCGGAAAAACAGTCCGGCCGTTTGCCAAAGCCGAGCCGGCAGGGAAACCGGACCGGCTGTCAGCTTGTTGTGGATGGGACTCAGGCGTCCGGCGGTAAATCCGCCCCGTCTGCCCGGTGACACTCCGGCCCTTGGGGCCGGTCGAACGGAGAAGACATGGACGCATTGATCAAATCCATCCGCGCCGGCAAGCCGTCCGAAGTCAAATCGCCCGATGTGGCCCCGGAAGCCCGCCCCGCCGAGCTCGATCCGTCAGAGTTCCTGGCTGCCGCCGTCCGCGCCGACCTCCCGCGCCCCTCGCGCGGGGAGGCCGAACAGGCGGTGCATACCTTGCTGAGCTATATCGGCGAGAACCCCGGCCGCGAGGGTCTCCTGGATACACCGCGCCGCGTGGTCGAAGCCTTCGACGAGCTCTATCAGGGCTATCACCAGTGCCCGGCCGAGGTGCTGGACCGCACTTTCGGCGAGACCGCCGGCTATGACGATTTCGTCCTGATCCGCGACATCGAATTCACCTCGCAGTGCGAGCACCACATGATGCCGTTCTACGGCAAGGCGCATATCGCCTATACGCCGGTGGAGCGGGTGGTCGGCCTGTCGAAGCTGGCGCGCCTCACCGATATCTTCGCGCGCCGCCTGCAGACCCAGGAGCATCTGACCGCCCAGATCGCGGCCGCGATCGACGAGGTCCTGAAGCCCCGCGGCGTCGCCGTGCTGATCGAGGCGGAGCATACCTGCATGTCGGTGCGCGGCGTCGCCAAGCATGGCGCGACGACGTTCACCAGCCGGTTCACCGGCATGTTCCGCGACAACCCGGCGGAGCAGCAGCGTTTCCTGTCCCTGGCGCGAGGCCTGAACCGGTAACCTCGCAGGAATTTTTCGGCGAGGTCTTTGGTGTCCACATCCGCAACGACCAACGAACGCGAGGAAGGGCTGGTGTTCCAGCCCAAATTCGATGCGTCCGGCCTCGTGACCTGCGTCGCGACGGATGCCGCGACCGGCGACGTGCTGATGGTCGCGCACATGAACGAGGAAGCGCTGCGCAAGACCATCGCCAGCGGCGATGCCTGGTACTTCAGCCGTTCGCGCAATGCGCTGTGGCGAAAGGGCGAGACGTCGGGCCAGACCCAGCGCGTGGTCGAGATGCGGATGGACTGCGATCAGGACGCGGTCTGGATCCGCGTTGCGCAGCAGGGCGCCGCGTGCCACACCGGCCGCCATTCGTGCTTCTATCGCCGGATCGAGGCGGCCGACGGCGGCACCCGCGTGTCGTTCGTCGATGCGGACAGGCAGTTCGATCCTGATACCGTGTATCGGAAGTGACACGGCCCTGCCTTTAACCCCCCGTTAACCATGATTGCCCCAGTCTTAGCCCCGCACAGGCGCTGATTGCCAGCGCCTTGAGAGCCCGCGCGAGGTTTCGCGAGGAACGGGGCAGCAGAGACATGGCGATCGACACGGCAAGTGCCACGGCTGCGGCAGGTGTCGATCCCGCGCGCGCGAAAATCGCCGGCTCGATCAGGCAGGCGGCATCCACCACCGGCGCCAGCTTCGAATATCTGCTCGCCACCGCGAAGATGGAATCCAATTTCAACCCGAAGGCCGCCGCCGCCACCTCGTCGGCGCGCGGACTGTTTCAGTTCATCGACCAGACCTGGCTCGGCACGGTGAAGGAGGCGGGCCCCCATCTCGGCTACGGCAAATATGCCGACGCCATCAGCAAGGACGCCGATGGCCGCTACTCGGTCGGCGATCCCGCCGCGCGCGACGCGATCATGCGGCTGCGCGACGATCCCGATGCGGCCTCGTCGATGGCGGGGGTGCTGACGCAATCGAACAGCTTCAAGCTGACCGGCAAGATCGGCCGCCGGCCGAACGATGCCGAACTCTATATGGCGCACTTCATGGGCGTCGGCGGCGCCGGCAAGCTGATCCAGAGCGCCGAGGACAATCCGAACGCGTCGGCGGCGCGGATGTTTCCGAACGCGGCGGCGGCCAACCAGTCGATCTTCTATGACCGCTCGGGACGGGCGCGCAGCGTTTCCGAAGTCTACTCGGTGCTGAGCACGCGCTACGCATCCGCCGCCAATTCCTCCTCGACGCAAACGGCGATGGCGGCCGCCGGCGGCGACCTGCCGAGGCGCGTCACGGTTGCGAGCGCTGCGCCGGCGGCGATGGCGATCGACAACGCAGCCTATCTCTCGAGCTTTCCGGAGCAGCGCACGGTGACGCCGGTGGCCGCGACCTCGCAAGCCGACGCAGTATCCGGAGAGCCGATCTTCCGCTCGCTGTTCCAGGCCGGCGAACGCACCCAGCCGATCTCGCCGACGGTGCAGGAATTGTGGGGCAAGGTCGCATCGGCAACGCCGGAAGTCCGCGCCCCCGGCCGGCTCGACCTGTTCAGCGACCGCAGCGGCACCTTCAGCGGCTAGCAGGGCATACGACGCGCTCGCGCGCGTGCATGAGCGTCGCAACGCGGTGCCTGAATACCGACAGGCGCCTACTGACGGCGTCTTGCCACCCTTAACAAAACGTCAATAAAACCAGCCGTTTATGGTGAACCCTTTGTTAAGCGTCATGGTTTATTTTTTCTAATAGTGGCACCGCGTCACGGTGTCGTCCGAGGTTGCGTAGCCAGACCATGATCGTTCGGCAGTTCATCAGTTGGATTCGTACCGCTCCGGCAGGCGAGCGGGCAGAGGCGACCCGGGCGCTGGCCCGGGCCTGGTTGATTTCTGATCTGAGCGAGGAGGATCGCATCGCCGCCGAGGGCGCGCTGCTGATGCTGCTCGACGATCCATCGCCGCTGGTGCGCCAGGCGATGTCGGAAGTGTTCGCACGCAGCTCCGAGGCGCCGGCCGCGATCGTGCAGGCGCTGGCGGTCGATCAACCGACGATCGCGCTCCCCGTGCTTGAATATTCCCCGCTGCTGATCGACGCCGACCTCGTCGATATCGTCGCGACCGGCAGCAGCGACATGCAATGCGCGATCGCCCGCCGCATCAACCTGCCGTCGTCGGTCTCCGCGGCGATTGCCGAGGTCGGTTCCGCAGCGGCAGCGCTCGAACTGATCGAAAACGCCTATGCCGAGCTTGCGCCATTCTCCTGGGACCGCATCGTCGAACGTCACGGCCATCTTGCCGCCATCCGCGAAGCGATGCTGGTGCTCGAAGGCCTGCCGGCCGCGACCCGCGCGGCGCTGGTGGCCAAACTTTCCGATACGCTGGCGCAGTTCGCCGTCGCGCGCAACTGGCTCAGCGCAGACCGGGCAGGGCGGCTGGCAAGCGAAGCGCGCGAGCGCTCGACCATCAACATCGCGGCGCGCTCGCGCGGCGACGACATGGCTGGCCTGGTGCAGCATTTGCGCGCCACCAACCAATTGACCGCCGGCCTGATCCTGCGCGCATTGCTGTCCGGAAATTTCGAGCTGTTCGAATCGGCGCTCGCCGAACTGGCCGATCTGCCACTGGCGCGCGTGACCGCGCTGCTGCACGACCGCGGCGGCGCCGGTGTGCACGCGCTGCTGGTTCGCGCCGGCCTGCCGGAAACCACCTTTGCGGCGTTCCGCGTCGCGCTCGAGGCCAGCCGTGAGACCGGCTATGTCGATTCGCTCGGGGAGGCCGTGCGCCTGCGCCGCCGCATGGTCGAGCGGGTGCTGACCCATTGCGAGACCGACGGCAGATCCGCCGAGCCGCTGCTGATCCTGCTGCGCCGCTTCGCCACCGAATCCGCGCGCGAAGAAGCCCGCGCGTTCTGCGAGGAACTGGTCGCCGACGAAGCCTTTGTGCCGGCGCGCCGTGATCTGATCGCGGCGTAAGCCAGCTCTTCCACAACGTATTCAATGTCGTCCCTGCGAACGCAGGGACCCATACGCTGCGGCTCATCCCATTGAGAAATGCTGCTCGACGACGTTCGCTCAACCACGAACGACCGTGGTTATGGGTCCCTGCGTTCGCAGGGACGACGCAATGAAAGGCCGTAAGCCTACTCCGCCGGAACGATGCTCGGCGCCAGGATCGCTTCGAGGTGCTCGGGGCGGTTGCGATTGACCTTGACGAGGAATTCGTCCGCCACGCCGCGAAGCTGCTTGCTCAGCTTGCTTGCCGTCGCTGCCGTGTCGAGCTTGGTGCGTTCGCGCACGATCGCCTGAACGGCATTGATGTGATGGGTGATCAGTTCGTCCGGAACCAGCGCGAGATCAGGCGCGTGTTCGATGATGCGACACAGGCTTTCGGCAGCGGCCGCCGCGGAAGGGAAGCCGAAGGTGGCAGCGTCGCCCTTGATGTCATGGGCGGCGCGAAACAACTCTTCGCGGCTCTCGACGGTGAACCCGTGGCGGAGAACCACGGCATGCGCGGCCGAGAGCCGGTCCGCCTCGATCGCCATCCAGTTCTTGAATTCGCCTGACAGTCCGGCCAGCGCCTGCTCCGCGCGCGCGACCGGATCGTCGAGATCGGAATCGGGAACGCGCATCAGCACCTTGCGCAGCGGATTGGGCTGCGTGATCACGTGGTGATCGGCGAACGATTTGATCTGCAGCGTTGCCGGGTTTTGCGTACCCGGTTTCAGTGTTCCTGGCTTTTCCTTCGCCATGATGGTGTCTCCAGGCCAGAGCTCAGATGTTCGATCGCGCCTTGTCGAGCAGCGACGGCTGCTGCAGCACTTCCATCTCGCCGCCGACGCGGCGTTCGGGGCCGATATAGGCATTGACGGTGTTGCGCCGGCGGTCGGGGCCGAAATAGGTCTTGGTCTTGATGAAGGGGCGGGGATTGGCGACGACGTTGAGAATGCGCTGGTAGAGGCCCTTGGCCGAGATCGGCTTGGCCAGAAACTCGGTGACCCCGGCATCGCGCGCGACCGTGACGCGCCGCTTCTCCGAATGCCCGGTCAGCATGATGATCGGCGCGTAGGGATTGCCCTTGCCTTCCGGCTGGCGGATCATCTGCGCGAGCTCGAGCCCGTCGAAGATCGGCATCGCCCAGTCGGTGATGACGATGTCGGGCACGTAATGGCTGTACATTTCGAGCGCGGTGGCGCCGTCCTCGGCTTCGTAGACCTCGCGCGCGCCGAACGAATGCAGCAGCGTCCGCAGGATGCGGCGCATATGCGGATTGTCGTCGCAAATCAGAAATCGCAGCTTGTTGAAGTCGATGCGATACATGGTCCGGTCCGGCCAGGCAAAAACGGTATACTGCTGTTAACCATATCGCGGCGGCCGTTAAGGAATGGTTGCGAAGCCGGCTTGATAGCGTGGGTTGGACGTCGCATTTCGCAGCGGGTCGTCGCTGCGAAATGCGGTCAGGCGCCGAACTGCTCGCGCAGGATTCGTTCCTCGAGGCTGTGACCGGGGTCGAACAGCATTCGCATCGAGATCGTCTTGTCGGACAACACCTCGACACGGCGGACGTCGCGCACGTCGTCATGGTCGGCGGCGGCCGCGACCGGGCGCTTCTCGCCTTCGAGCACCTCGATCACCACGAAGGCGGAATTGGGCAGCAGGGCGCCGCGCCAGCGCCGCGGGCGGAACGCGCTGATCGGGGTCAGCGCCAGCAGCGCGGCGTTGATCGGCAGGATCGGTCCCTGCGCGGAAAGATTATAGGCGGTTGAGCCCGCCGGCGTCGCCACCAGGATGCCGTCGGCGATCAATTCCGCCATCCGCTCGTGCTCGTCGATCAGGATGCGCAGATGCGCGGCCTGGTTGGTCTGGCGGAACAGCGCGACCTCGTTGATGGCGTGATGCAGATGCACCGCGCCATGGGCGTCGGTGGCGCGCATCAGGAGCGGATTGATCAGGGATTCCCGCGCCGCCGCCAGCCGCGTATGCAGATCGTGGGTGGTGAATTCGTTCATCAGGAAGCCGATGGTGCCGCGATGCATGCCGTAGATCGGCTTTCCCGTCCGCATATGGGCGTGCAGGGTCTGCAGCATCAGGCCGTCGCCGCCAAGCGCCACCACGACGTCGGCATCATCTGCAGCCTGATTGCCGTAAAGCCTGGTCAATTGCTGAAGGGCTGCCTGCGCTTCGGTGCTGGCGCTCGCGACAAAGGCGATCCGGTCGTATCGCTCGGGGGTGGCCATCGGACGACGAACTCTCAGGGCGCCGGATTGCGCCGCGCTCGTCTATACACCTTGGCGAGGCTTGTCGAGATGGTTGGATGGCCGTTTCGCGCCGGTAACCTGAATCGACGGTCATCGGACCGTCACTTTTCCTGCAACGAGCGAATCGGGTCCCAATCCGCGTCAGGCGGGTTTTGCGCCAATTGCCGGGCACGCGCGGCGAACAGCGCCGCCGGGCGGTCGATCTCGGCCGAACGGGCGAAACAATCCGCCGCGCGCGCGAAATCGCGGGCCCGCCAATGCGCGAGCCCCTCGGCATAGTCGGCGATCAGGGGCGCCTGCGCAGACGTGAGGTCAGCCGACCGCGCCAGCAACTCGTAGATCTTCAGCGCCCCGGTCCGCCCCTTGACCCTGATGGCATCGAGCTCGCGCCAGGCGAAGGCTTCGCCCGCCAGCGCCACCGTCGTCTCCGACGCGATGATGGTGGTGCCGTAGAACTTGTTGGCGCCCTCCAGCCGGGAGGCCAGGTTCACCGCGTCGCTCATGACCGAGTAATTGAATCGCCGCCGCGATCCGAAATTGCCAACCAGTGCCTCGCCGGAATTGATGCCGATCCGCTGCGCCAGCCTGTATCCCTGGAACATCGGCGAGGACGCGTTGAGCTCGGCCAGTTGCGTGCAGCAATCCAGCGCGGCGCGCGCCGCGTTCGCGGCATGGTCGGGATCGTCGGCAGGCGCGCCGAACACCGCCACGACGGAGTCGCCGATATATTTGTCGACGTAGCCGCCATGGCTTTCGATGACGTCGGTCATCGCCGAAAGATATTCGTTCATCAGCTCCATCAGCCCATCGGGCGACATCTTTTCCGCGATCAGCGAAAACCCTTCGATGTCGGAGAAGAACACGGTGACGTCGCGGGTTTCGCCGCCGAGCTCCGGCAGCTTGTTCGACGACAGCATGCGGTTGATGACGTGCGGCGCCAGATAGAGCGCAAAACTCTTCTGCAGCAGGCGGCGGTCCTTGTCGGCGACGACGAAACGGAAGCCGATGGTGGCGGCGAGCGCGAACAGGCTCGCCAGGAACGGCTCCGCGATCGGCAGCGCCAGCGCCTGGCTGAAGGCGATCGTGGCGCCGGCCACGCTGATCGCGATCACGGCCGCCCAGGCCAACGCCGCGCTGAGCGGCCGCAAGCGCCACGCCGCGACCGCGGCCAGCGCGGCAAACACGGCCGATATCAAAAAGCGCACCAGCGGACCGGGCTCGACCACCGCGTCCTGCTGGATCAGATTGTTGACGGCGGTCGCATGGATATAGACGCCCGCGATCGTGCTGGTCCTGAAACCGGCCTTCACCGGCGTGCTCTCCGTGGTGCAACGGGGAGCACGCGCGCCTTCGATCCCGGTCGCAAGGCGCTTGGATGTTTGCTGACGGTCCTCGATGTCGAGAACGCTGCCGAAGATAACGACCTTTCCGGCGAACCAGCGCTTGAAATAGTCCTTGTCGTTCTTGACCGCGCAGGCGCGCAGATCGGCAAACGAGAAGGTCGGGATGTCGTCGGCGCCGCCTTCGAAATTCAGCGTGATCGTGTTCGGCACACGGCCGGGGACCTGGTAGCCCGCCAGCGTCATCCTGCCGCTGGCGTCGAATTCGGGCGCGGCGCGCAAGGCCCGCGACGCCAGTTCGACCGCCATAGAAGGCTCCCTGGCGCCGTTGGCGGTAAAGCTCAGCGGCAGGCGGCGCACGATGTCGTCGTGATCGGTGAAAACGTTGAGCGCCCGGACGTTCTGCTGCTGGCGCACCGCGATCCGCTGGCCGGGCGACGGCCTGACCGGCTGGTTGCCGCCGAGCGTCTCGCCCAGCACCACCTTGCCGGCGGTCGATGCGCTGGCGAGCGCGCGAAGAAAGTCGCGGTCGAAGCCGCGAACTTTTTCGCCCAGCATGCCATCGCCAAACGGCATCTCGGATTGCTCGATCGAAGCCGGAATCACCACGTCGAAGCCGGCCACCTTGGCGCCGCCTTCGAGGGTCGCCGCCAGCACGCGGCCGATCTCGCCGGTCCAGGTCAGCATCGGCGAATTCTTGAACGGGGCGGTGCGCAGGCTCTCCTCGTCGATCGCGATGACGACGGTGGGGGAGGCGGCGGGATCCTGCCGCCGGCCGTATACCTCCCAGCGCAGCGCGGTGAGGATATCGAGCGAGAGCCCGCGGACCGGTCTGACCACGGGCGACACCGACGCCGCCGCGCAGACCAGCGCTATGGCGGCGACGACCATCCTGTTGCGCGTGCTGCGCCTGATCCTCAAGCGGAGAAGTCCGTCACGCCTATTCCATCCGCAGCAGGCGGCCGACGATCGGCGTCGCGCCCGGCTTGGCCTGCGCGTCTACGCGGAACACGATCTGCGACGACTTGAAGCTGGCGGCATAGAGACCGCCGGGCACCAGCGCAACATTCTCGCTGGCGAAGTCGACGAATTTTCCCCTGAGCTGGGTGCCGCCCAGATTGATCTGTTGCCGCTCGCCGGGCACGTCGAGACGACGCACGGTCAGCGTGCCCCGGCCTTTTGCTTCGACCAGCGGCGACGAACCATAGAGCGTGAGCTGCGGCTCCGGCAGCGCCTTGGCCTCGACGCTGCGCAGCACGGTCGCCGCGACCGCGCGCGTTTCACGCGAGGTCGCATTGATCTGGGCCGGATCGCAGTTGGTTTTCTCCACCAGCACGCCGGCGCCCGCGACGGTGCTCTCCTCGGTGCCGATGGTCACCGTGCCGGCGCCGGTGATCGTCTCGCGCCGGCAGGATTTCAGATAGCTGAGCACGACGGAGCCATCGTCACCGATCCTGATGACGGATTTCGGCGTCACATAGTCCATGAACTCGGCGCCGGTCACCTTGCCCTTGACGTCTTCGACGACCGCAACCGGCGACTGGGCCGCGGCGGGCGAAGCCAGCGCCATCAGGCCGAGACAGACAGCAATCGTACGTTTCATCTGATAAAACCCCATTGAAAAGCGCAGGTTCATTAGTCGCGCCAGCGCCGGAATGGTTTCATGGGTGGATCGAAAATGGCTGGCCGCAAAGCAAGCGGAACCGACCGATAGCACCTAACCGGCACGGGGTACAACCAGCGGACGTGGCGGGCTTTTTCACGGGATACTGTCGGGATTGTGATTTTCGTGCGAATTCCTTCGTGTTGTGCAAGGACGTCCCGCTGTCGCAGTGTTGCGGCAGGATCCGAACGAACCGTCGGGTCGCGGGGCGCGCGTGCAGGGAGCAGACGACATGGCTTTTCGATTCGGGGCGGCGCTGCGCCTTGCCGCTGCGCTTTTGATCCTGTGCGGCGTCAGTGCCGCGCGCGCCGACGACCAGGCGCCGCAACCGCAACCGGCGGCCACGGCATCGCCGACCCCGTCCGGTCAGAAGGGCGGGGCAGGCCGCGGCGCCGCCGCGGCTCCATCACCCACCGCTGAACAGCATCGGCTGCCGCCTGATGCCACCACCCGGCATTCGCTGGCGCTGCCCGGCCGCACGCTCAATTTCACCGCCACCGCGGGCTCGATCCGCCTGTTCGACGACAAGGGCGAGCCGCAGGCCGACATCGCCTACACCTCCTACCAGCTCGA
>NZ_DAINNI010000042.1:0-37445 GCF_036735945.1 Bradyrhizobium sp. | reverse complement strand
TGATTTATAACGACCGGGTGTCTTCAAAACCCGCCAATCCGCGAAGACGGGCTAATCGTCCACGTCCTCCTGCGGACGGCCGAACAGATGCACGATCCCCGGGATCGTGATCGAGACGAACACGAAACGCGAAAGATGATGCGCGCCGACGAAGATCGGATCGATGTGCAGCGTGAGCGCCAGCGCCAGCATGGCGTCCATCGCGCCCGGCGCGAAGGCGACCGCGACGTCGGCGAAGCGCACATTGGTCGCCAGCATGACCGCCGTGACGAAAATGGCGGAGATGGCGATCGACACGGCGAACGAGCCGAGCCCGGCATTGATATGGCTGAGCAGCGTCGACTTGCTGATCCGCGCAAAGCGCGTGCCGATCACGGCGCCGATGCCGACCAGCGCGATGTTGCGCATCCAGGGCGGCAGGCCGCCCTCGATCAGGCCGGTGCCGTGCAGCAGGGCGGAGGCGATCATCGCGCCGAACATCCAGCTCGCCGGAAATTGCGCGAGCCGCAGCATCAGCGCGACGGCGATGGCCGCGGCCACCAGCACGGCGAGTCCGAGCGGCGAGGCGACGACGACGCTGGTCAGGTTCATGGGAGCGCTCGACGCGACGCCGGTCAGCGCCAGCACCAGCGGCAGCGCCGCGGTCAGGATGATCACGCGCATGGTCTGCACCACCGCGATCGCAGCGACGTCGGCGCCCTTCTCGGCGGCGAGTATCGTGATCTGCGACAGCGCGCCGGGACAGCCGGCGAGCAGCGCCGAGGTCGGGTCCCAGTTGTGCACGCGCTGCAGATAGATGCTCGAGCCGAAGGTCGAGCAGAAGGTCGCCAGCGCCAAAAGCCCGATGGTGAGCGGGTAGGCGCTCATGTGCTGGATCAGTTGCCGGGACACCAGCGAGCCCAGCGTGATGCCGAGCAGCACCAGCACCGATTGGGTCAGGATCGCCGGCATGGTGACGGGACGACCGGAGAGCGCCGCGACGCCCACGGCGGCCATCGCGCCGGAAATCAGCCCGCCCGGCAGATTGAGCCACAGAAACAGCAGACCGCCGGCGGCGCCGATGGCGAGCGTCTCCAGTGTGCCGAGCACCTTGGCGCGGTCGGCAATGGCGGACGATATCGGGGCGGGGATCAGGGTCACGCCGCCTTATGGCAAATCCATCCGCGCCGGACAAATGCGTCTCGCGATTGCAGCAATGCGCGTGACACTTCGGTGGGCGGCCCGATTCCAGCGGGGAAGGCGATTACCTCGCCTTGTCGGCCGCGGCCTTCTTGCACTCGGAGCGGAATTTCCGGCGCTCCTTGCCGTGCAGTCCCTTGGCGTCGGCTTCCTTCGAACATTCGAGCGAGGCTGTGGTCCTCGGCTTCTCGGCCTTCTTCTCGGCCGGCGCCTTGGCTTCGGTTTTGGTGGTCTCCGTCTTGGCGGGAGCCGTGGTTTGCGCCGACGCGGCGCCGATCAGCAGAACGGAGGCGACCGCGGTTGCGATGGCAAGGGAAAACAACTTCGTCATGAGACACCTCGGCTCGAACACAAGGGTGCAAGCCTCGCGCCTCCAGGCTGAACCACGGGTGAACGAAGCGGAATCGCTCGTCACGAAATTTTGCTCCGGCACGCCGTCTTCGCGTTGTCGCAAGCTGTAGTTGCGCTAGGATGGTTCCCGCAGATGACTATCCCCAAGGAGACCAGGGATGACTATTCAAGCAAAAATACTTGGTGTGATTGCGGTGTCGGGTTTGGCTGCGTTTGCGATGGCGACGCAGGCCAACGCCCTGACCGCGCAGGAATGCAGCGCAAAGTACCAGGCGGCGAAGGCCGCCGGCACGCTCGGCGATCAGAAGTGGAACGACTTCCGCAAGGCGCAGTGCGGCGCCGACGCAACGGCTGCTCCGGCGGCGGCTGCAGCACCGGCCGCAGCTCCCGCTGCGGCACCGAAGGAAGCCGCCAAGAAAGAATCCAAGAAAGAAGCGGCCGCGCCCGCCATGCCGGCAGGCCCCGCGGTCTATCCGAACGCCGTCGATTCCAAATACTCCAAGGAGACGGCGGGCAAGGCGCGCATGCACACCTGCCTCGATCAATACAACGCCAACAAGGCCGGCAACGGCAATGGCGGCATGAAGTGGATCCAGAAGGGCGGCGGCTATTACAGCGAATGCTCGAAGAAGCTGAAGGGCTCTGCCTGAGCGTAATCAATGACAGGCGCGGCCGGAAGCTCCGGTCGCGCCTAGATCTCGCGGAGCAGCGTCTCGGCCGACTTCGCCACCAGCTGGGCTCGCTTGCGCTGGCCGCGTTCGAGAAACAGCAGGCTCTGGCCGAACACGAAGCAGTAGAACAGGAAGGCCTGCGCGTCGGCCTCCTCGGCCGCCAGGCCGGTGGCGCGATAGAGCTGCCCGACATTCTTCAGCCGCGCCGCATCGACGCCGGCGACCGCATTGGCGGCCAACTCGTCGGCGCGGGCCCATTGCCGGATCGCCAGTTCGACCGCCATGCCTTCGGTATTCATGCGCTCGGAATAGAGCGCGATCAGCGCTCTCAGCCGCTCGCGGGCGGTGGCGCCGTCGAGGCTGGTGTGTCGTTCGATCGCGGCGATGCGGCCCGCGCTCCACTGCTGCAGCATGGCCTCCAGCAGCGCGGCGCGGTCGCGGAAGCGGCGGTAGAAGCCGCCCTTGGTGACGCCGAGATTCTTGGCCAGCACCTCGACCCGCACGCCCTCGACGCCGGTCCGGGCGATTTCCTCAAGCCCGGCTTCGATCCAGCTCTCGCTGCGCACTTCCGTCTTGGTGTCCGCCTTGGGGTTCGCCTTGGGGTCGCTCATGGTTCGCCGATTCTCCGATACGCTGGCGTATTGCTAACCTGGCCGAGCTGTGATACGCTACCGTATCAAGATCGAAAACAAGCGGGAGCGAACGATGGAGACGGACGCGACCTATCCTCGAACCGGCGATAGCGTGACCAGGATGGCGCGCTTCCAGCCGAAGAGCCCGGACTACCGCGCAATCTCGATCGAGACGTTCGAGCAGCAGCGCGCGATGAAGACGCTCGGCATCTCCATTGTCAGGCTGGAACCGGGCGAGGTCGATCTTGCGATGGACTATTCGGCCGAGTTCACCCAGCAGCACGGATTCATCCACGCCGGAATCATCACCGCAGGGCTCGACAATGCCTGCGGCATCGCCGCCGTCACGCTGATGTCGGCGGGATCGGGCATCCTCACCGTGGAGTTCAAGACCAACCTGCTGGCGCCGGCGCGCGGCCGGCGGTTCGCCTTCCGCGCCAATGTCGTCAAGCCGGGCCGTACGCTCACCATCTGCGAGGCGCGCGCCTATGCGGAGCATGACGGCGTCGAGACCCTGATCGCGACCATGAGCGGCACGCTGATGGCCTTGGCGCCCCGGGAGGCTGCCGTCAAGGACAGGACGCCCGCGCCGGTCTGAGCCTGTTGCAGCGCATATTCATGCTATCGGCATAGCAGAACATAAGAATTCCTTCTATGGTCGCGCCGGTGCAACAGAGTCGTTCAACTTGATCATCACGGCCGCGCAGGGCGCGCTGGGGCTGGCGTCGGGGGCGCTGGTCGGGTTTTCGCTCGGCCTCGTCGGCGGCGGCGGCTCGATCCTGGCGGTGCCGCTGATGGTCTATCTCGTCGGCGTGTCGGAGCCCCACGTCGCCATCGGCACCAGCGCGATCGCGGTGGCGGCAAACGCCGGGATCAACCTGTCCAACCATGCGCGCGGCGGTACCGTGATCTGGTCCGTCGCGCTGATCTTCGCCGCGTCCGGCATGCTCGGGGCCTTCGGCGGCTCGATCCTCGGCAAGATGATGGACGGTGAGAGGCTGCTGGCGCTGTTCGCGCTGATCATGATCGTGATCGCGCTATTGATGCTGAAGACGCGCTCACGGATCGGCCTGCCCGACGTCAAGGTCTCGATGTCGAACATGCCGGCGATCATCGGCCTTGGGCTTGCGACCGGAACGATATCCGGATTCTTCGGCATCGGCGGCGGCTTCCTGATCGTGCCGGCCCTGATGCTGGCGACCGGCATGCCGATCCTGAACGCGGTGTCCTCCTCGCTGGTCGCGGTCACCGCCTTCGGCATGACGACGGCCGCGAGCTATGCCTGGTCCGGGCTGGTCTCGTGGGCGCTGGCGGGGCTGTTCGTGGCGGGCGGCATCGCCGGCGGATTGGCCGGCACGCGTTCCGGGCGTCATCTGGCCGGGCGCCGCGGCGCCCTCAATATCGTGTTCGCCATGGTCATTATTGCGGTAGCGATCTATATGCTGGCGCGTAACATATCCCTGTTTCATCCGTAACAACGGGAAATGGCAGCCCCTCGCGAGACAAAGATGATGCGATCGAACCGACCGGCCGGGACCCGTTCAATGCACACACGGCGCGAAGCGCTTGGCCTGTTTGGCGCGGGCGCGGCCCTGCTCGGTACCGCGTCGCGGCCGGCATTTGCGCAGCGCAGCGACGACGTGCTCAACGAGGCGCTGGTGCTGCGCGACCCCGACGTGCCCGCAACAGGCAATCTCGACGGCGATGTCAATATCGTCGAATGGTTCGACTACAACTGCCCGTATTGCCGCAAGATCGCGCCCGAGATCCAGCAGGTGGTGCAGGATGACGGCAAGGTCCGCCTGGTGCTGAAGGACTGGGCGATCCTCGGCGACATCTCGAAATTTGCGGCGCGAATGGCGCTGGCGGCGAAATACCAGGGCAAGTACATGGCCGCGCACGAGGCGATGATCGGCGTCAGCTCGAAGCTGACCGAGCCGCGCATCCGCGAATTGCTTGATGGCGCCGGCATCGACATGGATCGCCTGAACCGCGACGCCGCGACGAATGCCAAGGCGATCGACGCCATTCTCGCCCGCAATCACGCGCAGGCGATCGCGTTCGGCTTCAAGGGAACGCCGTCGTTCATCGTCGGCAAGTTCCGCGTGCCGGGTATCCTCACCATGGCGCAATTCGAGGCGGTGAT
Source organism: Bradyrhizobium sp. (assembly GCF_036735945.1). Lineage (GTDB taxonomy): Bacteria > Pseudomonadota > Alphaproteobacteria > Rhizobiales > Xanthobacteraceae > Bradyrhizobium. The sequence continues at coordinate 32,466 of NZ_DAINNI010000042.1, read as the reverse complement.
TGCCGACGCACGCAAGGCGAAGAAGGCCAATTAGCTCGACATTTGTTGAAGACGGCGCATCACTCAGGAAGTCCTGCTTTGCGGAGGCCTTCGGCGAGTAGCGCGGTAGGCCACTGACGCGTGCGGTCGGCCCAGATGGACATGCGAAAATCGGGCTCATGTTCGAGCAGCCGGACGGCTGCTTGCTTCGCCTCGGAATGCCGACCCAGATGCGCGAGCGCTGCCACAAGGCAGCGATGGGTCAGCATGAAATTTGGCTTCTTGTGAAGCGCAGTCTCGGCTGCAGCCACCGCGTCATCGAAGCGGCGGAGATTGATGAATGCGACCGCCATGAATGCCTGCAGGTTGTAAAGCATCGGATCGAGCGGGCTCAGGCGCATGGATCGTCCAAGACTTTGTAGTGCGTCCTCGGGGCGTCCGGCAATGAGGCAAGTGGTGCCGCGATAGCCCCACGCCATGGATGAATTGGGATTAAGCGCGACAGCGCGATCGACCATCTCTATCGCAGCCGCAAAGTCGCCGCTGATGTAAGCCTTTGCAAACCCAACGGCCGACAGGGTCTCCGGGTCATTTTCGTCGATGCTGAGCACCAATTGGGAAAGCCGCATTACCTCGCCGATCTCCGCCTGTGGATCAGCAGACCAACCGTGGATGAGCTTCAGGATATGACAGGTGGCCGCCAGTGAGGCCGCGACGCTGTATCGCGGGTCAATCTCCAGAGCGCGCGCGAGCAGCCGGGTGGCCTCCGCGGCCCCCTCCGCGGTCATCGAATAATAATGCGGCGTTGCCCGCAAATAGAGGTCGTACGCGCTGAGATCATTCGGCTGGCGCACCGCATGTTCGATTTCGACTTCCAGCAATTTGGGCCGAATGGCCGCGATGACATTCATCGTCACTTCATCCTGGAGCGCGAAGATATCGCCGAACTCTCCCTCGAACCGATCCGCCCATACGTGCGCGCCGGTGTCTGCGTCGATCAACTGCCCGGCGATGCGAACCCTTCCGGCGTCCTTGCGGACACTGCCCTCCAGAACATAACGAACGCCGAGTTCGCGCCCGACTCGCTTGATGTCGACGGCCGGGCCCCTGTAGGCAAAACTCGAATTGCGGGCGATGACGAACAAGAACTTGAACCGGGAGAGGGCCGTAATGATGTCGTCGACCATGCCGTCAGCAAAATAGTCCTGATCGGGGTCGCCGCTCATGTTCTGGAACGGCAGCACCGCAATCGAGGGCCGGTCGGGGAGGGTGAGGGATGGTTGGTGCGACTCTGCCGGCCTGCCGGCGGCCGATGTGGATTCCCGCGTGTCCAGCTCCAGCACCGGTCCGATGAACCGGAAGCCCTTGCGCGGCAATGTCTTGATAAGCCGCTGCTCCTGGCCGGAATCGCCGATCACGGCTCGAACGACATTCAACCGGGTCGTGAGCGCCGCATCTGAAACGACACGTCCATCCCAAACCGCATTGATGAGGTCGTCCTTGCTGACGACGCGCTGCCTGTTGCGGATCAGATAATCGAGCAGGTCGAAAACTTGTGGCGCAACGCTAACGGATTCCGCCCCGCGATGCAGCTCGCGCCGGTCTGTGTCGAATGAATAATCCTCGAACACATAACGCAAAGTGCTATTCCCCAGCGGCTTTGGGGGCTCCCTGGTGCGAGGCAAAGAATAAGCCGTCGGTGAGGAAAATGTAAGCCGGAGGTCAAGCGCTCTTTGGGGGGGATTCTGGAGTGGCGCAAGTTCGAGAAATTGCGGACCGGCCTGAATGACCTGACTGACCGGGAGCTAATGGATATCGGCATTTCGCGCGGCGAGATCGACTACGAACCGCGCGATCGATCCGCGCGGCGTCCGTTCATAATGGTAGGTCAAAGAAAGAGGCGTCCTCGTCCGGACGCCTCTTGAGACATAGTTCACAAATTACCGCGACGAAATCCTCACCCAGTCCTCCTGGGCGCGCGTCTTCAGCCTGTCCCAATCGGCCTTCGCCACATCCCAGTTGACAATGGTGCGGTTGGCCTGTGCGACCTGGCCGTTCGCCACGGTCGACGTCTGCATGGAATCGTAGACATAGATGCCGCACACCAGCAGCAGTGCACCCAGGATCATTCCGACAAACGTCTGCATGGCAGTTCCTCCGTTGCGCCTGACAACGCCGGCGCCGGAGGAAGGTTCCGCATTCACGCGCCGCGCAGCCATTGCAGCATCTCCGCGTTCATCTCGCGCGGATAGGTATGGCTGAGGTCATCGAGTTCGCGGTAGGTGACATCGGCACCGGCCGCCGTGAGCGCCTGCGCGGTCTGCCGCGCCACCTGCACCGGGAACATCCAGTCGAGCTGGCCATGCACGATATGCACGGGCAGGCCGCGCAACCGATCGGCGTCGGCCATCTCTGCCATCAGCGGATGGAACGTCGCCGCGACAGGGGCGAGGTGGGTGAACGGCGAGGCGCGATCGAGCCCGGTCACGTAGCAGAACGTTCCGCCGTCGCTCATCCCGGTCAGCAGCATCCGCTCCGGATCGACATTCCAGCGCGCCCGCACCGATTCCAGGATGCGCATCAAATTCGGCGTGTCGGTGTCGTCGCCCATCAGCGCCCAGGTCGAACCTGTTGCGGTCGGTGCAACCAGGATCGCGCCGCGGCTGCGGGCATCGCGCAGCCAACTCCACAGGAAGCCGCGGCCGTTGCCGCTGCCGCCGTGCAGCGCCATTACCAGCGGAAGAGGGCGCTCCCGCGTGTAATATTCCGGCACATAGAGCGAGAAGCCGCCGCGGCTGCCCGGCTCGTTATCGGTGTGGAAGATGCCGGTGTTCTCGTTGGCAGGCGCCGCCAGCCTTGCCGCAAGATCTTCATCGCCGCGCAGCGCGGGATCGACGAAGAATTCGCCCACCGGCGGCAATCTCGCCGCCAGCGCATAGAGCGCCTCCTGCGCACGCGGCGCGTAGCGCAGCGCACGAAACAGACTGACGAAATCGCCATTGCCGTTCTGGACGAGGCGCAGGCCCGCGAACGCAGCCAGCGCCGCGTCGCTCGCCGTCTCCAGCGGCGTCCTGATGTCGGCGAATTGCGCGGGCCATTCCGCCAGCCTTGGCCGGACCGCGCGCAGCGCGTCGTCCGGCTGGCCGGCCGCCTCCATCACCCGGTCGAAATCCGGCGGATTGAGGTAGCGCGCGACGAAGCCGAGCGCTTCCAGCGAGTGCAGCAGCGGCGGCAGCACGGCCACGATGTCGTCCACCACAGCCTCGCTCATCGGGTACTCTCTGTGTTCAGCGGGGCCTGTTGGCTCAATGCAGACCTAATTCAATGAAGCCTTGTTCAATGAAGCCTTGATCAATGAAGCCTTGATCAATGAAGTCTTGTTCAATGAAGTCTTGGCGCCTTCAGCAGCTTGGCGCGGTCGGTCGAGGCCAGCACGACGTCGAAGGTAAGGCCCTCGTGATAGACCGTGAGCGGCACGTCGACGCCGGCATTTCCGAGCGACCAGAGCTTGCGATAGAAGCTGGTCTGGCTCGTGACCTTGTCGCCGTTGACGGCGAGGATGACGTCGCCGGTCTTCAATTCGGCGCGTCCGGCCGGTCCTTTGCTGGCGATGCCGACCACCACCACGCGGTTGTCGATTTCGGTGGTGAACATGCCGAGCCATGGCCGGGCCGGCTTGTTGACGCGACCGAATTTCCTGATGTCGTCGAACACGGGCTTCAGCAGGTCGACCGGCACGATCATGTTGACGTGCTCGGCCTTGCCGTCGCGCTCGCGTTCAAGCTGCAGCGAGCCGATGCCGATCAATTCGCCGCGGCCCGAGATCAGCCCGGTGCCGCCCCAATTGGGATGCGCGGGATGGGTGAAGATCGCCTCGTCCAGCAGGTATTCCCAATAGCCGGCGAATTCCTGCTTGGCCGCGATATGGCTGGCGACCGAGCGCGTGCGTCCGCCGGCGCCGCCGACCACCACGCGATCGCCGACTTGCGCGGCAGCGGAAGAACCGAGCGGCAGCGGATCGAGATCGAGGTTGCCGAGCGCCTGCACCAGGCCGAAGCCGGATTCGGCATCGAAGCCGAGCGCATGTCCCTCTACCACGCGGCCGTCGCCACGATGCAGCCAGACCGATTCGGCCTCGGTGATCAGATAGCCGATCGTCAGCACCAGGCCGCGCTCGATCACCACGCCGTTGCCTGCGCGTTCAGTGCCGAGCGTTTCCGCGGTGAAGGCGTCGGGTGCAACGATCGAATGCAGGCCAACCACGGAGGAGAGGATCTTGTCGAGGTCAAAGGCATAATCGCCCGGGCGCGGCTGGTTGGCGGGCGGCACTCTCCATTCGGTCAAAGAGGGCATGGAATGGTCTCCTGGCGAGGCGGCGCGCGAAAAGCAATTGCCACCAATCTAGGCTGCAAGCTGCCGTCTTGAAAGTGTCGCGCAAACCGCGCCGCCGCGCGACTCTTATTCACCGCCCTGTTCACAAGTGTGGCCTCAGCACGGCATCTTCGCCGTTCCGGGGCGGCTTCCATGCAAGTTCCCGATGATGAATGCACGACGCGCAACCGCAATGCCGGCGAGGCGCAAGGCCACGACGAGGCCGGGATCGACATGTTGCGCGACTATTCAATCCGCTCCCGCCCGCTCCCGGGCCGGCATGATCCGGAAATCGCGGCTCTCCTGCAGCCAGCCGGCGCGCTCATCGCGCAGCAAGGTGCGGCGAACCTTGCCGGAATCGTCGCGCAGGCCGACATTGACGGCCTCGAAGCTCTCGGGATGCTTGTAACGGCTGAGCCGGTCGGAAAGGAACGCGGCCATGCCGTCGGCGACGACCTGCGCATCGGCATTGCCGTCGAGTTCGAGGATGGCATGCACGCGCTGGCCGAATTCCGGATCGGGCAGGCCGACGACGACGCAGGACCGCACGTCGGGATGCTCTGATACCGCTGCCTCGACCTCCGCCGGATAGATGTTGGCGCCGCCGCGCAGGATCATGTCGGCGAGCCGGTCGCCGAGATAGAGATAGCCCTCGGTGTCGAGCCGGCCGATATCGCCGAGCGATTCCCAGCCGTCAGCGCGGCGTTTCGGCGCAGCGCCGAGATAGTGATAGGTGCTGCCGGGACCGTCATTGGGCAGGAAATAGATTTCGCCGGTCTCGCCCGGGGCGACGTCGTTGCCGTCCTCGCCGATGATCCTGAGACGGCAGGTGTCGCCGATCTTGCCGACCGAGCCCTTGTGCGCCAGCCATTCGGTGCCGGAGATGATGGTGGCGCCCTGCCGCTCGGTACCGCCATAGAGTTCGTAGATGCGCTCAGGTCCCAGCCACTCGATCCATTTCTCCTTCAGCCAGGGCGGCATGGGAGCGGCCATGTGAAACACGATCTGCAGGCTGGAAACGTCGTAGCGGTTGCGCACCTCGTCGGGCAGCGCCGAGATCCGGTGCATCATGGTCGGCACGAAATTCACCCATTGCACGCGGTTCGTCTCGATCAGCCGCAGCGTCTCCTCGGCATCGAACTTGACGAGGCCGGTGACGCGGCCGCCGTTGAACAGCGCGGTATGCGATACGATGAACGGCGCGTTGTGATAGAGCGGCCCCGGATTGAGCAGCGAGCCGTCCTGCGGAATGCCGAGCGCGGAAGGGGCGGTGGTCTCGATCACCGCCGGCATGTGATCGAGGATCACCTTGGGCCGGCCGGTCGAGCCGCCGCTGGTCATGGCCTTCCAGTAGCGCGCGACCGGATTGTTCACCGGCTCGTCCGAGAAGCCTTCCGGCACGAAATCGGCCCGCAGCGAATTCGGCGCGTTCCAGTCCGCCTGGCCGCCGACCACCAGCGACGGCTTGAGAATGTCGAGCACGGCGGCGGCTTCGCCGCGCGGCAGCCGCCAGGTCAGCGAGGTCGGCGTCGCCCCGCATTTCCACACCGCGAAGGTGGTTTCGAAGAACACATTGCTGTTCGGAAGCCCGATGGCGACGAAATCGCCGGGCTTCACGCCCTTGGCGGCAAAGGCGCGGGCGCGGGCGTTGGCGTTGCGTTCGAGTTGCTCCCAGGTGATGGCGTCAGTCCCGTGACTGACCGCGATGGTGTCCTTTGGCTTCCGTTCGGCATACCAGCGTGGCACGTCGGCGATGGGAATCAGCATGGGGCGTTTTCCGGGGGGTGTTGATGCCGCTCTTGTGGTTGTGGCGAGGCGGGCGCCTCGAAGCCATCGTGGCAGAATTGGACGGGGGAGTGAAGGGAGGTGCCGATCTGTTATGACACGTGTTTGCTCGCACGCCGAGGGAAGCGCAGGCGCGTCATGCCGCCAGCACCGAAAATCGTCCGCGGGGTTCTCCGATAACCCGATCGCGCCGCAAGGCGCTGGATGCAGGCGCAGAAAATGCAGATCGAACGAGCCGGCTGGCCCTACGGATCGAGCTCGGTGTCCCAGTACAAATAATCCAGCCAGCTATCGTGCAGATAGTTCGGCGGGAACAGCCGGCCGTTGCGGTGGAGCTGATGCACGGTCGGCGCGTAGGGCGTCTGCCTCGGAAACATCTTCGCCTGCTGCGGCGTCAGATTGCCCTTGCGCAGATTGCACGGCGAGCAGGCGGCGACGACATTTTCCCAAGTGGTCTGGCCGCCCTTGCTGCGCGGGATGATGTGATCGAAGGTGAGGTCGTCATGCGCGTGGCAGTACTGGCAGACGAAGCGGTCGCGCAGGAAGACGTTGAAGCGGGTGAAGGCGGGATGCGTGGTCGGCTTGACGAAGGATTTGAGCGACACCACGCTCGGAAGCTGCATTTCGAAACTCGGGCTATGCACCGCCCGATCGTAATGCTCGACGATATTGACGCGATCGAGGAACACCGCCTTGATCGCGTCCTGCCACGACCAGAGAGACAGCGGATAGTAGCTCAGCGGCCGGAAATCCGCATTCAGCACCAATACCGGCCAACCGCCCTGCGAGACATGTGCGTTCAAGTAACGCTCCTGACCCCCATGTTAGCTGCGAAGCAGCATGCGCCCTGCATACTACAGGCAGCGTGACGGGATTGTGAAGAGCATTCCGGGGCTTATCCGCTGCCGCCATGATCTCGCCCAAATGGATCACAGGCGCTAAGAAAGCTAAACGAGGCCCTTGGGGCGGCCTTCGCTCGCCGACGGATCCGGAACATGATCGTCAAGACCCGCTATCTGGAGGCGCCACGGCGGCTGCGAGCGTTCGTTCGCGCGCATGAAACCAGCCTGGTCGTGCTCGCCGCGCTGGTGGGAACCATCGGTGGATGCGTGGTGCTGGCGATGAGCATCGCCGTGGCCGGGCTTCACGCACTATTGTTCGACATTTCGATCCGCGATCGGCTCTCGAGCCAGACCGCCATCGATCCGCTGCGCGCTCTGCTGGTACCGAGCCTAGGCGGCCTGCTGCTCGGTCTCGCCTTCCTGTGGCTACTACGCTGGCGGCCGGCGCGCGAGATTGATCCGATCGAGGCCAATGCGCTGCATGGCGGCCGGATGTCGTTTCGAGGCAGTGTGATCGTGGCCCTGCAGACCATCTGGTCCAGCGGGGTCGGCGCGTCGGTCGGGCTTGAGGCCGGGTATACCCAACTGTCGAGCGGCCTGGCCGCCTCGTTGGGACGCGCGTTTCACCTGCGCCGCGCCGATCAGCGCGTGATGGTTGGCTGTGGCGCCGCAGCCGCGATCGCGGGCGCGTTCGGGGCGCCGCTCGCGGGCGCCTTCTATGCCTTCGAACTGGTGATCGGGGGATATACGGCCGCCAGCCTGACGCCCGTCGGGGTCGCCGCTGTTGCCGGCTATTTCGTCACCCACGGATTTACCGCGCTCTCGCTCGGCATCGGGGTTCATCCGGTTGGGAACGTGCTGGGGCGAGATCTGGCCGTCGCCGCCCTGTTCGGAGCGCTGGCGGGGTTGTGCGGCATCGCGATCATGCGCGGCGTGGCGCTGTGCGAGACCTTGCTGGCGAAGATCCGACTCTGGCCACCGTTGCGCCCCGCGCTGGGCGGTCTTGCCGTCGGCCTGATGGCGCTGCTGACGCCGCAGGTGATGTCATCAGGACATGGCGCGCTGCATTTTACCGGGATCGTCTCGCTGCCCCTGGCTCTGATCGCCGGCATTTTCATCCTGAAGGCCATTGCCTCGATCGTCTCGCTCGGCAGCGGTTTCCGCGGCGGATTGTTCTTCGCCACCCTGCTGATGGGCGCGCTGGGCGGCCAGCTATTTGCAGCGGGGGCAAACGCGCTCGTGCCTAGCCTCGGACTTGAACTGAAAGTCTATGCCGTGATCGGCATGAGCGCGCTGTCGGCGTCCGTGATCGGCGGGCCGCTGACGATGTCGTTCATCGCACTGGAATCGACCGGCAATCTCTGGCTCACCACCGCGGTGCTGGTGGCGGTCATCATCTCGACCCTGATCACCCGCGAACTGTTCGGCTATTCATTCGCGACCTGGCGGTTTCATCTGCGCGGCGAGACCATTCGCAGCGCCGCCGATGTCGGCTGGCTGCGGGATCTCACGGTCGCCCGCCTGATGCGCGCTGACCTGACCACGGTCAATGCCGATATCCGGATCGAGGAATTCAGAGAGAAGTTTCCGCTCGGCTCGAAGACGCAGGTAGTGGCGGTCGATGGAGAGGGCCGTTATGTCGGGCTGGTGCTGATCGCAGAAGCGCATGCGCCTGATATCGCGACGGGCAAGGGGCTGCTCGGCATCCTGCATCACCGCAGCGTGGTGCTGTATCCCGCGATGAACATCCAGGAAGCGATCGGCGTGTTCGATGCCGCCGAGGCGGAGTCGCTGGCGGTCGTCGAAACCGGCGGAGAACATCGCCCGATCGGGATCCTGACCGAAGCCCACGCCATGCGGCGTTATGCCGAAGAGTCCGAGAAGCGCAGGCGCGAAGCGGTCGGCGAAAGCTGACCGGCTAGATCTTCTCCAGTTTCTGCAGGCAGCGTGAGATCCCGACCTCCGCTGGCATCGGCGTATCCGGATAGCTGGTCTTCCAGTCGGTGACGCCGACCTCGCCGATATAGATGTCGCCCTTGGAATCCAGCGCGATGCCGTGCGGAGCAAGGAACTTGCCCGCTTCCAGCCCCGGGCCGTTCTCGCCGCCGAGTCGGGCGATGCGTTTGCCCCTGGCGTCGACGATCGAGAGCCGCGGGCCGAGATTGGGCACCTTGCGGTTGACCGGCATGCCGGGCCCGAGCTCGCCGACGATGAAGGTCGGCTGCTTGCCGCCGCAGCAACACAACGCGCATGGCCGGTGCAGGAAATTCCACTGCGTCTCGTATTTGCCGTTGCCGTCGAACACCTGCACGCGGTGGTTCTCGCGATCGGCGACATAGACCCAGCCGTCGGCATCGGTGGCGATATTGTGCACGATGTTGAACTGGCCGGGATCGGTGCCGGGCTCGCCCCAGGTCTTCAAGAGCTTTCCGTCAGGCGAATATTTGTGGACGCAGGCATTGCCGTAACCGTCGGATACGTAGATCTCGCCCTTAGGCGACAGCGCGGTATGGGTGCAGCGGTGGAACGGCTCGCCGCTCATGAACGGAGCCGGCTTGTTCGGGATGCCGATCGTCAGCAGCACCTTGCCGTCAACGGTGCACTTGCGCACGGTGTGGTCGCCGTCGTCGGTGCAATAGAGATTGTCGTCGGCGTCGATGTGCAGGCCGTGCGCGCGGTTGAACAGGCCTTCGCCCCAGCTCTTGATGAAATTGCCCTCGCGGTCCAGCACCACCATCGGATGGTCGCCGCGGTTGAAGACGTAGATGCGGTCCTTGCTGTCGACGCCAACGGAGGCGACGTCGGTGAGGCGCCAGCCGTCCGGCAGCTTCGCCCAGTTTTCGACGACGCGGTAACGGTGCTCGCCCGAGCCCAGGATTGCCGGCATGCGCTTCTCCCCAATCGTATTTGTTGGCCGGGAGTGTCGCAGAGACCCGCGGGAAGTACGAGGGCAATTTGCGCATGGCACGTTTCCTCCAGGCTAGCCTTCCATGTCCTCCACCGCGATGATCCGCTGCCGCAGCGCCAGGCGCACCAGCTCGATGTCGGAGGCGACGCCGAGCTTGGCGCGGATCTGGTAGCGGGTGTTGGCCGCGGTCTTGACGCTGATATGCAGCGTATCGGCGATCTCATCCACCGATTTCTCCGCCAGCAGCATGCGCAGGATTTCGAATTCCCGCGGACTGAGCGCCTCCACGGCCGAAGGCTCGTCGGCGAGCCGGCTGATGGCGAGCTCGTGGTCGATGTCGGGGCTGAGGGCGATGCGCCCGGCCATGACCTCGGCGATCGCGCGCAGCAGCGCGTCGGGCGGGTTGCTCTTGGTGACGAAGCCGCGTGCGCCGGCCTTGATCGCCTGGATCGCATAGGCGGCGCTCTGGTGCATCGAGAACACGAGGATGCGCGCGGACTTGTCCCATTGCCGGATGCGCCTGATGGCCTCGACGCCGCCAATGCCGGGCATCGCCACGTCCATGATGACGAGGTCGGGCATGGCCTCCTTGTAGACGCGATAGGCCTCGGCGCCGCTGTCTGCCTCGGCGACGACCAAGAGGCCATCCTGCTTCTGCAACAGCGAGCGGTAGCCCTCGCGCACGATGGCGTGGTCATCCACCAGCATCACGCGCGTGCGGCTGCCGGTGTCGGCCGTCTTCAAGACATCGCTCCCACATTGGGGATGCTGACGACAAGGCGGGCGCCGCCCCCAGGCGGCCGCTCGAACCGCAACGTGCCACCGAGGGAGGTCACCCGCTCCTGCATGCCGAGCAGGCCCATGCCGGTCTTCGGTTCCGGATTGCCGCCGCCGGTGCCATCGTCCTCGACCGTCAGGATGATGTCGGCCGCGGCGGCCTCGAGGCGCAATTGCACGCGGCGGGCCTGCGCGTGCTTGGCCGCGTTGGTGATCGCCTCCTGCGCGATGCGATAGAGATTGGCCGAGACGGCGGGCGGCAGGTCGTCGACCTCGCCGACGATGGCGATCTCGAAGCGGGTGCGTCCCTTCTCGTAGCCGTTCCAACTCGCAACCAGGCTTTCGAGGCTGAGCGTGAGACCGAGTTCATCGATGTCGGGCGGACGCAGCCGCACCAGCGCGCCGCGCAGCGTTTCCATCAGGCCGGCGGTGGTGCGCGAAATACCCCGGCACTCTCCAAGCAGAGGCGGACATTCACGCTCCGCCGTATGGGCGGCAGAGGCGGCCTGGGCGGCGATCGCGGTAAGCGATTGGCCGAATTCGTCGTGCAATTCGCGCGCAAGGCGTTGACGTTCCTCGTCCTGCACCTCGATCAGCTTCCGCGTCAACGCGTTGCGCTCGGCGAGCGTCGCCTGCAGCCGTTGCGCGAGCGTATTGAAGACGGTGGAGATCGCCGACAATTCGGCGAGATCAAAGTGGGGCAGGCGCGCCGAAAGATCGTTTGCCGCCAGCCGCTTCAGCCCAGCCTCGATCGCCAGCGTCGGCCGCAGCGCGCGCGCCAGCGCGGCATAGACGGCAAGGCAAAGACCGGCCAGCGCGAACGCCATGATGGCGAGCAGGCGGCTTGCCTCGCGCCAGCTCTGGCCGATCTGCGCCGCCGCATCGAAGGTTGCGACCGCCACACCGCGCGGATTTCCCTCGACCAGGACAGGCATCGCGATCGGCTGGCCCGGACGAAAGATGGCGCGATAGAGCACGGCGAAACTTTCGGGCGCGGAAACCTCGTCGGCGGGCGCGCCGCTGCAGATGCCCTGAAGAAAGGCTCCGGCGTTGTCTCGATAGGCGATGCACAGGCCGGGCTCCATCAGCGCCGCGACCCGCTGCAAATCAGGGCTGGCGCCGATGGACACCGAGAGCCACCGCACCTGCGATTGCTGCAGCGAAAGGTCTCTCGCCGCGATTTCGGCGATATGGCTCGCCTTGGCCCTGGCCACCCTGTCGCTGTCGACCAGGGCGTAGGCGGCGACGGCGACAAAGCACATCGCGGCCACGGCCGCGACGCGCAACGTCAGCCGCAGCTTCAAATCGACGGCGCGCGCCGGGCCCGCCATGTCGTCGGGTGCCTGTCGCAAACGTCCTCCCTGTGCCGCGACTATAGGAGCAAATGTTGCCGGGAAGAAAGTGGGCGGCGAAAGATCGGGCATTTTGCCCGCCCGATCGCGGGACGGTCGCCATATCGGCGTGGCGGCGGATCGGCGACATGGATTGGACTAACGTGGCTTTCTCAGTCCCGAGGGCTCCCTATGCGCTACATCGCGTCCATCCTCGCCTCGGCAATGTCGCTTGCAGCGCCGCTGGCGGCCGCAACGGCGGCGCCGGCTGCAATCAAGATCGCCGTCTTTCCGTTTGAACTCGAGGATTTCAGCGCCGGCGCCGCCTCCATCCCGCCCGACGAGATCGACCGAGAGCAGTTGCGGCTCGCGACGGAAGAGGCGCGGCGGCTGATCGCGCAATCCGGCCGCTACCTGCTCGTCGACGTCGGCGCCGTGAACGAGCCGACGGCAAAGGCCGGCAAACTGCGCGATTGCGATGGCTGCGACGCCAAGATTGCCGCCGGCCTCGGCGCCGACCAGTCGATGATCGCGATTGTCAGTCGCATCACCCGGACGGAATATGCGGTGACGTACAAGATACGCGATGCCCGGTCCGGCGCGCTGGTGGACGTCAAGCAGACCGACCTGCGCATGGGCGCCAACGTGGCCTGGAGCCGCGGCGCGCGCTGGCTGATCGAGCGCCGCCTGCTTGAGTAGTGAACGAATGACGCCGCCGAAAGGAACCAATCGCGATGGGAAATCTGATGAAATTACGCGCGCTGAGTCTCGCGTTGACTGCCGCCGCTGCTGTCTGCGCCTGCTCGGTCCGGGAAAGTCGGGCGCAGACGCCGACGCTCGTGTTAGCCGTCGCCGAAATCTACTATGTCGACACCTCGGGTGAGGTGATCGATCAAAGCGCCGAGCATCGGCGGCGGCTGCGTGAGTTCGAAGCCGCGTTGCGCAGCGAATTGGCGGCGAGCGGAAAGATCGCGAATGCTGCGCTTGAATGTCCGCCAAACGCCTGCTCGGTTGGCGACTTGAATGACAGTCAATTGCTGGCCAAGGCGAAGGAGGCCGGCGCCACCCATCTGTTGATTGGCCGCTTTCACAAGATGAGCACGCTGATACAGCAGGCGAAATTCGACGTCATCGACGTGAAGGCGCGGAAAGTCGTGTTCGACCGCTACATCAGTTTCCGCGGCGACAACGATGCGGCCTGGCAACGAGCGGAGTCCTTCCTTGCCCGGCAAATACTCGATCACGGCGAATGGTAAGCGTCAGCGCGGCAGCAGCCCTTCCTCGATCGCCTTGATCTGCAGCGCCAGATGCTTCGAGCCGATGCGGCATTGCGCGAGGCCGCCGGCGATCAGCCAGAGGCCCGGCTGGCCGGTGCGGGTATACATGTTGCGCAGCTCCTGCTCCTCGCCAAAGCCCCAGATCGTGCCGACGCGTTTTTCGACCGCCGCGCCGAACAGCTTTCGCACCAGCTCCTCCTGGGGCCGATAGCCGGTCGCCAGCACGACAAGATCGGCCTTGATGATCTCGCCGGCCTTCATTTTGGCGCCGTCGGGCGTGAACGTGTCGAGATCGGAAAATTGCTTCAGCGCGATGTCGCCCTTGATGATCATGTCGGAGCAGCCGACGTTGAAATAATAGCCGCCGCCGCGAGTGAGGTATTTGAACTGCCAGCCGGTGTTGTCCTCGCCGAAATCGAGCTTGAAGCCGGCGCGCTCGAGGCCGTCGAGCAATTCCTGGTCGAGCGCCCTGGATTTCTCCGCTGTGATCGCATGACTCTTGCGCGCCAGCTTGAGCGGCATCGACACGGCGATCAGGTCGTTATCCTCCAGCGTGCCCTCATTGTAGGGCGTATAGACCAGTTGCGCCGATGGCTCGATGCTGACCACCAGCGTGGAGGAACGCTGGAACAGCGTGACGTCAGCGCCGCTGGAATGCAGGTCCTGCGCGATGTCGTGGCCGCTGTTGCCGGTGCCGATCACGATGGCGCGCTTGCCTTTCCAGCTCTCGCCGTCGTCATACCCGCCGGAATGCAGCACCTTTCCGGAAAAATCTTTCAGGCCTGATATCTCCGGCACGTTCGGAATGCCGCTGACGCCGGTCGCCAGCACCACGTGGCGCGGATGCATGACGCGCTTGGTGCCGTCGGCGCGGCGCAGCGTCACCGTCCAGCGGCCTTCCTTCTCGTCAAAGCTGCCGCCCTCGAACTCGGTCTCGGTCCAGAAGTTCAGCTCCATGGCCTCGACATAGGTCTCGAACCAGTTGGCGAGCTTGTCCTTCGGGATGTAGGTCGGCCAGTTCGGCGGGAAGTGCAGATAGGGCAGGTGGTTGACCTGCACTTGATTATGCAGCGTCAGCGCATGGTAGCGCTTGCGCCAGTTGTCGCCGATCCGCTTCTCGCGATCGACGATCAGGGTGTCGACGTTGAGCTGCTTCAGCCGCGCCGCGATCGAGAGGCCGGACTGACCGCCGCCGATGACGAGGACAGTCGGATCGCGGTCGGCATATTCAGCCGACGCCTTGCGCAGATCGAGCCAGTTGGGCCCGCGAAAATCGCGCGAATAGGCATTGCCGCGCGGCCGATTGACGCCGAGCTGTTCCTCAAAACCCTTGAGTTCACCGAGCTCAGTCAGCAGCGTCCATGCCTTCAGGCGATTGCCGTCGTCCTCATCCGGGATCAGGCGAATGACGCCGCAGCCGCGCCCAACGTTTGTTTCGAAATCGAAGATCGCCTCGATGGCGTTGGTGCCGGCGCGCATCACCTTGCGCGGAGCGGCGCGGCCGGGGGCGACGGCGAAGCTCGTGGGAGCCATGCTGCGGGCCAGCGGCGGCAGCGCCTTCAGAATGGCGTCCCTGCCGTTCAGCGTCTGGATGTTCCAGCTCAGCGCCAGCACGTCGCGCCAATAGCTGTCGGGATGGAACAACTGCCGCAGCAAGGCCTCGTCGGGCTCTGCCAGCACCTCCTCGAACTGCGCAAGCCAGGTATCGGCGGCAACCGAACTGTCGTCCGTCTTGTCGAGCATGGTGCTTCCCGTCACTGGCCGTCTGCGCGGCGTTTCCCTTGTCCGCGGAGCCTATACCCATTCGGGATGGCGCAGAAAGGGCGTGAGGAGATGCCGCCTATTCCGATAGGGAAAGCATCAGGCCCTGATCCGGCGGCACGCGGCCGTTCAGGGTATCGAGATAGGCCCGCTGAACCGCCGCGGGTCCGCGGTGCTCGCTGACCTTCATCCATTGGTCCAGCTTCGGAACGAAACCGGCCCATGCCGCGCCGAACCGCGCGTCGAAGCCACCGGGCCCCCATTCCCTGGCGCGCTTGCGGATCTGATCGGGCGCGAAGAAGAATTGCGGCTTGGCGCCCGGCAGTGGCTGCGCCGCATCACCGGGCGATGACTTGCGATGCGTCAGCCCGATGATGCCGCTATATCTCATCTGCTCGCCGAAATGCTGATGCAGCGTCGCTCGCAACGGGCTGCTGCCGGCCATGTCGACATAGGCCACCGGCTGATCTGCCGACAGCGCATTCACCTGATCATAGGTCACGACCTCGTCGTAGCAGCCGAGAGATTTGACGAAGGCGACATTGCCGGCCGACGTCAGGCCGATCGTCTTGATGCCCCGCGCGTGCACGAGATGCGCGAGGCCGTAGGCGGTCTTGCTGGAAGCCGAGGACAGCAGCACGCGCTTCGTGCCAAAAAATTCATTCTCACCGAGAAAGTCATCCACTACGAACGATAGCGCGAACAGCGGCCGCAGCAGCGCCTGATAGTCGCCCTGCTTGCCGGCAAATGCAGGATCGCCGCTGACCCGCGTGTAGGCGTTATAGACCGGCGACACGCCCTGCCGGTGCGCGGCAGCGTCACGCAGGCCGCGTTTGCTGACGTCGGCGGCTTCGATGACGAGATGCGTCGACATCGGAAAATAGCCGAACAGGGCTTCACCTGCCGCGATGCCGGGATGCTTCGAGGCGATCACTTCGCCAAGGCCCCACACCGGAACGTTGCCGAAACCTTCGGGCGCTGGAAACAGCTGCCAATACTTCAGACGATCGCCCAATACTGCGTAGGTGATGTTGTTGGCGGTGAAGGCGAAGCGCGTGACCTTCACCAGCAAGGCCTCATCGGGCAAAGTCTCAACGGCTGGTAGTTGCGCTTGAATCACCTTGCATTGCTGCAGGTCGTTTCGCGCAACGATGAAGTCGGTGGCTTGCATGTGTTCGATCCCTGATGCTTACATGCTGCGATCTTTGCGCCGTCCGATGAACCTTTTGCAACAGCCTTGATGTTTGAAACTGTGTTTGGAATCTCGTCAGAATGCCCCGTCATTGCGAGCGAAGCGAAGCAATCCATCGTGCCGCAAGCGGAACCATGGATTGCTTCGTCGCTACGCTCCTCGCAATGACGCGGGATATGCCGAAGGCTACCCGTCACGCCATCGCGCGCAGCCTGCCTTCCGCATACAGATCCCGCAGCTTGCGCTTGAAGATCTTGCCGGTGGCTTCGCGCGGCATCGCGTCCAGGAACTGGATGTCCCGCGGCACCTTGAAGTTCGCCAGTCTGCCGCGCAGGAATTCCTGCACCGCGGCTGGCGACAGCGTTACGTCCACCTCCGGCTCGATGCAGGCGAACAGGCGCTCGCCGAATTCGTCGTCGGGCACGCCGAACACGGCGCAGTCGCGCACGCCGTCCATGCCGATCAGCGCGTTCTCGATCTCGGCCGGATAGATGTTGACGCCGCCCGAAATCACCATGTCGCGCTTGCGGTCGCACAGGAACAGGTAGCCGTCCGCGTCGAGATAGCCGACGTCGCCGACGCTGACGAGGCCGTCGCGGCCGGCCTCGGCGCGCGCCTCGGCCTTGCCGTGATAGTCGAAGTCCGGCACCGACATCTGCCGCATGAAGATTTCGCCGGGCTCATCGACACCGCACAGCGAGCCATCTGGGCGGAATATCTTGACCGTGCCGCCCTCGATGGCGCGGCCGACCGTGCCGGGCTTTGCCAGCGCCTCCGCGGCCGAATGCCAGACCGGAATGCCGGTTTCGGTCGAGCCGAAATATTCATTGATGACCGGACCCCACCACTCGATCATGGCGCGCTTGACCTCCACCGGGCAGGGCGCCGCGCCATGCACGATGAAGCGCAGCGACGACAGATCGTAGCGGTGCTTGATCTCGTCCGGCAGCCGCAGCAGGCGCACGAACATCGTCGGCACCATATGCATGTGGGTGACGCGGTGGCGCGCGATCAGCTGCAGCATATCCTCGGGGTCGAAGCGCGGCTCCAGCACGATGGTGCAGCCGCTGCGGAACGCCAGCATGCCGTAGGAATTCGGCGCCGAGTGATACATCGGCCCGTTCATCAGGATCACCTGGCCCTCGTTCGGCTTGACGCCATAGGCGAGGCCGCCGACCTTCGCGGAGGCCGCCTGTTGTTCGGGCGTCATCGGCCTGCGGCGCACGCCCTTCGGCGCGCCGGTCGTGCCCGACGTATAGAACATCGGAGCGCTGCCGATCGACGGCCCGGCCAGGGGCGCATGCGTGTCGCGCCAGCGGTCCCAGTCGGTCATGTCCTCGGGGACCTCTGTCAACGCAGGCGCGACGTTGAAGGCCGCGGCGACTTCCGGCGGCGTCGCCACCACCAGCAGCCGTATATCGGCGGCCAGGCCGTCCTTGATCTGTGGCAGCAGATCGGCGTGGCAAACCAGAATCTTCGCGCCGCTGTCGGCGAGGATGTAGGCGACCTCCTCGGCCTTCAGGTGCCAGTTGATCGGTACCACCGGGCTGCCCAGCGCCGCCGCGCCGGCCGACACTTCGAAGAACGCAAAATCGTTGCGCAGCATCATGCCGATGGGCGTTCCGCCGCCGACGCCAAGCGCCTTGAAGCCCGCCGCCGCCCGCGCGATGCGGGCCTGGATCTCGGGATAACTGATCTGGCGGTCGCCGCCGATGATCATGGTCAACTCCTCCTCGTCGCGCGCCGCAAAACCCTAGCGGTCGTCCAGAATGTCGCCGAACGCGACCCAGCTCTTGCCGTCGAAGCGGCGCAGCCGCAACTGCTGGAACGGCAGATAATCCTCCGAATCGGTCGTAACCGTGATGCCCGGTAGCAATAGCGGCAGCGGCACCTCGCGCAGCGACGCCGCCTGCTTCATGATGTTGGCGCGGCTGAAATCGCCGTTGCAGGCCGTCAGCACCTTCGCCATCAGGGTCGCATACTGAAAGCCGGCGGCGTAATTCGAATTGGAGAGGTCCGCATTGGGCAGGTACTGCTTCATGAAAGCGAAATATTCCTTGACGCCCTCGTCATTGGCCCATTGGGCGTCCAGCGTGTCCTTCTGGTTTGAGGACGAGATCAGGCCGACGGCGTTGTCGAGGCCGGCCGGCTCCAGGAACGAGATCGACGAGGCCGAGGTCGGCACGAAGAACAGGTCCGGCTTCCAGTTGATCTCGGCTGTGCCCTTGATCATCTGCGAGGTGAACTTGCCGAGCACGACGCCGAACATGACGTTGGCACCGGATGCCTTCAAGGTCGCGAGCTGCGAACTGATGGTCGGCGCTGTGGTCTCGTAACTCGCCTCCGCCACGATCAGGCTGGCGGCCTTGTCGCCGAGTGCGCGCTTGAAGCCGGCAACATAGTCGCGGCCGAAATCGTCGTTCTGGGCGAGGATGGCGATCCTGGCGTCAGGCTTGGTCTGCAGGATGTGCTTGGCGTAGACCACGCCCTCGGACTGGTAGGCGGCCATGCCCGGCATGGTCCACGGATAATTCTTCGGGTCCGCCCATTTGGTCGCGCCGCTCAGCACGAAGAGCTGCGGCACCTTCTTGCTGTTGAGATAACGATGCACGGCGTTGTTGGTGGCGGTGCCGAGCGAGCCGAACATCAGCAGCACTTCCTCCTGCTCGACCAGCTTGCGCGTCTGCTCGACGGTCTTGGGCGGCGAATAGGCGTCATCGAGGCTGATGAACTTGATCTTGCGGCCGTTGATGCCGCCCTCCGCGTTGATCTTGTCGAAATAAGCCTCCTGCGCCCGGCCGATGATGCCGAAGCCGGAAGCCGGGCCGCTATAGGGCAGGGTCTGCCCGATGCGGATTTCGTCGCCCTCGGCGAGGGCAGCAGTGCCGCCGAGCGAAGCAAGCGCGATGGTCAGGATGGCCCGTGACAGCTTCATTGGTTTCGTTCCTCTGTCTTGTTTCCTGTTTGTCGTCGATGCAGGCAAGGCGCGAGAACTTACGCGCTCGCGCGCCTGCGAAAGTTGCTGCTGGCGTCGGCGAACTCCGCCTTCAGCCGTTCGGCGAGTTCGGCGACCGGAGGCGCGTCGGCGATCTGGCCGATGCCCTGGCCGGAGCCCCAGATGTCGCGCCACGCCTTGGACTTCATGTTGCCGCCGGAGCCGAAATTCATCTTCGACTTGTCGGCGACCGGCAGATTGCCGGGATCGAGGCCGGCCGCGGCGATCGAGGGGCCCAGATAATTGCCATGCACGCCGGTGAACAGGTTGGAATAGACGATGTCGTGTGCGGCGTGCTCGATCAGCGCGGCCTTGTAGGTAGGATCGGCATTGGCTTCGGCGGTCGCGATGAAGCGCGTGCCCATGTAGGCGAGGTCGGCGCCGAGCGCGAGCGCGGACGCGATGCCCCAGCCGTCGGAGATCGCGCCGGACACGAGGATCGTGCCCTTGAACCACTGCTTGACCTCGCGCACCAGCGCGAAAGGCGACAGCGTGCCGGCATGTCCGCCGGCGCCGGCGCACACCAGGATCAGGCCGTCGACGCCCTGTTCGGCGGCCTTCTTCGCATGCTTGACGTTGATGACGTCGTGGAACACCACGCCGCCATAGGAATGCGCGGCCTCGACGATTTCCAGAGGCGGGCGCAGCGAGGTGATGATAACCGGGACCTTGTGCTTCACGCAGGTCTCCATGTCCTTCATCAGGCGGTCGTTGGAGGCGTGGCAGATCTGGTTGACAGCGTAGGGCGCGACCTTCTTGTTCGGATTTAGCGCCTTGTATTCGCCGAGCTCGTTCTCGATGCGGCTGAGCCACTCGTCGAGCTTCTCGACCGGGCGTGCGTTCAGCGCGGGAAACGAGCCGACGATGCCGGCCTTGCACTGGGCGATGACGAGTTCCGGTCCGGAAACGATGAACAGCGGCGATCCGACCACGGGCAGATCGAGCGTGTCGACAAGCGAAGCAGGCAACGGCATTCGGTTCCTCCTCTGCGGCGCAGGCCGGCAAAAGTCCGGAATGCGCGGGTGATGTTTTGATTTACGCCGCCGCGGCGCCGAGCGGCCAGGCGGGACCTGTTGGCGCGCATTATAAGGCTGGACGGCGTGACGTGGCTGTTCAATATTGAACAGGCGATACGCCAACATTGAACATGGCCAACGGATGGATTGGGACCTCTGCAAGACCTTTGTCGCCGTCGCCGAGACCCGCAGCTTCGCTGCGGCGGCGCGCCGTTTGCGCTCCAGCCATCCGACGGTCGGCCGCAAGATCACGGAGCTGGAGAGCCAGCTCGGCATCCCCCTGTTCGCGCGCTCCAATGACGGCCTGTCGCTGACCTCGCAGGGCCGCAAATTTCACGAGCATGTCGAGGCGATGGCGGCGGCGGCCCTGCGTGCTGAAGCCGCGGTCTCCGCCACCGGCGCGCAGGCCCGCGGCGTCGTCAAGCTGTCGATCGGCTCGACGCTCGCCTCGCACTGGCTGATGCCGCGACTGGGCCCGTTCCTGCGCACGCACGATCATATCCAGCTCGAGATCATCACCCATCCGTACCCGGCGAGCGTACGCCGCCGCGAGGCTGACGTGGTGCTGCGCCCGGTCGACAGCGGCGAAGAGAACCTCGTCGGCCGCAAGATCGGCCGCCTCGGCACCGGCTTCTATGCCTCGCGCGAATACGCCGCCGGGCGGCGTCTGCCGGAGCGGCGCGATGAATGGAAAGGCCACAGCGTCATCGGCTTTGCCGACCGCGCCTCGAACGAGCGGCTCGCCCGCTGGAGCGATTTCATCACCCGGCAGGGCCAGGTGGTGATGCGCTGTTCCTCGCAAGGCGACATGCTGGCAGCGGCCCGCGCCGGACTCGGCATCTCGGCTCTGTCCTGCTTCGTCACCAGCATCTATCCCGATCTCGTTCGTGTCGCCCCGCAAAAGCTGGTCAGCGTGGCCGACATCTGGCTGTTGGCGCATCCCGACCTGGTCGATCTGCCGGCCGTGCGCGCGGTGATCGATTTCGTCACCGCCTGCGCGCGCGAGGACCGGGTGCGGCTGCGGGGGTAGCACTGTCGGGAAGCACGCCCTCGCGCTTTTTCAGCACGCGATAGTAGCTCCACCACAGATGCGCCGCCGCGCCGCGCAGCGGGCGCCAGGGTTCGGCCAGCGGCATCATCTGCCTGGCGGTCGGGCGTTCCTTCAGGCCGAGCCCGATCTTGACGGCTTCCTGCACTGCGAGATCGCCGGCCGGCCAGGCGTCACCATGGCCGAGGCAGAACAGCAGATAGACGTCGGCGGTCCATGGGCCGATGCCGGGCAGCGCGATCAGCGTGTGGTGCGCGGCATCGGCGTCCTCTTCCGCCAGCACCTCGAGATTGAGCCGCTCGGCGGCCAGTTCGCGGGCGATATGCTTGAGCGTCTTGATCTTGGCCGCCGACAGCCCCAGCCGGCCGAGCCGATCGGCGCGCGCCTTGCCGATCGCGTGATGATCGAACGGATCGAACGCCGCCGCGAGGCGTGCCCAGATCGCGCCGGCGCTGGCGGTCGATAGCTGCTGGCCGCACACGATCGCCGCCAGCCCGGCGAATCCCGGCTCGCGCTGCCGCAGCGCCGGCATCCCCGTCAGCTCAAAGATCGGCTTCAGCCGCGTATCCTGCATCACCAGCGCGTGGACGGCATCCTCGAGATCGGACTGGCTGCTGAGGTGGATGGTCATCGAAAACTTTCGGCTGGCTTCGCGCATCCATCTTATATCGTAAAAGGCTATCGAGTGACGGACTGCCGGGTCACTTGGTATGAAGACCCGCTTCGGGCTGTCCGGAATTGAGAGTGCCAGCAAGGATGCCGCCGGTTTTCCGATTTGCCCCGAGCCCGAACGGCTACCTCCACCTCGGCCACGCCTATTCGGCGTTGCTGAACTTCGACCTCGCGCGTCGAGCAGGCGGCAGGTTCCTGCTGCGGATCGAGGACATCGATGCGACGAGATGCCGCCCGGAGTTCGAGGCGGCGATCTACGAGGACCTTGCTTGGCTCGGGATCGCCTGGGAGACGCCGGTCCGGCGGCAATCGGAGCATTTCGCGCGCTACCGCGAGGCGGTCGAACTATTGTCGGCGATGGGCCTGGTCTATCCGAGCTTCGAGAGCCGCGCGGAAATCGCCCGCATGGTCGCCGATCGCGAGGCTACGGCGCCCTGGCCCCGCGATCCCGACGGGGCGCCGCTCTATCCGGGCGCCGCGCAATCGCTGCCGGCGGCTGAGCGCAGCCGCCTGATCGGGCAGGGCATCCCCTATGCGCTGCGGCTCGACATGGAAGCCGCCCGCGCGCGGGCGAATCAGCTCACCTGGGTCGAGCACGGCGAAGGCCCTCACGGCGAGACCGGTGTCATCAGGGCACAACCTGAAGCCTGGGGCGACGTCATTCTCGCGCGCAAGGAGACGCCGACCAGCTACCACCTCTCGGTCGTGATCGACGACGCCCTGCAAGGTGTCACCGACGTGGTGCGGGGCAGGGACCTGTTCTGGTCGACCAGCGTCCACCGCGTGCTGCAGTTTCTACTCGGTATCCCGGAACCGGCATACCGGCATCACCGGCTCATCGAAGATGCGTCGGGAGAAAAGCTGTCGAAATCGACGCAGGCCACGGGTTTGCGCGAATTGCGGGGGCGAGGTGTCACGCCTTCCGAGGTTCGCCGCTTCGTCGGACTGTCAGACGACCTCCGTAATACTACTGGGGGTTGCTGAAAACGTGTCCGTGACACCGGCCGCCATCGCGTGTCATGCTGGCGCGCCAGCGGATAGGGGAAACATGGCGGCGAAGCGTGCACGGCGCGTCACACGGCCAGTGAAGAAGCGGCGAGCGAAGAAGCGCTTATCCAGCGCCGCGGCCACTGCGCGCGGCGTACGCAAGTCTGCCGTCTCAGCTCCTGACGTGATCGAGGCCGCGCTGGCCGCCTTTGCGCACGAGGTTCGTACGCCGCTCACAGGCATTCTGGCGATCAGCAATCTTCTGGCGACGTCCGAGCTTGGCGAGCGCGAACGGCGCTGGGTGGACACCATCAAGGCCGGCGCGGAACATCTGGCGAGCCTGGCGACGGTGTTCGTCGATGCAGCGCGCAGCACCGGACCGGGGCTCGAGGTGCGGCAGGATTTCTTCGACCTGCGTACGCTCGCCCGCAATGCCGGTGATTCGCTGACCGGGCGCGCGGTGGCCAAGGGCCTGCAATCGGCGGTTACTATCTCCGAGAAGCTTCCAGGGTTCGCGGTCGGCGATTCCGTCCGCCTGCGCGCGGCGGTGGAGAACCTGATCGATAACGCCGTCAAATTCACCGAACAGGGCAGCGTCGCGCTGCAGGTCATGCCGGTCCGTGCTCCCAAGGGCAAGGTCGCCGTCACATTCGCCGTCTCCGACAGCGGCATCGGTCTGACCCTAACCGAAATCAAGCGCCTGTTCCGGCCGTTCTCGCAGGCCAACGTCTCCATTGCATCGCGCTTCGGCGGCGCCGGGCTCGGCCTGTCCTCCGTCAGGCAGTTGGCGCGCGCCATGGGCGGCGACGTCACCGTGACGCCGCGGCGCGGCGGCGGCACCACGTTCAGCCTCAATGTCGTGATGTCATCCGCACAGAGCCCGGTGACGGCGGAGAACGGCGCCGAAGGCGAGACTTCGGCCGGTTCGCAGCGAACGCTGCGGCTGCTCAGCGTCGAGGACAATCCGTTCGGCCGCGTCGTGCTCAACGCGATCCTGACCGAACTCGGTCACCAGACCGAGTTCGTCGGCCAGGGCGAGGCGGCGCCGGCGCGGCTCTCGCACGGCGCCTTCGACGCGGTGCTGATGGACATGGTGCTGCCGGGCATCGATGGCGTCGAGGCGATCAGGCGGATTCGCGCGCTGGATGCGCCGCTCGGGCGCATCCCGATCATCGGCATCTCCGGCCGCGGCGAGGACGAGGCGGCTTCGCGCGCGGCGGGCGCCGATCTCTTCCTGGTCAAGCCTGTGTCTCCGCGCGCTTTAGCGACTGCGCTGCATGAAGCGACATCCCCTTCGGCAGCTGCGACTTCATGATGGCTGCGTTCAGTTCGCCGCCATAGACGAAGATCGCGGCGATGAAATACAGGAACACCAGCGCGATGATGACCGAGGCAAGCCCGGCATACATCGTCACATAATTGCTGGCGAAGCGCGCCAGATACTGGCCGAACACGATGCCCGAGATCAGCGACGCCACCATCGTGAAGACGATGCCGGGGAGGATCTGCAGGAAACGTCGCCGGCCGCAGGGCAGCCAGGCATGCAGCGCGAACAGCGCCACGATCATCGCGCCGATGGTGATGCCGTAGCGGGCGAAAAACAGAACTCTTTCATTGCTCTCGACGAAGAATGGAATGTGGCGGCGCGCCGTCTCCAGGATCAGCGGGCCGAGCACGATCAGGAATGCCATCGCCAGCGAGGTGAAGGCGGCGACCAGCGTGTAGCCGATCGATTCCAGCCGCAGCCAGTACCAGGCCCGCGGCTCGACCACCGAATAGGCGCGATTCAGCGCGACCCGCAGCGCCTCGACGCCGTTGGAGGCGAAATAGACCGCCAGCACCGCGCCGACGGTCAGGATGTCGCCGCGCGTCGTGGTCAGCACGTCGTGGATTTCGCTCGATAGCGCGTCGGCGACCTGCTGCGGCCAGGTCTGCAGCAGCAGGCCGACGGCGCCGTCGGCGAGTTCCTTGGAGCCGAAAAAGCCGGCCAGCGACGTCAGGACGATCAGGAACGGGAACAGCGCCATCAGCGTCGACAGCGCGATGTGGCTCGCGATCGCCCAGCCGTCGTCGGCCAGGAACGTGTAAAACGCCTCCACCACGACGAGATAGACAAAGCGAATGAGCCTCACATCTCACCTCGATCGGGGGGATTGGCGGTCGGTCCAAACATAGGGCCTTGAGACGTCGTCACAAGATATCGGCTAGCATCTGATATTACTGGCTTAAAAGCCAGATCGTCGAGCCGCGATGCGGGGGCTTGTGCGAGGGGCTGTGAACGTGTGGCAGTCGGCGCTTCGCGATGTTATGTAGCGGCGATGACATCCTTTCTGAGTTCGATCGTTCTTCCCATCATGGTTGCGGCGGTGGCCATCGTGCTGCTGTTCGGCCTCGTCAACATGATGCGCGGCGGTTCGCCGAGCCGCTCGCAGAACCTGATGCGGCTTCGGGTCGTGCTGCAGTTCGTCGCCATCGTGATCACCATGGTGGTGGTCTGGGCGATGGGTAAATGAAGGCAGGATAGAGGGACGCGCCAATGGTCGTGCTCAACCGCATCTACACCAGAACCGGCGATGACGGCACCACGGCGCTCGGCAGCGGCGAGCGCCGTCCGAAATACGATCTGCGCATCGCCGCCTACGGCACCGTCGACGAGACCAACGCCGCCATCGGCGTGGCGCGGCTGCATCTCGGCCAGGCGCCTGAACTCGGCGCGATGCTGGGCCGGATCCAGAACGACCTGTTCGATCTCGGCGCCGACCTCGCGGTGCCCCAGCGCGACGGCAAGGCCGAGCGCCTGCGGATGCTGTCGAGCCAGGTCGAGCGGCTCGAGCGCGACATCGATGCGCTGAACGAGCACCTCGCGCCCCTGACCTCGTTCGTCCTGCCGGGCGGCACCCCCGCTGCCGCATACCTGCATCTCGCCCGCACCATATGCCGTCGGGCGGAACGGATTATGGTGGAACTCGCCGCCCGGCCCGAGGAGCCGGTCAGCGAGGCTGCCATTCACTATATGAACCGCCTGTCGGATTTTCTGTTCGTCGCCAGCCGCGCCATGAACGATAATGGGGCTGGAGACGTGTTGTGGGTGCCGGGTCAGAACCGCTAAGGTAGGGCCTTGTCCGGGGCTGATTTTTGGCTTTCGCGCGTTGACCGGCGATAGCGGGGCCTTTAGGTTCCGCGCCCAAGCTAATGCCAAGCCAATAAACCCAGAATTCAAGCGAAAGAAGAGCGATGAAGGTTCTTGTGCCGGTAAAGCGGGTGGTCGATTACAACGTCAAGGTCCGCGTCAAGAGCGACGGAACGGGCGTCGAACTGGCCAACGTGAAGATGTCGATGAATCCGTTCGACGAAATCGCCGTCGAGGAAGCGCTGCGCCTGAAGGAAGCCGGCAAGGCGACCGAGGTCGTGGTGGTTTCGATCGGTCCGGCGCAGGCCTCCGAGACGATCCGGACCGGCCTCGCGATGGGCGCCGACCGCGGCATCCTCGTCAAGGCCGAAGGCAATGTCGAGCCCTTGGCGGTCGCCAAGCTGCTGAAGGGCGTGGCCGAGGCGGAGAAGCCGGGCCTGATCATCCTCGGCAAGCAGGCGATCGACGACGATTCCAACCAGACCGGCCAGATGCTGGCGGCGCTGCTTGGATGGTCGCAGGCGACGTTTGCCTCCAAGCTCGAGGTCGACGGCTCTGACTTCAAGGTCACGCGCGAGGTCGACGGCGGCCTGCAGACCGTGAAGCTGAAGGGACCGGCGATCGTTACCACCGACCTGCGGCTGAACGAGCCGCGCTATGCGTCGCTGCCCAACATCATGAAGGCGAAGAAGAAGCCGATCGACGACAAGAGCGCGGCCGACTACGGCGTCGATCTCACGCCGCGTCTCGAAGTGCTCAAGACTGCCGAACCGGCGGGCCGCAAGGCAGGCGTCAAGGTCAAGGACGTTGCCGAACTGGTATCCAAACTCAAGACCGAAGCCGGGGTGCTCTGATGACGACGCTGCTGATTGCCGAACACGACAACGCATCGATCAAGGACGCCACCAACAAGGCGCTGACGGCGGCTGCGGCGCTCGGCGCCGACGTGCACGTGCTGGTCGCCGGCGAGAACGCCAAGGGGGCGGCCGATGCCGCCGCAAAGCTGTCCGGCGTCACGAAGGTGCTGCTTGCCGACAACGCCGCCTATGCCCACGATCTCGCCGAGCCGCTGGCCGCGCTGATCGTGTCGCTGGCTTCCGGCTATGACGCCTTCGTCGCGCCCGCGACCTCGCGCTTCAAGAACGTGATGCCGCGCGTCGCGGCCCTGCTCGACGTGATGCAGGTTTCCGAGATCATCAAGGTGGTCGCGCCAGATACGTTCGAGCGGCCGATCTATGCCGGAAACGCGATCCAGACCGTGAAGTCGAAGGACGCCAAGAAGGTCATCACCGTCCGCACCTCGACCTTCGCCGCGACCGGCGACGGCGGCAGCGCGGCGGTGGAGAACGCCGCTGCTGCGGCCGATCCGGGCCTTTCCAGCTTCGTCGGCGAGGAAGTCGCCAAGAGCGACCGTCCGGAACTGACGTCGGCGAAGATCATCGTCTCCGGTGGCCGCGCGATGCAGAGCCGCGAGAACTTCGCCAAATATATCGAGCCGCTCGCCGACAAGCTCGGCGCGGGCGTCGGCGCCTCGCGCGCCGCGGTCGACGCCGGCTATGCGCCGAACGACTGGCAGGTCGGCCAGACCGGCAAGGTGGTCGCGCCGGAACTTTATGTCGCGATCGGCATCTCCGGCGCGATCCAGCATCTTGCCGGCATGAAGGATTCCAAGGTGATCGTTGCGATCAACAAGGATGAAGACGCGCCGATCTTCCAGGTCGCCGATTACGGTCTGGTCGCGGACCTCTACCAGGCGGTTCCTGAACTGACCGAGGCGCTTGGGAAGTAAAAAAATGCAAGATAAATCGGCCGGGCGCGCAACGTCCGGCCGATAATTTACCTTAAGCGGTTACGGGCGAAGTGGATTAAGCTTCGCGTCAAGAATACATGCCAATGGTGGGACCGAAACCTCGCTTCTCGAGGTTCGTATATGAACAGGCGCGATATGCGCGCCGTTCCGGTGGATGAAAAGATGGCGGTGACAATCAAGAAGGTCGGCGTGATCGGCTCGGGCCAGATGGGCAACGGTATTGCGCATGTGGCGGCGCTCGCCGGCTTCGACGTGGTGCTCAACGACCTCTCCGACGAACGGCTGAAGTCGGCGATGGCGACCATCAACGGCAATCTGTCGCGCCAGGTTGCCAAGAAGACCATCACCGACGATGCGCGCAAGCAGGCGCTGCAGCGGATCAGTTCCACCGAAACGCTCGACGGCCTTTCCGATTGCGACCTCGTGATCGAGACCGCGGTCGAGAAGGAAGAGGTCAAGCGCAAGATCTTTCACGAACTTTGCGCGGTGCTGAAGCCGGAGGCGATCGTCGCCACCAACTCCTCGTCGATCTCGATCACGCGGCTCGCCGCATCGACCGACCGTCCCGAGCGCTTTATCGGCATTCATTTCATGAATCCGGTGCCGGCGATGGAACTGGTCGAACTGATCCGCGGCATCGCCACCGACGACACGACCTTCGATACGTCGAAGGAATTCGTCGGCAAGCTCGGCAAGCAGGTCGCGGTATCGGAAGATTTTCCGGCCTTCATCGTCAACCGCATCCTGCTGCCGATGATCAACGAGGCGATCTACACGCTCTATGAGGGCGTCGGAAACGTCGAGGCGATCGACGCCGCGATGAAGCTCGGCGCACACCATCCGATGGGGCCGCTGGAACTCGCGGACTTCATCGGTCTCGACACCTGCCTGTCGATCATGCAGGTGCTGCATGAGGGGCTGGCGGATTCGAAATACCGGCCGTGCCCGCTGCTGGTGAAATACGTCGAGGCCGGTTGGCTCGGCCGCAAGACGCAGCGCGGCTTCTACGATTATCGCGGCGACAAGCCGGTCCCGACGCGCTAGGCGTCAGCCCCGATGCAGTAGGATGGGTGGAGCGAAGCGATACCCATCGATTGCCGGACAGGGCGATGATGGGTTTCGCTTGCGCTCTACCCATCCTACGTCGCTACATCTTCCTCCGTCTCCAGACTTCGTTAACCGGCGCCGGGATACGGTTCGCTCGCGTTTCAGGAGTGTCGCGTATGGATACGATGGCTATGGTTTCGAGCATGCTCGCCATGCAGGCTGGCGGCATGCAGCAGCAGATCCAGACGTCGATCATCAAGCAGAATGCCGATGCGGAGAAGGCGGCGGTGCAGACCCTGCTCGGCATCCCCTCGACCGCCAATCTCGCCCCCGGCGTCGGCGGCAATCTGAACGTTACGGCCTGATCGGGTTCTTGAACCTCAGGACGAGGTCTGACGCCTCACCCGGCGCAACGGCACCGTCCGCCCTCGGCCTCAAGACCCCGCCTTCGTCGGCTGCATCGCGGCCTTGAGCAGCTTGATCGCGTCGTCGCTGGCCCATTCGGCGGGACCGGCGAGGTTGGCGATCTCGCAGCCCTGGCCGTCGACCAGCACCGAGGTCGGCATGCCCAACGCCTTGCCTATGTTCTTAAGATCTTGAAAAACCTTGGCTTTTGAGTCGGCGAAGTAGCCGAGCCGGGTCAGATTGGCCTCTTTCAGGAAATTCTTCGGCTTTTCGGGGTCGCGGGTGTCGATATTGACGGCGACCACCTCGAAATCCTTGCCGCCGAGCTTGGCCTGCAGGCTGTCCAGCGCCGGCATCTCCTTGCGACACGGCACGCACCAGGTGGCCCACAGGTTCACCAGCACGGTCTTGCCCCGCCATTCCGACAGCTTTCGCGGCTTGCCCTCGGCGTCCTCGAAGGCGAGGTCGGGCAGCTTCAGCGGGCTTGTCGCCATGGTCAGCGCCGCCACCTCGCCATGCGCCAGCGGCGATATCTTGCGGGCGAGGTCGACCGCGCCGGCGCAGGAGGGATCGCCGCCGCTGTCGCGCTTGAGGCCGCCAAGCCCGTAAAACGCGCCCAAACCGACGACGCCCGCGGCCACCACCGCGCCGATGGCGATCGGGATCCGGCGCGACGCGGACGGGCGGGGCGGGGAGATTTCGGGCATATCGTTTGTCATCCTGTGTCAGATACGGCTATGCAGGGCGCAAGATTACGGTCGAGTTACGGCCGAAACCGGCGCGGCGTTTCGCCCGGGGGCGGCGATATTCGGCTTCATAGAAGGTAGGACTCGGGAAGTCATGAGCAACAAGATGTGGGGCGGCCGGTTCACCGAGCGTCCTGATGCGATCATGGAGGAAATCAACATCTCGATCGACGTCGATCGTCACCTCTATGCCCAGGACATCACCGCGTCCAAGGCCCACGCTGCGATGCTGGCCGCGCAAGGCATTATCACGGCGAGTGATGCGAAAAATATCGGCAAGGGTCTAGACACGATTTTGTCAGAAATCGGCAAGGGCTCGTTCGATTTCAAGCGCGCGCTCGAAGACATCCATATGAACGTCGAGAGCCGGCTTTCCGAGCTGATCGGGCCGGCGGCGGGACGGCTGCACACTGCGCGTTCGCGCAACGACCAGGTCGCGACCGATTTCCGCCTCTTCGTCCGCGACACGATCGACGCGACGGATGCGGCGCTGGCCGACTTCCAGCACGCGCTCGCCGCCCGCGCGCTGGAACATGCCGCGACCGTGATGCCGGGCTTCACCCATCTGCAGACGGCCCAGCCGGTGACGTTCGGCCATCATCTGCTCGCCTATGTCGAGATGGCCGCGCGCGACCGCGGCCGGTTTGC
Organism: Bradyrhizobium sp.; assembly: GCF_036735945.1. Lineage (GTDB taxonomy): Bacteria > Pseudomonadota > Alphaproteobacteria > Rhizobiales > Xanthobacteraceae > Bradyrhizobium. The sequence goes on along the minus strand of NZ_DAINNI010000042.1, from coordinate 1,739 downwards.
CGACGCGCGCAAGCGGCTGAATGAATCGCCGCTGGGCGCCGCGGCGCTGGCCGGAACCTCGTTTCCGATCGACCGCGTGGCGACCGCGAAGGCGCTCGGCTTCAACCGTCCGATGGCCAATTCGCTGGACGCGGTCTCCGACCGTGACTTCGTGCTGGAAACGCTGTCGGCGGCGTCGATCGCGGCGGTGCACATGTCGCGCTTCGCGGAGGAGATCGTGATCTGGACTTCGCCTCTGGTGGGCCTGGTGCGGCTTTCCGACAAGTTCACCACCGGCTCCTCGATCATGCCGCAGAAGCGCAATCCGGATGCCGCCGAGTTGGTGCGCGCCAAGACCGGCCGGGTGATCGGCGCGCTCAACGGTCTCCTGATCGTGATGAAGGGCCTGCCGCTCGCCTATCAAAAGGACATGCAGGAGGACAAGCAGGGGGCGATGGAGGCGTTTGCCGCGCTGTCGCTGGCGATTCGCGCCATGACCGGCATGGTTCTCGATCTCGTGCCCGACGAGGTCAGGATGAAGGCCGCCGCCGGCGAGGGCTATGCCACCGCGACCGATCTGGCCGACTGGCTGGTGCGGACCCTGAAAATGCCGTTCCGCGACGCCCACCACGTCACCGGGCGCATCGTCGCCCTCGCATCGGAGCAGGGCGCCGCCCTGGACGCGCTGCCGCTCAAGGCGATGCAGGAGGTCGAGCCCAGAATCACCATTGACGCCCTGCGCGTGCTGTCGGTCGAAGCCTCCGTCAAGAGCCGGACCAGCTTTGGCGGCACGGCGCCGAAGAACGTGGCCGCGCAGGCCAAAGCCTGGCTGAAACGGCTGGAAAAAGAGCAAAAATCGGGCCGCTAGAAAAATTTCGCGTGCAATTTCTTGGGTTTCCGTGGCGGATCGGCACTCGCCAGACCATGGCAATCTTTGTATGGTGCGCCGCGCATTGGGGATTTCGTCGTGATCAGTAACTACCGCCCGTCGTCGTCGGGATGGGCCATCATCCTGCTCAGCGTGACCGCGCTCGCGCTCGGCGGCTGCGGACGCAAGAGCGGCCTCGATTTGCCGCCGAGCGCGTCGTCGCAGGTCCAGCCGACGTCGGATACCGAGACCGAGCGCGCGGCGCAGCCCGGCGTCTTCAATCCGACCTACGGAACCGACGCCGGCCCCAGCGCTCCAAAGGGCGGCAAGAAGAAGTTCGTTCTCGATCCGCTGCTCGACTGAGACCGCGCCATGAATCATTTTGACTATCGCAACGGCGTGCTGCACGCCGAGGCCGTCAACCTGTCCGAATTGGCGGAAGCCGTCGGCACGCCGTTCTACTGCTATTCGACCGCGACGCTGGAGCGTCACTACCGCGTCTTCACCGAGGCCTTTGCCGGCGAGAAGACACTGGTCTGCTACGCCATGAAGGCGAATTCCAACCAGTCGGTGCTGCGCACGCTGGCAAAGCTCGGCGCCGGCGCCGACGTCGTCTCCGGCGGCGAGTTGAGACGCGCGCTGGCGGCGGGAATTCCGCCGAACAAGATCCTGTTCTCCGGCGTCGGCAAGACCGAGGCCGAACTGCGCGCGGCGCTCGCCGCCGACATTCTCTGCATCAACGTCGAGTCCGAGCCCGAACTGGAGCTGCTTTCGAAGCTCGCGGTCGAGACCGGCCGGACCGCACGGATCTCGCTGCGCGTCAATCCGGACGTCGACGCCGGCACCCACGCCAAGATCGCCACCGGCAAGTCCGAGAACAAGTTCGGCATTC
>NZ_DAINNI010000041.1:0-38316 GCF_036735945.1 Bradyrhizobium sp. | reverse complement strand
GCCACAAGCCGTTCGAGCACATCTACCGCCACCACCGCCGCTACCGCATCACCGAGGGCAGCGAGGAAATCCAGAAGCGCAAGGTGGCGGGATTCCTGTTCGGTTACATGGGAGCGGGGAAGCATTGAGAGCCGCGTGGCGACCGCCACACATCTCGTCGTCGTCATGCCCCGCGAAGGCGGGGTATCCAGTACGCCGCGGCCTGTCCGTTCAATCACCGCCGTCTCTGGAATACTGGATCACCCGCCCCAGTGCGCAATCGCGCGCAAGGCGGGCGACGACAGCGGAGGACGATCAATTCACCTGCCGGTCCTTGCCCGCCCAATACGGCTCCCGCAGATTCCGCCGCAAGATCTTCCCCGACGGGTTGCGCGGCAGCGCCTCCAGGAAGTCGACCGTCTTCGGCGTCTTGAATCCCGCGATGCGCTCGCGGGTGAAGTTGATGATGTCGGTGGCGGTCGCATGCTTGCCGGGTTTCATCACGACCATCGCCTTGACGGCTTCGCCCCATTTGTCGTCGGGAATGCCGATCACGGCGGCCTCGGCCACATCGGGATGATCGCACAGCGCGCTCTCGACTTCCGCCGGATAGATGTTCTCGCCGCCGGAGATGATCATGTCCTTGATGCGGTCGTGGATATAGAGATAGCCGTCCTCGTCCATGTAGCCGGCGTCGCCGGTGCGCAGCCAGCCGTCGCTGCGCAGCGTCGCCGCGGTGGCCTCCGGCAGATTCCAGTACCCGGCCATGTTGGAGCCGGAGCGGGTGGCGATCTCGCCGACCTGCCGCGGCGGCAGTTGGTTGCCGTCAGGATCGAGGATCGCCAATTCGATGCCGGGCAGGGCCTTGCCGGCCGAGCGCATGCGCTCCAGCCCCTCGACATGGTCCTCCGGCGAAAGGGCGACGATGGTGCCCGTCGTCTCGGTCATGCCGTACATCTGCACGAAGCCGCACTTGAACACATCGATGCACTCCTTCAGGAGCGCGGCCGGGATCGGCGAGGCGCCGTAGAGCATGTATTTCAGGCGCGAGAAATCGACCTGCCGCGCGCGCGGCTGACGCACCACGAACTGCATCGCGCCCGGCACCATGAAGAGCTTGGTGATTCCGGACTGCTCGAAGAAGTCGAGCACCTTGGTCGGATCGAATTCACGGGCGATCACGCCCCTGGCGCCGTGATAGAGCCCCATCACGCCCCAGCCGGAGCCGCCGATATGAAAGATCGGCATCGCCACCAAGGAGACGTCGTCGGTCGTCCACCTGTTCCATTCGGGCTTCTCGGCCTCATTGCCGGCCTGCACGAGGTTGAGGAAGTTGGCGTGCGACAGCATCGCGCCCTTGGGCTTGCCCGTGGTGCCGGAGGTGTAGAGCTGGATCGCGATGTCCTTTGGGCTGATCGGCTCCTTCGGGTCGTCGCCGCTGGCCGCATCGCGCCAGGCGGCAAAATCCTGCCATTCCGGCGCGCCGCCTTCCGTGGTGATGACGGTGCGGACATCGGGCAACTGCGCCTTGATGTTGCGGACCTGTGTGATGAATTCCGGACCCACGAACAGTACCGGCGCCTTGCAGTCGCCGACGATGAAGGCGATCTCGGGGCCGGCGAGGCGCCAGTTGACCGGCGCCATCACGACATTCGCCTTCATCGCGCCCATCAGGAGCTCGAAATAGAAATCGCTGTTCTTGCCGAGATAGGCGATCCGCTCGCCCGGCTTGACGCCGAGCGCTACAAGCGCATTCGCGACGCGGTTGGTCTTGACGTCGAACTCGGCGAAGGTGGTGTGCCGTCCCTCGAATTCATAGGCGATGGCATTGCCGCGCGATCTGGCGCGCTCGCGCACCATGTCGGCAAGGTTCGTCGGTTGCTGGGCGGCGGACATGTCTCTCCCGTATCGTCTTGTTATCGTTGCGCGGAGTTTGGCGATATCGCGCAACAAAGACAATACGGTAGAATTGACATGACGTTTCATCGTGTCGTCGTCCCTGCGAACGCAGGGACCCATACGCCGCGGCCTGTCGGTAAGCCGAGGCGGCTGGTTATCTTCGGAACAATTGGCGCTGGTGGTTATGGGTCCCTGCGTTCGCAGGGACGACAATTACCCGCGCGAGGCGCGGTCCTTCTCGTTCTGCGCCTTGATCGAGTCGCGGGCCTTGTTCCAGTCGTCGTCGCTCCAGTCGCGCAACTGGTAGAAGTTGCCGCCCATCGCGAGCGCCTGGCCGCCGTCCATGGCGATGGTCTCGCCGGTGATCCAGTCGCAGCCGCCGGAGATCAGGAACACCGCGAGGTTCTGCAATTCCTCCATGGTGCCGACCCGGCCCATCGGGTTCTGCGCCCTGGTGCGCGCGCCGGCCTCGTCGCCCGGCTTGATGCGCTTGCTCATGCCCTCGGTCGGGATTTCGCCCGGCGCAATGGTGTTGAGGCGGATGCCGTATTTGCCCCATTCGACCGCGAGCGACATCGTCATGGCGTGGATCGCCGATTTGCTCATCGCCGACGGCACCACATAGGGCGATCCGTTGCGCACCCAGGTCACGGTGATCGACACGACGTTGCCGCGCTGTTTGGCCGCAATCCAGCGCCGTCCCACCGCATGGGTCACGTAGAAGGTGCCGTGCATCACGATGTTGGCGACGGCGTCAAAGCCGCGCGGCGAGAGATCTTCCGAGCGCGAGATGAAATTGCCCGCGGCATTGTTGATGAGATCGGTGAGGGGACCCGAGGCCCAGATCTGTTCGATCATCTCGTCGACCGCCATCGAGTTGCGGATGTCGACGCCGTGACTGACGACGCGTCCGCCATGCTGGTCCATCAGTTCGGTCGCGGTCTCGTCGCATACAATCTTGCGGCGGCCGCAAATATGGACCTCGGCTCCCAGTTGCAGAAACCGCGCGGCCATGGATTTGCCGAGGCCCGTGCCGCCTCCAGTCACGAGGATACGTCGTCCGGCGAGAAGCTGATCGTTGAACATCGTTTCCACCCACGGGATTGTCTGTTAATTGACCGATTGACTAAAACCGGACAACGGCCTTTCTGTAAAGCGCCAAGAAGGAAGTGTGGAGGATTTTAATCATGGAGCAACGCGTATCGATCTCGATTTCGGACGGAATCGCCGATGTCCGGCTGGTGCGGGCGGACAAGATGAATGCGCTCGATGCGGCCATGTTCGAGGCGCTGGTCGCGGCAACCGAACGTTTGGCCCATGAAAAAGGCGTCAGGGTGGTAGTATTGTCCGGCGAGGGGCGGGCGTTCTGCGCCGGTCTCGACATGGGGCGCTTCCAGGCCATGAAGGAAAATGGCGGTAACGGGATCGCCGGCGGCGAGAAGCGGGACCTGACTGCACGCACGCATGGCATCGCGAACTTCCCGCAGCAGGCGGTCTGGGGCTGGCGCGAGCTTCCGGTGCCCGTGATTGCCGCGATCCAGGGCGTGGCGTTCGGCGGCGGCTTCCAGCTTGCGCTCGGCGCGGACATGCGCTTCCTCACGCTGGACGCGCGGATGTCGATCATGGAAATCAAATGGGGCCTGGTGCCCGACATGGCGGGCACGCCGATCCTCGCGAGCCTTGTGCGCGACGATATCCTGCGCGACCTCACCTATACCGGCCGCATCTTCTCCGCGCAGGAGGCCATGAGCTACGGTCTCGCGACGCGGATCTGCGACGACCCGCGTGCCGCGGCGCTCGAGGTCGCGCGCGAAATCGCCGGCAAGAGCCCCGACGCGATCCGCGCCGCCAAGCGCATGCTCAACAAGCTCTCGGTCGATCCGGCGCCGGCGCTGCTCGCCGAATCCGTCGAGCAGCAGAAGCTGATCGGCAGTTCCAACCAGACCGAGGCCGTGCGCGCCAACATGGAAAAACGCGCGCCGCGGTTCGCGGAGGCGGGATAGTTTCGGTCGTTCCGGGGCGGCGCGAAGCGTCGAACCCGGAATCTCGAGATTCCGGGTCTGGTGCTTGCGCACCATCCCGGAATGACGCTTACGCAAACCCGACCACAGATCGGAAAGAGACAATGTCAGCCTCCCAACTCTTCCTCGGCATCATCAGCGGCGGGCGACGGCGCAGCCATGACGAAGTCGCCGATCGCGCCGATCGTATCGCCAGCGGTTTGCAGAAGCTCGGCGTCAAGCAAGGCGACAGCGTCGCCATGCTGATGCGCAACGACATCGCCTTCATCGAGGCGGCCTACGCGGCGATGCGGCTCGGCGCCTATGGGGTGCCGGTCAACTGGCACTTCAAGCCGGAAGAGATCAACTATGTGCTGAAGGATTGCGGCACCTCGGTGCTGATCGCGCATGCCGACATGCTGCATCAACTGCGCGAGGCGATCCCGCAAGGCATTACCGCGCTCAGCGTGCCGACGCCGCCGGAAATCCTCGCGAACTACAGGATCGATCCGGATCATCTTGGAACGCCGGACTTTGCGATCGATTTCGAATCCTGGCTGAAGCAGCACCCGCGCTATGACGGGCCGGTGGTGCCGCAGCCGCAGAACATGATCTACACCTCGGGCACGACAGGCCATCCCAAGGGTGTGCGCCGCTCCGCACCGACGCCGGAACAGACCGCCAATGCGGAACGCATGCGCGCGATGATCTATGGCCTGAAGCCGGGGGCCCGCGCGCTGCTGCCGGGACCGCTCTATCATTCCGCGCCGAATTCGTTCGGCCTGCGCGGCGGCCGTCTCGGCGGTGCACTGGTGATCATGCCGCGTTTCGACCCGGAGGAATTCCTGCGCGTCATCGCGACCGAAAAGATCGACACCATCTTCATGGTGCCGACGATGTTCATCCGCCTGATGAAGCTGCCGGAGCAGGTGCGCAGGAAGTACGACATGTCGTCGCTGCGCCACATCATCCATGCGGCCGCGCCTTGTCCGGCCGACGTCAAGCGCGCGATGATCGAGTGGTGGGGGCCGGTCATTTATGAATTCTACGGCTCGACCGAATCGGGCGCGGTCACCTTTGCGACCTCCGAGGACGCGCTGAAACGGCCAGGCACGGTCGGCAAGATTTCGCCCGGCGCGGAGCTGCGCTTCATCGGCGATGACGGCAGGGAGCTGCCGCAGGGCGAGATCGGCGAGATCTATTCGCGCATCGCCGGCAATCCGGACTTCACCTACCACAACAAGCCGGAGAAGCGCACCGAGATCGACCGCGAGGGATTCATCACCTCGGGCGATGTCGGCTACATCGATGCCGACGGCTATGTCTTCATCTGCGACCGCAAGCGCGACATGGTGATCTCGGGCGGCGTCAACATCTATCCGGCCGAGATCGAGGCCGCGCTGCACGCGATCCCCGGCGTGCATGATTGCGCGGTGTTCGGCATTCCCGACGCCGAATTCGGCGAGGCGCTGATGGCCGTGGTGGAGCCGCAGCCGGGGGTGACGCTCGATCTCGCCGCGATCCGCGCGCAGCTCAAGGTCTCGCTCGCCGACTACAAGGTTCCGAAGCACATCGAGATCCAGTCCAACCTGCCGCGGGAAGATTCCGGCAAGATCTTCAAGCGCCGCCTGCGCGATCCCTATTGGGAGCGGGCGGGGCGAAGGATCTGACGATTTTCGGCGATTGCGGAGCGACCGTTAACCAACAGCAGCCTTCGCAAGAACACTGCCATGTCGCTCCGCTGTCGTATCGCGCTGCTATCCGCTGACATGGGGGTGCGGCATTGATTCTCGTGGGGCTTTGGGCCGCGTGAATCAGTCATCGCCCTGTCACAGAAATCTGTCAGGGGACGGGTATGGGTAGTGACGCCTTGAGTGAAGAAAGCCCGGAACGGCGCTTTCGTACCTTGTTTATTTCAGATGTCCATCTCGGTGCGCGCGGCTCGCAGGCTGACCGGTTGCTGGATTTCCTCAGGACTCATGATGCCGATACCATCTATCTCGTCGGCGACATCGTCGATGGCTGGGCGCTGAAGTCGAGCTGGTACTGGCCGCAATCGCACAATGACTTCGTGCAGAAGATGCTGCGCAAGGCGCGCAAGGGCGCCAAGGTCATCTACGTGCCGGGCAATCACGACGAGTTCCTGCGCAACTATTACGGCACGCATTTCGGCGGCATCGACGTGGTGGAAAACACCGTTCATGAGGGCGTCGACGGCAAGCGCTACCTGATCATCCACGGCGACATCTTCGACCTCGTGGTGCAGAACGCGCGCTGGCTCGCCCATCTCGGCGACAAAGCCTACGACTTCGCCATCCAGATGAACCGCCTGGTCAACTTCTTCCGGCGCATGTTCGGCGTGCCCTATTGGTCGCTGTCGCAATGGGCCAAGCTGAAGGTCAAGAACGCCGTCAACTATATCGGCGCCTTCGAGAAGACGCTGGCCGGCGAGGCGCGGCGGCACGGCGCCGACGGCGTGATCTGCGGGCACATCCATTATGCGACCATCCGCGACGAACACGGCATCCGCTACATGAACTGCGGCGATTGGGTGGAAAGCTGCACGGCGCTGGTCGAGCATGAGGACGGCCGGTTCGAGATCATCACCTGGGCCGATCCGGAGCGACGGGCGGCACCGGTTCCCCGGGTCGCCGCGCGCGCCGCATAAAAGGGGCGATTGGGCTGAATTCGCGCCAACGGCCCGTATTTGACCATATGGGATCACGCCAAATCGTCTTGCTCGCCCATCGGTAGCCGCGATACAAATTGCGGATGCCAGAACCCGTCCAGAATCCAGCCATTGGCGCGGCCGATATCGAGGCCGCCGCCAGGGTCGTTGCACCCTTTGCGGTGCGTACGCCGTTACTGTCGTTCCCCGTGCTCAACGAGCGCGTCGGGACCAAGGTGTTCCTGAAGCCCGAAATGCTGCAGCGGACCGGATCGTTCAAATTCCGCGGCGCCTTCAACAAGCTGGCCTCGATCCCGCAGGACAGACGCGGCGGCGGGGTCGTGGCGTTCTCCTCCGGCAACCACGCCCAGGGCGTGGCGGCGGCGGCGCAGATCCTGAACATGCAGGCTACCATCGTGATGCCTGCGGACTCCCCCGTCACCAAGCGGGAGCGGACCAAGGGCTACGGCGCCGAAGTGGTGCTTTACGACCGTGACAAGGAAGATCGCGAGGCCATCGCCAACGGCATTGCGGCCAAGCGCGGCGCGACGCTGGTGCGCCCCTATGACGATCCTTTCGTGATCGCAGGCCAGGGCACGGCGGGCCGCGAGATCGCCGAGGACATGACGGCGCTCGGCCTCAGCCCCGATGTCGTGGTGGCGCCGGCCTCGGGCGGCGGACTGATCGCCGGTGTCGCGACGGCGGTGAAGTCGAAATTCCCCCAGGCCCAGGTGATCGTCGCCGAGCCCAAGGACTATGACGACCACGGCCTGTCGCTGCGCGCCGGCCATCGCGAAGCCCATCACGCCGCCGGCCGCACCATCTGCGACGCGCTGATGGCGGCGATGCCAGGCGAACTCACTTTCTCGATCAACAGCAAGCTGCTGGCAAACGGCGTGACCGCCTCCGACGAGGAAGTCGGCGCTGCCGTCGCCTATGCCTATCGCGAATTGAAACTGGTGGTCGAGCCGGGCGGCGCCGTCGGCTTGGCTGCGCTCTTGGCCGGCCGGATCGACGCCAAGGGCAAGAACGTCGTCATCGTGCTCTCCGGCGGCAATGTCGACGCTGACCTGTTCGCAAAGCTGGTCGCCTGATCATTCGATCTCAAGCGAAAACGGGCAGAGCCTGCGCTCCGCCCGTTTTTTGTTGTCCGGCGCGCTCAGCGGTGCCTGAAGCCACCGCCAAAACCTCCGCCGAATGAACCGTGGGACGGGCCGGCAAAGCGCTGACCGAAACCGCCGCCGCCCATGCGGCTGCCGAAATGACGCGGCGCGGTGTTCATCATGGGCCTTTTCGTGAAGGCAGGCCTGGAAAACCGCGTCGGGTGGTTGTGGACGCGCGGGGGCAGGGACGTGACCTTGCCGATATTGCCACCGTTCTTGCCGGCATTGATCGGCATCGAGTTGCCCTTGCCGGGTAGTCCCATGGCCTTGCCCATATTGCCGCCATTCACCCTGCCATTGATCGGGTTATTCCCGTCGATGCCCTTGGCGGGCAGCGTGACGATCCTGGACGGCATTCCCATGTGAGCCTGGGCGCCGAAATTGCCCGGCTTGAAGCTCGGCGACTGCTTTGCCAGATGGGTGAACTGCATCAGCGGCACCGCCTTCGGCTTGACCTGCATGTTCAGTGCCGTCCTGGCGTAGGGGCTGCTGGCAAAATTGTCGTGGAACGTCTTGTAGGCGAAGGGAGAGTTCGCCAGCACCGCCTTGTGCCAGGCCTTCGCCACCACGAGGTTGCCGAGCAGCACGCGGACGTGATCGCACAGCGGGTCATTCGGGTAGAGGCGGATGAACTCCTCATAATATTCGGGCGAGCCTTCGGACAGCACGTAATCGTAGGCCTGGCGCACCGAGCGCGAGGGCAGATTCGACGCCACCTGCATGATCGGGGTGCGATCCGGCGCATGGCCTGCAGCCATCACGGTATCGCCGAAGAAATAGAAGTCGGAGGTCAGCGACGAGCTTTCCCAGGGCGTCTGGCGGCCATTGGTCGCGGTGTTGACCTCGAGCCTGATGCGCTTGAACAATTGCTCGATCGGCAGGTTCGGCACGCGGGCGCTGTTCAGGAACGCCGACGTATACGGGCTGTGATTGCCGTCGCCGTCCTGCGCCTCCATGCCGGGCGAGGTCGAGTAGCCCACGATCGAGCCGTTCGGCGCGTCGACGATGGCAAGTCCGCGCCCGTTGTCGTTGATATCGGGGAACGGATTGTTGCGACAGGCATCGAGCACCACGATGCGCATCCGGCTCGGGATCGATTCCAGCGTGCCCATCACGTCGACCAGCCGCAGCGAGTTGCCGTCGAGATCGGAGGGCGCGGATATCTTCGCATCGACCGGCAGCAGATAGTTCTCGCCCGCCACCTGCACGCCGTGGCCGGCATAGTAGACCATTGCCACCGTGCGGGGGCCGCGCTCGCCCACCTTGGCGGAGAAGTCCTGCACGACCTTGATCATCTCGCCGCGCGTCAGGTCCGTTGCCTGCGTGACCTCAAAGCCGGCCGAGTTCAAAAGCTGCGCCACCGATTGCGCGTCGTTGCCGGGATTGGCCAGCCTCGGCGCTGCCTGGTAATTCGAATTGCCGATGACCAGCGCGACCCGCTGTTCGGGTGGCGGCGCCTGCATGCCGGTACGGATGTCGGCACTCGGGGCTTCGGCGAATGCCGCGCCGCCGGCCGCAAGGCCGAGCAGGCCCGCCAGCAGGCCGACGCGTAACAGCGATGACTTGAAACGGGACATGGCAGCCTCCTGAAGCGGATCGCGCGAGCCGCGGTTAGCTGCGGAAACGCTAGGGCGATTCAGGGGGCGGGTACGTGACCGCAGTCACGTTATCGCCAGTGCCACTTGCGGCGGCATACCTCACCTGACAATCTCGATCTGCCGCACGTCGAAGGGGTCGTCATGGGGGTAAACCCAGGAATAAAGGCTGCGATCGGAATCATCGCGGCGGTGCTGGTTGCCGCGGCGCTGGCCGAGGCGAGCCAGGTGTTCGCGCCGCTTGCGGCGGCCGCCTTCATCATTGCCGTGGTGTGGCCGATTCAAAAGCGGCTGCAACGGGGGATGCCGAAGCTCGTCGCACTGGCCATCACCATCATGATCACCGTGACGGTCTGCTTCGCGCTCGCTTCGCTTGCGGCATGGGGATTCGGCCGCGTGGGGCATTCGCTGCTCACTGATATCGCGCGCTATCAGGCCTTCTACGAGGCAACTGTCGCTTGGCTGGACGGCCACGGCGTCTCGGTCGCGGCATTATGGGCCGAGCATTTCAACGTCGGCTGGATGTTGCGTGCGACGCAGTACGTCACCGGCCGCGTCAATACCACGCTGAGCTTCTGGGTGATTGCGCTGGTCTACGTCATGCTCGGACTTCTCGAGGTCGATGACATCAGGCGAAGGATCGAGCGTCTGGAAAACCGGACCGCCGCTTCCGTGCTGCTCGGCGGCGGCGCCGCAACCGCGGCAAAGCTTCGACGGTACCTCATGGTGCGAACGCTGATGAGTGCCGTCACGGGCCTTTTGGTCGGCACGTTCGCCTGGGTTACCGGACTTCCGTTCGCGCTGGAGTGGGGCGTGATCGCCTTCGTGCTCAACTATATCCCGTTCATCGGCCCGTTCATCGCGACGCTGTTTCCGACCCTGCTGGCGATGACCCAGTTCGAGAGCTGGCCTGCGGTGTTCGGCGTCTTCGTTTGCCTGAACATCATCCAGTTCGCGGTCGGCAGCTACATCGAGCCGCGGGTGGCCGGCAACATGCTGTCGATTTCGCCGATGCTGGTGCTGTTTGTGATCTTCCTCTGGAGCTTCCTGTGGGGATTGTTCGGCACCTTCATCGGCGTGCCCATCACGCTCGCCATCCTCACCTTCTGCGCCGCGCATCCGTCGACCCGCTGGGTCGCCGATCTGCTCGGCGGCGCGGACCAGGTCAAGCCGGGCAAGCTTCAGGACTCATAAAGGCCGACAAGGGTAACCTTGAACCTTCGCAATTGTCTCCAATGTGCTATTCTGATCGCATTGGCCATAGGTATACCATGACAGGTATCGCAGAGTGGCTGGCATCGATTGGTTTGGGCGAATACGCCCAGCGTTTCGCCGAGAACGCTATCGACCTCTCGGTCGTGAGCGATCTCACGGAGCAGGACCTCAAGGACCTCGGCGTCCTGCTCGGGCACCGGCGCAAGATCCTGCGCGCGATTGGGCAACTTGATCGCGAAGTCCCGGTATCTCCTGACACGAGAGCCAAACCAGCGCCGAGGGATAGCGCCGAACGGCGCCAGCTCACGGTCATGTTCTGCGATCTGGTGGATTCTTCGGCACTCGCGGCCCGACTCGATCCGGAGGATTTGCGCTCGGTCATCGGCGCCTATCACGACTGCATCGCGGAGGTTATCTCCCGGAATGACGGCATCATCGCCCGGTACATGGGCGATGGCGTTCTGGCCTATTTCGGCTATCCCCAGGCGCACGAGGACGATGCCGAGCAGGCGACGCGCGCGGGACTGACACTGGTCGATGCCGTGGCCAACCTCCAGACTCATATCGGCACAAAGCTGCAGGTCCGCATTGGCATCGCCACCGGCATGGTGGTCGTGGGCGATCTGAGCGGCGAGGGCGCCGCCAAGGAGCAGGCCGTCATTGGAGAGACACCGAACCTGGCAGCGCGCCTGCAGCAGTTCGCCGAGCCCGGTATGGTGCTGATCTCCGAGAGCACGCATCAGCTCACCGGAGGATACTTCGAATACCGCAATCTCGGCACTGTCGCGCTCAAGGGATGGGCGGAGCCGATACCCGCCTGGCAGGTGCTCGGGATAAGCGGCGTGGAAAGCCGTTTCGAGGCACTGCACAAGACTCGATTGACACCGCCGATCGGGCGCGACGAGGAGATCGAACTGCTGTTGCGGCGCTGGCGGAGTGCGGCGTCGGGCGAAGGCTGCGTGGTGCTTCTGACCGGAGAGCCGGGGATCGGCAAGTCGCACATCGCGCTGGCGCTTCAAGAGCGGCTCCAGGCCGAACCTCACATTGCGGTAAGCCAATTCTGCTCGGCGCACCACACCAATAGTGCGCTGTATCCATTGATTGCCAACCTGGAACGTGCCGCTCGATTCGAGCGAGGCGAAACGCCGACGGACAAATTTGCCAAGCTTGAAGCCTTTCTCTTGCGGTCTGGCGTTGACGAAGACTGGGTGGTGCCGGCTCTGGCCACCCTGCTGTCGCTGCCGCTCAGCAACCGCTACAGCCTGCCTGACCTGAGTCCGCAGAAGCGCAAGGAGATGACGCTGGCGGCGTTCATGGCTCAGCTCGAAGCATTGGCGGCGCGGCAGCCGGTGCTCATCATCTTCGAGGATGTCCATTGGGCGGACCCGACGTCGCTGGAACTGCTCACGGTGACACTGGAAAGGCTGCCGCGACTTCGGGTGCTGCTGCTCATCACAGCGAGACCGGAATTCACGCCGCCTTGGCCCGGTCATGCACATGTGACGACGCTTTCGCTCACGCGGCTGAACCGGCGCAGCGGGGCGGCATTGGTTGAGCGCATCACGGCCGGCAAGACGCTCCCGGAAGAGGTAATGGAGCAAATCCTCGCCCGTACCGACGGCGTGCCCCTGTTCGTCGAGGAACTGACCAAGGCCGTTCTCGAAACCGGACTGTTGCAGGAGCGGGGCGACCATTACATGCTCAGCCGTCCGCTGCCCTCGATGGCGATTCCAACGACATTGAACGCATCGCTGATGGCCAGGCTCGACCGACTGGCCCCGGTGAAGGACGTGGCTCAGATCGGAGCAGTCGTGGGACGCGAGTTCTCCTACGAACTCCTGAGCGCCGTCACCGGGTTGCCAAGGCAGAGGCTCGAGGAGGCGCTTGCGCAGCTGGTTCAGGCGGAGTTGATATTCTGCCGGGGCGAGATACCCCGCGCGGTCTATACCTTCAAGCATGCGCTGGTGCGGGACGCTGCCGAAGCGGGACTCCTGAAGAGCCGACGCGCCGCGCTTCACGCCACAATCGCAGACGTCTTCGAGCAGCGGTTCCCCGAAATTGTGGAAACACAACCCGAGACTCTCGCGCTCCACCTGACGGAGGCCGGGCTGTTCGAGAAGGCGGTGGAATACTGGCTCCAGGCAGGCAGGAAGGCCGCCATGCGCTCCGCCAACCTCGAGGCCATCGCGCACTTGAGGAAGGGTATCGAGGTGCTTGCTCATCTGGCCGACGACACTCGCAAGGACAGACGGGAGCTCGATTTCCAGTTTGCGCTGGGACCGTGCCTGATCGCGACCCAGGGGCCGGCCTCACCACATGCGGTGGCGACCTTTGCTCGTGCGCGCGAGCTGTGCCAGCGCCTCGGAGATCCCCCCGAGGAACTGCAAATCATGTTCTGGTTGACCACTGCGAGCGTCATTCGTGGCGAGTTGCCGGTGGCCGAGGAAATGATTTCGCCGTTGCTCGATCTCGCCCGGGCGCACGGCGACCGACCAGTCTTGCTCAACGCGATGCGCGGGCAAGGGATGATTCGCCTTTTCATGGGACATCTCACAGGCGCACGCGAGGTGATCGAAGCGGCCTTCGATGCGTTCGAAACGAGCAGCGAGCAGGAACGATTGGCGGCGCGTGCGGCCGGTCAGGATGCGGGCGTGGCCGATCTTGCCCTGATGTCATGGGCGCTCTGGCTACTGGGCCGTGCCGATGCCGCGCTCGCGCGTCTCAATGCCGCCATTCAGCGTGCCGACGACATCAGTCATCCGCATTCGCAGGCCTATGGATGTTATTATGGGTCCGTGCTTCACGCGCTTCGGGGCGAGTTCGTGGCCGCGCATCGCTATGCCCAGCGCTGTCTCGCGTTGTCGGAGGAGCACGGATTTCGGCAATGGCAGGGATTGTCGCGCGCCGTCCGGGGGATCAGTGCCACGTTTCTTGACCCTTCGTCCGCTGCGCTCGCGGAAATTCGCACGGCAATGAACGAATATCGCGGCGCGGGCTATCAGCTCGGCATCACGGCCTTGTACGTGCTCCTGACGCCGGCATTGTTGTCGAGCGGTCAAGGCGACGTCACGCTGGAGCTTGTCGAGCAGGGCCTCGCCACCACCAGTCGCAACAGCGAACGGATATTTGAGGCCGAACTTTATCGGCTGAAGGCGCGGGTGCTGCTCTCCCGCGGCGTAACGGGAGCCGGCACCGAGGCGCAATCATTGCTCGACCAGGCCTTGAACACCGCAAGAAGCCAGCATGCCAGGGCCCTTGAACTTCGGGTTGCGACAGACCTTGCCGCCTTGTGGATCGATCAGGGCAGGCGCGAGCAAGCGCTCGACCTGCTCGCGCCGGTCTATGCCGGATTCACCGAGGGCTTCGAAACCCAGGATCTCAAGCAGGCAAAGGCATTGCTCGACCGACTCCGATAACGCCGTCTGGATCACGGGCTTTTGGAGTATGGCTCGGCAAGTCGCTTGCAGGGCGGTGTTGCCTCGGTACTACGCATCCGCAAACGTTTGACATTCACGATACGTGTCTCGCACTTTTTGCCATCCTTCCTTGTCGTTTTTCTTTGGATCCTCGTTTATGAAGTGTGGCCCGGGATGCGCCGGCCGGCTTCGATGTTCTTCAAATGCCTTGATGGCCTGTTCCGCAGCGGCTTTCCCCAACCTTCGCCCGGCAGTCAGGTTGCTGTGGTTCCATTTGAAGCTGACGTGCCCCGGCACCTGGATCTCGACGATTGTGCCTTGCCATTTCGGTTCGTCGTACCGCACGTGATATTTGAAGATCTTCACATCATCTTCGCCAACGGTTGCTGCGAATAGCTGGCAGAGATTTGCCAGGGCATCATGAAGGTTCTTCGGTTTGCGGACCTGCTTGGAATCGACGATCCTGCTCACCCATATTTCCTCCAGGTCAGGATGCTCCTCGAGCAAACTCACGAAGTTGACGGTGTCGATCAGCGCTCCTTCGCAGTACGTAACTCCGTCGATCTCTACGGTTTCTTCGACGAAGGGAAGAGCTGAACAGGCGCAAAGGCTGGATGCGCTGATCGGCCCCTTGTACTCTTTCTCGTCGTCTTTCTGGGTCATTGGCCGGTTGGAAAACAGCGCGAGCTTGTGGTCGACAAGATTCCAGGCGTTGTGAAATATGGCGGGCGCTTCGGGCTTTTTCAGCGCCTCGAAATTTATGCTCTTCATGAACTGGCTCTGCGGATAGTTGATCCTTGAGAGGCCAGTGACGTGGGACAGGTACATCATGGACGTGAAATAGCGAACGAAAGGATTGGGTGCCAGTACCTGATTGAGAATCCATCTGTTCATGTCCCCCGCGTCGGGGACCGTGAACTTCTGATTGGGAAACCAGAGCGACATGGTGTCCCTGACGGCATTCGCGATGCTCGTTGAATCCCACAAATGCCGATAGGTGTTGGGATCGATGACGAAGTCGGTCAGAGCGTTGCTGATGCCTCCCCAGTTCGCACCAAACACGGTGTTTACGGGAAAGCGCCTGTAGCCTTCGTCGTCTCGAAACACGCCATTCTTGAAGAATTGATACGTCTTTTCCGCCCTGTCCTCATTTCTTGTTTTATCAAATTGATTGTAGACGATCCCAACCCAGGCACCGATGCAGGACAATGCCCAGACATCAAAGGTGATTCCTCTGTTGGCAAGAGCTTCCAGAACCCCAATGTGTAGCCCGGCTGCCGGACCGCCACCGCCAAGCGCGATTGCTCTCTTCACCATTGGCTCCTCCGTTCCTGAAATTTACTCCCAGATCAAAGTTTTGAATCTCTCAAATGCTCGACCACCCGTTCCTGGGTCAGCATCCGCAAAGCTCGGCACGAAATGCTATTGAACCGTCAGCGTATCGCGGTCTGGCTGGTTCACTTGTGAACCAGTTCACGTCACTTCGGGTTCTGCTTCGCCGGCAATGTCCACGCGCCGCGGCGGCAGCAGGGCGAGCTGCCCATTTGGGCCGGCCGCCAGTATGTGAATATAGAAATGCCTCGCCGCATCGTCGGTCGCATTCATTACCGGCGAGGGCGCGGAGATGATCTTCAGCGAACCGCAAGCGCCGATCCAGTCGACATGACGGTGGCCGTGCATCACCACGGCGCGACCGGCCAACGCTTCCAGCCGGCGCACGAACCAACTGCCGTTGATCAATGCCGTCCCGATGCGTTCCGAGAATGCTTTCGCCGGCATCGGATATTCCACCACATGGTGGTGCAATGCGACGATCCAGCGCGCTTCCGGATAATGGCGGATCGCCGCCTCGAAGCGATGTGTCTGTTCGACCGATACCAGCCCGAGCGCGTTGGTGAAGGAAAAGTGGGTCTGCGCATTGGAGTTCAGGATCGCTATTCCGAGCCCGTCTGCCGCCTCCGGCGGGACGATCATCGGAAACTGCCCGTCGAACAGGTCGCGCAGCGCCGCCGCACGGCGCATGCCGCCATGTTCGGCGAGCGCCACGATCGCGTCGCGGTGCGGCGCGAGCGCATCCTGCAGCGTAGCGGCCGGCTTTCCGTGGGCATCGACCACGCGCACGCGATCGCCTTGCACGGCCGCCAGTGCGGACAAGGTCCGGATTTGCCGCAAACGCATGTTCGGGCTGAACGGCAGGTCGAGCCGAGCCGGATTGGCGCGGTCGACGATGTTGACGTCATGATTGCCCGGAAGCATCACCGTGCGGGCGACCAGTTCCGGATGACGCGCCATTGCGTCGAAGAACGCGGCCCATTCGCCGGCGCGGCCGGCATCCGTCATATCGCCGCTGATGACGATGTGGTCGATCGGATCGGTCGCATGGATGGTGGCGAGACGCGCCAGGATGCGCTCGAGCCGGCGATTGCCGCACGGGCCCGCCCGTCCGCTTTCGATGCGGAAACCGTATTGTTCGGCAACCACGTGAATGTCCGACAGATGCGCTACGCGCCAGCGTCGTGCGCCTGGCGAGGCCGTATCGAAAACGGTGAGGTCGACGGGCTGAGACATGCTGGCATCCGCAAATCCCCACGCCAGCGATGCGGCCGCCAGATATCCCGACACCAGCAGGACCGCATTCGCCAGCGTCGGCAGGACGATACGATGCAGCAGGACCAGGTCGCTCCAGCCGCCGGTCCAGCGCGTTGCGGGCCAGGCCAGTATCGCAATCAGCACCGCGCAGGCGGACAGCACAATACCGGCGCCAACCGAACTGGCGCTGCGCAACCTGGCCCTGCCGGGCGCGGTCAGCTTTCCGCGCCATATCCGCTCCGCCAGATGACGCAATGCTTCGCGGGTGAACGCGTAGCCGGGCTGCACGGCAAGCGCATTGAGCGACCAGAAATTATTCTCGGCGATTCGGAGCAGCGGTCGCCATCCGATCCATCCGACCGCGGCGATCGCGAGCAAGGCGAGTGCCGTACCGATCCCGGTCAGCGCGGCGAGCTTTTGCGACAGCGTTGAAAACCAGGCTGAGACCAGCAACGGCGTCAGGCCCAGAAGCACCGCCGGCAACAGCAGCAACGCGGTCCAGGCAAACAGCAGTTTGGGCAAACTGATTTCGGCCAGCAGACTGCCGGCGATGGCGAGCAGGGAGCGCTGTCCGGGACTGGCGGCGTCGTCCTCGACATCGCCGTGGCGCGGATCGACCAGCATGCGTTGCTGCATGCTGTGTGCATCGCTCTCCACGGTCGACGCCGTCACATTGAACTCCGCAGCCAGTCACCGCGGCCTAAGCCGGATTCGTCTTGGACGTGGCCTGTTCGGCACCTGCCTTCGCCAGCGCGTCGCGAAGCATCTGTTCCTTGCTGTCGTCCAGCGACGTTTTCAGCACGGTGCCGCCGGCATCCTGAATCTCCCGCAGCACCTTGTCCGGCGTCATGTTCTTGACGAGAACGAACAGCGCAGCGTTGCCGGGTTGAAGCGTCTCCGAGAGCTTCTTCATGAAGGCGTCGTCGATCCCGTAATCCGAGAGTGCGCCGCCGAGCGCGCCGGATGCCGCGCCGAGGGCAACGCCGAGCAGAGGATTGAGGAAGATCAACCCGATCAGAAGTCCCCAGAAGCTGCCCGATGCGGCTCCGACGGCCGTCGTGTTGACGAGCTGATTCAGCTTGACGGGTCCGGCGTCGGTCTTCACGGCAATCACGGCGTCGCTGAGCGTGATCAGATATTCCTTCTGCAGCTTGAACAGACGTTGCCGTACCTCTTCGGCCTTCGCTTCGGATGGATAGATGATCGCGATTAGATCTGACATCCCTGTATTCTCCTGCTCGACATGGCGAGTTTGTTATCGGTCGCATCGGACGCTCTTGATAGGTCAGGACTCCCTGCCATTGCAAAGCATGCGGCAACGCTGTCTGCGAAACCGCTGATGCGTCGGCGGGGAGGGGCCAGGTCGCTCTGGCCGTGCGTCGGGAGGCTACGCTATCACAGCCTGCGGGCGATCCGATCACGCTTCGCTGATCGCGGTCGTCAAACCGTGACGGCGCTCAATCGAACTGGGTTGCTTGATGCGCCATGCCTGACCCCGTCGCTACGGCGCATTGTCACAAAAGGTTCGCAGGGTAACTCATTCTGCGCAAACCGACTTTGACACCACACACTTTCCGGAGTTACGCTCCGCCGCGAACACGGCAAAGCTGAGCGATCGCAAAGATCGTTTCTCGGCGTGTGATGGTGTTGCCGAGCGGCCCCGTCGTCCTTGAACGGGATTCTTCGAGCGGGATGGACGGGCCCAATGGACTTTCCTGCGATCGCGCAACCGGCAGTACGGCCTTACGTCTCGACCGATCACTTGCGTGAGCCTGATACGTCGCGCCTTGCGAACCGCAGACTTGCGCCCAACGACGAAGTTCATGCCTCGTCAGGAGAACGACATGGCCACATATGACAGCAGTTCGCGAACAGGCGCCGGCCGTTTGGCGGCGCCGCCGTTGTGGATCTGTGTTCTGCTCGGGCTGGTCATGATCGCGGCGGGAGTCCTGGTTCTCGGCGACATCATGCTGGTCACCCTCATCAGCACCATCTTCATCGGTTGGGTATCGATCTTCACCGGCGCGTTCGAAGTAATCCATGCCTTCTGGACCAAGGGATGGGGAGGGTTTCTCTGGCAGGTGCTTCTCGGCATCCTCTACATCGCCTTCGGCATCGTGCTGGTGAGCCAGCCGGCCACCAGCGCGCTGATCCTCACCTACGTCCTTGGGCTGGTTCTCGTGGTTTCCGGCTTCGTTCGCATCCTGCTTGGCATCACCCATTGGCGGGAGGCCGGCTGGATCATCCTGCTGTCAGGCGTATTCGGCGTCCTGGCCGGTCTCGTCATCCTGACGGGATGGCCCGTGACGGGGCTGTGGGTCATCGGATTCCTGCTCGGAGTCGACCTGATCGCCCACGGGCTGGGGTGGCTGGTTTATGCGTGGAAGCCGGCCAGCACATAACAAATAGCAACCAGTGCCGACCGAGGTGAGATGCGGTCTGCCGCGGAAGTGGTGGCTGCTTTCGGTAGGGCGATACGGGGAGGACAGGTCTGTGTTTCAGCGGGAATGGCGTAGAGCAATTGGAATGCTGGCGATGGTCATCGCCTTGAACCTCATGATCCTTCCTGCGCAAGCGCAGCAGGGTGCGGTTGTGCTGTTTCAGAACGTCCGCATCTTCGATGGAAGGAGCGCTGCGCTCTCCGCACCCTCCAATGTCCTGGTCAGGGGCAACAAGATCGAAAAGATTTCGCCAGCATCGGCCACGAGCGATGCCGGACAGACGGTCGCGATAGACGGCGCAGGACGCGTGCTGATGCCCGGCCTGATCGACGCGCATTGGCATGCGATGTTGATCCGGCCGACGCCGGCGTCCGCCATCGGGGGCGATGTCGGCTACAACAATCTTCTCGCGGGCGCGGAAGCGACGGATACGCTGATGCGGGGCTTCACCACGGTTCGCGACGTGGGTGGGCCGAGCTTTGGGCTCAAGCAAGCCATTGATGAAGGCATCGTGGCCGGCCCCCGCATCTACCCGTCCGGCGCCATGATCACGGTCACCAGCGGCCATGGCGACTTCCGGCAGTTTTCCGACCTGCCGCGCACGATCGGCGGCATGCTTACCCGCATGGAGCGGATCGGCGGCAGCATGGTCGCGGACAGTCCCGATGAAGTGCGCGTGCGCGTGCGCGAGCAACTCATGCAGGGGGCGTCCCAGATCAAGTTGACCGCGGGCGGCGGGGTGTCATCTCCCTTCAGTCCGATCGACGTCGTCACCTTCACCGAGCCCGAATTGCGAGCCGCGGTCGAAGCCGCCGAGAATTGGGGCACATACGTCGCCGCGCATGCCTTTACGTCGGCGGCGATCCGAGGAGCTATTGCCGCTGGCGTGAAGAGCATCGAGCACGGCTTCCTGATGGACGAAGCGACCGCGAAACTGATCGCCGAGAAGGGCGTTTGGCTGAGCTTGCAGCCACTTCCCGAAGAGATGAGGCAGGGCCTTCCCGCGGGATCGGTCCAGCGAGCCAAGGCGGATGAGGTCTGGCCGGGCATAGCCAGGACGTACGAGCTTGCGAAGAAGTACAAGCTCAAGACGGCGTGGGGCACCGATATCCTGTTCTCGCCCGCGCTGGCCAAGCGCCAGGGGGCCATTCTGGCCTCGCTGGTCCGCTGGTACACCCCCGCCGAAGCACTCGCGATGGCGACCGGGACGAACGCCGAATTGCTGGCGCTATCCGGCAAGCGCAATCCCTATCCGGGAAAGCTTGGCGTGGTCGAAGAGGGCGCGCTGGCCGACCTGCTGCTGGTCGACGGCAATCCGATCGAGAACATCAAGCTGATCGAGGACCCCGCGAAGAATTTCCTCGTCATCATGAAGGATGGGAAGATTTACAAGAACCTGGTTGCCGGCGGTAAGCCGAACTAGGGGCGGATCGATTGGTTTATCTCAAGACCATGTCCGAAACTCAGGTCCAGCTTGCATTCGCAATTCAGCGATATGTCCGACAATCGGGAGGCGAAGCATGTACCGGCACATTCTCATTCCGACAGATGGGTCCGAGCGGGCGGAGCGTGGGGTCGCGCACGGGCTGGCGCTGGCGAAATCCGTTGGAGCCAAGGTATCTGTCATCTTCGTGGTGGAGCCGTTCTCGGAGCTGAGAGGGCGAATGCTTGAAGCAGTCGCAACCTATGCCGAGCTGCGCAAGGAACAGGCCAGGACCGTGCTGGATGGGGCGGCAAATGCGGCCAAGACGGCCGGTGTTCCCTGCGAGACGATTCAGCTGGAGAACGCGCAACCCCATCAAGCCATCATCGCAGCAGCCGAGGACAAGGGCTGCGATCTCATCGTCATGTCATCGCATGGGCGCAGCGGCCTCTCTATGCTTCTGATCGGCAGCGTGACAAACAAGGTGCTGACGCAGGCGAAAATCCCGGTACTGGTCTGTCCGTGAATGTGCGGGTTGGGAATGTTCGACGAGCACGGGAGCCCCTCAAATGTACGCCAACATTCTCTTGAGCACCGATGGGTCCGATGTCGCGAGACAAGGCGTCGAGCATGGGATGGCGCTGGCAAAGGCCTTGAATGCGAAGGTGACGGTCATCACCGTGACCGAACCTCTACCGGTCGACTATGGCGGAGGACACGCCTCCGGATGGATCCCTTCCCAGGAAGAGTTTGATCGCTTCGACAAAGCCAGCAAGGAGCACGCCGCCAAGCTGCTCGACGAAGCTCAAGCCATGGCGAGGCAGATCGGGATATCTGCAGAACTCCTGCATATTCCAGATGCGCATCCAGCCACCGCGATCATCGAAACAGCAAAGTCCAGAGGTTGCGACTTGATCGTGATGGCCTCTCATGGGCGTCGCGGCATCAGGAAGCTGTTTTTGGGGAGTCAAACGTCGGAGGTCCTGGTGGACGGAAGCGTGCCGGTGTTGGTAGTGCACCCGCGGAGATAGGTGATAGCGGTGAGCCTGGCGAAACAGGCTCCTGAGGGTAGTGAACCAGGAGCGTCGGGAACGCCACCTTACGACCGGCTGACCGCCGCCACCTTGATCTGGAACGGCAGCATCGTCACCGACATCGGCAGCCGCCCGATGCTTTCGCCGTCGACGTCGGCGCGGACCATGGTATCGCTGTCGATGCTGATGCGTGACGCGTGGCGTCGCGAGACTTTCGGGTGCGCCAGATAGCTGCCGTCGCCGAGTTTGGGGACGATCTGGGTCAGCGTCTCCAAGTGCCCGAGATCGCCGACCAGGATCACGTCGAGCTTGCGGTCGGCGGGATCGGCGCCGGGCGCAAGCATCAACCCTTCGCCCGCGCCGTCGAAACTGCATAGCATCAGCGACCACATCGGCAGTTTCTGCTCGGGCTCGTCGTCGATCCGGATGCGATAGGACCGCGGGTTGTAGGTCAGCGACGTGACCGCCGTCATCAGCACGTAGCTGATCGGGCCGAGTCGCTTCAGGAATGGCACACGTTGCGCACGCCAGGAAATCGTGGCGGCGGCGCCGACGATGGCGAGCACGAATCCATAGCGCGTCACCTGTCCGCCGCCATAGCCCCTGGCATCGGCGCGGAACACATCGACGTTCCGCGTGTGGCCCATCGCGATGGCCTTGCAGGCCTTGCCAAGCGGGAGTTGACCGAACGAGCGGCAGAGTTCGTTCGATGTGCCGCCCGGCAGTTGCGCCAGCACGAGGTCGGGGGCGGTCGGCCGGTCGTCGGAGATCATCCCGTTCATCATCTCGCTGAACGTGCCGTCGCCGCCGACGGCGTCACGGCTTCCCGCGCCAGCGCGGTGGCATGGCCGGGCGCGCGGGTCATCGCAACATCAGCGCTGCTGACCGGGCCCAGATGCCTTTCGAACTCGGCCAGGATATGCGGCCAGCGTTTGCCGCAGTTACCCTTGTTCGCCATCGGATTGACGATGATCCTGGTTTTCACGGCGATCTCCGCTTGCGAAGACAATCGCGCCAGCTTGGTCTTGGCAAAGGCGGGAAGCAACCGGAAAGCGAATCATTCGCAGGTGCAACAAATGCTGCGGGCGCGTTCTGAAAGCCAGCGCGTTCGAATCGCAGTGTCGCTTACGAGAAGAACGCGATCTTCTCGGCCTGGCTCATGCGCCGGATCGGCGCCAGCGGGTCGTTGGCCGCCGCGACCGGCTTGCGGAGCATGCCGCTCGCGATGAGGGTGGAGCCAAGCGACATTTCCACTGCCGGCGAGGAGGCCGCGGGAGGGGCCGACTGAACCGCCTGTTGAACCGGAGGCGGCGGTGGCGGGGCAACCGGTTCGGGCGCGACGGCGACAATCCTGGGCGCAACCGGCGCGGGCTCCGCTGCACGGGCCTGCTCGACTGCTGCTTCCGCGATCTCGTTGTCGTTGATCGGGTCGGGTGCGCCCATCTCCATCGCGATGATGTCGAGGACCGCCTCGTCCTGTGCTGCGGCCTTCTCCGCAGCATCGTCCTGGACAGCGTCGACCGCGATATCGGGGACAGCGAGGTTGTCGCCCGCGGCTTGCTGGCCGACCGTTCCCACAGGTGCGGCTTCGTTGCCTGCGCCGGTCTCGACGGAAAGTTCGGGGCAAGGCGACGTTTCCGGTTCGGCCAGCGCGGCTTCAACGGCGGCGAACATAGCTTCGGCAGGCGCGGCCATGGGGGCGGGCGGTGCCCCGGCGGCTTCCTGCGTCCGGAATGCCTCGGCGGTTTCGGCCAGCATTTCCTGCATGGCCGGGAACGGTGCGTCGGGGTCGATCGCCGGCGGCGCAGCGTCATCCCCGACTTCCACAAGCCGGCCCTGGAGGGCGGCGAAGGCCGCGCGCAGGGCGATACGCGCCTCTTCGGAGGAAAACTGATCGGTGCTCTTTTCGATGACCGTGACCTGCGAATCGATCAGATCGCAGATCCGTCCGTCATTGCCGATTTCCCGCAACCGCCAGGCGATCTCCCGCAGCACGCGCGCGCCCTTGCGCACCGGCGCCAGCCGCTGCTCCAGCGCAAGGCTGTCGATCGCCTCGACCGCCGATTCCTCGGCCGCATCGACCGCGCCGCGGATGGCGGCGAGCGCCTCGCCCAGGCGTTCCTGCGCCGCCGCGGCTGCGACGACGGCCTCCGCCGCCTGCAGGGCCGAAAGGCCTTCCTGTTGCAGGGCGGCCTCCCGCTGGCGCGTTTCTTCGCGCTGGGCGGAGAGGCTTTCCTCAATCCGCGCAACGGCATCCAGCACCATCCGCGTATCGGCGTTGCGGTTGCGCTTGGCGTATTCGGTCAGGAACCAGCGGCCGCGCGAAGTCTCCATGAAGGCTTCGGCGATGGCGGCATAGTCCTCCTCGCTCGGCAGCGTGGCGCGTGCTGAGATCGGCGAAAGGGCAAATGCTTCGTCGGCCATGTCAAACTCTTCGCGCAAATCAGCGCGCCTTGCGATAACGAAACAACACGATATTGCCCGAATCGCAATTGAATTGATGCCAAGCGAATCACAAATCCCCACAGCTTCTCAAGACGTATCCCGCCGTTTCGCGACGCGGGTGGCGCTGTTTTACGCAGCGACCTTCGGCATGAACGGCACCCATCTGCCGTTTTTCACGGTATGGTTGAAGGCCGTCGGCATCGATGCGTTCTGGATAGGCTTGATCACGGCCGTCCCCCCGGTGAGCCGGTTTACGGTGCTGCCGCTGGTGACGGGCCTCGCGGAACGCCGTCACGCCCTGCGCGGGGCCATCATCGTCACCGCCTTTTTGACGGCGATCGGCTTTTCCGTGCTGGGCACGCAGCATTGGCCGGTGCCGGTGTTCCTGATCTACGTCCTGACCTGCTGCCTGTGGACGCCGATGTTGCCGCTGACGGACGCCTATGCGCTCCGCGGGGTAAAGCGCTATGGCCTCAACTATGGGCCGCTGCGGCTATGGGGGTCGGCTGCCTTCATCCTCGGCGCGCTGGTCTGCGGCGTGCTGCTCGACCTGATCGCTGCCAAAAACCTGATCTGGATCATCGCCGGCGCAGCGGTGACCGGGGCGGTCGCCAGCCTCGCGCTGCAGCCGCTGGATGATGGCGGAACCGCCCGCCCGGTCACCGGCGGTGCGAGCGCACTGCTGCGCGATGGCGGCTTCCTCGCAATTATCGTGGGATCTGCGCTGATCCAAGGAAGCCACGCCGCCTATTACATTTTCGCGTCGATTGCCTGGCAGCAGGCGGGGTTCGACGGGCTGACGATTGCGGCTTTGTGGACGCTGGGCGTGATTGCCGAGATCGTGCTGTTCGCGCTGTCGCCCCGATTCAGCCTGCAGCCGTCGACGCTTGTCGTGATCGCGGCCCTGAGCGCCGCCGCGCGCTGGGTGATCATGGCGCAGGACCTGCCGCTGGCTGTTCTCGCGACCATCCAGCTCGCGCATGCGCTGAGCTTTGGGCTGACGCAGGTCGGCATCATGGGGTTGATGCTGCGCAACGTGCCGGGCCACGTTATGGCGCGTGGCCAGGGCTATCTGAGCGCTTGCGGCGGCATCGTCTCCGGCCTGGCGTCGGTCGCCTCAGGCACGATCTACGGGAACTGGGGACAGGGCATCTACTACGTGATGGCGGCGATGGCCGCGCTCGGCGGGCTGGTGGTCTGGCTGGCGCGGGCGCGGCTCTCGCCTCAGCCCCACAAGGCGGCTTCCGGCGGATAGACCAGGCTGCCGTCATAACGCAGGCCGCCGTCGCGGTCGCGCGCCAGCAACAGCGGGCCGTCGAGGTCGACGAATCGCGCCTGTTGCGCCAGCAGCATGGCCGGCGCCATCGCCAGCGACGTCGCAACCATGCAGCCGATCATGATCTCGAAGCCGAGCGCCTGCGCGGCATCCGCCATCGCCAGCGCCTCCGTCAGCCCGCCGGTCTTGTCGAGCTTGATGTTGACGGCGTCATACCGTGCGCGGAGACCTTGGAGCGAGCCGCGGTCGTGCACGCTTTCGTCGGCGCAGACCGCGATCGGCCGCTTGATATCAGCCAGTGCGTCGTCCTTGCCGGCCGGCAGCGGCTGCTCGACCAGCGTAACCCCGGCGTTGGCGCAAGCCGCGAGATAGAACTCGAGGTTATCGGGTGCCCACGCTTCGTTGGCATCCACGATCAGTTCGGATTCGCGGGCAGCCTTGCGGACAGCCGCGATCCGCGCGTCATCGCCGTCGCCGCCGAGCTTGATCTTCAGCAGCGGCCGGCGCGCCGCCCTGGCGGTTGCCGCCGCCATCGCTTCCGGCGTTCCGAGCGAAATCGTAAAGGCCGTCGTGCAGGGGCGCGGCGCCGGCCGGCCGAGCAGGCTCCAGACCCGCTGGCCGGCGCTCTTGGCCTCGAGATCCAGCAGCGCGCAGTCCAGCGCGTTGCGGGCGGCGCCTGCGGGCATCACGCGCTGCAGCGACGTGCGGTCCATACCTCCAGCGACAAGTTCCTGCATCGCCTCAAGGGCCGCCAGCGTCGCTTCCGGAGTCTCGCCATAGCGCGGGTAGGGCACGCATTCGCCGCGCCCGATGAGGCCGCCCTGGCTGACGGTCGCCACAACGGTGACAGCCTCGGTCTTGGCGCCGCGGCTGATCGTGAATGCACCGGCAATGGGCCAGCGTTCGATGCTGACGGCCAACTTTCGAGATGGGCTGGAAGTCATTTTAAAATCTGGCAAATTTTCTGAACCTAAGCTTGCCCGTAGCTACCAACTATGGCTGGTTAGGGACGGATTCGACAAGTCGGTAGCGCGGCGGAACCCAAGCGGTTTGCAAGACGGGCGTACCAGCCGAGGGGTGAGATTGTGAACGGCGACCCGACATTGGAGCGGATAGCCAGGGGCAACGCGCTGGCGCTGTGCGCGGCCGGTCCCTGGACGGCCCGCTTCGCGCCTGTGCTGGAACGAATGGTGGCCGATGCCGAAAGGCTCGGCGGCACCAGGCCCAACATCCTCATCGACGTCTCGCAGGTATCGAAGCTCGACACGTTCGGCGCCTGGCTGATCGAGCGGCTGCGCCGCAGCCTGACGCAAGGCGGCGTCGAAACGCAGATCGCCGGGCTCTCGGCCAATTATTCCAGCCTGGTCGACGAGGTGCGCCGGGTGAAGGCCGAGCCTGCCGTCGAGACCGACCGCGTGACGATCACGGGCATGCTGGAGCAGATCGGCCGCAGCGTCGCCGGCATCGGCGGCACCTTGATCGGGCTGATCGACATGCTGGGCGCGGTGCTCGCGGCAACCGGTCACGTCCTGATTCGGCCGCGCCGCTTCCGCATGACCTCGACCATTCACCACCTGGAGCAGGTGTGCTGGCGCGCGGTGCCGATCGTGGTGCTGATCACCTTCCTGATCGGCTGCATCATCTCGCAGCAGGGCATCTTCCATTTCCGCAAGTTCGGCGCCGATATCTTCGTGGTCGACATGCTGGGCGTGCTGGTGCTGCGCGAGATCGGCGTGCTGCTGGTCGCGATCATGGTGGCGGGGCGCTCGGGGTCGGCCTACACCGCCGAACTCGGCTCGATGAAGATGCGCGAGGAGATCGATGCGCTTCGCACCATGGGCTTCGATCCGATCGAGGTCCTGATCCTGCCGCGGATGCTGGCGCTGGTGCTGGCCTTGCCGATCCTGGCGTTCCTTGGCGCGATGGCCGCCCTCTACGGCGGCGGGCTGGTGGCCTGGCTTTACGGCGGCGTCGAGCCCGAAGCTTTCCTGCTGCGGCTGCGCGACGCCATTTCGATCGATCATTTCGTCGTCGGGATGATCAAGGCGCCGGTGATGGCCGCGGTGATCGGCATCGTGGCCTGCGTCGAAGGGCTGGCGGTGCAGGGCAGCGCGGAATCGCTCGGGCAGCACACCACGTCATCGGTGGTGAAGGGGATATTCTTCGTGATCGTGATGGACGGCGTATTCGCGATCTTCTTCGCCTCGATCGGAATGTGACGATGGCGGGCGAAATTTCCGACGCGATCATCCGGGTTCGCGACATCACCGTGCAGTTCGGCAAGACGCGCGTGCTCGACGGCCTCAACCTCGACGTCAGGCGCGGCGAGATTCTCGGCTTCGTCGGTCCGTCCGGCGCGGGCAAATCGGTGCTGACGCGCACCATCATCGGCCTGGTTCCCAAGCTCAGCGGACGCATCGAGGTGTTCGGCGTCGATCTCGATGCGGCGAGTGCCGCGGAGCGGCGAGGCGTCGAACGCCGCTGGGGCATCCTGTTCCAGCAGGGCGCGCTGTTCTCCTCGCTCACGGTGCGGCAGAACATCCAGTTCCCGGTGCGTGAATATCTCAAGGTCTCGCAGCGGCTGCTCGACGAGATCATGGTCGCCAAGCTCGGCATGGTGGGGCTGCGGCCCGAAGTCGCGGACCGCTATCCATCCGAACTGTCCGGCGGCATGATCAAGCGCGTCGCGCTGGCACGCGCGCTCGCGCTCGATCCGGAACTGGTGTTTCTGGACGAGCCGACATCGGGGCTTGATCCGATCGGCGCCGGCGATTTCGACGAACTGGTGCGAACCCTGCAGCGTACTTTGGGCCTGACGGTTTTCATGGTAACCCATGACCTCGACAGCCTCTACACGGCGTGCGACCGCATCGCGGTTTTGGGGAACGGTAAGATCATTGCAGCAGGATCGATTGCCGACATGCAGGCCTCGCAGCACCCCTGGCTGAAGCAATATTTTCACGGCAAGCGCGCCCGTGCTGTGATGGGCTAGCGCATGCCCTCCAGAACGGGGCATCGGTTTTCGGATCGGATCGCGCTCAAGAACATGAAATAGATGACGGGGCTGCCGGCGACGCCGGAGACCTTGGTTTCGGAGTACCTTGACTTATGGAAACGCGGGCCAACTACGTCCTGATCGGAGCCTTCACGCTGGCGGTGATCGCCGCCGCATTCGGCTTCGTGCTGTGGTTTCAGAGCCTGCATACCGCCAAGCTGCGCAGCCCGATCCGCATCGTGTTCGAAGGCCCGGCGTCCGGCCTGCGCAACGGCGGCAGCGTGAATTTCAATGGTATCAGGATAGGAGAAGTTGTCTCGGTGAAGCTCGACAACCCGCGGCGCGTGGTTGCGCTGGCGATGGTCGAGAACAACGCTCCGATCCGAAAGGATACGCTGGTCGGCCTCGAATTCCAGGGATTGACCGGCGTCGCGGCAATCTCGCTGAAGGGCGGTGAGGAGACAGCGCCGCCGGTGCCGCTCGACGAGGATGGCGTGCCGATGCTGACCGCCGATCCGAGCGCGCTGCAGGACGTGACGGAGTCGATCCGCGCCACGCTGCAGAACGTCAACCGGCTGGTCGCCGACAATCAGGAATCGGTGAAGAACTCGCTGCGAAACCTCGAGACCTTCACCGCTGCGCTCGCGCGAAATTCCGAGAAGATCGACAACGTCATGCTCAGGGTCGACGGCGTCATGGGCAAGGCCGACAGTCTGATGCTCGGCTTGAACACGATCGCAGGCGGCGTCGCCGGCGGCGAACTGAACCTGATGGTGAAGTCGATCCGCGACCTGGCCGAGGATTTCGACAAGCGGTCGGGCGCGCTGATGGCCGATGGCCGCCGCACGCTCGCCGACATCAGCCGCGCCGTGAACAATTTCGACCGCAATCCCAGCCGGGTGATCTTTGGCGGGAGCAACAACGCCGCACCGGCGGAGGCAACCGCTGCGACCCCGCCCAGGGGCGCGAACGCAGCCGCTCCGCCAAAGCCGCCGAGCGGTCAGAAGCGGCAGTAGGCGGCGGGTAGCGAACGGCGAGTAGCGAATAGACCTGCCGCGATCGACCGTGATTGCGAGCATATCCAGGCCACAGGGATCCAAAACAAAACGGAGGCCGTGAAGCCTCCGTTCTTATTCGCCACTCGCTATTCGCGTTCTTACCCCAGCCGTCCCGCCGCATGCGCGAGCAGGGTGTAGACCATGCCGGTCTCGGAGGTGAGGTGGCCGCGCAGCGCCTGCGGCCCGCGATCCTCGCGCGCAACTTCGTCGAGCAGCCGCTCGAACTCGGCGATGTAGCGGTCGACCGTCTGCTTGAAGGTGCGGTCGGCGCGATACTTGCGCGAGACCTCGTCGAATGCCTTCTGGCCGGCCGGCGTGTAGAGGCGCTTGGTGAACGCCTTGCTCTCGCCGCGCTGGTAGCGATCCCACATTTCGGCGGCGAGGTTGCGATCCATCAGCCGGCCGATGTCGAGCGACAGCGACTCCAGCGGGTTGGCCGCAGTTGGCTGCGGACGGCCGCGCGAAGGTTGTCCTGCGCCGGCATCGGTGCGGTTCAGCAGATCGGACAGCCAGCCGTCGCGTCCGGCGTCCTGGCTCACCGGGCTGACGGACGGTGCCTCGGCGCGGCGCGGCGCCGGCATGCCGAGATCGGGCGGGGGCAGGGTCGATGCGCTGCCGGCGTCCCGCATGCGCACCTCGTTGCGGCCGCTGACGGCGGCCGCCATGATCGGCTCGTCCTGACGCTGGACGCTGGCGCGGCCGGCGGTCACGACATCGAGGCCGCGGCCGTGATGGGCGACGATCCGGTTGAGTTCGGCCAGCGCCTCGATCTGGTCGACGATCACCTTGCGCATCTGCGCGGTGTTGTCGGCGGCCTCTTGCGGCATCTCGAGCACGCCGCGGCGCAGCTCGTTGCGCGTCGCCTCGAGCTCCTGATGCATCTCGGACGCCATCTGCTTCATGGACTGTACCATCGCAGCGAATTTCTCGGTCGACTGCTTGAACATCGCATCCGTTTCGTGGGTGCTCTGCTGGTAGAGATCGTTCATGGCGTCGAGGGTCTGCTGCCGCTCGTTCTCGGCCGCCGTGCGCACGGCTTCGAACTGGCGGCTGATCGCGGCCGATCCGGCACCTGCGGTTTCCGCGACCACGCGCGCAATGTCGCGGGCGCGCTCTTCGGCTGCCGCGAGCGATTCGTCGAGCAGGCCGGTGAAGCGCGACAGGCGCTGGTCGAGGTCGGTGGTGCGCTGGTCGATGGTGGTGACCAGCGATTCAAGCTGCGACTTGCGGTCGGCGACCGACGAGGTGGCGGCGCGGTTGGCCTGTTCGACCACGCCGGCCGCGTCGATCAGCGACCTGCCGTGTTTCTCGAACTCGCTCGACAGCGAGCCGAGATCTTCCAGCGCCCGCGAGGTCTTGGTGTTGAAGACGGTGAGCTGGTCCTCGAGCGTCTGCGTCGCCACGCCGTTGCGGGCGGTGACGTCGTTCATGGCGGACACGAAGTCGGCCACGCGGGTCACCAGCGCGCGCTCCAGCGAGTTGAGATTGTCGTGGGCGCCGGTCAGCACTTCCTGCAGCAGGATGTTGCCTTCGCGCAGCCGCTCGAACAGCGCCACGGTGTCGGTACGCAGGATCTTGCTGGTCTCCTGCATCTCGGTGACGGCCGCGATCGATACCTGGCGCGACTGGTCGATCGCCGAGCGCGAGGCCTGTTCGAGATCCTTCAGCGACTTGGCCACCGCGCCGGTGGCGAGGTCGCCGGCGGACGTGATCGTGCGCGCGACTTCCGAGCCGTGCGTCGACATCGATTGCGAGAACGCCTGGCCGCGGGTCTCGATCGACTTCAGGGCGTCGGCGGTGACGCGGTCGATGTCGGTCGTCAGTTGGTTGGCCTTGGTGCCGAGCGCCTCGATCAGCGAGCCGCGACGGTTGTCGACGAGCTGCGCCAGCCGGTCGGTCTGCTGCTGAACGTAGGTGACGATCTCGTCGGTCTTGCCGGTCATCGTGGAGCCGAAATTGCTGCTGGCGGCAAGCACCGAACGCTCGATGTCGGCCGAGGTGGCCTTGAACTTGGAGCTGACCTCGTTGGTCGCGGCGACCAGCGCACTCTGCGCGTTCTGCGCGGTGGTCTGGATGGTGTCGGTGGTGGCGGCGGTCACGACGCCGAGCGAACGCTCCATATCGGCGGCGATCGCCTTGATCTGGTTCGCTGCATCGGCAGAGGTCGCGGTGAACGAACTCTGCGCGTCGCGCGCGGTGCCGAGGATGGCGGCGGCGGTGGTCGTGCCGACCGCGGTCAACGTGCGTTCGACGTCGATCGCCAGCGACTTGACGTGGTTGGCGGCTTCGCTGGACGCCGTGATCAGCGTGGTCTGCGCTTCGCGGGCGCCCGTGGTGATCGACTCGGCGGTGGCATTGCCGGCCATCGAGAGCGAGCGCTGCACATCGGTGGCGAGCGACTTGACCTGGTTCGATGCTTCGGTGGAGGCGCCCATGAGCGTGCTTTGCGCTTCGCGCGCGCCTGCCATGACCGCCTCGGCGGTTGCCGTGCCGGCCATCGTCAGCGAACGCTCGACGTCGGCCGCGAGCGACTTGACCTGCTCGGCGGCTTCCGTGGAGGCGGCGACCAGCGTGCTCTGCGCCGCGAGGGCGCCGGCCGTGACGGCCTCGGCCGTCGCCGTGCCGGCAACCGACAGCGAACGCTCCACATCGGAAGCGAGCGATTTCACCTGGCTTGCGGCGTCGGCGGAAGCGGTCACCAGCGTGGTCTGCGCTTCGCGTGCACCGGCCAGAACCGAGGCGGCGGTGGCGTCGCCGGCCGCGGAGAGGGTGCGCTCGACGTCGGCCGCGAGCGACTTGATCTGCTCGGCAGTCTCGGAGGAGATCGACACCAGCGTGCTCTTGGCTTCGCGGCTGCTGGTCAGCACCGAGGTGGCCGCGGCGGTTCCGACGGCGACGAGCGCGGCTTCGACTTCCGACGACGTCAGTTTCAGCTGGGCGCCGACATCGGAGGAAACGGACAGCAGCAACTGCTGCGCCGTGCGCGCGCCGGTCTGGATGGTTTCGCTGGTATTGACGACGAGGTTGGTCAGCGAACGCTCGGCATCCTCGACATGCGACTTGATGGTGGAGGACAGCATGTCGGCGCGCGACATCATGTCTTCGCTGGCCTGGCGGCCGCTGCTTTCGATGCGGCCCGCGACGGCCTCGATGCGCGAACCGAGCAGATCCTCGAACTGCGCCACGCGGGTGTCGATTTCGCTGGCGATGCCGCCGACCCGGGTCTCGATGCCGCCGGCGATGTCGGCGACGCGCGTCTCGAGGCCGCTGGTGAGATTGCCGACGCGGGCTTCGATATTATTCGCGATGTCGCCGACCCGCGTCTCGATGCCCTGGTGGATGTCCTGGAACCGCGCCTGGATGGTGTCGGCCAGATAGATGGTGCGTCCGTCGATGGTTTCGGCGACGTTGGCGATACGGTGATCGACCGCTGCAATCGCCTGCGCGGTGCCCTCGGTGAGCGAGGAGGTGAGGAGGGTGAGCCGCTGGTCGACCGACTGGATCGCCTGCGCAGCCCCATCGGTCAGCGAGCCCGTCAGCGTGCTGAGGCGACCCTCGATGGTTTCGGTGACGGATTTGGCGCGGGTGTCGAACGTCGTCTCCAGGAACCTGAGGCGACCATCGACGGTTTCGTCAAACGTCCTGATCTTGCCGTCGAGCGAAGCGTCGAGATGGTCGACGCGGTTGCCGAAGGTGGTTTCGAACTGCAGCAGGCGCTGATCGAGCGAAGCGGTGATCTCGCCGCTGTTCGAAGTCAGGCGGGTATCGAAGGTGTCGACGTAGTTCTTCAGGCTGTCGGCGATCTCCTGGGTCCGCGAGCCCATGCGCTCGACGATCTCGCCGCCGAAGGTTTTGACGGTGCGATCGAACTCGGAGATGTGGCGGGTGATCAGCGCGCCGAGCGTGCCGCTGTCGCGGGCGAACTTTTCCGCGAGCTCGGCGCCCTGGTTCTTCACCAGTTCGTCGTACGCGTTCATCTGCAGCGCGAGGCCGTCATGCGCGTTTTCGGTCTGGCTGATCACCTTGGCGACCAGCGTGTTCACGGTGACGTCGAGCGCGTCGCTGGCCTTGTCGCCGGAGCTGAGGATCCGGCTGGCGAGCCGGTTGCCGGCCTCGTCGATCTTGCTGACGAGATCGCCGGAGCGCAGCTCGAGTTCCAGCAGCAGCGAGTCGGAGGAGTTCTTCAGGGAGTCGTGGACCTGCTCGGTGCGGTCGGAGATGCCGTCGACGATGGTCGACGAGCGCTGTTCGAACTCGCTCGTGATGCGGTCGATGCGCTCGTTCAGCACCTCGTGCACGCGATCGGCCAGATCGACGAATTCGTCGTGGACATGGCCGGTCTTGAAGTTGAGGCTGGTGGTCAGCCGCTCTGAGGCGTCGAGGACGGCGCGCGTCGTCTCGGCGCTGGCTTCCTCGAGGCGGTCGAGCAGGTCGCCGCCGCGCTCGCCGAGCGCAAGAATCATGTTGTCGCCGGCGTGGCTCAGCGCGCTCGTGATGTGCTGGCCGCGTTCTTCCAGGGCGCCGGTGATGCTCTTTGCGACCTCGTCGACGCGCGAGGCGATCGCGTCCGAGATCAGCGCAATGTCGTGGCGCAGGTCGATCTGGACGCCGGAAATCGCGCTGCGGACCTGCTCGGCCTGGCCGACCAGATTGTCGCGCTGATGGGCGATGTCCTGCAGCAGCGCGCGAATGCGCACTTCGTTGTCGGTGTAGGCGCGCTCCAGTGCCGCGACTTCATTGGCAACGAGGGATTCCAGTTCGCCCGCGCGCGCGATCGCGCGCTCGACGCCGTCGCCCATCGCGGCGACTTCGCGGCGGATCGCCTGACC
Source organism: Bradyrhizobium sp. (assembly GCF_036735945.1). GTDB lineage: Bacteria > Pseudomonadota > Alphaproteobacteria > Rhizobiales > Xanthobacteraceae > Bradyrhizobium. The sequence continues at coordinate 4,291 of NZ_DAINNI010000041.1, read as the reverse complement.
GACGGTCACCATGGAATCCGCAGCGGCGCCTTCGGGCTCGGAGAAGCGGATCGCGACCTGCGCCATCGACTGCGCGATCATCCGCATTTCCTGGCCGCGCCAGGCGAGGCTGGCGAGGAAATAGAACAACAGCACCGGCGCGAAAAACAGCGAAGCGAGTCCGGCGAGCACCAGCACGCCGCCGCTCTGTCCGATCGCCGCCTGCAGCGCGGGCAGGAAGGCGGCGGTCAGCAGCGCGCAGCCGACGATCCAGACGCCGCCGAAGATGGTGGCGAGCGTGTAGACGCTGCGCGCAGGCCGGTTCTTCTGGATGGCCTGCAGAATCTGGCCGATGGTTTCGCGATCGTCGTTGGCGGCACGACGCTTGCCGCGCGGCTCCTCGATCGGATCGAACACGGGGCGGTCCGCGTTCGGACGCGCGTCGAACGGCGTTTCGGGAAAGGCCGGCGTGGCGGTGGGCATGCTCGGCGGGGCGATTTCACCGCCGATCGAATTCCGGCTGGTGTCGACGCTCGTATCACCGATGTTGAGCGCTTCCTGAATGGCGGACAACGCAACTTCAGTGGGATCTTTGACCTTCTTCGGATTGTTCGCCATGTCAGTCCGAGCCCTCTTAACCATACGCGTCCAGCCGTTCTTGCGGGAAACTCCCGCAAGCTCGAAGCCGGATTCATAACCCCCCGCGGAGCCAGCCCGTACCCGTCGGCCGCTGGTCCGCACACATCCGCAAACATCCTATTGGGTGAGCGATGTGAATGAAATGGCCGCGATTAAGACATTCTTAATCATCGTTAACAGCATCGTTCAGCCCTGTTGGATAAGTTCCTAGAAATACACAGATTTTTAGAATCGGATTGCAAACCCCGTCGGATTACGGGCTAAAGTGCGGCGAAATTGCGTCAGATTCTGAGAACGTTCCGTTAACCCCTGCGTGGTTGGCTTGTGGATATGCCTCCCGGGAATCAGTGCCGGGACGCGACCGGATCTCACCATGCCGCCTCATCTTAAACGGGTAGAATGGATGCCATCGCCACCGCTGGCGCCCGGCACCGGGCCGATTGACCTCGAACACCTCCAGCGCATGACTCTCGGGGACGAGGGGATCGAGCAGGAGGTGCTGACGATGTTTTCCGCGCAATCGGCAAAACTGGTTCAGACACTGATGACCCAGCCCTCAGATGCCGGCGCACTGGCGCACACGCTCAAGGGATCGGCCCGCGCGATCGGTGCGTTTGCCGTCGCTGATGCCGCGGAGCGGCTGGAAGCCGCCATCCGCGCGGGCTCCAATCCATCCGCTGCACTCGCGGGCCTCGCCGAGGCGGTTGCGGAGGCGCGGGGAGTGATCGAGGGGCTGCTGCGCAGTTCCTGAGCAGGAATTGGCCCGCCGGCCAGTCAAAGTTCGGACAAAACGCTGCCCCACCTTTTCGTTCCGACCGCTGGCGCTGGGTGGATCGACCCGTTATAGGACTGCGGGACCATTCTCAGATATTCCGGCAGCACGAGCGATCATGGCCAAAATCCACTTTGTCGACCACACGGGTGAAAAACGAACCATCGAAGTCGAGAACGGCGCGACCGTGATGGAAGCCGCGATCCGCAACGCCATTCCCGGCATCGAGGCCGAATGCGGCGGCGCCTGTGCCTGCGCGACCTGCCACGTCTATGTCGACGAAGCCTGGCGCGAGAAGGTCGGCTCCCCGACGCCGATGGAAGAAGACATGCTGGATTTCGGTTTCGACGTGCGGCCGAATTCGCGCCTGTCCTGCCAGATCAAGGTCAGCGACGAACTCGACGGCCTCGTGGTGTCGACGCCCGAGCGGCAGGCGTAAGGCGCCAGGAAATTCAGCGCGAGCCGGCGTTGCGCGTCATACCGGCGTTGCTCCGCGGCGAATCCAGCGCTGAAAATTCGCGAGGATCTCCGGCGTCAGCGCCGTCGGCTTGCGCGTGGCCTCGTCGAGCAGCACCGACACCGATTGCGCCGACGCCACGCATGTGCCTTCGGAGAACACCACCTGATCGAAAGTGACGGAGGTCCGGCCGAATTTCACGACGCCGAGCCCCAGCTCGATCGTGCCGGGCCAGCGCAATTCGGCTCGGAAATGGATGTCGAGACGGACCATGATCCAGGCAACGCCATCGGGCATCAGCCCGTAGCTGCGATCCTTCATCAGCGTGACGCGGCCGGTTTCGAAATAGGTCGCGTAGACGGCATTGTTGACGTGCTGGTTGGGATCGAGGTCGGCAAACCGCACATTGTCCGACAGGCGATAGGGATAATCCTCCAGACGCGGGGTCGCGTCGGGACGCAATGGGGCGTTCACGGGTCCGTCTCCGAAATCTCGCTTCCTTACAGCCCAGTTGTCGAACGGCGGCAAGGGGTTGCCGCCGTCGCGAGCACTATATTATCGCTTTCCTGATGCCGCCGGGTTGGCTAGACAGGTGCGGCTTTCCCGACAGGTTCAACCGAAAAGAAGCTGACATGAGCGAAGCGATCAAAACCGATGTGCTGATTATTGGCGCGGGTCCGTGCGGCCTGTTTGCCGTCTTCGAACTTGGCCTGCTCGACATGAAGGCGCATGTGGTCGACATCCTCGACAAGATCGGTGGGCAGTGCGCGGAGCTCTATCCGGAAAAGCCGATCTACGACATTCCCGGCATTCCGCTGGTCACCGGCCAGGGCCTCACCGACGCGCTGCTCGAACAGATCAAGCCGTTTCATCCGACCTTCCATCTCAACGAGATGGTGGAGACCATCGAGAAGATCGGCGACCCGATGTTTCGCGTGACGACCGATGCCGGCAAGGTGTTCGAGTGCAAGGTGGTGGTGATTTCCGCAGGCGGCGGCTCGTTCCAGCCGAAGCGGCCGCCGGTGCCGGGCATCGAAGCCTATGAAGGCACCTCGGTACACTACGCCGTGCGCAAGATGGAGCAGTTCCGCGACAAGAGCATCCTGATCGTCGGCGGCGGCGATTCCGCGCTCGACTGGACGCTCAACCTTCATCCGCTGGCGAGGCGCGTGACGCTGCTGCACCGGCGCGACGATTTCCGTGCCGCGCCGCACAGCGTCGAACAGATGCGCGCGCTCGTCGCCGCGGGGAAGATGGATCTGAAGATCGGCCAGGTCACCTCGCTCGAAGGCGGGGGCGGCAAGCTCTCGGCGGCCGTGATGAAGGGCAACGACAACGCGATCTCGAAGATCGACTGCGATACGATGCTGCCGTTCTTCGGGCTGACGATGAAGCTCGGTCCGGTGGCGAACTGGGGCGTCGCGCTCGAGAACAATCTGGTGCCGGTCGATACCGCCGCGTTCGAGACCAATATTTCCGGCATCTTTGCGATCGGCGACATCAACACCTATCCTGGAAAGCTCAAGCTGATCCTGTCCGGTTTCCACGAGGGCGCGCTGATGGCGCAGAAGGCGCACCGCTACGTCTATCCGGAGAAGCGGCTGGTGTTCCAGTACACCACGTCGTCGTCGAGCCTGCAGAAGAAGCTCGGGGTCAACTGAATCCCAAAACAGGACAGTCCGGCTTCGCGGCGCTTGCCGGCAAGCGAGGCAATCGCACTGGAACCGTCCGCGAAATGGCCTTAGTCTGCGGCCATTCATTTAGGGCATTTTAAGGTGATGACGATGCGCAAGCTGGCCGGATTTCAACTGATACTTCCGATCGTGTTTGGGCTCGTGTTTGCCGGCGAACTCGCCGCGCAGCCGGCGGAACCTTCTGCGGCCGGGCTGTGGCAGAAGGTCGAGAAGGGCAAGGCGGTCGGTTGGTTTCTGGTGGTCGATCGCAACGGCGCCTACGAAGGCGTGTTTGCCAAGTTGTTCCTCGACGCCGACGATCCACCCAACCCGACCTGCTCGAAATGCACCGACGATCGCAAGAATGCGCCGTGGCTCGGCATGTCCTTCATCCGCGACATGAAGCGCGACGGTTTGAAATACGAGAACGGCAACGTGCTCGACCCGCGCGACGGCAAGATCTACAAGGCCAAGATGACGCTCAGTGCGGATGGCCAGACGCTGACGATGCGCGGCTATCTCGGCATTTCGTTGCTCGGCAGGGATGAGGTCTGGACCCGGCTGCCGGACACCGAGCTGGCGCAGGTCGATCCCGCGATCATTGCAAAATACCTGCCGGCGTATGCCGCGGCGATGAAGCCGCCCGCCGCTCCGGCAAAAGCCCCCGCCGCGCCCAAGAAGGCCACGGCGCCCCTCGCGCCCGCGCCGGCGCGCTAGCTAGCCCGTCTTATTCATCAGCGGATTGTTGAGAGGCTGGCGAGCGTGGCGTAA
>NZ_DAINNI010000040.1:0-39299 GCF_036735945.1 Bradyrhizobium sp. | reverse complement strand
CTGTTCGCCAACATCACGCCGAACACGCACATGATGAGCTATCAGACCAGCGAGGAGAAGCTTGCCAGCGTCTACATCACCGAGAAGGTCGATCGCAAAACCGGCTGGCAGTATGTCTGCCTCGAGGAAGAGTGGACACGCGGCTACACACAGGAGATCCAGGATTTCATGGAATGCGTTGCCACGGGCCGGCAACCGCTTTCGGATCTGGCGCTGGCCTTCGAGACAACCAAGGTCAACTACGCCGGCTATTGGGCGGCCGAGGAGGGGCAGCGCGTCAGCCTCTAGAGCGCCGTTCTCCGTAGCTCCGGCCCCGCAAACAGGCTATTCAGGGTCGACATCCGTCCGAAAACGGATCCAGCGCTCGACAGCATGTGTTCCGCACCGATGATCCAGTCTCCGCCCGCGATTGCCACCGAGGCCTTCACCGATGCCGATGCGGCGGTGGCCCGGCTCGAAGAAATCTACGACCGCAACACCCAATTCCTGCGCGATCGTTTTGAGGCCTATCTCAACGGAGAGGCTTTCGCCTCGCAGGTGCGCGCCTGCTATCCGTTCGTCAGGATGACGACGGCAACCCACGCGCGGCTCGACTCGCGCCTTGCCTATGGCTTCGTCGCGGGGCCGGGCGTGCACGAGACGAGCGTAACGCGGCCCGACCTGTTCCGGAACTATCTCACCGAGCAGATCCGCCTGCTCGTCGAGAACCACGGCGTACCGGTCGAGATCGGAGAGTCCAGCGAGCCCATCCCGGTTCATTTTGCCTACAGGCGCGACATCAACATCGAGGCGGCGCTCACCAATTACGCCGTCGGCATGCGGTCGCTGCGCGACATCTTCGATACCCCGGATCTCGCCACGATGGATGACGCGATCGCGGACGGGACCTTCGAACTGCCACGAACCGCGCCCGAGCCGTTGTCGCTGTTCCGCGCGGCGCGCGTCGACTATTCGTTGCGCCGGCTCTATCACTACACCGGCACCGACCCGGAACACTTCCAGAATTTCGTGATCTTCACCAATTATCAGTTCTATGTCGATGCCTTCGCGCAATTGTGCCAGCAGCGACTGGCGTCGGGCGAACCCGGTCTCGATGCCTTCGTGGCGCCGGGAAACGTTGTCACCCACAGCGCGCGGCTCGGCGGCGGCACCGACGGGGTTGCGCCGGCACGCGCACCGCAAATGCCGGCCTTCCATCTCGCGCAGCCAGGCTATCGCGGCATCACGCTGATCAATATCGGGATTGGTCCCTCCAATGCGCGCAACATCACCGATCATGTCGCGGTGCTGCGGCCACATGCCTGGCTGATGATCGGGCATTGCGCCGGTCTCAGGAACACCCAACGACTCGGCGACTATGTGCTGGCGCACGGCTATGTTCGCGAGGACCACGTGCTCGACCATGAATTGCCGCTGTGGGTGCCGATCCCTGCGCTTGCCGAAATGCAGGTCGCGCTCGAAGAGGCGGTCGAAGAGGTCACGGGACTTGCCGGCTTTGAGCTCAAGCGGCTGATGCGCACCGGAACGGTCGCGAGCGTGGACAACCGCAATTGGGAGATATCGGGCCCGTCCGTCATCCGGCGGCTATCGCAATCGCGCGCCGTTGCGCTCGACATGGAGTCCGCGGCGATTGCTGCCAACGGCTATCGCTTCCGCGTTCCCTATGGCACGCTGCTCTGCGTCTCGGACAAGCCGCTGCATGGCGAAATCAAGCTCGCCGGCATGGCCAGCGAGTTCTATCGCCAGCGTGTCGGCCAGCATCTTGAGATCGGCCTGAAGGCGCTCGAGCGGCTCAAGCGCCAGGAGTCCGAGCGCCTGCATTCGCGCAAGCTGCGCAGCTTCGCCGAAGTGGCCTTTCAGTAAAGCCGCCGCGCTACGCCGAATAGACCGATGATTTCGGCAGCGGGAATACCGGGTCCTGCGTCCTGATGCTGGTCGGCCAGACCACCGAAATATGCTCGCCGGCATTCTGCATCACGACCGGTGTCGAGCGCTCGTTCTGCCCGGAGAGCGGCGTACCCGGCCGATAGAACTTGACGCCATAGCCCTGAATGGTGCCGCCGACGGGGATATCGACGTCGAGCGCCGCCTTGCGGATCGCTTCGGGGTCGAAGCCGCCATATTTCTCCTTGGCGACCGGCAGAACGTTGTTGAGCAGAATCCAGGTCTGGTTGAAACCCATCGAGCAGTGCGGCGGCACGTCGGTGGCGCCGGTCTTTTCCTTGTAACGCGCGACCATGACCTTGGTGAGATCGCCGATCCCGGGCGCAAGCTTTGCGGGGTCAAGCAACTGCGCGGGCACCGGATCGATATTGCAGAAATTGTCGATGTCGGCGCCGAAGGTCGCGCGCAACTTGTCGAGCTGGCTGTAGCCCGCGCCGTTGCCGAACAGCATCTTGAACTTGAGGCCGTTCTCGCGCGCCTGGCGCAGGAACAGGGTGATATCAGGGTTGTAGCCGGCGTGCGAGATCACGTCGGCCCGCGCGCGCTTGATCTTGGTGACCAGCACCGAAAGGTCAGGCGCAGACGCGGAATAACCTTCCTTGAGCACGATCTGCAGCCCTGCCTCCTTGGCATAGGCCTCGTCAGCCGCGGCGACGCCGACGCCGTAAGGACCATCCTCGTGGATCAGCGCGACCTTGACGTCCTTCGGCTCCATGCCGAGCTTGGCCTTGGCGTGCTCGTTGAGGAAGCTTGCGAACGCCTGGCCGTATTGATCGGAGTGGATTTGCGCGCGGAAGACGTATTGCAGGTTCTTGTCCTTGAACACGGCGGTCGAAACCGCTGTCGTGATCCAGAGGATCTTCTTCTGCTGCTCGACCTTGGCCGCGAGCGGGACCGCGTGCGCACTGGCATAGACGCCGTTGATGATGTCGATCTTCTCCTGGTCGATCAGGCGATTGGCTTCGTTGATCGCAACATCGGGCTTGCTCTGGGAATCCGCTGAGACGGCGGCAATCTTGTGCTTGCCGCCGATGCCGCCTTTCTCGTTGACGAGATCGATGGCGATCTGCGCGCCGATCGAGGAGGCGACCGATCCGCCCGCCGCAAAGGGCCCGGTCAGGTCGTAGATTAGGCCGATGCGCAAGGTCTCGGCTTGCGCCTGTGCGCGGGTCCAATCAAAGGTGAAAGCGGCGGCGGCAGCTGCAGAAGTCTTCAGCAGCGTCCTGCGTGAAGTCGGCATCGTATCCTCCCACTGATTTCTTATTGTCGGCCGGGACCGGTTATTCCGGTTCTTCGGGCGAAGTATTTGGAGAATGTGGAAGGAAGTCAACCTGCGCCGGGGTGACTGACCATGCGCTGCAAGACCGGCGAAGCCGGCAGGTTCATCAACTAAAGTCGGATGGCGCGCGGGAACGCGCCACCCATCCACTTTACTCGTATTTCATACGCCGGCGGCCGCGGCATGCTGCGCCGCCATCTCGTCGTCGGCCGCATTGATCCGCTGGAAGGTCGGGCGCGAGGTGATGCGCTCGGAATAGCGTGCGAATACGTCCTTCTTCGGCACGAGGCCGAACATCATCGTCCAGTTGAAGGCGACACCCCAGAGAATGTCGGCCGCGGTCATGCGGTCGCCGAGCAGATAGGGGCCCCTGGAAAGCTGGGCCTCGAGCGCGCCGAGCATCGATTCATAATCGGCGTAGGGCGACTGCGTTACCGGCGCCGGCTCATGCTTCATGAACTTGTCGATCAGCGCCGGCTCGAAGGAGGCGCCGTAATAGGCGATCCAGCGCAGATAGGGGCCGCGCCTGGCATCGTCGAGTGCGGGCGTCAGGCCGGCTTCCGGAAACAGGTCGGCGAGATAGATGTAGATCGCGACCTGCTCCGTGATCAGCGCCTCGCCGTGGCGGATCGTCGGCACCTTTCCGAGCGGATTGACCGCGAGATAGGCGGGCTGCCGCTGCTCGCCGGCTTTCATGTTCAGGACATGGAGATCGTAGGGGGCTCCCAGTTCCTCCAGCAGCACCCGCGTGCCCGTGGCGCGCGTCTGGGGTGAGTAATAGAGAGTGATGCGGTCGGATTTGGTCATCTGCAGTTCTCCTGGGTCTTGGATCGGGGCCCCTCTATGCCCCACCATACCTGACATCCTCTGTCAGGTATGGTTTAAGGGATCATGCGCGCGAGCCGATTGCTGTCGATCCTCACCACCCTGCAGGCGCGGGGGCGAATTACCGCCCCCGAACTCGCTGATACCTGCGAGGTATCGGTGCGGACCATCTATCGCGACATTGATGCGCTCGCGGCCGCCGGCATTCCCGTCTATGCGGACCGCGGGGCCGAAGGCGGCTATCGGCTGCTCGACGGCTACCGTGTCAGGCTGAACGGATTGTCGCCGCCGGAGGCCGAGGCGCTGTTCATGGCGGGCCTGCCGGGGCCAGCCGCTGCGCTCGGGCTCGATGCGGCGATGATGGCCGCGCAGAACAAGCTGATGGCGGCGCTGCCGGCCAATCTGCGTGAGAACGCCGGCCGTATGCAGGAGCGCTTTCATCTGGACGCGCCGAACTGGTTCGGCGAGGCCGAGGAGCCCGTGCATCTGCGGGCCATTGCCGGCGCGCTGCTGCGCGAACGCATGATCAAGATCCGCTACCAAAGCTGGCGGGCGGAGAAGCAGCGCCGCGTTGCGCCGCTCGGTCTCGTTCTCAAGGCCGGGAGCTGGTATCTTGCCGGCTATGTCGACAAAAGCGTTCGGACCTATCGGGTCGCGCGGATTCTGGATTGCAGCGTTCTCGATCAACCCTTCGCGCGCCCTGCGGATTTCGATCTCGTCGCCTATTGGCAGGCCGCGACGCTGCGGCTCGAAGCCGAACTTCATCCCAACACCGTCACCGTGCGGCTGTCGCCGTTCGGCATCAAGCTGCTCAATGTCGTGACGCAGCCCTATGTGAAAGCGCGTATGCGGATCGAGGAGACGGTAGACGCCGCCGGCTGGCGCATCGCTGTGCTGCCGATCGGAAAGACGGTATGGCACGCGGCCACCGAGCTGTTGCGGTTCGGCGCCGAGGCCGAGGTGCTGGAGCCTGTCGAGCTGCGTGAGAAGATGGCTGAGATCGCGCAGGCCATGGCCGCGCGCTACCACGACACCAAGCTGTACGATGGTGTTGGACCTGAAGCCGATCCGAATGCCATCCTGCCATCGTCGACCCTATCTCGGAGCTGCGGATCATGACCGACGAACTGTGCTTCCTGCCCGCCAGCGAACTGCGCACGCGGATCGCCCGCAAGGAGGTTTCGCCGGTCGAAATCACGCGCGCCGTTCTGGCGCGGGCCGAGCTGCTGCAGCCCGAACTCAACTGCTTCATCACGCTGTGCGCCGACGAGGCGATGGCCGAGGCGAGGGAGGCCGAGCGCGCGGTCATGGCAGGGGAACCTCTCGGCCTTCTTCACGGCATTCCCTACACCGTGAAGGATCTGGTCAACACCATGGGCGTGCGAACGACGTTCGGCGCGGTGCCCTACAAGGACAACGTTCCCGACCACGATGCGGTCGCGGTGGCGCGGCTGCGGGCGGCCGGGGCGATCCTCATAGGCAAGACCACGACGCCTGAGTTCGGCACCAAGTGCCTGACGGATTCGCCGTTGTTCGGTCGCACCCGCAACGCCTGGAGCGCGGCGCGCTCGAGCGGCGGTTCAAGCGGCGGAGCGGCGGTTGCGGTAGCCAGCGGTATCGCGCCGCTGGCCATTGCGACCGACGGCGGCGGTTCCACGCGAATCCCGGCCGCCTGCAACGGCCTCGTCGGGCTGAAGCAAAGCAACGGCGTCATTCCCCACAGCCAGGTGCAGGACGCATTCGGCAACCAGACCTATGTGACGCCGATGACGCGCACGGTCGCGGATACCTCGCTGATGATGCAGGCGATGTCGGGTGAAGATGCGTCCGATCCGTGGTCTATCGGTTTCCGGTCAGGGAATTTTGTCGAGGGATCGGCGCCGACCGGCGACCTGCGCGGGCGCAGGATTTCATTCTGCCTCGCGCCAACCGGCCGGTCCGTCGCGGCTGAGGTGGTCGCGGCGTTCAAGGTCGCGCTTGCCCGGTTGGAAGCCCTTGGAGCCGAGCTCGAGGAAATGCCGGCCGATGGATACGAGATCGAGCCGATCTGGCGCGCCATCAATCACACCGCGTGGCGTGCGCGGTTTGAGAAGCTCGCGGCCGATCATGCCGACGAGCTGAGCGAGACCTTCCTGAAGCAACTGGCGCTGGCGACGAAGGTCAGCGGTGTTGACTACCAGCAGGCGATGTTTGACCGTACCGCGCTGTTCCGGCGGATACAGGCACTTCTGCAAAAGATCGATATCCTCGCGATGCCAACCATCACGCGCACCGCGCTTCCGATCGATCAGGATCTGTTCGGCACGATCGAGATCGACGGCCAGGTGTTCAGCGATGTCAGGCAGAACTGGTTTCCGTGGACCATGCCCTTCAACATGACGGGCCACCCGGCCATCAGTCTGCCCTGCGGCTTCAGCGCGGACGGCCTGCCGATCGCCATTCAACTCGTCGGCCGGTTCCGCGGCGACGTCGAACTGCTGCGCGTCAGCGCTCTGTTCGAGGCCTCGCAGGATATCCTCGGCCAATGGCCGGGTCTGGCAGGCGGGTAAGATGCTGATGTCACCACGCCGGGGCGCGAGCAGTGGAGGCGGGACTTGAGCGTCTTCATCCTGCGCCGCTTTCTGACGCTGATTGCGACGCTGCTCGGCGCGTCGCTGATCATCTTCCTTGTGCTGGATGCCTTGCCCGGCAACGCCGCGCAGATGCTGATGGGCGCGGATGCCTCGCCCGATGCGGTCCGCGCGATGACGATCAAGCTCGGGCTGGATCAGCCGCTGTACTATCGCTACTTCCACTGGATCGCGGGCATGCTGACCGGCGATCTCGGCAACAGCTACGTCTATGGCACGCCGGTCGCAGGGCTGATTGCGGAGCGTCTCACGCTCACGATTCCGCTGGCGATCATGTCGATGTCCGTGACCGTTGTGCTGGCGCTTGCGGCCGGTATCTATACGGCTGCCAACCACAACAAGCTTGGCGACGTCGGCGTGATGTCGCTGACGCAGCTCGGCATCGCGCTCCCCAATTTCTGGTTCGCCATCCTGCTGATCCTGTTGTTCGCCGTGAAGCTGCAATGGCTGTCGGCGGGCGGATTTGCCGGTTGGGAGGAAAGCATCTTGGCCGGCATCAAGTCGCTGCTGCTGCCGGCGATCTCGCTGTCGGTGGTGCAGGCGGCGATCCTGGCGCGCGTCACGCGCTCCGCGGTACTCGAGGTGTTGCGCGAGGATTTTGTGCGTACCGCGCGCGCCAAGGGCCTGAGCAAGCGCGACGTGTTGTGGCGGCATGTGCTGCGCAACGCCATGATCCCCGTCATGACGATCATGGGCCTGCAATTCGCCAACCTGCTGGCCGGCACGATTGTGATCGAGAACGTGTTCTATCTGCCGGGCCTCGGCCGCCTGATCTTCCAGTCGATCGCCAATCGCGACCTGATCGTGGTGCGCAACTGCGTGATGTTGCTCGCGGCGATCGTCGTCATCGTCAACTTCGTGGTCGACGTGCTCTATGCCTTCATCGATCCGCGCATCAAGGTGCATAACCTATGAGCACCCCTTTGAGCGTCCGGGTCGAGGCCGTCGCCGCGGGTCCGCGGCCCGCGGCCGGCTTCTGGCGCCGCGCGCTGCGCCATCGCAGCTTCGTCGTTGGCGGCACGCTCAGCCTGATGGTGCTTTGCGCCGCCTTGCTGTCGCTGGTCTGGACGCCATGGTCGGCCTATGAAATCGACGTGACAGCAAAACTCAAGCCGCCATCGGCCGCGCACTGGCTCGGCACCGACGTGTTCGGACGCGATATCGTCTCGCTGCTGCTGGTCGGCGCCCGCGCAACCATCATGGTCGGCGTCATCGCCGTCGGCATCGGCCTTACATTCGGGGTGTGCCTTGGCCTGATCGCCGCCGCGCGCAAAGGCTGGACCGAAGAGTTGATCATGCGGATGAGTGATTTCACCTTCGCGTTTCCGGCCGTGCTCTCGGCGATCATGCTGGCCGCGGTCGCGGGGCCGGGCATGGTGACCTCGATCGTCGCAATCGGCATTTTCCAGATTCCGACGCTTGTGCGGCTGACCCGGGGATCGGCCAATGCGATCTGGGCGCGGGAATTCGTGCTGGCTGCGCGAGCCTCGGGCAAGGGCGGCTTCCGCATCACGATCGAGCACGTGTTGCCGAACATCCTGCCGATCCTTATCGTGCAGGCAACGATCCAGTTCGCGCTCGCGATCCTTGCCGAGGCGGCGCTGTCCTATCTAGGCCTCGGCACACAGCCGCCGCAGCCGTCCTGGGGGCGCATGCTGAACGACGCGCAGACGCTCCTGTTCCAGTCGCCGATGCTCGCGGTCTATCCGGGCGCGGCGATTGCGGTCGCCGTGCTCGGCCTCAATCTGCTCGGAGACGGGCTGCGCGACCTGCTCGATCCGCGCCTGGCGCGGGAGCGTTGAGATGAGCGTTTCAGTCAACACGCCCCTGATCGAGGTCAGGGATCTCGGCGTCCGGCTCAATACCAGCCGCGGTCTGGCGCAGGCCGTTCGCGGCGTCAGCTTCTCGCTGAGGCGCGGCGAGACTCTCGGGCTGGTCGGCGAATCCGGCTGCGGCAAATCCGTCACCGCGCTTGCGCTGATGGGTCTGTTGCCGGAGAGCGCCGTCGTCAGCGGTAGCGTCCGTCTCGGCGGCCGCGAACTGGTCGGCCTGCCGGACGCAAATTACTGCGAGTTGCGCGGCAATCGCATCAGCATGATCTTCCAGGAGCCGATGACGGCGCTCAACCCGATGCATACGATCGGACGCCAGGTGGCTGAACCGCTTCGGCGCCACACCAGTTGCTCGGCGGCCGAGGCGCGCAGAGAAGCTATCGCGCTGCTCGATCGCGTCGGCCTTCCCGATGCGGCGAAACGGATCGATGCCTATCCGCATCAGTTCTCCGGCGGCCAGCGCCAGCGCGTCACCATTGCGATGGCGCTGGCCTGCCAGCCCGACGTCCTGATCGCCGACGAGCCGACCACGGCGCTCGACGTCACGATCCAGGGACAGATCCTCGACCTGATCGCCGATCTCGTGACCGAACGCGGCATGTCGATGATCCTGATCTCGCACAATCTCGGCGTCATCGCCGAGAACGTCGATCGCATGATGGTGATGTACGGCGGCACCGTCGTCGAGAGCGGCGAGACCAATGCCGTGTTCACGCGGATGGGGCATCCGTACACGCAAGGCCTGTTTCGCGCCCGCCCTCGGCTCGGTGCGCACAAGGGAACACGGCTGCAGACCATCGCCGGGACCGTTCCTGAACTCGCCGATCTGCCGGCGGGTTGCACCTTTGCTGATCGCTGCGCAATCGTCGAGGACCGCTGCCGCACGGCGCTGCCTGGTATCGCGGACGTCGGCGCCGGCCATGGCGTGCGCTGCATCAGGACGGATGTCTCGATGGCCAAATCCGTCGGAGCGGTGAGAGCATGACTATGCTTGACGAGGCGCCGCCGACGACCGGGCAGCCTCTGCTCGATGTCAGGGATCTGGCGCAGCGTTACACGCTGCCGCGCGAAAGCATGTTCAAGCCGGCCGCGCAGGTCCATGCGCTCAACGGCGTCACTGCGCAGGTGATGGCCGGCCGCAGCCTCGGCGTGGTCGGCGAGTCCGGCTCGGGCAAATCGACCTTCGCCAGACTCGTGATGGCGCTGGAGCGGCCCTCGTCGGGCTCGGTGTCGCTGATGGGCCGCGACCTCAACCGCCTGCCGGCCGAAGAATTGCGCCGCGCCCGGCGCGATTTCCAGATGGTGTTTCAGGACCCTTACGGATCGCTGGATCCGCGGCAGACCATCGCGCGCATCGTCGCCGAGCCGTTGACCGCACTCGGGCGGATGGATCGCGCCTCACTGGGTGAGCGGGTTTCCAACGTGCTGCGGCAGGTCGGCCTGCGCGACGCCGACATGGAAAAGTACCCGCATGAATTCTCCGGCGGCCAGCGCCAGCGCATCGCGATCGCGCGGGCGCTGATCACCCAGCCGAAGCTGATCGTCGCCGACGAACCGGTCAGCGCGCTGGACGTCTCCGTGCAGGCCCAGGTGCTCAATCTCCTGCAGGACCTGCAGGATCAGTTCGGGCTGAGCTACATCCTGATCAGCCACGATCTGGCGGTGGTCGATTATCTCTGCGACGAGATCGCGGTGATGTATCTCGGCCGGATCGTGGAGCAGGGCAGCCCCGAGGACCTGTTCGCGCATTGTGCCCATCCCTATACGCGGGCGCTGCTCGAGGCGGTGCCGCGCGCCTGCGCCGGCGGGGTGCGTCGCCGCCGCGGCGCCCAGCAGATCGCGTCCCAGTCGACCGGCACGAAGGGATGCACCTATGCGTCGCGCTGTCCGCTGGCCGACCAGCGTTGCCGTGACGCTACGCCGCCGCTGCGCAACGTCGGTACCGCGCACCTTGCCGCCTGCCACCATGCCGAGGCCGTGATGGCGCTGCCGCCGGTGGCGGCGGAGGATTAGCCTTTTGTGCGGGACTGGACTAGCCTGTTCGAGATAGGTCGCGGGAGCAAGACATGCTGAAGAAACTGATCCTGGTCGCGGTGGCTGCCGCGTTTGCCGCAGCGCCGCTGCCGAGCCTGGCGCAGGGCAAGAAGGACAGCGTCGTCATGGGAATGACGCTGGAGCCGCCGGGGCTCGATCCCACCAACGCGGCGGCGGCGGCGATCGGCGAGGTGACGCTCTATAATGTCTACGAGCCCCTGACCAAGATCAACGAGGACGGCTCGGTATCGCCATTGCTCGCCGAGAGCTGGCAGGCCTCGCCTGACCTGAAAATCTATACATTCAAGCTCCGCAAAGGCGTCAAATTCCACAACGGCGAGCCGTTCGATTCAGCCGCGGTCAAGTTCTCCTATGAGCGCAACGCGGCGCCGACCAGCACCAACAAGGACAAGAGCCTCTACCAGGCGTTCGAGTCGGTTGCCGCGCCAGACGCGGAGACGATCGTCGTCACGCTCAAATATTCCGAACCGAACCTGCCGTTCCTGATCGGGCAGGCGGCCGGCTCGATCGTCGAGCCGAAGAGCGCGCCGACCAATGTGACGCAGCCGGTCGGCACCGGCCCCTATACGCTCGGCGCCTGGGCCAAGGGATCGTCGATCACGCTGGCCAAATGGCCCGACTATCGCAACGCCGCCGCGATCAAGCTTTCCAAGGTGACCATCCGCTTCATCGGCGATCCCGCGGCCCAGGTAGCGGCGCTGCTGTCGGGAGATATCGACGTGTTTCCACGCGCCGCGGTGCAGCGCAGCGTGGCACAGTTCAAGGCGGACCCGCGTTTCAACGTCCTGGTCGGCGGCTCCAGGGCCAAGACGATCGTCGGCATCAACGAGCGCAGGAAGCCGCTCGATGACGTGCGTGTTCGCCGTGCCATCCTCGCTGCCATCGATCGCAAGGCGATGATCGACGGTGCCGTCGACGGTTTCGGCACGCCGATCGGGAGCTTCTATACGCCGGGATCGCTCGGCTATGTCGACACCACCGGCATCAATCCCTACGACCCGGAAAAGGCCAGGAATCTGCTGGCGGAAGCCGGCGTCAAGACGCCGCTCGAGCTCAGCCTGAAACTGCCGCCGCCGCCTTATGCGCGGCAGGGCGGCGAAGTCCTCGCAGCCATGCTTGCCAAGGTCGGCGTAACAGCCAAGATCGAGAACGTCGAATGGGCGCAATGGCTGTCACAAGTGTTCGCCGGCAATGGCCCGCACAATTTCGACCTCACCATCGTCTCGCATGTCGAGCCGTTCGACCTCGTGAAGATAACCGAGCCCGACTACTATCTCGGCTACAACAACGAGGCCTTCAACGCGCTCTACAAGCAGATCACGGCAACGCCGGCGGAAGCCGAGCGCGCCAGGCTGCTCGGCGACGCGCAGCGCATGCTGGCAACCGACGCGGTCGCCGGCTTCCTGTTCCAGCCGCAATGGATCACGGTTGCGAACAAGAAGCTGAAGGGCGTGTGGAAGGAAGTCCCGCAGTTCGAGAACGATTTTTCGGCGTGGAGTTGGGAGTAGCCTCGATCTATTGAGGTTCGATTCCCGCAGCCTTGATAATGCGTCCCCACTTGTCGATTTCCGTCTTGAGGAAGGCCTCCAGCGCTCCAGGCGTGGCGCGCTCGGCTTCGACCGGCGCCATGCTGAGTTCACCGAAACGGCTGATCAGTGCCGGGTCCTTGAGCGCAGTCTGCAGGGCCGCGACCAGCGTATCGATCACGGGTTTCGGTGTGCCGCGCGGCGCGTAGAGGCCGTACCACGTCGTGACGTCGAAGGCGGGGAGGTCGGCTTCGGCCGACGTCGGCACATCGGGCAATGTCGGCACGCGCTTCTTGCTGGTGATCGCATAGCCCTTGATCGTCTTGGACTGAATGTGCGGCGTCGGGCCGGTGGCGGGATCGCAATAGACATCGATATGTCCGGCGATGACGTCATTCAGCGCGGGACCGCCGCCCTTGTAATAGACCTGCGTCAGTTTGGTATCGGTCGTGCTCATGAACATCAGTCCGCAGAGCTGGGAAGCGGAGCCGAGGCCGACACTGCCAAAGGTCATCTTGTCGCCATTGCTGCGGATCTGGGCGACCAATTCCTTCAGATCCTTCGCGGGAAAATTCGGCCGCGTCACCAGGATCATCGGCACGTCGGTGACGAGGCCGATCATGGAGAAGTCGCCGACGGGATCGAACGGTAATTTGGCGTAGAGCGACGGTGCGGTCGCCTGTCCGACATGCATCAGGAGCAACGTGTAACCGTCGGGCGGAGATTTCGCGACGCGATTGGTGCCGAGCGTGCCGCCGGCGCCCACCACGTTCTCGACCACGAACGACTGCTTCAGCGTCGCGCTCATGGCCGTGCCGAGAATTCGCGCGATCACGTCACCGGGGCCACCGGCCGAGAACGGCACGATCATCGTGATGGGACGGGACGGGTAATCCTGCGCGAGCGCCGGGGTGTACGGGAGGGAAAGCACCAGAAGCAGGACCAGCGATCGCAGCAGATACATCATTGAACACCCCCAAAACGCTTTCTCTTATTCGTCGGGAAGCTGGTTCTCCTTGGCCGACGTGCGCGCGATCATGTCGAGCGCGGCTACCGCCGCGGCCTTGACGTGATCGACGCAACAGCGTTCGGCGAGTTCCTCATCACCGCTCTGGATCGCGCGCCAGATCGCGGTCACCTCGCGCAGGCTCTTGTTGATCCGTTTCGGCTGCGACATCGAGGTGATCCGCAGCAGCGTGATCCGGTCATGCAGCGGCTTCAGCATCCGCTGAACGAAGCTGTTGCGGCAACCGCCGATCAGCGCGCCGTAGAAGTCGGTCTTGGCCTCCAGGCATCCAACCAGATTCTGGCTTGCGGCGGCCGCTTTCAGCCGGGTCAGCGCATCGCCAATTCGATGGACCACGTCGGGGTCGCGCAGCCGTGCGCATTCGCGGCCGGCAAATCCCTCCAGGACCGCGCGGGCGTCGTAGAGTTGCCTGGCTTCCTCGAGGCTGATGGTGCTGACCACGGGGCCGCGATGCGGCACGGTGTTGACCAGCCCGTCGGCCTCCAGGTGCCGCAGCGCCTCGCGAATCGAGGGACGGCTGACACCCATCATTTCGCAGAGCTCGCGCTCGACCAGCCGCTGGCCCGGCTTCAGGGTGCCGGACATGATTGCTTCGCGCAGCTTCTGCGCGACCATCGCCCGGACGGTCGGAACGTCCTCGATTCGAAGCGTCGATTGCAGTTCTGTACGTCTGTCCATGGCCGGGCCTTCGTTTGCGTGGCTTAGTACCGGTTTACAGGCAGAATCATCGTTTCGGCAATTTGAACATGGGTCTCCTGCCGCCGGCAGCGCCCGTCAGGACTACCGTCTGGCCTGATCGGTCGGTCATCGCAAGCACTCCGTGTTTAGTGTTGTTCATGCGACCGACCAGCCTCCGTCGATCGGCAAACAGGTCGCCGTGATGTCCTGCGCGGCCGCGCTGCAGAGGAAGGCCACAAGCGCGCCGACGGCTTCCATCCCGATGAACCGGCCGGATGGCTGCCGCGTCGCCAGATAGCTTTCCGTCGCGCTTTCGACGCTCTCGCCCGCATTTTCCGCGATGGAAGCGATCTTGCCCTGGATGGCGGGTGTCGGCAGCGTGCCGGGCGCTACCGCGTTGCAGGTGATTCCGCTGCGCGCATTTTCGAGCGCGACGGCGCGGGTGATGCCGAGGATCGCCGTCTTGGTGGTGACGTAGTCGATGCGATTCTCGACCGCGCGGGTCGAGTAGATCGAGGCCATGTTGATGATGCGGCCCCAGCCGCGCTGCTTCATGGCGGGGAGCGCCAGGCGGATCAGATGAAAGGGCGCGGACAGATTCACCGCCAGCGCGCGGTCCCATTCTTCCGGCGGAAAATGCTCCACGGCGGCGAAATGTCTGACAACAGCATTGTTGACGAGAATGTCGATCGTACCGCAGCGATCGAGCATGTCAGCCATCATGGTTTCGATGGCAGTACGCTGCGACAAATCCGCTTCGGCGGCAACGACTGCTACGCCGAACCGGGCGCTGAGGCGCTCGGCGGCCTCCCTGGGCGCGACGCGATCGTGCAGGACAATATTGGCCCCCGCGCCGGCAAGGCTTTCCGCCACCGCCAGGCCGAGGCCGGCGGTCGCTCCGGTCACGAGGGCCCATTTGTCCTTCATCGCGCCGTGGCTCCTATTTCTTGTCGAGTTCGGCGAACACTTCCTTGGCGTTGCGGAAAGCGTCGACGCCGGCGGGCACGCCGCAATAGATCGCCACCTGCATGAAGACCTCGCGGATTTCCTCGCGCGTGGCGCCATTGGCCAGCGCGCCGCGGACGTGCGTCTTCAGTTCGTGCGGCCGATTGAGCGCGCAGAGCATCGCAAGATTGAGGAAGCTGCGGGTCTTTCGCTCCAGCCCGTCGCGGCCCCAGACATAACCCCAGCAATACTCCGTCGTCAGGTCCTGCATCGGGCGGTTGAAATCGTCCGCCGACGCCAGTGCCTTGTCGACGAACTCGCTGCCGAGCACGCTCTTGCGGATCTCGAGTCCGCGGTCGTAGGTCGCCTTGTCCATGTTGTTCTCCGTTTCCTGGCGATGTCAGCTCTTCGGCCAGAATGGTTGGGATAGCGCCAGTTGCGGCGGGAACACCGTGACCGGCACGCCTTTCTGCCACTGCACGATGGTCATGCCGGCGCCGACGCGTCGGCCCTTCTCGTCGAACTTGATCTCGCCGAGCGGATAGTACTTGGATGGGCCGGCGTCTATGCTGCGCAAGGCGTCGGCGACCGCGACGCGGTCAGCCTTGCCGGCCTTCTCGAGCGCGTCCTTGATCACCCACATGTCGCCATAGGTGGAGATCGCGTTCTGCGTCATCCATGGCTCCTTGTAGCGGGTCTTCAGCTCCGCGATCAGCGCTTCGTGCCCCTTGGCTCCCCAGCTTGCGACGCAGGTCAACACGCCCTGCAGCAGTTCGGGGCTGACGGTCTGCAGCATGTCAGGCTCGGCGATCGCGATACCGAACGAGATGGTTGGGATCTTGCCCTGGCCGAGGCCGAACTCGTTCATCTTCTCCAGCAGCAGTTTTGCATCCGAGATCACCGTTGGCAGGAAGAACAGCAGGTCCGGCTTGGCCGAGCGGATCTTCTGCACCAGCGACGTGGCGTCGGCGAGCGGCGGCGTGAAGGTTTCGTCGACGATGAGTTGCAGCTGGTTCTCGGCCAGCAGGCCCTCGCGCATCGACTTGGCCGAGGCGACGGAAGCCGCGGTGTTGTCAGTCAGGATCGCGACCGTCTTCGGCCGCTTGCCGGAGGCGCTCTCCGCAAGCTTGATGATCTGCGGCAGGGCCTGCTTGGCCTGCGAGCCCGCCGTCGCCGAGGTCTGGAAGACGTATTTGAAGCCGCGGTCGGTGATGAGGTCGGAATAGGAGAGGGTGAGGACGGGCAGGTTGGCCCGCTCCGTGACCTCGGTGACCGCGAGCGTGAAGGAAGAGAGATAGGCGCCGCTCGCCGCCACCAGATCGGTCTCCTGCGCCACCATGCGCTGCGCGGCGTTCTTGGCCTTCTCGGTGCTGTCGCCGGAGTCGAGCACGACGAGCTTCATCTTGGCGCCGCCGAGCGCCTTGATGCCGCCCTGGGCGTTGATGTGATCGATCGCCATTTCGGCGCCCTCGCGCATCACCGTTCCCGGGCGCGCATACATGCCCGATATCGGCACCAGCAGGCCGACCTTGACTTCAGAAGGCTGCTGCGCCCAGGCGCGCGATGCAATCAGCGCGCTGGATGCGCCGGCGAGCAACGTTCGCCGGGTCACTTTGGTCGGAATATTTCCACTCATGACGATCCTCCTCCCTCAATGATGATGCAATGTCTTGTCAGGACTTCTTCGGCCAGAACGGCGTGGCCTGCGCGAGATCGGGTGGATAGACGGTGACCGGCACGCCATTCTGCCACTGCACGATGACGACGCCGGCGCCGACGCGGCGACCCTTCTCGTCGAATTTCAGCTCGCCGCCCGGATAATATTTGGACGGCCCGGCATCCATGGTGCGGAACGCCTGCGCGACGGATTGGCGGTCGGCCTTGCCGGCCTTCTCTAGCGCCTCCTTCATCAGCCACATGTCGCCATAGGTCGAGACGACGTTCTGCGTCGCCCACGGCTCCTTGTATTTCGCCTTCAGCTCCGCGATCAGTTCCTCCTGGCCCTTCGAGCCCCAATTGGCGACGATGGTCATGATACCCTGCACGGCCTCGGTGCTGACGCTTTGCAGCATGTCGGGCTCGGCGATGGTGATGCTGAACGAGACGGTCGGGATCTTGCCCTGGCCGAGGCCGAACTCGTTGATCTTTTCCAGCCCGAGCTTGGCGTCCGACACCGCGTTCGGCATGAACAGCAGGAGGTCGGGACGCGCCGAGCGGACTTTCTGGATCAGCGGCGTCGCGTCGGACAGCGGCGGCGTCCAGATCTCTTCCACGACGAGCTGCAGGCCTTCCTGCGCGAACAGTTTTTCCTTGAGCGCCTTCGCGGTCGCGATCGAGGTCGCGGTGTTGTCCATCAGCATCGCCACGGTCTTCGGCCGCTTGCCGGAGGCGGATTCGGCGAGCTTCATCAGGGTCGGCAGACCGAGCTCGGACTGCCGGCTGGCGGGCGCTGCGGTTTGGAAGATGTATTTGAAGCCGCGCTCGGTCAGCAGGTCCGAATAGGAAAGCGTCAGCACCGGCAATTCGGCGCGCTCGGTGACTTCGGTGACCGCCAGCGTGAAGGAGGAAAGATAGGCGCCGGTCGCGGCAACGAGGTCGGCTTCCTGCGCCACCATTCGCTGTGCCGCGTTCTTCGCCTTTTCGGTGGTGTCGCCGCAATCGATCACGACCAGCTTCATCCTGGCGCCGCCGAGCGCCTTGATGCCACCCTGCTTGTTGATGTGATCGATGCCCATCTCGGCGCCCATCTTCATCACCTGGCCTGGACGGGTATAGATGCCTGACAGCGGCACGATCAGGCCGACCTTGACCTCGGCCGGTTGCTGCGCGCGCGCAAGTCCTGAGAAGCCGACGGCGGCGACGCCCGAAAGTACGGTCCGGCGCGTCAATCCCTTGTTGTTCTTGTTCACTCTGCTTCTCCCTGTTTCCTTGTTTTTGTCAGAACTTGTCACATGCCGAGATAAGCCTTACGGACCCGGTCGTCGGCGCGCAGCGTCTCGTTGTTGCCTTCGAGCACGACTCGTCCGGCTTCGAGGACGTAGCCGTGGTCGGCGGATTCCAGTGCTTCAGCCACGCGCTGCTCGACCAGCAGCATGGTCAGGCCGGATTGCTTGCGGATATCGATCAGCCGCTCGAAGATGAAATCCGCGGTTGACGGCGCGAGCCCCATCGACGGCTCGTCCAGCATCAAAAGCTTGGGCGAGGAGGCGAGACCGCGGCCGATCGCCAGCATCTGCTGCTGACCGCCCGACAGCGTGCCGGCGAACTGGCCGCGGCGTTCGGCGAGCACCGGCAGCCATTCGAAGATACGCCCGATATTCTGCTTCCAGTCGCGCCGGCCGCTTTCGGTCATCGCGCCCATTTCCAGGTTTTCCATCACCGTGAGCGACGGAAACACCTGGCGTCCCTCGGGCACATGGGCGATACCGAGATGGGCGCGCTGAGCCGGCGGCACGGTCAGCAGGTCGGCGTCGCCGAACGTGATCCGGCCGCCGCTCGGCTGCAGGATGCCGGAAATGGTCTTGAACAGCGTGGTCTTGCCGGCGCCGTTCGGCCCGACGATCGCGACGAACTGGCCTGCCTCGACATTGATCGACACGCCGTTCAGGACGGGCTTGGCCGAATAGCCCGCGCTCAATCCCTCAATGCGCAGCATGGGCCACCCACTTCTTGCCGAGATAGGCCTCGATCACGCGGTTGTCGCGCGTCACGACCTCCGGTTCTCCCTCGGTGATGACGGCACCGTGGTCGAGGACGACGAAGCGGTCGACCAGGCGAACCATCGCCTGCATCGTGTGCTCGATGATCGCGATCGTGATTCCGTCGCGGGCGAGTTGCTGGATGACCGCGACGACCTCGTCCGCCTCGCCATGGCCAAGGCCTGCGAGCGTCTCGTCGAGCAGCAATATTCTCGGCTGGCCGGCTAGCGCCCGTGCGAGCTCCATCAGCCGCAGTTCCTTGGTCGACAGCTCGCCGGCAACGCGATCCGCCACATCGGACAGGCCCACGCGTGCGACGGCGTCGGCCGCGAGCTTTCTCGCCTCGTCCTCGTTCCCAGCCCGCACATAGGCGCCGACCACGACGTTGTCTGATATCGACATGCGCAGGAACGGACGCATGACCTGGAAGGTGCGGCCGATCCCGGCTTCGCAGATCGTATGCGGCCGTTCGCCGGACATGTTGCGACCGCCGATGAGAACTTCGCCCTCGTCGGGCCGCAGAAAACCGTTCAGGAGATTGAACAGCGTAGTCTTGCCGGCGCCGTTGGGGCCGATGATGCCGAGGATCTCGTTCTTGTGCAGCCTGAAGCTGACATTCTGTACGGCCTTCAGGCCGCCGAACGAGCGCGAGAGATTGCGTACCTCCAGCACGACTTCGGAAGTAGCGGCGCGCTGCCGGGCAACGGGTAAGGGTGTCACATTAGCCGCTGCCGGCTGTGACGCCTGTGGCGCGGCCGATACCTCCGTGGCAGTCGTCTTTGCTAGTCGCCTGCGCAGGAGATCGCGCAGCTTCCAGAACAGTCCTTCCGGGGCAACCAGGATCACGCAGATGATGGCGAAGCCGAAGATCACGCCCTGGATGCCTGGAATATACGAGCCAGCTTCGGCGTGCAGCGTCTCGGCCAGCGGAATCAGGATGACCGCACCGATCACCGGGCCCCACACCGTGCCGACGCCGCCGAACATGGCGACGGTGAGCGCCTGCGCCGACACCAGCATGCCGAACACCGACTGCGGGGTAACCACCAGCAGCACCTGGGCGTAGAAGGCGCCGATCGCGGCAGCAATAGCTCCGCTCAGCGTAATCGCCCGCAGCTTCCAGGCCAGCGTATTGATGCCGGCCGCCTCGGCGGCTGCCTCGTTCTGCTTGATCGCGAGCAGCGCCATGCCGAAGCGGGACTGCTCGATAATCCGCGTCAGAATGATCGTGGCCAGCATGATGGCCAGCGCCACCAGCGTGTAGATCCGGGGATCGCCGAACTGCATGTAGGCGATCGGCGCGTCGCGCTTCATCGGAAGCGTGACTTCCTGGAAGCCTAGCCACTCGAAGACGTAGAGGATGGCGAGCGGGTAGGCGAGCATGGCCAGCGCGAAGTAATGGCCCTGCAGGCGGAAGGTCGGAAAGCCGACGAGGAGTCCGGCGATGCCGCCGAGCATTGCCGCGATCGGTATCAGAAGCCAGGGAGACAGATCGAAGTAGATCTGGCCGAGCGCGGTCGTATAGGCGCCGATCCCGAAGAAGGCGGCGTGGCCGAACGAGATCAGGCCGGTGTAGCCGCTGAGCAAATTCCAGGACAGGCCGAATACCGCCCACACCGGGACCAGCGTCAGCACCAGCTGGTAATAGGAATTGGTGACGCTGAGCGAGACCACCGCATAGGCGATCGTGAAGATGATCGCAGGCAGCAGCGAGCGGAATTGGAGCATGGTCACGTCCTCTCGACCATGCGCCCGAAGAAGCCCTGCGGACGGAAGAAGATGATGAGGAGGAAGACGACGAAGATCGCCGCGTTCTGCAATTGGGTCGGCAGGATCAGGGTCGACATCTGCTGGACCAGGCCGATGGTCATGCCGCCCCAGAAGGCGCCGATGATGCTGCCCATGCCGCCGAGTACGACGCCGGCATACATCACGATCACGTATTCGAGGCCGACAAAGGGGTGGAACGGGTAGTTGGTCGCGAGCAAGCCGCCGGCGATGGCGGTGATGCCGCAGCCGAGCGCGAAGGCGACGCGGTGCGCGCGGTCGACGTCGATCCCCATATAGGTGGCTGCAGTCGGATTGTCGGCAGCAGCGCGCAGCGACTTGCCGATCCGCGAACGCGTGATCAGCAGGCTGAGCAGCGTCATGGTCACCAGAGAGACGATGGCATCGATGCCGCGCGCCTTGTTGATGAAAACGCTGATGTCGGAGGTGAGACCCAGCTCCCAGGCCGAACTCGACAGCGGCGTGCGGATCGAGGCCAGCACCGATCCGAACACGATGAGGCCGCCGTTCTGCAGGATCAGTGCGATGCCGAGCGTGAGGATGAGCTGGGCATAGTGTCCTTCGCCCTCGAGCGAGGCGGTGCGGGTGCCCGACACATGGGAGATCAGGGTGCGGTGAACGAAATAGCCGAAGACCGCGAGCACGGGGCCGGCAAGCAGGATCGCGACGAACGGCCCCACGGCGTTGCCAAAGACGGCCTGAACGCCTGCGGCGGTGAAGAGATAGAAGGCGGCATACATGCCGAGCATCATGAAGTCGCCATGGGCGAAATTGATCACGCGCATGACGCCGAAGATCAGGCCAAGGCCGACGCACATCAGGCCGTAGACCGCGCCGATCAGCAGGCCGGCGGCGAGCGCTTGCAGAAAGCCCTCCATCAGCGGCCGCTCCCCGTTATGGCAATGCTGGTTTGCTGGTTCACGATTCCCCCGAGAATTCTCTTAAGACGCTGTTCGCAAAATCTGTCCCGGCGGCTCCAGCCGGCATGAAGCGGCGATGACGCCGGCGTCGCCGAGATGCTCGCAGCCATCGATCGCCTGTTCGAGCCGGCGTGCGCGATCTTCGCCGATCACGTGCGCCGCTGCGGCGCGAAAACGGTGGCGGATTTCTGCCGGGGTCGCGGCGACGACGTCGGAAAGGCTGTGCCTGATGATCTTGCCACCGCGCAGGTGGACGGTGACGTCAGCGCCTTGTTTGGCGGGGAAGGCGGCCGTGAAGGCGGCGTCGCTCTGAAGATCGGTTGCGGCGATCAGGCGGAGAATCTCGGGATCCGCGAGGGATGGGTAGTTCTCCTCGTCGATCTCGCCGCGGACAAGCGTTGCCGACACACTGAACGGAATGCTCATCTTCGCCTGCAGCGCATTCCGGTAGGGCCCCTTGGCTTCGCAGCCGGGATAGCGAACCGCGGCGTCAGGCGCGCGAATGACGATGCGTTCGACCGATTCGGTTTCGGCAAGCTCGTGCGAGACACGGAGGGCTGCTTGCGATGCGGTCTGCGCGAAATTACAGGCTGGCGCCGGCTTGTTGTAGACGGCCATGATCTCCGCCTCGCCACCGGCGAACAGCTTGATGTCGTCAGGTGCGCGCTGTCGCCGAAAGGCGGCAAACAGGCCGGCTTCGCCTTCCAAAATGGTCTCGGAGGCGAGAGCGCCTGCTTCGGCCAGCGCGATGGCCCTGAGCGCGTTGGACGCCGCGAAGCCGGGGTGAAAATACATCTCCGAGCCGCCGCCGTGCGGCCACTCGTTGAGGCCGCTGGAAGTGTTGGCGGCGATCGCGATGGCACTCGTCGCGGCTTGCTCCGAAAGGCCCAATGCAAAGCTGCCGGCCAGTGCGGCGCCGAGCGGCGCCACCAGGCCGGTCGGGCGATACAGCCGGGCCAGGTCGGAGTTGAACAACGCGCGGCCGATCCGTGCGCCAGTCTCATAGCCGATGATGGCGGCTGCCAGCAGGGTCGTGCCGCGCAAGGGAGCCCGTTCGGAGAGTGCGAGCAGGGTCGGCCAGATCACGACGCCGTGGTGCGAGATGCTGGCCGCATGCATGTCTTCGCGCACGAGGCCGTGCCCCATCACGGCGTTGGCAAAGGCCGCATCCGCGCCAGATGCAAGCCGGGAGGTCCCGATGATGGTCGCGCCATTGCCGACAGGATGGGCCGCCGCAATGGCCTGGCGGCTCCAGGGGTGACCGCCGGCCTCGAACGCGCCGGAGAGAAAGTCGATCAGGCAAACCTTGGCCTTCGCCACCACTTCTGGATCGAAATCTGCGAACTCGAGGGCAAGCGCCGACCGCGCCATTCGTCGCGCCAGAGGTTCGTTGCCTGACACGGTCGCGCCGATCACCATCGCACCTGTCACTCCCGGAGAATGCTTGCCGATCAGCCGCGCATCTCAACGCCGGCCCATTCCTCGACGACCTTGGCAATCGACGTGAAGTCCGATGCCGCGCCAAACTTGGCGTTGGTGATTGCAAGCATCTGGCGCACCACCGCGCCGCAGACCATCGGCACGCCCATGGCCTCGGCCTCGTCGACGCAGAGCCGCACGTCCTTGTAGGAGAGGCCGGTCGCAAATCCGAAGTCGAACGTGCCAGGCAGCACGGCGCGCGGAAACTTGTCTTCGGACGCGCTGTTGCGGCCGCTGCTGGCATTGATGATGTCGATCAGGACTTTTGCGTTGACGCCGCCCTTGACGCCCATCGCCACCGCTTCCGAGGTGATCACCAGCGCCGCGGCCGCCATCAGATTGTTGGCGAGCTTGGCGGTCTGGGCGACGCCCGGCTTGTCGCCAGTGTAGAACAGCTTGCCGAAATTCTTCAGGATCGGTTGCACGGTCTCATAGGTCGCCTGCGGGCACGACACCATCACGGCAAGCGTGCCGTTGACGGCGCCCTTGATGCCGCCGCTCACGGGGGCGTCAACCAGCGTCATGCCCCTGGGCTTCAGGCCTTCCGCCACCAGCTTGGCGGCGCCGGGGCCGGTGGTCGACAGATCGACCACGATGCGCGCGCGGCTGCCGCTGCTGATGCCGTCGGGACCGAGCGCAACCGCCTTGACGATATCCGGGGTCGGCAGGCTGGCGAGCACGATCTCTGTACGGGAGGCGACATCGGCAGGCGACGTGGCCTGTTGCGCGCCGCGCTTCAGCAGTGGCTGCATCGCCTCGCTCAAGGTGTCGTAGATGACAAGCGAATAGCCCGCGTCCAGCAATCGCCCCGCCATAGGTCCGCCCATGCGGCCCGTGCCGATTACGCCGAGCGTCTCTCCCGCCATCGCCTGCTCCCTTTCGCGCGTCTCGGGTTGAGCGCGCTGTTGTTGTTCGACTTGCCGTCGCTGTTCGATTGTCGTCGCGGCACCGGTCTCGACGCCAGCCGCCGCATTTGTTCAGATTGTCAGTCAATATGTCAAGCTGAAGATTTAGAGGTCGACAGTTGGCCGCAGGTCGGCTTAAGGTTCGGAAAAACGAGGAATGCGCCCAGGTGTCGCGAAGCGAAGTTTCGAGCGTCAGCCGAACATTGGCTGAATTGGTTGCCGCCACGTCATGGGCGGATATCGCGTCGCAGCAGCACGAGGCCAAGCGCTCGATCCTGAATTTCTTCGCCACCGCCATCGGCTCGGCGCATGATCCGGCCGTCACCATCGCGTCGCGGACGTTGTCGCCGTTCAGCGGCGGCGCGACTTCGACGATCATCGGGCGGACCGAACGGCTCGATGCGATGGGGGCGGCTTTCGTCAATGCGATCTCGGCCAACCTGCTCGATTTCGACGACACCCATCCCGAAACGATCATCCATCCGGCGGCGCCGGTTGCGGCGCCCGTGCTGGCGCTCGCGGAGGCGCGCGGGCTAGCCGGCCGCGACGTTCTCGTAGCTTTCATTCTCGGGGTGGAAGTCGAGTGCCGCATCGGCAACGCCGTCTCTCCGCAGCATTATGCGCGCGGCTGGCACATCACCTCGACCTGCGGGATATTCGGCGCCGCGGTGGCCTGCGCAAGGCTGCTCGGATTATCCGCTGATGGCATTGCGAATGCGATCGGCATCGCCGCGAGCCAGTCAGCCGGCAATGTCGAGAACCTTCCGACCGCAGCCAAGAATGTCAGCGTCGGAAACGCGGCGCGGAACGGGCTGTTCGCGGCGTTACTGGCGCAGCAGGGCTATGAAGCCGCGCCACGGGCGATCGAGGGTCCGCTCGGCTGGGCGCGGGCCATGGGCGATGATCCCGATCTCGAACGTTTGCTCGGCGGCCTTGGCCGGACCTGGGAGATATCGAAGAATACCTACAAGCCGTATCCGGCAGGCATCGTGTTTCATGCCGTCATCGATGCCTGCTTTGCGCTACGCAGCCGCATCGGGCGGATCGATCAGATCGAGTCGGTGACGGTGCAGGGGTCCGCGCTGCTGCTTGCGCGCGGCGACCGGCCGGTGGGGAACGAGCGCGATGCCCGCGTCAGCATCCATCATTGCGTGGCCTGCAGCCTGCTGATCGGCGCCGCCGGGGTTTCCGAGTTCGCGCGCGACACGGTGTTCCGGCCGGATATGGCAAGATTCCGCGAGAAGGTGCGGGCGGCACTCGACAGCTCCATGCCCGATGGCGCCGCGCGCGTCAGTATCCAACTGGCATCGGGGAATATCATTGCTGAAACCGTGATGTCGCCGCGCGGCAGCCTTGCCGACCCGCTCGGCGACCGCGACATCGAAGCCAAGCT
This sequence comes from Bradyrhizobium sp., assembly GCF_036735945.1. Classification (GTDB taxonomy): domain Bacteria; phylum Pseudomonadota; class Alphaproteobacteria; order Rhizobiales; family Xanthobacteraceae; genus Bradyrhizobium. The sequence goes on along the minus strand of NZ_DAINNI010000040.1, from coordinate 14,375 downwards.
GCGCGATGGCGTGCGGACGGGCGGCAGCGACTGGAGCGCCGAACGCATCATCGAATCAGTCTGGCAACTCGACACTTGCGACGATATCGCTGGTGTGATGCAACGGGCGTCATCAAACAATCATGCTCTGCAAACCTGAAAGGACGATCCATGAGCAAAAGCGAACTGTTCGAAAAAGGCCTCAAGGTCCGCAAGGAGGTTCTCGGCGAGGACTACGTCAACAAGTCGATCGCGGGCGCCGACGAATTCACCCGCACGATGGCCGAATGGTCGACCGAGTTCTGCTGGGGCGCGCTGTGGACCCGGCCCGGAATGGACAAGCGGACCCGCAGCATCGTCAATCTGGCGATGCTCGGCGCGCTGAACCGGCCGCACGAGCTGAAATTGCATGTCAAGGGTGCGCTGAAGAACGGCCTTACCAAGGACGAGATCAAGGAAATCCTGCTCCAGGTGGCGGTATATTGCGGTGTTCCAGCCGGCATCGATGCCTTCCGCAACGCGCGCGAGGCGTTCAACGAAGTCGACGCAAAGTGATCGAGCGCCGCAGTATCGGGTGATCGCATGGCTGATCAGGAATACGAGCTATTCGCCATCCGCTATGCGACCCGCGATGCGCGGCGCAGCGATCATTTCATCGGCGGCGATCCGCACGACGGTCCGATGCCGATGGACTACTTCATGTGGCTGGCGAGAGGAGGGGGGCGTACCTTCATCATCGACACCGGCTTCAATGCGGAGGTGTCGGCGAAGCGAGAGCGGACGTTCCTGCGTTGCCCGGTGGAGACGCTCGGTGCGTTCGGCATTGATGTCAATGCGATCGAGAATGTGATCCTCACGCATCTGCATTACGATCACGCCGGCAATTTCGACCGGTTTCCAAATGCGCGCTTTCATCTCCAGGAGCGTGAGTTGGCCTACGCCACGGGCCGCTTCATGCGCTATCCGAGACTGTCGCACTCCTTCGAGGTCGAGGATATCTGCGGCATCGTGCGGCTCAACTACGCGCGCAGGGTCCTGTTCTACAATGGCGACGCCGAACTCGCTCCGGGCCTGACGATCCATGCGGCAGGCGGCCATTCGGCCGGATTGCAGTTTGTCCGTGTCAGGACCCGCCGGGGTTTCGTCGTCCTCGCCTCCGACGTCAGCCATTTCTACGAGAACATGGCGAGCGAGCGGCCGTTTACGACCGCGCTGCATATCGGCGAGATGCTGGAGGGGTTCGAAAAACTGCTCGCCCTTGCGCCCGACGAGAGCCACATCGTGCCTGGGCATGATCCGCTCGTGATGAAGCTCTATCCTGCTCCGAGCCGGGAGTTGGAGGGGATTGCGGTGCGGCTCGACGTCCCGCCATCCGGCGTGGCGCCCGTCCGCGCGGACTACCTGCCGGGGCATTAGCCATTGAGCGAGCCAATGAGCCCGTAGGCTCCTGCGTTCGCTGCGCCTATTTCTCCGAGGCGGCTTTGAGGATCGGCAGCAGCCGCGCGGCTTCGCTTTTGACGAGATCGGCCAGGGCCTTCGGTCCACGGCGGCTTTGCTCCACGCTTTCGGCGCCGAGCTCGGCCAATCGCTTTTGTACCGCTTCCTCGTTGAGCCCCTTGCTCAGGGCGTCCGCAAGCTTGTCGACAATGGCCTGCGGCGTGCCCGACGGCACGAACACCGCGTAGAACGGGGCAATGTCGAATTCGGGCAGGCCCTGCTCGTGCGAAGTCGGCACGTCGGGCAGCAATGGGCTGCGTTTCTTGGCGGCGATCGCCAGCGCCTTGACGGTTCCCGCCTGCAGCTGGCCCAGCGTTCCCAGCACCGGATCGCATTCATAGTCGACCTGACCCGCCAGCATGGCATTCAGCACCGGGGCGGTGCCGGTGAACGGAATCATCGTCGGCTTGATGCCGATCGCCGAATGAAGCAGCAGGCACCCGATATAGGATACCGAGCCGAGCCCGGCGTGCCCGACATTCAGCTTTTCCGGATTGGCCTTGGCGTAGGCGACGAATTCCTTGAGGTTGTTGGCCGGGAAATCCTTTCGGGCGACCAGCAATTCGGGATATTCGGCGGTCAACCCAATCGGTTCAAAATCCTTCTGCGGATCGTAGCCGAGGTTCGGATAGAACGCCGGCGCCAGCGCATTGGTGCCGAGATGGCCTGATAGTATCGTATACCCGTCCGCCGGCGCGCGGGCGGCGCGTATCGCTCCCGTCGTGCCGCCGGCGCCCACGACATTCTCCACCACAAATCTCTGGCCGAGGTAGCGGGAGAAGATGTCGGCGACGATGCGCCCCGTGACGTCGGCCGGCCCTCCGGCTGCGAACGGAACGATAACTGTGGCGGTTCTTGCGGGGTAGTCTTGCGACCTTGCGGCAGTTATTCCGGTCATGATTAGAAAGATCGCTGCTGCGATCAGCCGCGTCGCCATTTGGTGCCTCCCGACCATTGTTATTTTTTATGATCTTACGCTGGCAGCGGCGAGATCGTCCATCGCGTGCAATTTCGGCCAGCTTGGGGTACAGAGGTTCGCGCTTCCCCTTATTGCGAAGACAAGGATAAATCATTGAAACTGCAGGATTATCGTTTTTCCGTCGCCCCCATGATGGACTGGACCGACCGGCGTTGCCGCGTGTTCCACCGTCTGATGAGCCGGCGCGCGCGGCTTTATACGGAGATGCTGACGACCGGCGCCATCATTCATGGCGACCGCAAACGGCTGCTTGGGTTTGACGCCAGCGAGCATCCGGTGGCGCTGCAGCTCGGGGGGTCCGATTCCCGTGATCTCGCTACCGCGGCCAAGATCGGGGAGGATTTCGGCTATGACGAAATCAATCTCAATGTCGGCTGCCCGTCCGATCGGGTAAAGGACGGCCGCTTCGGCGCGTGCCTGATGGCGGAGCCGGCGCTGGTCGCCGAGGGCATCGCCGCGATGAAGCGCGCGGTGAAGATTCCCGTCACGGTCAAGTGCCGCATCGGCATCGACGACCAGGATCCGGAAGTGGCACTCGACGTGCTGGCGCGGAGCGTGGTCGCGACGGGCAGCGACGCGCTGATCGTGCATGCCCGCAAGGCCTGGCTCAGCGGATTGTCGCCGAAGGAAAACCGCGACATCCCACCACTCGATTACGGCAGGGTCTATCGGCTGAAAGCCGCGCTGCCGGATGTGCCTATCATCATCAATGGCGGCATCGGCAGCATTGCCGAGGCGAAGCAGCACCTCGATCACGTCGACGGCGTGATGCTGGGCCGGGCGGCCTATCAGGATCCCTGGCGCTTGCTCGATGTCGATCCGGAATTGTTCGGGCAAGCCGCGCCGCATGCCACCATGAAGGCGGTCTTCGAGGCGATGTTGCCTTACATCGAAGGGCAGTTGCGGCAGGGCACCAAGCTGCATGCGATGACGCGGCACTTCGTCGGCGCATTTCACGGCGTCCCCGGCGCACGCGCTTTTCGCCGCCATCTGGCGGAGAACGGCGTCAAGCCGGGCGCCAGCGTTCAGGTGTTGCGCGATGCCATCGCACTGGTCGAGGATCGCGCGACGGCCTCGATTGCGGCCTAATTAGCGGCCTGGTTAAGGGTAGCCCGGGGATCGGTTCATGAAGATCTCTTGCCCCCAGCGCCGACCGTTGCGCCCTTGCGATCCGACGATCTCTCCGTTTGTCGAACATGCCGGACGCTTGCCAGATCTCGGTCATGCCGCATTTGCCAGCAGTCTTTTCGGCCATCCGAGACAGTTTTCGTATTGTCCCAAGAATGCCATTGCTGCCGCAAAGTCCATGTTCTCAGTACACCCGGCTCCGTTCAGTGCGCTAATCGCGGGAGCGCAATCGTCTCGTGGAGCGCGGCGATTTGCCTTTTGCCTCAGAAAAAACTGTCGCTGGAGTCGTATCGCCCGGCTCAAACAGATGCGCGGCATGTTCCAAGACGTTGCGGGTCGTCTCCCTGATATGCCGCTCGATCAGCTTTGCCGCTTTCGCGGCATTGCGAGCCAGCACGGCGTCCATAATGGCCTTGTGCTCGGTTTCTTTGGGTCGCCAATGGGGACGAAACTGCGACGAGATGCGGCGGTAACGGTGCGCACGTTCGAATAGCTTGTGCCGGTATTCCAGGAGAGTAGGCGAGCCGCAGGCGCTGACGAGCGCGAAGTGAAAGGCGCCGTGCAACCTGGCCCATTCGTCCGACAGGTAATAGGTCGATCCGAGGCGGGTCTGTAGCCTGTCCATGCGATGGAAGGCGCTCAGGATATCGCCCTCCCACATATCATCGCCGCGCTCAATCGCGCGCGACATGCACTCCTTCTCAATGAGGGCGCGCACGTCGGTGAGATCCTCCAGATCCGTACGCGAAAGGGGAGTGACGATGAAACCGCGGTGATCTTCCGAGATGACCAGGCCTTCGGCGACGAGGCGCGATAGCGCTTCGCGCAAAGTCGAAAAGCTTGCCGCATATTGGTCGCGCAGTGCCTCAAACCGAAGCTTTGTTCCGGGCTTGAGTGTGCAGCCGACGATGTCGGCGCGCATACGCCGGAGTACGTCTCCCGCCTTCGTTTCGGCAGAACCAGGAGCCAAACGGCTCGTTGCGGTATGTTGCAAAGCGTCAGCCATGATAGTGCAGTCTATACCCATTTTCGTAAAATGGCAAAATTTTCGAAAATCTGTTGCCAGAAGCCTTCAGGTCCGATACCTGTCGCTTCAAGAACGCAGGGGAGGACCCGATGACGCATCTGGTGCACGCGATCGGACATCTGAAGATCAACACAAGGGTGGCGGACGAGGTGGCGCGTGAGGCCACCCAGATCCTCGGCCTGCACGTCACCCATTCGGACGATGAGTCCATCTGGTTGAGCGCCAACGGCCGGGCGGCCGAGCTTGTCCTCATGCGTGCGGACGAAAATGCAGCCCATACGATTGGCCTCGAGGCGCTTTCCGCGGACCTGGTGCGTGAGGCGGCGGATCGAGTGGAGGCGGCCGGGTGCCGCGTCGTCTCCCGCCAGCCCAGTCTTCCCTGTATAGCCGAGGGGGTCACGTTCGTGACGCCGGAGGGCTTGCGTTTCGAAATTCACAGCCCCATTCGCGACGACATCAATGGGCGTCGTCGGCCCACGACGGGTGTGGGCGCCAACCGGCTCGACCATATCAACCTGATGACGTCAAACCCCGCTGCAACCCGGCGGCAGCTTGAGGTCATAGGCGGCCTCAGGCTCTCGGAACGCATGGTCAATGACGGTTTAAGTTGGATGTATGGCGGAAATCGCCAGCATCACATTCTTGGCCTCGTCAAAGGCAAGACTGGCCTGCACCATTATTCCTTCGAGTTTCTCGAGTTCAACCAATATCTGCGCCTCGGCGACACGTTGGATCGCTTCGACAAGCAGTTGATGTGGGGCCCCGGCCGTCATCGGCCAGGCGACAACACCTACGCCTATTACGTCGATCCGAGCGGAGCGATGGTCGAATGCTCGGGTGGCATGTCGATGATCGCCGATGACGCGAATTTCACGGCCAACGTAATCACGAACCTTGAGCGGCCGGGGAATGTCCGCGTGATGAATGTCTGGGGTACGCCGGCTCCACTTGAGTGGCGGGAATTTCACTTCCCCTTCACTGCACTGGGCTCAGGCCCGGCTTGATATTTTTTCCGATTGGCGGTCACTGCGTTAGGAATTCGGCCCATGCAACACAAACTCAGCTTTTCATCCGACGATCTCAAGCTGTCTGCGGTGCTGCACGTTCCGGACAGGCCGCGCGCAGGAGAGCGGTTGCCGGCATTTATCGTCCTGCACGGATTTGTCGGATCGAAGGACGAGTCCCACGCCGAAATCCAGGCGCGCATGCTGGAGGAGATGGGTTACGTAGCGCTGCGTTTTGACTTCCGATGCTGTGGGGAAAGCGAAGGCGAACGCGGCCAAGTTCGCTGCTTCGACCAAGTGACCGATACTAAAAACGCGCTGACGTTTCTTGCCGCGCGCGAGGAGGTCGATCCCGCCCGTATCGGTGTAATCGGGCATAGTTTTGGTGCGGCTGTGGCCGTCTACACGACCGGTGTCGATAGTCGCGTTGCCTGCGTCATTTCCTCCTGTGGCTGGGGCGATGGAGAGCGCAAGTTCCGCGGACAGCACCCGACGCCGGAGGCGTGGGCGCGTTTCACGGGCCTTTTGGAGCAGGGCCGCAAACAGAAGGCCGAAACCGGCAAGAGCATGTGGATTTCACGCTTCGATGCGGTCCCGATTCCCGAGCATCTGCGCAAGAATCTCTCCCCCAAAGCCATTATGGAAATCCCGGTTGAAACGGCCTGGAGCATGTACAATTTCAGGGCCGACGACGTCGTCGCTGATATTGCGCCGCGTCCGATCCTCTTCCTGCACACGGCAAACGACACCATCACACCGACCGAGCAATCGATCCGCATGTTCGAAAAGGCCGGGCAGCCGGCCGAGTTGGTGCTGATCACGGGGACTTCGCACTTTCCCCTTGCCGAGAAAGACGCGCCGCGCACGAGGGCCATCATCAAGGGGTGGCTGGAAAAGTTCTTTCCGACGCCATTGAGTGCGGTCGCGTAAGGGTTGTGCGATGACCACGTCATCGAGCGAGCGGCGCGTCAAGCGAGAGTCGCTTCTTCAAGTCGCAAAGGACCTGTTGAGAGGCGGCGGGTTTTCCGCCGAGCAGGCGTCGCAGACAGCCGACCTTTTGATCTGGGCGAACCTGCGCGGTATTGACTCGCACGGAGTGCTGCGAATCCCGCGCTATGTCGAAATGTGCGCACTCGGCCTGATCAACGTGGCCGCGGTACCACGGGAGGTCGCGGGCAGAGGAGCCATCCGCGTGATCGATGCGGGCCGTGCGCCGGGTGCACAGGGCATGAACCTCGCCGCAGCCACTGCGGTCGGTCTCGCCGAGACGCATGGCATCGGCTGGTGTGCCGTTCGCGCGATCAGCCATGCGGGTGCGATCGGCTATTACGCCGAACACGTCGCGCGCCGCGGCTTCGTCGGTATCGTCATGACGGCGTCCAAGCCGCTCATGGTCTATTACGGCGCAAAGGGCGAAGCGGTTTCCACGAACCCACTTGCGATTTCCGCTCCAACGGCGGATGCGGAGCACCCGCTCATACTCGACATGTCGACCGCTGCTGTTGCCCTCGGCAAGATCATGGCGGCCAAGGATAGCGGGCTGCCGATACCTCTCGGCTGGGCGGTCGACAAGAACGGGTTCGAAACCACGAGTCCCGCGGCGGCGAAGGCGGTGTTGCCGATGGCGGGGCCTAAAGGTTCGGGCCTGTCGCTCATGATCGAGGTTCTTGCAAGCGTAATGAGCGGCAATCCTCTGATCTCCATGGCTTTGAAAACCGGCAATGACCCGGGGGTCAATGGACTTGTCGCAGCGCTCGATCCGGCGGCGTTCGGGACCTCACTTCCGCTCGGCGCTGCGGTTCAGGAACTGTGCGACGCCATCAAGGCGCTGCCGCCAGTCAACGAGACGGAGCCCGTTTTGCTGCCCGGCGAACGCAGCCTCGAAACCATGAGGACGCGTCTACAAGAAGGCATTCCCGTCGCAACAGGAACGCTGAAGCGGCTTGCTGAACTGGGTGGGAAGCTCGGTGTGAACACATCGGTGATCGCGCCCTAGGCGCACTCGCACGTGAATTGATTGATAAAGCCCACGCAGATTGGGCCATTCGGGAGGTTGTCATGTCAGGATTTCGTCCGCGGTTTAGCCGGAGGCAGATGTTAGCTGCCGGGCTTTGCAGCCTTGTCGTGCCGGCTTGGGCGCAGCAAAATTATCCCAACCAGCCCATCCGTCTGTTGCACGGTTTTGCCCCAGGAGGTGCTGCCGACACGCTCTCCCGGATCATTGCGGAGGGTCTGCAGAAGAAGCTCGGACAGCCGGTCGTCGTTGAGGCCAAGCAAGGGGCCGGCGGCAACATCGCGGCTGACGCTGTCGCCAAGGCGCAACCCGACGGCTACACGCTTGGCCTCGTCACGGGCGGCCATGCGATTTCCGCTGCGACCTATAAGAGCCTCAATTTCAAACCGGTCGACGACTTTGAAATGATCTCGACCCTTGTCTATTACTCGCTCGTCATTGCCGTACGTGCGGACAACCCTGCCAAGACGCTCGCCGATCTGCTTTCCGGGGCGAAGGCGAAGCCGGGAGCCCTGAGCTTTGGTTCGGTCGGCTTTGGTAGCACGCACCATCTTGCCGGCGAACTGCTCGCTTCCGAGGCGGGAGTCGAGTTGGTGCATGTCCCTTATCGTGGCGATTCCCAGGCGATCACCGCGCTGCTTGGCGGCGATGTGCCGATGATCGTTGGTACCGCTGTGCTACTGGCGCCGCAGATCGAAAGCCGTGCCGTCAGGGGACTGGCGGTGACGTCACCGACGCGAATTGCCCTGCTGCCCAACGTGCCCACCGTCGACGAAGCCGGGCTCCGTGGTTACGACGTGCGAACATGGGCGGGTCTGGTAGCTCCGAAGGGCACGCCGTCACAGTTGATTGCGATGCTGAATGGCGCTGTCCAGGAGTTGCTCAAAGAGCCGGACATCCGCAAGCGCCTGGAAACAGCAGTCGGCGGTGAAGTGCGCAGCAGCACGCCAACGGAGATGAAGGACCTCGTCACGCGTGAGATCGCCAAGTGGAAGACGGTAGTCGAGCGGGCGAAGTTACCGCGCATCTAGATCGCCCGCGACCCAATTGGGCTTGCAGGTTGTCGATGGAGACCGACACCGGAACGCACTTCAATCGGCCGTCGTCGATCATGGCCGGTATACTTCGCGTTGTTTCCTCTAGCGGCCGGAGTACGGTTATCAATGTGCCCTTGTATCGCACGTTGGCAACACCAATGTTGCCGCGCCGACCGGTCAGGTCAAGTGGATGCTGCTCATGTCTGAGACAATAGCTCGGGTCTGATCCGAGGACGGACTTTACTGTGGCGATGATTGACGAACTCGAATGCCCCGCGCATGTGCGCCAGCGCTTTACCGTCGGCTACTGACAGGCCTTTCTATCGACCTGTCAGCATCTGCAGCAGGAGTGACCGCAGCATTGCATGTTGTAGAGCAAGGTGGATTGATAACTGATCGGATCGCACAGGGAGATCATAATGGCGGCAACCATGCCAGCACTCTTTCTCGGACACGGCAGTCCGATGAATACGCTTGATGACAACGGTTACACGCGGGCGTGGCACAGGCTGGGAAAGGCCTTGCCGCGCCCCCGTGCCCTGCTGGTGGTGTCGGCGCATTGGTTCATCGGTGCGACCGCCGTGACCGCCATGGCCCGTCCGCGCACCATTCACGACTTCTACGGCTTTCCCGATGAACTGTTTGCCTTCGACTATCCCGCGCCCGGCTTGCCGGAACTGGCCGGCGAAGTGGCCGAGGTCGTCAAGCCGCACTGGGTCGGCGCCGACCGTGACCAGTGGGGCCTCGACCACGGCACCTGGAGCGTGTTGGCGCATCTCTTCCCGAATGCCGACGTCCCGGTTGTGCAGTTGTCCATCAATGCCCTGAAGCCGCTGGATTACCACCTTGACCTTGCCGCCGGGCTGAACCAACTGCGCAAGCGCGGGGTGATGATCGTTTCAAGCGGCAACGTGGTCCATAACCTGCGCCGCATCGAGTGGAACCGCCCGGACGCCGGCGCCGACTGGGCGCAACGCTTCGACGACATGGTCGCCCGTCAAATGACCGAGGCGCCCGCCGACATTCTCAAGTCGATCGAACATCCCGACTTTGATGTGGCCGTACCGACGCCCGACCACTTCATCCCGCTTCTCTACACCGCCGGGTTGGCTGCGGCGGAAACAGACGCGAAGGCCTTGCTGCGCGGCTACGCCATGGGATCGCTGTCGATGACCTGCTACGGCGTCGGCATGAAGGACGTGCCTTGTGAAGAAGGCGACGGCGCCGCCCCACTGCCCGAGGGCGTTCCGCCGGATCAAACCAACATCTAAATTAGTTCGCGGCCGCGCGGGCGCGCTTGCTGTTGGACGCCATCGCTTCCGGATAGCCGTGCAGCATCAGCTTGTCGGCCCGAACGCCCCAGCTCTCCAGGCGATCCAAAAAGCTCATGCCGAGCAGGTTGGTCCTCAACTGTCCGCGTGGCACGACCAGCGCCGGGACCGATTTCTCGACCAGTCCGCCGACCGAAAGACGGTCGATCGTCAGCCGCGCCGCCTTGGTGTGACCGCCGGCGGTTTCGAGCTCGACGTTATATTCGAGCATCTCGATCGGCAGGCCGATCGCCTTCGCGGTTTCCCAGGTCAGCACCACCGAGGTTGCGCCGGTGTCGATCACCATCGGCGCCTTGACGCCGTTGATCCTGGCATGCAGCGCGAATTCGCCGGCCTTGCCGCGCGCGATCTGCACGGCGGGCGGCGGCTCCAGGCTGTGTTGCCGCAGCATTTTCGCGACCGTGTTGCCGGCGCGCGCGATCTTGGCGGGATCGCCATAGGCGACGACGGCGCCGGCCGTTCCTGCGAGCATCGCGATGACGAGCAGGACGCGAATCATCGGACGCCTCCCACGGGGTGTTCCAGGATTCGTCGCAGGATCAGCTGCGCGCCGGCCATGGCGCCACCGGCTCGAGGCCGGCTTGCGCCATCCGCGCGGCAAGCCCTTCCATCACCGCCAGCCGCTCCGCCGTGGCCATGCTGTGCCAGCGCGCGATCTCCGGCAACGTTCGTCCGCAGCCGAAGCAGAGTTTGGTCTTGGGGTCCATCATACAGACTGCGATACACGGCGTTTCTTTGCTCATGCCTTGATAGTGAAACGGTTTGAGTCCCCAGTGCAAGCGCTCCAGTTACAGGCCGGTGCCGGCGTTCATGATCGGCTTGCGGCGCGGCCGCCGCTTGTCGTCGGCGCCGGTGATGGCCGGTTCCGGCTGCAGCGGCGGCGCTTCTTCCTCGGCCATCGGCGCCAGCGCGCTCATCACGCGCTCCGGCGGAAAGGTGACGATGACTTCGGTGCCAATGCGCAGTTTCGACTTCAGCGTAAAGGTGCCGCCATGCATGTCGATCAGGCTCTTGGCGATCGGCAGACCGAGGCCCGCGCCCTGTTCGGCCGATTTGATCGAGTTCGAGCCCTGGCCGAACGAAGCCAGCACGACCGGAATTTCGTCCTCGGCAATGCCGGAGCCGGTGTCCTTGACGCTGAGATACTGGCCGCCGGAAGCGGTCCACCCGACCTTGAGCCAGATATCGCCACCCGGCGGGGTGAACTTGATCGCGTTGGATATGAGATTGAGCACGACCTGGCGCGTGGCGCGCTCGTCGCCCCAGATCCGGGGCATGCCTTGCTCGAACACCTCGTGGATGGTGATGCCGCGGCTGGTGGCGCGCAGTTTCAGCAGGTGATGGCAGTCGGCGACGACATGTACCAGCGACACCGCTTCCTCATTGAGCTCGTAGCGGCCGGCCTCGATCCGCGACAGATCGAGAATCTCGTTGATGAGGTTGAGCAGGTGGACGCCTGAATTGTGGATGTCGGCGGAATATTCCTTGTAGACCGCGACCGCATGGGCGCCAAAGATCTCGCTCTTCATCACCTCGGAGAAGCCGAGGATCGCGTTCAGCGGCGTGCGCAGCTCATGGCTCATCTGCGCCAGGAAGCGCGACTTGGCGACGTTGGCGGATTCGGCGCGGTGCCGCGCTTCGTCGGAGATGGCCTTGGCCTGTTCTAGCTCGCCGATCAGCGCGTCCTTTTCGGCGCGCGCCTCCAGCGTCGCCAGCGTCGTCGAATGGAGTTGATGGGCGAGCAGCGCGAAATAGGCTTCGGCCGCGACCGCAAGCAGCGCCAGCGCGTAATTGTCGAAGGTGCCGCCCAGCACGAAGTTGAGCGCGATCGCCGCGGTCACCGGCGCGGTCGCCGCCACCGCCGCGATTGGCAGCGTCGCCGCCAGCATGCTCGACACCGCGATCACCAGCAGCATCAGGAACATCATCATGGTGTTCGAGACGGTGTCGAGGCCGGCCGGATGGAGCAGGATCGCGGTCCAGCACAGGCCGTAGAGCAGGTCGAGCAGGACGAAATGGGTTTGCCATTTGCGCGTCGCCGCGAGCGTGGGCTGCTCGCCGAGGAAGCGCTTGCAGTTGCGGATGATGGCGGCATGGATGCAGAGCATGCCGACGGTCCACACCGCGGCCGGCACCGCATACTTCCAGAGGCCGAACAGAACGCCGGTTGCGACCACCAGCAGCATCACGACGAACGAGGCCGATACCCGGGTCTGGGCGTATTGCCGGAGCAGTTCGGTGTCGAATGCGGGGCGCGTTCCGCTGGTTGACGTTAACCGATCCCGCGCCTCGCGCACCCGTTGTGCCGCCACGCGCCGCGTGTTCACCGGTGGTGCCGCCGGCGCTTCAGCCGGAAGCTGGACAACCTCGGGCTTTTCTGCGGGGTTACTCATCAAACAACACAAATCCTGCCCGCGAACTGCGCGGGCTTTTGCATCGTCTATCTGTGCAGCCAAATCCTTAAGCGATGACTTAAAGCGCTAAAAATTCTCGTTAAGGGGAAGTTAAAATTAACCAGTGAGGTTGAGGGAACCCCCGCTTCTATCGGGACAAGAAGCGGGGACCGTCGTGCTTGCCTTAACCTGTTTCCTTAACTCATCGCTCGAGGCGGGCGAGCAGGCTGGAGGTATCCCAGCGCTTGCCGCCCATCTTCTCGACCTCGGCGTAGAACTGGTCGACGAGGGCGGTCACGGGCAGGTTGGCGCCGTTGCGGCGCGCCTCCGCGATGCAGATCGAGAGGTCCTTGCGCATCCATTCCACCGCGAAGCCGAAATCGAACTTGCCGTCGTTCATGGTCTTGTAGCGGTTCTCCATCTGCCAGGACTGCGCGGCGCCCTTCGAGATGGTCTCGATGACGGCGGCAACGTCGAGCCCGGATTTCTTGGCGAAATGAATGCCCTCCGACAGGCCCTGAACCAGGCCCGCGATGCAGATCTGGTTGACCATCTTGGTGAGCTGCCCGGCGCCGGCCGGTCCCAGCAGCTTGCACATCCGCGCGTAAGCGCCGGAAATGATCGGCTCTGCGGCGGCATAGGCGTCTTGCTGGCCACCGCACATCACCGTCAGCACGCCGTTTTCGGCGCCGGCCTGGCCGCCGGAGACCGGCGCGTCGATGAACCTGAAGCCGGCCTTGGTGGCGGCGGCATCGAGTTCGCGGGCGACGTCGGCGGAGGCGGTGGTGTGGTCGACGAATACGGCGCCTTTCTTCATGCCGGCGAAGGCGCCGTCGGGGCCGATCGCGACGGCGCGGAGGTCATTGTCGTTGCCGACGCAGCACATCACGAAATCCTGGCCTTCGGCCGCGGCCTTCGGGGTCGGTGCGGCGCGACCGCCGAACTTGTCCGCCCATTGCTTCGCCTTGGCTCCGGTCCGGTTGTAAACGGTCACCTCGTGGCCGCCTTTTTTCACCAGATGTCCTGCCATGGGGAAACCCATCACGCCGAGACCGAGAAAAGCGACTTTAGCCATGTGTATTACCTTGGAGTTTTCGCCGGCGACGTTTGGCCGGCCGGGCGGTTTTTGGAAGGGCCGCACCATAACCGCTGCGCAGGGGAGGGCAACGCCTTCGTTTGGCCTGCGGGGCCCGTTTCGTGCTAGGATACCGGCTCAAATAACCTCACAAAAAAGGGAGTGAGATCGCATGGGCGTCAGTGTGGGCGTGCTCGATCATTTCAACATCCGGACCCGTAACCTTGCCGACACGGTGCGGTTCTACGAGGACGTTCTGGGCCTGGAAAAAGGCGCCCGGCCGAACTTCGCCTTCCCGGGGGCGTGGATGTACAGCGAGGGCAAGGCGGTGGTGCACCTCGTCGACATCTCCAGGACCGACGAGGCGCAAAAGCCCGATTCCGGCGTCGTCCACCATGTCGCCTTTGCCAGCTTCGGTTTTGACGGCATGAAACGGCGGCTGGAACAGAAGGGCATGGAATACGATTCCCGCCAGGTGCCGGGCGGCGACCTCTGGCAGATCTTCGTCAATGACCCCAACGGCGTCATGATCGAGCTGAACTATGAGGCGGCCAAGGAGCAGTCGGCCACAGCTCCCGCTGAGCGGCGGGACGACGTGGGAGCAAGGTAGCCTTTTGCGCTGAACCGCTTTATTGGGAACGCGGCCTTGAGCTCCGGATTGGATCCGGAGCCATTGGGGCCGCGTCAGGAACGCGCGCCGTGGCAACAGAGTAGGGCCGGTTCTTGACGTGAGCCGCAGGGGCTTCAGGAGATGCGCGAGTGAGCGTGACGCAGCAACAGGTTCTCGATTCCCTCAAGCAGGTGGCATCGCCGCGCGGCGTGCCGCTGACCAACGCCAACGTGCTGTCGGCGATCTCGGTCACCGACGGCAAGGTGTTCTTCTCCATCAATGTCGATGCCGCCGAGGCGCG
>NZ_DAINNI010000039.1:0-40150 GCF_036735945.1 Bradyrhizobium sp. | reverse complement strand
ACATCCCTGTCCCTTCGCCGGCATGACCCGGATCAGGTTCAAAGGGTCACCGCGGTCCCGGACTTCGCCCATCAAGGCTGGCCCAAGCTTGCGGTATCTCAGCTCCTCATCGGAGCACCCCTCGGAACAGGGCTTAATGTAGGCAGATAGGCGGGCGTGTCAACGCGGCTGTGCGGGAACCTGCACCGCAATCGTGCCGGGCGGGGGCCCGGAACGCGGTCTGTTACTTCGCAGTCTGCAGCGCGTTGGCGTCGGCGGGCTTTCTTGCCGTCCTGACCGGCGTGGCGACGATCTTCGGCGGCGCCTCGCTCGCGAGCACCGGGGCGATCTGCAGCGGCCGGTCCTGCAGCTTGTCCTGCCGCTGGCGCTTCGCGGCGTAGTAATAGCCGCCCGCATAGTAACGCACGGCACGGCTGTGATCGCCGCCCGCGGCGCGGTAGGCGCCGGCGAGGTATTTGACGCCCCAGGTGAGATTGGTGTTGGGGTCACGCAGGCCGGCGGCATCGCCGGTGTAGCCGAGGCCGCGCGCCGTCGGCAGTTTGATCTGCATCAACCCGATGGTACCGCCACGGCCGACGAGGTTCGGATGATACTTGCTCTCGCGCACGATCACGCGGTGCACCAGCGCTTCCGGCACGTTGTTGGCCTGCGCATGGGTTGCGACCATGCTTTCATATTGCGCGCGACTCTGTGCGCTTGCGCCCGATGAAACGAACAACGCGGCAGCAGCGGCGAGCCAGACGAATGTCGAAAAACTTTTCATAAAAGCAATCTCGGCGGATGGACGGATGGAACGATCGTTCTTCCGGTTAGTTCCGCCAGCGGGCCAAGGAGTGGCGAAAAGCAGGCGACATTGCGGCGAGATGTTTGCGGCTGAGGCGCGCTCTTAACGATACTGCACGGCCGGCATGACGCTACCGTTGTGCATGCAGCGCATCGCAGATGTCCACACGAATCAGAATTG
Organism: Bradyrhizobium sp.; assembly: GCF_036735945.1. GTDB lineage: Bacteria > Pseudomonadota > Alphaproteobacteria > Rhizobiales > Xanthobacteraceae > Bradyrhizobium. The sequence goes on along the minus strand of NZ_DAINNI010000039.1, from coordinate 39,186 downwards.
CCGCACAGGAATGTCGTGCAAAAGTCGCAGTCAAGGTGTAAAGAAGACAGCGCGACACAATCGAATTTTTTCGACAGCTAAATTGCCCATTTCAATGAAATTTTAAAAAGCGAGACGTCATTTACGACGTCCGAAGACAAGGGAGATGCGCCATGGCTCGACTCGATTCCAGCTACCTGCCTCGCGGCAATCCCTGCGCACAGTGCGGCAAGCCGATCCCCAGGCCCGATTGGGTCGAGAGCAGCCCGGGCCGCACCTCGTTCCTCTGGTTCTGCCGCGCCTGCGACTACCGCTTCGAGGCGATTGCGATCTACGAGGAAGCCGATCCCGACGCGCTCGCCGCCTGACCCGCAACGATCTTCCTTGAAGGTCAGTGTGTCCGGACACCGCTGGTGCAGACGGATACGCGCCGCTTTTACGATTTCCCGAAAGGACAAGGTTGTTCCCGGGCGTGGTCCGCGGGAACCCGTCGCACGCCGCCACGTTGCATCCTTCATTCACGTGTGGAGGGTGCAATGGCAAGCGACATCATGACCAAGCCCCATCTGCTGATCGCGAGCGATCGCGTCGAGGGGACTGCGGTGCGCCGGCCGAACGGCGAGATGATCGGCCATATCGAACGGCTGATGATCGACAAGGTCACCGGCAAGGTATCCTACGCCATTCTCAGTTTCGGCGGCTTTCTCGGCATCGGCGCCAATCTCATTCCGCTGCCGTGGGGCAAGCTGCGCTACAGCACGAAGTTCGAAGCCTACGAGCTCGACATCGCCGATGAAGAGCTGAAGCGGGCGCCGTCGTTCCGGGCGGACAAGGATTTCGACTGGGGCGATCGCACCAAGGAAGAAGAGCTGCATCGCTACTACGGCATGCCGCCCTACTGGGGCGGCTTTTGAGCGCAGCGCGTTGCGCGTGTTCCATGCGGAACACGCGGAACGCTTGTCGGCGTGACGGGTTTCCTCACAGGGTTTACGAACTGAGGAGAACCGATATGTTGATGAAAACTGCCGTGGCCGGCTTCGCCGCTTCCGCGTTGCTGGCGAGTGCCGCGTTCGCGCAAAGTCCGTCGGCGCCAACGCCGTCGTCGGCCAATACCGATCGCGCCACCACTGCCGCGCCTGCGACGGCGTCCGATACCTCGTCGTTCAAGGGCAACTGGCGGACCTCGAAGCTGGTCGGTCTGAACGTCTACAACGACAGCAACGAAAGCCTCGGGTCGATCAATGATCTCCTGGCCGACAAGAACGGCGACATCAAAGCCGTGGTGATCGGTGTCGGCGGCTTCCTCGGCGTCGGCGAGCATCTGGTCGCCGTGCCCCTGGACAAGGTGAAGTTTGTCGATGGGCCAGTTGTCACTGCCAGCACGAGCGCGCCGGCCAGCGGCGGCGCGCGGCCTTCGAGCAACACCACGACCGGTGCCGCGCCGGTGGCACCTGCCGTCAAGAAGAATCCCTGGTACCCGGATCACGCCGTGTTCAGCGCGACCAAGGACCAGCTGAAGGCGATGCCGGAGTTCAAGTACGCGACCGAGTAAAACCGCGAGCTTGATCAGGCTCTCTCTCGATGGCCGGACGGCGTGATTGCCGCCCGGCCATCCTGTTTTGTGGTCAAGCGATGGCGCCGCATGTCCCTATCGGCGTGCCGCCTGCGATGTTAGGTTGTCCGCGGCAGGAGCACCTGCCTCCTGCTTGCACCGATCCTAGCAGCAAATGGAGGACGACATGGCTGACAGCGTCTACAAGGTCATCGAGGTGATCGGCACCAGCTCCGAATCCTGGGAGAAGGCCGCCGCCGGCGCGGTCAACCGTGCGGGAGCGTCGTTGCGCGATCTGCGCGTCGCGGAGGTCCTGAAGCTCGATCTGCAGCTCGACGCCAGCGGCAAGGTCGAAGCCTACCGCGCCAAGCTCAGCCTCTCGTTCAAGTTCGAAGGGGCGTAGCGGCAGGATGCGTGGGGTGGGCAGGGGCGCGCATGCGCCGTGCCCACCTTACGGACGCTTCGCTCGCAATGGCGGGGAGAGAGTGCGCGATCTCACAACGCCGGCAGCGTGGTGACGGTGACGTTGATCGCGCCTTCGGCTTCCGCGATCACACGCAGCGTCTTCGAATCGAAGGCGATGCCGGTGAGCTGCAGCCGGCTGATCTCGGCCGACACCCGCACGCCATCCTCGTTCTTCTGGAAGTCGGCGATGACGGCCGCAATCTTCTTCTGCGCATTGCTGGCGAACGGCTTGAGGTCGATGGTGGTCTGGTCGGCCAGCGTCTTCTGCAGATGCGGGATCGCCGCGCGCGCGGCGGCGCCGAGCAGGCCGAAGGCGGCCTCCGATTCGACCGCGAGCTCGATGTCGGCGAGGCGCAGCGTCTGCGCGGCCTGATCGAGCACCGGCCTGCCCCAGATGTGCACATTGGCCTCGCCGCCGAGGCTGAAGTAACTCTTCTTTTCCCTGGCGCTGACCAGAAGCGAAATCAGCAGGCGGTCGCCTGATGCGGCGATGCTGGCGCGCTTGACGGTGACGTCGACCGCGCCCGAGCCGTCCTCGGGAAAGGTCTTTCCGGCAAACTGCGCCTCGACCATCTTCGTGATCTCGGTGAAGGGCAGGTCGACGGGCACGCCGATCGCGACGCGTCCGGGCGTCGGCGGCACGATCGCGATCGTCGCGGGGAACGGGCAGGACGGTTTTGTTTCCGTCGGCGTGACCCGGGTCTCCGCCTCGATGCCGAGCGTGAGGATGAGGTTCGACACATCGACGCGCGGCTGGGCCGCGATCGCGCGTGTCGGGCGCAACTCCAGCCATAGCGGCGGCATCGTCGAGCCGGCCGCCGCGCCCTGCAGCGGGATCGAGCGACAGGCCTTGGCCCATTGCGCCCGCGCGTTGCGTTCGAAGGTCTGATCGTTCTTCATGCGCGCCTGCACCAGCGCGATCTGCTCGGCCACGTTCTGGTCGATCAGCGGCTTCACCTGCGCCGGCACGTTGACGCGCGCCCCGGCCACCGTGAGGCCGGTTTCGCTGAGATTGACCTGGCCTGCAAGGTTCGGATCGATGCGCCAGTTCGCCGCGATCTGCGGCCGCGACGTGATCACGACGTTGCCCTTGATCTCGGCGCTGGCGTTGAGGTTCTTGATGTTGACGCTGCCGATCTGCTTGGCGGCGTTGCCGCCGAGCAGGCCGCCGAGCGCATCGCCGATCGCGCCGGTGGCCTTGGCCGACAGCGAGCCGGTGACGTTCAGCGTGCCGGTCAGCGGCGTCGCCAGCGACAATGCATTCTGCGCGCCGGTGGCGCTGATCGGGCCGCGCGAGGCGGTCCAGCCGATGTCGGCATTCTGCAGGATCTGCGAGACCGGATTGTCGGCCTTGCCGGCGAAGGAACGCGGCGCGCCGCGGTCGGCGGCGTCGCGGATCGCCGACAGCGCAACCGCAATCGGCGCCATCACGGTGGATGCGCGCGCCGCCGGCGGCAGCGGCGGCAATTGAGCAAGCCGAGGCGGCTTGTTGGTGGCGCGCGGCACCACCAGGTCCATCACCTTCAGGCTGATGAAAAATGAAACGACGAGGACCGCAGCCCCAATCGAAATCGTCTTGAGATGCACCCGCCGACGCATCGTCCCCCCGGACACCGATTCAAAGCCCCGTCATAATTTACAGACGCGGCGGGGAGGACGCCACTGCGCATTGCCGCCATCACCAAATGGAAAACGGCCCCGATGAACGCCGGAGCCGTTCTCTTCGTTCTGAAATCCTCAGGCTTAGCGGATGGTCCGGCCGAGGTCGGCGCGGCGGTCCGTCATCGGCAGCACGATCACCTTGGTTCCGACGTTGACCCGCGAATAGAGGTCGATGACGTCCGCGTTGGTGAGGCGCAGGCAGCCGGAGGAAACGCGGGTGCCGATGGTTTCGGGGGCGTTGGTGCCGTGGATGCGATAGATGGTTCCGCCGAGATACATGGCGCGGGCGCCGAGCGGGTTGCCGGGGCCACCGGTCATGTGGCGCGGCAGATAGGGCTGGCGGGCGATCATTTCCGGGGGCGGGGTCCAGGCCGGCCATTCAGCCTTGCGGGTGATCGTCTGGGTGCCCGACCAGGTGAAGCCGTCGCGGCCGATGCCGATGCCGTAGCGCATCGCCTGGCCGTTGCCCATCACGAGATAGAGATAGGTGTTCGGGGTATCGATGATGATGGTACCCGGCGCTTCGCGGGAATGGTAATTCACGACCTGGCGGCGCAGGCGGGCGGGAAGCTCGAACCGCTCTTGCTCCTCGCGGGGGGTAGCCTCAACCGGCGGCGGGGCTGCCTCGAGCTGCGGCTGCGGCAGGAAGAACGGAAACAGCGGCAGCGGGGCCGCGGTAGCGGGTGCGGAAAACGCGGTAGCGCCGATTGCCAGCGTAGCGATGGCGGCGGCAGCAAAGCGGGTATTCAGAAATGAATGAAACATTGGTCGTCCCCTGTTCTACGCCCAGTCGCGCCAGTTTCAGCGCGTCGTTGGCAAAAGCTGTACAGGTGAACCGTTTCAGGACATTTGCACGAAATCGCCAAAATGGTTTCGTCGGTTTAAGGAATTGTTTCATTAAGGTTTCGTTGCCGGGGCGGCAGCGTGTCAGCGGTAATCTGGTCGCGCGGGCCTTACGACGGATGCCATCATCACCGCCACCGTTGGATTGACGCTGGCCGGAGGGATGAAGGCAGCAGGCCCGAAGGGACCAGAAGGTCTGACGAGTCAATCAGCCCTGATTGACACGCATCCGCGGCGCGTCGGCAGTGCCGGCTGCCGCAAGCACCGCGCGGCGGTCGGCGACGGCATGGTGGAACTGCTCTAGCGCGAGTGCGATCACCGAGAGGTCGCCTTCCTCGACGGTGCCGTCGTCATAGCCTTCGAACGCTTCCCGCAACATGCCATCGGCCGCGCTCTGCATCTGCGCAAGTTCCTCCTGCGTCCCGGCCGTCCGCGCCCTGGAAATCAGTTCAAGCATGTGATCGCGATGGGCGAGATACTGCTCGCGCTCGTCCGCGTTCCAGTAATGCTTGAACCAGGCGCCGGCCGATCCAAGGCCCGAGAGGATCAGCACGGCGAACCAGAGGTAGTCGGTGTATTTTTCCAGAAACGTTCGTTCGTTGCCGTCGATATAGGCGGCCGCTCCCGCATGGGCCGGCAGCGAGGCGTCCTTGTCGGTGTCGGGTTTTTCGATCTGCGACGCCGTCGGCATTTCCCGCGCCAACTGCTGGCGGTTGGTGAAGAGCTGGCGCGCCAGGGCGGCAACCGCCGTGTCGGACAACGACTTCGGCGCGATGATCAGGTGGTTCACGGCGACCGTGTCGACCTTGTCTTCCGGCCGCTGCGGCGAAGAGCCGAAGATGCTGGCGGGGATTTCCTCCGACTCGTAGATCGGATTCTTCTTCGCAATCGCATCGGCAACCTCGATGGGCAGGAATTTCGGCTCGCCGCGGGCGGCCGCCGTCGCCGCGATTGCATCCACCGTGATCTTGCTCTTCAGCGGCCCGACCGCCATGAAGGCGTCGACCGATTGATCCTTTGCCATTTCGGCGAGCTGGTTGGTGGCGAACTGGCTGACCGCGACCTTGTCGGGATTGACGCCGGACTCTTTCAGGATCGCGCGCAGCAGCCTGACATTGGCCTGTGTCCGCCCGATCACGCCGACGCGATGACCGGCAAGCTCATCGAGGCTCTTGATCTTCGGCGCAGGCTGCTTCCTCGAACCCTTGGCGGCAAGGCCGGAAGGCGCCCACAGCACGACGACGTTCTTGCGCAGGATGGCGACCGACTCGGCGTTCGCCGGCAGGTCCAGATCGCCGCGCGCCACCGCAAGGTCGGCCTTCCCGGCGGTGAACAGGGCAATGCTTTCGGCCGTCCCTTCGGTCGTGACCACCGACAGCCGCACCGAGCTGTTTTCGCGCGCAAAGGTCTGCGCCATGAGCTGGACCAGCTTCTGGTCTTCGCTGTTGGCAGGGCCGACCGCGATCCGCAGTGTGGTCGGCCGCAGCACGTAGTACAGCATGCCGGCCGCGGCGCCGAACGCAAGTATGCCGGCAGCCAGGATCAGCAGCGCAAAGCTGCGCTGTTTCTGCCGCCGGCGCGATCGCGCGGAATTGTCGTTCAGGTCTGACATCGTACTGTCACGTTACACGAAAAGCATGGAGACGGGTTTAAAAAACAACCTTACAGAACGATGACGTCATACGCCTGAAATATCCATGTCCCAACGTCCGGCTTGAGAATCGTTAACTTCGGATTCGGGCCATGAAGATTTTGATTGCGACGGATGCGTGGCATCCACAGGTGAACGGCGTCGTGCGTACGCTGACGTCGCTTGCGCGCAGTGCCTCGGCGCTCGGCGCCGACATCAGCTTTCTGACGCCGGAGGGATTTCCCTCGCTGCCGCTCCCGACCTATCCGGGACTGCGCTTCGCGCTGCCGACGAGGGGCGAGATCGCACGGCGGATCGAGGCGGTGGCGCCCGACGCCATCCACATCGCGACCGAAGGGCCGATCGGCTGGATGGTGCGCGCCTATTGCCGCCGCCGAAGGCTTGCGTTTACCACGTCCTATACCACGCGCTTTCCCGAATATGTCGCGGTCCGCACCGGCCTTCCGCTTGCCGTCGGCTATGCGGTGCTGCGGCACTTCCATGCCGCCGCTTCCACCACCATGGTCGCGACGGATTCGCTGCGGCAGGAACTTGCGGCGCGCGGCTTCCGCAAGCTCGGCTTCTGGACGCGCGGCGTTGATACCGAACTGTTCAATCCGCACAGCCCGGCCACGCTCGATCTGCCGCGGCCGATCTTCATGACCATGGGCCGCGTCGCGGTCGAAAAGAATATCGAGGCGTTTCTGTCGCTCGACCTGCCGGGATCGAAAGTCGTGGTCGGCGACGGACCGCAGAGGGCGCAGCTCGAGCAGCGATATCCCGGCACGATCTTCCTCGGCGAGAAGAAGGGCGCGGATCTCACCGCGCATCTCGCGGCCGCCGACGTCTTCGTGTTTCCGAGCCTGACCGATACGTTCGGCGTCGTGCAGCTCGAGGCACTCGCGTGCGGCACGCCGGTCGCCGCGTTCCCGGTCACCGGCCCGAAGGATGTCATCGCAGACCATCCGATCGGCGCGCTCGATACCGATCTGCAAGCCGCCTGCTTGCGCGCGCTGAACATGTCGCGCGAGGCATGCCGGAACTTTGCGCTGGCGCGCTCCTGGGAAAACAGCGCGCGGCAGTTCATCGGCAATCTGACGGCGCTGCAGCCGAGCCGCACGTTGCGGCCGGCGCTTGGCGTGCCCGCCACCCGCGCGGTGCAGGGCTGAATTTGGAAAGTTCAACCGCAACAGCGGTGATGTGCGTGAGACGAGAAGGCAGGAACCAATCATGGCAGATATCATCAAGCTTGACGGCGCAAGGCAGCTCGATTTCGACCGCGAGACGGTCGAGCAGGCCTATGACCGCTGGGCGCCGGTCTACGACCTCGTGTTCGGCGGCGTGTTTTCGAAGGGACGCAAGGCGGCGATCGCGGCGACCAACAAGATCGGCGGCCGCGTGCTCGAAGTCGGCGTCGGCACCGGCATCTCGCTGCCGCTCTATGCGCCGCATTTGCGCATCGTCGGTACCGACATTTCGGAAGCGATGCTGGAGAAAGCGAAGAAGCGCGTCGACGAGTTCGAGCTGAAGAACGTCGAGGGCCTCGCGGTGATGGACGCCGAGAATCTCGAATTCCCCGACGATTCGTTCGACGTGGTGATGGCGCAATATGTCGTCACCGCGGTGCCGAACCCGGAAAAGGCGCTCGACGAGTTCGCCCGCGTGCTGCGTCCCGGCGGCGAGTTGATCATCCTGACCCGCGTCAGCGCCGATGCCGGCATGCGCCGCTTCATCGAGCAGCGCCTGCAGCCGGTGGTTCGTCCGCTCGGCTTCCGCACCGCCGAGTTCGCCTGGTCGCGCTACGCGCAGTGGCTCGCCGGCGCGCGCGGCATCGAATTGGCGGAGCGCCGCCTGATTCCGCCGCTCGGGCATTTCTCCCTGGTGCGTTTTCGCAAGGTCGACGTCGCCGCGGCGGCCTGACGCCGTCAGCGTTGCTTGCGTCATGGCGTCGCTGCGATCGGTCACATGTCAACTTCATGATGTCACATGCCGGACATCGAATCCCGATAGAGACTTCAAGCACCAGAGAACGAGGGGGTAGATCATGATCCAGAACTTCCTGCAGGAATTGAAGACCCAGCGCTGGGACGACCATCGCTACTATCACCACAGCCGCATCAACCAGTCGCTGCACTTCGTCAGCGCGCTGAGCTTCATGTTCGCCTATGTGATGCTGTTCATCGATCCCGTCGTGTCGGCGCTGGTCGGCTGGCTGGTGTCAATGACGACGCGCCAGGCCGGTCACTTCTTCTTCGAGCCGAAGGGCTATGACCACGTCAACCACGCGACCCACGAGCACAAGGAAGAGATCAAGGTCGGTTATAACCTGCAGCGCAAGGTCGTGCTGATGACGATCTGGGCGCTGTCGCCGGTGGTGCTGTACTTCACCCCGACGCTGTTCGGACTGGTCGAGCCCTGGGCCACCACCGCCGACTTCATGCGGCAGGTCGCCAAGGTCTGGCTGGCGGTCGGCATCGGCGGGTTGCTGTTCCGCACCGTCCATTTGTTCTTCATCCGCGACGTCGAGACGGGCCTCGTCTGGATGACCAAGATCCTCACCGATCCCTTCAGCGACTTCAAACTGTACTACAAGTCGCCGCTGTACCTGATGAAGGGCGAATTGATCGATCCGGGTCTGGAGAAGCACGTCAAGCCGGCGTGAGTGTTGGTTTCAGTCACACGGAAGACAGTCATGCCCGGCCTTGTGCCGGGCATCCACGTTCTTGGGCCGTTAGCAACGAAATGATGTCGAGAACAGCAAGGACGTGGATGGCCGCGACCAGCCCGGCCATGACGAAGGAAATGACGAACCTCAAGCCGTCATTGCGGCCGCTAATGCTCGGCTCTACCCAGTCGCTTTCGCAGCATCTCTTTCAGAATCCGCCGCTTGATGTTCTTGTTGGTCAGCGCTGCATCATGCCACCACCAGCCGTCGCGCTTCATCTTCTCGGCGGCCGCGACGAAGCGGTCGGCGACTTCGCTGAAGTCGGCGTCGGTGTAGTTGAGGCTGAAGATCAGGCGGCCGGTGCCGACCCAGCTCAGCGCCAGTCCCTCGGCGCGCAAATAGTATTGCAGCATCCAGTTGTAGCGGGACGGCTCCGTGTACTGCACCATCCAGATCGAGGAGATGTTGCTGACGCGCACGGGCAGGTCGCCATCGGCCAGCCGCGTGTTGAGCGCCGAGGCGCGGCCGTTCCAGGTTTCGTCGAGGCCCTGGTAGACGGCGTTGAAGTTCGGGCTGGCGAGGCGGCTCAGGAACTCGTCCATCGCCGTCATCACGTAGGGGTGAGAATTGAAGGTGCCGCGGGCGAAGCAGACGTCGGCGGGACGATCGTCGCGGAAGCGGCGCATCAGATCCTTGCGGCCGCAGACCACGCCGACGGGAAGGCCGCCGGCAAGGCTCTTGCCGTAGGTCACCATGTCGGCGCGGATGCCGAAATATTCCTGCGCACCGCGGGCGGCGAGGCGAAAGCCGACGAACACTTCGTCGAAGATCAGCACGATGCAGCGCTCGGTGCAGACCTCGCGCAGCTTCGCCAGCCATTCGGTGTAGGCGGTGCGGTCGAACGTGCCTCTGCGCGAGGAGTCAACGAGGGCGGAATCGCCTGGCGCGTTGGCGTTCGGATGCAGCGCCTGCAACGGATTGACCAGCACGCAGGCGATGTCCTTGCGGGTGCGCAGCACATGCAGCGTCCGCTCCGACATGTCGGCCAGCGTATAGGTCTCATGCGGCGAAACCGGATTGCCGACGCCGGGCTGCACGTCGCCCCACCAGCCGTGATAGGCGCCGGCGAAGCGAACCAGATGCGTGCGTTTGGTGTGGTAGCGCGCCAGCCGGACCGCCTGCATCACCGCCTCGGTGCCGGACATGTGGAACGAGACTTCGTCGAGGCCGGAAATCTCGCACAGCCGCTTCACGTTCTCGGTGATGACGGGATGATAGGGGCCGAGCACGGGACCAAGCGCGCGGGCGCGCTTTTCGGCCTCCGTGATGCACTCCTTGTAGAAGTCGTTGCCGAAGATGTTGACGCCGTAGGAGCCGGTCAGGTCGTAGAACAAATTGCCGTCGACGTCGGTGACGGTGACGCCGGCGGACGACTGCATGAAGGTGCTGGTGCCGAGCTTTTCGCGCACGAGGCGGCTGTACTGGAACGGCACGCGGTAGGTTTCGGTGAATTGAAGATCCGAGATGCGCTCGGCCGCTTCCGCCGTCATCTGCCGGCCCTTGGCGTATCGCGCTTCAAACAGGCCGGCGAGGCGGAAGAAGGCGTCCTGCCGCTGCGTCGCGATGTCGGCCGGAGCGCCGTCGGAGGCGAAGAAGCCGTCGATATCGAATTCGTAATGCGGCACCAGCCGCGCGACAATCTTGGACATCTTGGAATGTCCTGATAGCGAGCGGTGCTTGGCGCGGGAGAGCGCGAGGCGGGCCTGCAATTTGGGGAAGGCGGCCGCGGCGCTTGCGACCGCGGCGGCGGACAGCGAAAGAATCGGAAGGGACGAATCCATGCCTGAAGCGCTAGCCAATCCTGCTGACAGATTGATGACAATCCGGGGCCTGATCGCCCGCTTCACCCAGCAGGAGGACCTCAATTTCCTGTTGACCAACCGCGTGCCGCGCGCCGCGCTGACGCGCTTCATGGGCTGGTTCAGCAAGATCGAGAATCCGCTGGTGCGCGATTTCTCGATTGCCTGCTGGCGTCTGTTTTCCGACCTCGACCTGTCGGAAGCGAAAAAGACCGAATTCAGGAGCCTGCACGACTGCTTCACGCGCGAGTTGCGCCCCGGCCTGCGGCCGGCGGATCCCGATCCGCACGTCGTGGCCAGCCCGTCCGACGGCATCGTCGGCGCGTTCGGCAGGATCGCCGATACCGAGTTGTTCCAGGTCAAGGGCGCGCCTTACGCATTGCTCGATCTGCTTGGCGATCCCGCGCTGGTCGAGCAGCATCGCAACGGCCGCTTCCTGACGCTGCGGCTGACATCGAGCATGTATCACCGCTTTCATGCGCCCTATGACATGCGGATCGAGCGGGTGACGTTCATCCATGGCGATGTCTGGAACGTCAACCCGATCGCGCTGAAACGGGTCGAACGTCTGTTCTGCAAGAACGAGCGCGCGGTACTGCGGGCGCGGCTGCCGTCGGGCGAAGCGCTGACGCTGGTGCCGGTCGCCGCCATTCTTGTCGCCAGCATCCGCCTGCATTTCCTCGATCGCACGCTCAATGCGCAGAGCAGCGGGCCAGTTGAATTTTCCTGCGATGCGAACGTCAAGAAGGGCGACGAACTCGGCTGGTTCGAACACGGCTCGACCATCATCGTGCTGGCGCCGGAACATTTCGAATTCGCCGAGAACATCGTGGACGGCGGGCGCATCCGCGCTGGCGAGCCGCTGTTGCGGAAACCTTGATTCCCGCTCTCGATCTCGCGGCCGCTTGTCTCTATATGGTCGCGGGATTCGAATCGAGCGGGAAGAGAAATGGCGCGAACGCCTGTGCTGGCGGCGGGAGGCATTGTGCTGCGGCAGGCGGAACCGCCGCTGTTCGCGGTGGTGCGCCTGCGCAAGCGCAATGAGTGGGTTCTGCCCAAGGGCAAGCTCGACGACGGCGAGACGCCGCGCGCCGCCGCCGAGCGCGAGGTGATGGAAGAGACCGGGCACGATGTTGCCGTGCACGAGTTCTTGGGCACGCTGGCCTATGAATCCCGCGGTGGCTCCAAGGTGGTGCATTATTGGCGCATGGAAGCGCGCGGTGACGCGGCCTATGAGCTGATGCGGGACATCAAGGCGGTGGACTGGCTGCCGCTTGCGGATGCCGTGGATCGCCTGTCGCGCGACTACGAGCGCGCGTTTCTTGAGAATGTCGGCCCGATCGCACTCTCCGCCGCCGCGCACGCCGCGGCCACGCGAAAACCGCGGGCCAAGCAGGCGACGCCGGAAAAGCGCCGGACCCGGCGGAGCGTTGTGCCGCCGCCTGCTGCGCCGGTGCCGGCACCGCCCCGAGCCGATCAACCCTCGCCGCCGATTGCGCAGGATGACGTCGCGACTGATGTGATCGATGCGACCGCGGTTGAGCCCGTCGAAGACGCCCAGCCGGCCACTGAAGAGGTGCAGCCTGCGGCTCCCGTTGAAGACGCGCAGCCCGCCGATCCACCGTCATTTGCGCCTGACATCGAGCCGGTGGTTGTCGATACGTCTGCGATGCGGCCGCAGCCGCGCGGAAATCTGCTTCAGCGGATGCGGGACCGGCTGCGCCGTACGGCCTGATCCCTCCCTCCGATCAGTATCGCCGTTCCTTCGGCGGCTTGCCGCGTTGCGGCGCGGGCGCAGCGCGTCGCGGTGCGGGCAATCCCGGCCGTTGCACGGATGGTGCGCCCTGAATGCCGGGCGGGCGCTGCAGTCCGGGCGCGCCGGTGCGGTTCGGCAAGCCGTGCCGCGCCGCTGGCGTGCCGGGCTGTGCCGGCACCGCAGGTTGCTGCGGTTGCCCGACGCGCGGCGGCTGGCCCGGCTGCGGCGGCAGATCGGTTCGTGAAGGCTGGCCCGCGCGCGGCGGTCCGCCGGCTTGGTTGGGGTGCGGCGATTGTCCGGCGCGTTGTGGCGCGCCCGGCGCTTGCTGCTGGCCGGGCCGGTTCGGCTGACCCGACGCCGGCGGCTGGCCGGGCTGCTGCTGCTGTCCTTGCCGGTTCGGCAGAGCCGGCAGCGGCGGCTGGCCCGGTTGACCCGGCAGGCCGTTCTGGCGCGGCTGGCCCGGACGGTTCAACTGACCGGGCGGTTGTCCGGGCCTGTTGTTCTGGCCGGGCAGGCCGTTGGGCCGCTGCTGGCCGGGCTGCAACTGCCGGATCGGCCGGTTCGGATTGACGAAGCCGGGGTTGGCACGGCGGAATTCGCGCTGCTGGAATACGACCTGGCGGCCGAGATTCTGCGTCGAGTGAAGCTGGCGCACAAAGCCCTGGTCGCGCGCCATCACTGCCTGCGGGATCGCCAGCGGCACCGCGGCAAAGCGCGCGCCGCCGCTGCCGGGGCGAATCGTGAAGCCGCTGGCGCCTTGCGTCAGAAAGCCGAGCTGCGCGCCGGCGCGGTCGTTGACCTCGATGCGGCCGACCCGCCCGTCGGCGTCGGGATAGAGCTTGATCGCGACGTTGCGCGGATTGTTGGCGGCGGCGCCTTCGGGCACCTCGACGAGGCCGGTGGTGCCGCGGATGCCAAGCGTCGCGGTCGGCGTCGTGATCTTCATGTCGCCGGTCTTGGCGACGGACGCCGCGACGAAGGCCGCGGTGCCCTTGGCGACGTCGAACAGCGCGGCGTTGCTCTTGCCGCCATCCTCATAGACGTAATTGTCGATGGTGATTTTGGTGTTGGCCTTCAGATTGAAGGTGGTGTTGTCGATGAAGGTGATGCCGAGCGAGGCATTGGCGCCGGTCTGCACGATATCGTTGAGGTAGATATCGTCCTTGACCTTGAGCGGGGTGGTGGCGTCGTTGCGAATCACGCTGGCATTGCCTGTCACGGTCGCGACGTTGCCGATCGGCTCCTCCGGCGCCTGCGCGTCGGTGGCCGGCGCGTTCGGATCAGGTGCCGGTGTTGCCGGTGCGGCGGGCTGCGCGGGATCGGTTTGTGCCTGGGCCAACCGGATCGGCTCGAATGAGCCTGCGGAAGCCTCCGTCGCGCCGATCATCGCACCGCAGAACAGCAGCACGAGCGCGAGGGAGGGGCGGCGCGACATCGGGATATTTCCGTTCACGAAAGGAAGGCAGAAGGCGGGGCCGCGATTTCAGCGCCGTCAGGCTGAATGCGGGATGAACATGGCTTCTTGTCGTCTTCCGCCTCGACGATCAAGCGGGCGACGGGGTGCAAAAAAGAGGCCCCGTGCGTTTTTCACGGGGCCCAAGGCTCGGGAGAAAAGGTCTCGGGAGAAACCTCTCGGGAGAAATCGTCAGCTCACGCGCTTCCAGGTCTGGCCGCCGCAGAACATGCCGCCGAAGGCGCAGCCCTGGACCTTGAGCGTGGTGGTGCCCTTCAGCGCGATCGTGGAGTCGTAGTTGCGGCCGTTGTTCGGGTCGTGAATCCGGCCGGTCCACTTGCCGCCCTGCGGCTTCATGTTGATCAGGATGCGCTCGCCGGTGTTGACGGAGTAGCCGCACAGATTGGCGCCGCATTCCTCGATGCGCACATTGCCCTTGTTCTCTTCGGTCGACCAGATGCCGAGCGGCGAGTTCGGATCGGACGCGGCGCTCGCAGCGACCGGAGCGGGCGCAGGTGCAGCAGCAGCCGGGGCGGGCGGAGCCGGTGGAGCGGGCGTCGCGACGTCGCTCTGTGCTGCGGGCGCGGCCGCGACGGTCGATGCGGCAGGCGCGGGCGCCGGGGCTGCCGGAGCGGGAGTTGTCGGCTGCGGCGTTGCGGCCTGGACCGGGGCAGGCGAAACCGGTTTCGCGGGCGCGGCGACGACATCATCGTCGTCGTTCCTGCTCCTTCCGCCCATGCCCTTGAGGTCGATATTGCCAAGCGATCCGTTGTACCCGGGCGCGGTGATCTTGACGCAGGACAGCGCGTTGCAGTTGCGCGGCGCTTCGACGCGGACGCGCTCGCCATTGACCTGGAAGGTGATTCCGCCGGCCTGTGCCGAGGTTGTGGCCATCAACAATGCGGCGAGGATGTAGAACTTCTTCATGCGAGCCTCCCGAGCGGCTGTCGTCGTTGAATGTGCTTGGACCCTAGGCGGACCTACGGACGCGTTCTGTGATGCAAGTCACGGGATCTTGGCGCGCGTTGGCCGGGTCGCGCGCATAAGCTGCGCATAAAAAACGCCCGGTGGCATGGCCACCGGGCGTCTTTACGTCCATATCCGGACGCTAGAACACGCCGAGCACAATCGCGCCGACGAAGGCGATTGCAACATACGCGGTTACAACGCCGAGCCTGCTGACGAGAGGACCTACGAAATCCATTGGGAAGACTCCCTTGGGCTTACGTCGTGCCCGCAACCAACGATCAAGGTTAGCAAAGCGTTCCCGTTCCAAAAAGTCAGTGTAGCTGTCCATCCGGCCGCCCGCACAGGCGGCCGATTCGGAAAACATGGTAAAAAAATCGTAAAATCAACATGTTGAAGAGTCTTTAAATAAATTTAGTCGAACGTGCGCGCGATGACGCGCGGAGTTCGTTTGTATCTCGTCGGCTCCTTCGTCCTCGTCTCGCTAGCTGGTTGTGGCCGCGGTTTTTTTCAGACCGCCGAGCGTGAACCCTGGCGCGCCGAGGCCGAGGTCGCTTGCCTGAAATCCGGCGTGGTCAGGGAGAGCGCCGAAGTGGTCCGGATCGATCCGATCTCCGGCCCCGGCGTGTGCGGTGCGGAATACCCGCTGAAGGTGGCCGCGCTCGGCGAAAACGTCACCAGCTTCGGCTTTGCCGACGAAAGCCTGCGGCCACCAGGCAATATCGGCAACCAGCCGCGCTGGCCGATCAACCGGGCGCCGGCGGCAGCTCCGCCGCAACGGAATTATCCGGGCACCTATCCAGGCAATTATTCGGGAAACTATCCGGCGCCGAATCAGCCGAACTATGCCGCGCCGTCGAACGGCCCGATCTCGCTTTCCGCACCCGGTATTGCCGCGCCGCAGGAAGACGATCTGCCGCCCGAGGGGACGCCGGCATCGCGCAACGGCGGCTACATGGCAGCGCCGCCGCGCGACCGTTACGCCACGCCGCCTTCCGCGCCATATTCGTCGCAGCCATCCTATTCGCCGCAGCCTGCCGCGCCGCCGCTCGGGCCCGCGCAGGGCAATCCGGTCAGCGCGTTCGGCCAGATCTCGATGAAGCCCGCGGCGACGCTCGCCTGTCCGATCGTCTCCGCGCTCGACCGCTGGCTATCCGATTCGGTGCAGCCGGCTTCGATGCGCTGGTTCGGCCAGCGCGTCGTCGAGATCAAGCAGATCTCGGCCTATTCCTGCCGCGGCATGAACGGCAATCCGCACGCGCATATTTCCGAGCATGCGTTCGGCAATGCGCTCGACATCGCGGCGTTCACGCTTGCGGACGGGCGGCGCGTCACGGTGAAGGGCGGCTGGCGTGGCATGCCGGAAGAGCAAGGCTTTCTGCGCGACGTCCAGGCCGCCGCCTGCCAGCAGTTCAACACCGTGTTGGCGCCGGGCTCCAATTCGCACCACGAGGATCACATCCACGTCGACCTGATGCGCCGCAACTCGCGCCGCACCATCTGCCAGCCGGCCGCCGTCTCCGGCGAGCAGGTCGCCGCGCGCGCCGGACAACGCAACCCCTACGCGTCACGCGATCCCTATTCGACGAGTTCGCTCGGCAGAAACTCGATCTCGCGCTGGTTCAGTGGCCGCAGCAGCAAGGTCAACGATGACAACGAGTACGAGGATCATTGATCGAAGCGCTGCTCCAGTGCCGAAGCCGGATCTGCCTTGGTCCCTCCCGATTAGTTGATTGAATTTTCCGCGCGATCGTTTCGACGCACTGTCAGGACCATTCATTGAAGGCGACGCAGATGCCCGGGCGAAAATAGATTGTAGGGCGGATTAGCGAAGCGTAATCCGCCACTACGGCCCGCGCCTGGATCATTGTCGCTCGCCGAAATCACCGCTGCATTCTGCATCGCCTGCCCAATCGAGCGGAAAGATTCCAGCGCGTACGTCTCGGTGAAAGGAGGAGTACGGCCAATCTCGCACGCGCGGGACCAAACCGTGCTTGAACGGATTGATATAGCAATATTCGACATGCCGCGCGTAGTCCGTTTCATCCCGTATCAGATGTTCCCAAAATCGTCGTTGCCAGATGCCGCGCTCGTTGCGGTTTCGACGAACTGCATTGAGCGGCTCGTGCTTGGGCAACGCCCTTGCGAAACGATTCTTGATCAGGCGCCAGCGCGTCGAGAAATCAGGATCGCCATCCGGCAAACTCAAAACCGCATGCAGATGATCGGGCAATACCACGAATGCGTCGATGGCAAATGCGTGGTTTCGGCGCGTGGCGATGACAGCGTCGCGGAGCAGGTCGATCTCATCGACAAGCAAGGTTTCGCGCCGATCCAGTAGATTGACCGTGAAGAACCAGCATCCGCCAGGAATGAACGCGCGACGATAATTCGGCATGAGGCGCACCGTAGCACAATCTTGGCGTACAGAGAGATCGGTGGCGGGTTACGCTTCGCTCATCCGCCCTACAGCTCTCATGCCGCGAGCCGCTCCAGCAAATCCCGGACGACGCCCTTCAGCAGATCGAGCTTGTAGCCGGTCATCGGTAGCGGCTTGGCGCCTGATGCCGCCTGCTCCGCGGCATTGGCGATCGCGGCCGCCGTGGCTTCCCTGTCCTGCAGGGCGGCTTCCACCGCGTGCAGGCGCAGCGGCACCGGCGCGACGCCGCCGGCGGTGAGGCGGACGAACTGGAATGCGCCGCTCGCGATCACGCCACGCGCGCAGACTTCGGCCAGCGGCCATTCGGCATGGGTTCGGCTGATCGCGCGCTTGTACAGCGCGCGCTCGCCCTGCAGCGGGGAAGGCAACTCGACGCTCTTGATCATCTCGCCCGCCTGCAGCGCGTTGTCGGCGGCGCCGTTGGAGCCGTCGCCGAGCAGGTCCGCGATGGTCAGCGAACTGCGGCGGTCGGTCGTCACCTTCGCGTCATAGGCCAGCAGCGCCGCGGCCATCGTCGAGGGATGCGGCGAAACGCAGGAGCCGAGATCGAAGGCTGAATGGTAGAGATGGTTGCCCGATCGCGCCGGACAATCCGATCCGCCTTTCCTGAGACAGGCAATGTGCGGATTGCGGTAGTACCAGCAGCGCGAACGCTGCGCGAGATTGCCGCCGAGCGTGGCGAGGTGGCGGATCTGCGGTGTCGCCAGGCCTCGTGCGGAGGCGGCGATCCCCGGATAGGCGGCGGCGATGAGCGGATCGGCGGCGATCGACGCAATCGTCGTGAAAGCGCCGAGCCGCAGGCTGCCGTCCGCGGCCCAATGCATCCCGATCATGTCAGGTGCTACGGCAATATCGATCAGTGGTCCCTTCGAGACGCCGCTGCGCCGCCGCTCGGAGAGGTCGGTGCCGGCGGCGCGGAATTCGCCCGCATGCGCGATGGTGACAGCTATCGGTGTCATGCGGCGGCCCTCCCTTTGAGTGCGGCGACCAGACGGTCGGGACGGATCGGCAGTTCGGTCGGCCGGATGCCGGTGGCGTTGTGTATCGCGTTGGCGATGGCGGGCGAGGTTGGCACGGTTGCGACCTCGCCGATGCCGACGCTGCCGCCGAGCACGTGATCGAATCCGGCCTGGTCGAAATGCACGTCGATCACAGGCGTGTCGGCAATGCCGGGAATGCGATAATCCTCCATGCCGCTGCTCAGCACGTCGCCGCTGCGCGAATCGACCTCGCGCGCTTCATAGAGCGCGTAGCCGACGCCCTGAATGACTGCGCCCGCAGCCTGGCCGTGCGCCAGCGCGGGTGCCACCACCTTGCCGACCGCAATGCCGGTGTGAACGCTGACGACGCGGACATGCCCGAGCCAGGTATCGACCTCGACCTCGACGACCTGCACCGAGCTCGGCACGCCGGCGCCGATCGCCAGATTGGAGAAGCGGCGCATCATCCAGCCGAAGATGATGCCCATGAAGCCGGCCTGCCGCAGCGGCGACTCGACGCCCGGCGCGGTCTGCCTGGAATCTTCCGGCCGCACGCCTGATGCGGAGAGGTCGGGCGATGCGGCGAGCCATTCGCGCCAGGGCGCGTTGGAGCCGGGGACCGGCTGCCGCTTTGCATTCTGCTGGATCGAAGTCTTCAACTGCTCGATCGCGAGCAGCATCGGCGGAATGATCGACGCCGTGACACGGCTGCCGCCGGAGCCGGGACCTTCAGGCAATTTTGAATCGCCGATCCTGACCTCGATCTCGTGCGGCTCCAGGCCGAATTCGCGCGCGACCGTATTGGCGATCACGCTTCTGGTGCCGGTGCCGATGTCCTGTGTGGCGGTGCTGGCGACGAGACGGCCGCTCTTGACTGCCACTTCGACCTTCGAGCCGGGCTGCCACAGATAGAGCCAGTAGCCGGTGGCGCCGCCGACGCCGCGGCGATAGCGGCCGCTCTGTGCGGCGACCGGCTTGCGGTTCTTCCAGACGTCGAGGCTCAAGGCCCAATCGTAAAGCCGCTGGCGGTTGGGATCGGGATCCCACCGCTTGCGCAGCGCAATCGGATCGACGTTCATGCGCAGAGCGGCCTCGTCGATCGCCTGCTCCAGCGCGAACGCCATCGGCGGACCGCCGGGACCGCGGAACGGCGCACCGGCCGGCAGATTGCTGATGACGTCGAAATCGGCGAGTTCCTTTGCTTCCGCCGGATAGATCAGGCGGGCCAGGGCTGCGATCGTCGAATTGGTCGCTGCGCCCGTGTCGGCATGGGCGGTCAGCGACAGCGCTTTCAATTCGCCGCTCTCCGACGGGAGCAGCGCCATCTTCATCTCCGCTGCCGGCCGATAGCCGGTGACGGACAATTCCTCGTGGCGGTCATAGGCAACTCTGACCGGCGCCCTGGCCTCGCGCGCCAACTCGATCGCGGTGGTGGTCTCGACGCCGAGGGAGGCTTTTGAACCAAAGCCGCCGCCGACATGGTCGGCGATCACGCGCACCTTGTCGTGGCCGAGCTTGTAGCGCTTGGCGATCAGCTCCATCACGTGAAACACGGCCTGCGTCGAGACATGCACGGTGAGCCGGTCGCCGTCGAAGCGTGCCACCGCGGCGTGCGGCTCGAGGCAGGCGTGCTGCTGCGTGCCGGTGCGGAAGGTGCCCTCCACCAGCAACGGATTGTTCGCCGCGCGGGCGTCTGCGACCCAGCTTCGCACTTTCTTCGGCTTCCTGGAGAAGGCCGCCGTCGGCCCGCGGAGATTGCCCTTCCAGGGCGCCGGCGAGCCGCCGCCTTCGGAGACGTTGCCGGCCTTCTTGCGCGCCGATTTTTCGAACACGACCGGCGCATCGGCCTTGCGCGCTTCATCGAGTCCGATCGCCGACGGCAGACGTTCGCTGGTGAACCGGATGGAGGCGATCGCGGCCAGCGCCGTCTTGCGGTCCTTTGCCGCGACGGCGGCGATGGGCTCGCCGACATAGCGGACGATGCGGTCATCGCCGAGCAGCGAGATCACGGCGCCGACGCCCGGCATCGCGCGCGCCGGTGTGAGGTCGAGTTCCCCGATGCGCGCATGCGCCAGGGGCGAGCGCAGGATCACGCCTTCGAGCTGGCCGTCATGATGGATGTCGACGGTGTATTTCGCCGATCCCGTCACCTTGTCGCGCGCTTCCATCCGCGGCGGCATGACGTCGTTGCCGTCGAAACGGCCGGCGCAGGCATCCGCCACCGCGCGGAAGATGCCGTCATAGGCGCCGCAGCGGCAGAGATGCCCGGACAGCGCCGCGCCGATTTCCTCGCGCGACGGCACCGCCGTTCCCTTTGTCCCGCGCCAGCGATCATGAAACGCGGCGGCCTCGACGACGAAGCCCGGCGTGCAGAAGCCGCATTGCAGCGCGTCGTGCGCCATGAAGGCCTTCTGCACCGGGTGCAGTTTCGCCGCGCCGATGCCTTCGACCGTGGTCACGTTCCGGTTCGCGGCTGACCGGGCCGGCATCAGACAGCTCACCACAGGCTCGCCGTCGATAAGCACGGTGCAGGCGCCGCAGACGCCGGCCCCGCAGACGAGCTTGGTGCCGGTTAGGTCGAGCGCGTCGCGGACGACGTCGACCAGCAGTGCATCGGGATCATCGGGGAGGGGAGCGGGCTTGCCGTTGATCGTCATGGTGCTCATCTGCGATCTCCAGATTTGCGGGCGGATTTCTTGGCGTTTTTCCCGGCGGGCTTCTTGATTGGCTTCGGCTTGGCCGCGCGCGGCTTCTCCGGGCCGACGGCTCCGGCGATCAGCGTGCGCAGCATGATTTCAAGGTCCTTCAGGAAGGCGCCGGGCGGCTGCAGCGCCGGGTAGGCGGATTTGGTGCCATTGACCGCCATCTCGACGCATCGCGCAAGCTCGCGCGGCGTCATGCCGGTGCTCAATACCAGGCGCTGCTTGCGGCAGACGCGCGTGATCGTCGCCGTGAGCTGATCCGCATAGATGCCGGTATATTTCTGGTAGAGGTCGCGCGCCTGCAGCAGATGCTCGGAGAACAGCTCCTCGACATGGGGCGAGCCGTCGAGCGAAGCGGCCATCTGCCCGAGCTTGGCGGCGACGGACGCGACGAGGATATCGGCGAGACTGCCGCCGGCCTCTTCCGCAGCGGCGGCGGCGGCGATCTCGGCGGCGATCGCCTCCTCATGCAGCCGCTCGATGACGGCGCGGAACAGCGCCTCCTTGGACTTGAAGTGATGATACAGCGCCTGCCGCGTCAGCCCGGCGGCTTCGGCAGCCTGCTCGATCGTGGAGCGCCGAAAGCCGTGCAGGCGGAATACCAGCATCGCGGCATCGAGAATGCGGGTGCGCGGGTCCATTTGACGATTTTGACAAAATTGAACGAACTGTCAAATCACGGACGCGCGACGGAAACGCCGCCGCAACGGCATGTCCGATGTCACTGATATGACGGCGCTTTGCCGGGCCGGCAGCCGTAGGGCCGGGCGCCATCGCTACCTGCCGGCTCGACGGCCGCATTGAAGTAGCGGCCCATCGATGATGCGTTCAGGAGCGCATCGCGCGTTTCCGGCGGCACATCGCAATATTGAAGGTAGACGGCGTGGCGCTGCACAAGCATGCGCTGGCTCTGGCCATCGTAGCAGACGCGGCTGATGACGCTGCTGCGGGTGACGTCCTGGCAAGCGAACGGAGCGAGGTCGACAAGGCCTCTATCCTTCACCGCGACCGTCTCGGCTTCCTCCCAGGGCGCGGTGAAGAGCAGAGCGAGGATGAAGGCGATGCGGGTCATTGGCGCTCTTCCCTGGGCCGCAACGTGCCCCGGGGCCGGTGTATCACGGTCAGCCGGGGTGCAGGTAGAGCGCGATCACAAGGATGATCGGGAGCGGAACGCCCGTCAGCCGAAAAAGGGTTTCTTGAACTGGTGTCATCTTGTCCTCTTGCCGAAGACAAGTGTTCGCCCCGATGTTGGTTCCCCGGAACTCATGCGCGTGCGAAGCGCAGGCCGCTGCTACCGCGGCTTTGCCCGATATGTTGCCAGAAACATCTGCGCCGCGCTGTCGACCACGCGCGCGATGCGCTCCGCCGACGGCGCCGGTTCGGCCTGAAACACGAAGGGCAGAAACAGCGTCGCCTGGCACATCTGGAGGAACTGCGAAGCGGCGAGGACGCAATCGTCGATCGCGAGATCATCGGGCTCGATGCGGGCTTGCAGATAGTCAGCGAGACGGTTGATGGTCTTTGCCAGCACGTTCTCGTAGAATCGCCGTCCGACATCAGGCATTCGTTCGGCGATCGCCATCACCGTGCGGATCGAGGAGCCGCCGCCGGGCCGGCACATCTGACCGATATAGGCCCGGCCGAATTCCCGCAGCGTGGTTTCGACATCGCGCTCGGGGTCGAGGTTGAAGGCGAGCTTGCCCTTTTCGAGCGCCTCGTCCTCGACCATCGCCTCGAACAGCCGGCTCTTGTCGGCGAAGTACACATAGAGCGTGCCCTTGGAGACGCCGGCAGCGCGTGCGATCTCGTTCATGCTGGCGCCGTCAAAGCCAAGATCCATGAACACCTTGCGCGCGCCGTCCAGAATCTGGCGGCGCTTCGAACTGTCCTCGTCGCCGAAGGGATGTATCGTGTTTGGTATTGATGCAACCATTGGTTTATCTTCTCGTGAAAGAACGCAACCCGAGGTGCACGCCCGTACCTATCTTCGCTCTATAGTATTTGGTATTGGAATAGTATATTGACCGAACGGTTCGGTCAATGCTACATTTTGTCCTGAAGGCGCTGACTGCGGCAGGTTTAGGCTGCGCTGGCGCCGCATCATTGTATTGGGGGAGGCCGATTGATGGCCGCAGCGAGAGACCAGGCCGCGCGTATCGTTCGCGGCGGGCCCGATTCGGCCGATGATGAAACCGACGTCTCGGCTCAGCCGCGCGCAGGCGCTGCGGAAGAGGCAAGGCGTCGATCTGCGGAAGCGCCCGCGGCGCCGAATGATGCGCCCGTTGCGGCGCCCGCCGGTCCTGCTGCTGCACCGGCGGCGAAGCCGCGCAGAAGCAAATTCATCATGATTGGCGTGCTCGGCCTGCTGGCGCTCGCGGCGATCGGGTATGGCGTCTACTTCGTTCTTGTCGGCCGTTTCTACATCTCGACCGACGATGCCTATGTCCGCTCCAACAACACCATGCTCGGCGCCCGCGTCGCCGGCCATGTCGCGGCCATCGTGCCGCGTGACAATACGCAGGTCCGCGCCGGCGACGTGATCTTCAGGATCGACGACGGCGACTACAGGATCGCGGTGGATGCCGCGCGCAGCAGGATCGCGACCCAGCAGGCCACCATCGACCGCATCGGCCGCCAGGTCACCGCGCTCGAAAGCGCCGTCGAACAGAACAGGGCGCAACTCGCCTCCGCGGAAGCCGCGCTGAAGCGCGCCGGCCTCGACTTCGAGCGGCAGCAGGCACTGAGCACCAAGGGCTTTGCCTCGCGCGCCACGTTTGAGGTTTCCGAAGCCGGCCGCGACCAGGGAATTGCCGCGGTGAAGTCGGCGCAGGCCGCCTACGATGCCGCACGCGACAATGTCGAAGTGACCAAGGCGCAGCAGGCGGAAGCGCGCGCGCAACTCGCGGAGTTGCAGACCCAGCTCGCCAAGGCCGAGCGCGATCTCGCCTTCACCGAGGTGCGTGCGCCGGTCGACGGCACCTTCTCCAATCGCCTGGTGAATTCAGGCGATTTTATCCAGGCCGGGCAGCGACTCGCCAACATCGTGCCGCTCGACGACGTCTTCATCGACGCCAATTACAAGGAAACCCAGCTCAAGCGGATCCGACCCGGCCAGCCCGTGAAGATCTCGGTCGATGCCTACGGCCATCGCAAATTCGCCGGCGTGGTCGACAGCATTTCGCCCGCGGCGGGCTCGGTGTTCACGCTGCTGCCGCCCGACAACGCCACCGGCAATTTCACCAAGATCGTGCAGCGGCTGCCGGTTCGCATTCGCGTGCCAAAGGACGTCGCACGGCAGAACCTGCTGCGCGCCGGCATGTCGGTCTATGCCACCGTCGACACCCGCGAGGGTGCGGCCGACGCCGACAGCGATGCCGATCTCGACGCGCCGGGAACCGTTCAGTCGAAATAGACCATGGCCGACGCCACCACCGCATCGCCCACACCCATGAACGTAGCGGCCGACGACCGTATCCCGCCGCGGCGGCTGTTTACGTTCCTCATCATGGTGTTCGGGATGTTCATGTCGATCCTGGACATCCAGGTCGTCTCGGCGTCGCTGCAGCAGATTCAGGCCGGGCTTTCCGCAAGCTCCAGCGAAGTGTCGTGGGTGCAGACCTCGTATCTGATCGCCGAAGTGATCGCGATCCCGCTGTCCGGCTTCCTGTCGCGCGCGTTCGGCACGCGGCTGTTGTTCGCGATTTCCGCCTCCGGCTTTACCGTGGCGAGCTTCTTCTGCGGCTTCGCCTCGACCATCGAGCAGATGATCGTGTGGCGCGCGATCCAGGGTTTTCTGGGCGCGGGCATGATCCCGACCGTGTTCGCATCCGCCTATACGGTGTTTCCGCGCACCAAGTTCCACATCGTCGGCCCGATCATCGGGCTGGTTGCGACGCTGGCGCCGACCATCGGGCCGACCGTCGGCGGTTTCATCACCGACATGATGTCGTGGCACTGGCTGTTCTTCATCAATATCGTCCCTGGCATCGCCATCACCGTCGGCGTGCTGGCGCTGTGCGACTTCGATCAGCCCAATTTCGCTCTGCTCGAGCATTTCGACTGGTGGGGCCTCTTGTTCATGGCGGGCTTCCTCGGCACGCTCGAATATGTGCTGGAAGAGGGGCCGCAATCGCAATGGCTGGAAGACACCTCCGTTGCGGTGTGCGCGGCGATCTGCGTGGTCTCGGCGATCGCCTTCTTCTGGCGCGTGCTCACCGCGCGCGAGCCGATCGTCGACATCAGGACCTTCAACGACCGCAATTTCGGCGTCGGCTGCCTGATCTCGTTCTGCGTCGGCATCGGCCTCTATGGGCTCACCTATATGTATCCGCGCTATCTCGCCGAAGTGCGCGGCCACAGCCCGCTGATGATCGGCGAAACCATGTTCGTGTCCGGCGTCGCCATGTTCCTGACCGCGCCGCTGGTCGGCCGGCTGATGGCGAAATACGACATGCGCTACCTGATCGCGATCGGCCTCGTGCTGTTCGCGCTCGGCTCCTACCAGATGACGTGGATCACCAAGGAGTACGACTTCTACGAACTGCTGGTGCCGCAGATCCTGCGCGGCATGGGCATGATGCTGGCGATGGTGCCGACCAACACGATCGCGCTCGGCACGCTGGCGCCGGAACGGGTGAAGAACGCCTCCGGCCTGTTCAACCTGACGCGCAATCTCGGCGGCGCGGTGGGGCTGGCCGTCATCAACCAGGTGCTGAACCAACGCACCGACCTGCACATCTCGCGCCTGCACGACCGCGTCACCTGGGGCAACGCCACGGCCGTCGAGACGCTCAACATGTTCACCCAGCGCCTGCAGGGCATGGGGGATTCCGCACTGATGGCGATGAAGCAATTGTCGCAGATCGTGCATCGCCAGGCCGTGGTGATGGGCTATGGCGACGCGTTCTTCATGCTGACCGTGTTCTATGTCGCCCTGAGCGTGCTCGTGCTCACGCTCAAGAAGCCGCCCGCAACGGTGATCGGCGGCGACGCGCATTGACACGATCGGCGTTATCGTAGCCCGCATGAGCGCAGCGATATGCGGGAACGACGGTTGCGATACGGCTGGACGGAAGGAGCGGCGCCGGATATCGCTGCGCTCATCCCGGCTGCAGGCCGGAGCCATTGCGGCTAGCGATTGGAATGACGAGTCATGGTCGGCTATCGACGCAATTTCGTCCCTTGGCGGCACGTTCTTCTTCACCGTCACCGTCGCAGACCGGAAGTCCAAAGTCCTCGTGCATCGCACCGATCTTCTGCAGCGCGCTCGCATTGATACGATCGGCATCGCGCACATCACGCCGATGTCATGTTGCAAATCACCGGTGATGCGGCTGCCGAAAGGCTACGGCACGCTGGTCGGCGAACGCGGCGTCAAGCTGTCGGGCGGCGAGCGGCAGCGTGTCGCGCTGGCGCGTGCGTTCCTCGCGGATGCGCCGGTCTTGATCCTGGACGAGGCAACCTCGAGCCTCGATTCGGAATCGGAGGGCCTGATCCAGCAAGCGATGGAGCGGCTGATGAAAGGGCGCACCTCGATCGTGATCGCGCACCGGCTGTCGACGGTGCGGAGCCTCGACCGTATCCTGGTGTTCGATCGCGGCGAGATCGTCGAGCAGGGCACCCACGCGGCGCTGACCGCGCGCCCCGGCGGTATATATCGCGGGCTGTTCGAACTGCAGGCCACGGAATTCGGCCGCGTCTCGGCAGCGGAGTGATGTGAAGCACATTGTTGCGGACCCGATCGGTGTCGGAATATGTTTTCCGGTATCGAGAGGGCCCGCACGATGCGCTTGTTTGGCAAGGATCGGCCGCCGGACGTCTGGGCATCAGGCGTTCAGCCCGAGGGGGACATCGAGACGGCGCAACGGATTCGCGAAATCTGCGCCTCCGCCGCCGGCATTGTCGAGCGGATGTCGACGCTGCGCGGCCGCAATGCGGAAGCGGAGAAGAATGCCGAAGGCGAGCGATACCAGGCGGCGATGAGAAGTGCGCTCGAACTCGCCAAGACGATGTCCGACGATGCCATGCGCGACGTCTCGGTCAGCCAGATCATCCGGCTCTGCGTGAAGGCGGACCATCTGAAGACCGCAAAGGTGCTGCTTCGCGCCATCCAGTCGGAAAAGATCAGGAGCGAACTGGCCCTGGAAAGTCCGTCCCTGATCGATCAGGACGCGGCCAGCTGAGGCGGTTCGCGATCCCGCTGCGGCACGGAGGGCGGCGCGGCCCTGGTGCGCGTGCGTGTCGAGATCGCGACCGTCAGCACGACGGCGGCGGCGAACAGCAGGATCTGCAGCGTGATGGTCTCGTCGTTGAAGAAGGCGGCGAGCGCGAAGGTGACGAAGGGCTGCAGGAGTTGTACCTGCGAAACCCGCGCGATGCCGCCCATCGCAAGTCCCGCATTCCAGGCGAAGAAGCCGATCCATTGCGAGAACAGCGCGACATAGAGCAGCCCGAGCCACGGCTTTAGCGCGATCTGGCCGGCATCGTGCGGCATCGCCAGTACGGCGGCGGGAAGCGAAAGCGGCAGGCCGATGACGAGAATCCAACTGATGACCTCCCAGCCAGGCATGGATGACGTCAACCTGGCGGAGAAGGCGTAGCCGACCGCGGAGACGGCGACGGCCGCAAACAGCAGCAGGTCGCCGGTCGAGAACGCGCCGCCGCCTTGCCGCAGGGAAAACGCGATCACCAGCGCGGCGCCGGCGACGGAGGCGATCCAGAACAATGGTCTCGGCCGTTCGTGCGTGATGGCGACGGCGACCAGCGAGGTGGCGATCGGAAGCACCCCGAGCACCACGCCGCCATGCGAGGCGTCGACCCGCTGCATTCCCATCGACATCAGCAGCGGAAACAGGACTGCGACGCAGAGCATCGCAACGACGAGTTGGCCCCACAGCGCGCGGGGCGGCAACGGACGGCGCAGCACCAGCAGGAGCGCCAGCGAGCATAGCCCGGCAATCGCGGTGCGCAGCGCGGTCAGGGCAACCGGATCAATTTCGGCGACCGCGATCCGCGTCGCCGGCAGCGTGCCGCCGAAGATCACCATGCCGATGAAGCCCAGCAGCAGCCCGAGACGTTCGCGCGAGTGGAAATTCATGACGCGACTGGTAGCCGCTTTGCCGATCAGCGTACAGCAATCTACTCGGAGCACATGGCGGCTATGCGCCCTTCACCTCGGAGCAATGCTGCTCCACACCAGCAGGACGCCGGACATGAACAGCAGCGCCAGCACGACGTCGTAGAAATTACGATCGTTGAGCGCGTGATAGGTTCGCATCCCGAGATGGGTGCCGATCAGGATGCCGGGCATTGCCAGCAGGGCCAACCAGAGCACGTCCAGTTTCACGAAACCGATGGCGATCTGCAGGCAGAGCGCGGCACTGAGCACGGCGCCGTTGAATATCTGGAAGACGCCGCGGCGCTGGTCCTTGGTCCATCCGCGTATGCTGGCCCACAAGGTTGGCAGCGGGCCCGACAGGCCGGCGAGGCCGCCGAGAATGCCGCCGGCAAACCCGACGCAGGCATCGGCGAATCGGCCGCCGAAGCGGAACGCCATAGGCTTCCGGATAAAATAGAGGGCGGCCGGGAACACCAGCAGCATCGCGCCGACGCTGAGCTTGAAATTTTGCGGATCGGCGCGCGCTACCAGCGTCGCCCCGATCGGCATGCCCAGGAGGCCGCCGGCCACGAACGGCCAGGCCAGCTTGAAATCGAACACCTTCCGCATCGACGGCAGCGTCGAGATATGCGCGCTGACCGAGCAGATCAGCACCAGCGGCACCGCGATCGACGGCGGCACGATATAGAGCCAGACCCCGAGCGCCATCAGCGCCGTGCCGAATCCGGAGAGACCCGAGACAAAGCCGCCGGCGAGCGCGCCGCCCAGCAGGATCGCGTAGGTGGTCAAGTCCACTCTTCTGTTTCCTCCGTCATTCCGGGATGGTCCGAAGGACCAGACCCGGAATCTCGAGATTCTCAGGGACGCAATTGCGCCCCATAGTTCGATGCTGCGCATCGCCCCGGAATGGCGACGTTCGAATTTGCGCCGACGTTTACACGAGGCGCCGGACAGGTACTATCGCAACAAAGCCTTCAACAACAGCCGGTGGAAACCTCCCGATGAATGCAGCTTCTCCAAAAACCTTCCTTGTCTGTCATGGCGCTTGGTCCGCAGGCTGGGCCTGGAAGAAGATGCATCCGCTGATGCAGGTGGCAGGGTATCGCCTGGTCACGCCGAGCTACACCGGCCTTGGCGAGCGCGCGCATCTGGCGCATTCGAAAATCGATCTCAATTCGCATATCGAGGACATGCTGAATGTCATCATGTACGAGGACCTGCGCGACATCGTGCTGATCGGGCACAGCTATGGCGGCATGGTCGCGACCGGCGTCGCCGACCGCGCCCGCGACAAGGTAAGCCAACTGATCTACATCGACGCCTTCGTGCCCGAGGACGGGCAATCGCTGCTTGACCTCAACGAGCCTGCGCGGGCGCGGATGGAAGAGTTGGCGAAGACCGGCGATGGCTGGCGTGTGCCGCCGAACCCGACGCCGGAAGATACGCCGGCCGCCGACGTCGAATGGCTTAGCGCGCGGCGCGTCGACATGCCGATCAAATGTTTCGACACGCCGATCAGGCTGCAGGGCGGCCCGCTGACGCTGCCGCGCAGCTACATCTACGCCACCCGGATCACGCCGGCCGACACCTTCGGCCGCTTCGCGACGGTGGCGAAGGGCGATCCGTCCTGGGGTTATCATGAGATCGACGCCAGCCATTCGCCGAACGTCACCGCGCCGGAAGCGCTGACGGCGCTGTTGCGGAAGATCGCGGCGTAGCCGTAGCAATCGTAGCCCGGGTGAAGCGCAGCGCAACCCGGGGCCATGGAAACCTGAATCCCGGATTACGCTCCCGCTCCATCCGGGCTACCGGACTGAAATTGAAATGGCGAGGGGTCCGGCGTGTTCGCGCCGAACCCCTCATTTCAGCAAGACGCGTTTTCTTCGAAAACGCTTTCGCATCCGATATCAGCCGGCCTGTAAGCCGGGTTCTGTAGGGCACCATCCTTGCGAATGGTACGTGACGGCCATTCCTCTGGGACCGTGCTTGCGCATGGCCTCGAGCAACCTACCCGGACGGCGAGCCTGACATCGCCCTGCGGTGTTATCGCTGTTCGCGAACTGACCGCGTTGCCGCCCCTATTCGGTTTTGCTCCCGGTGGGGTTTGCCATGCCGTCTCCGTCGCCGGATACGCGGTGCGCTCTTACCGCACCTTTTCACCCTTACCCCCTGACGCCGAAGCGAAGGAGGGCGGTTCGTTCTCTGTGGCACTTTCCCTGGGGTCGCCCCCGCCGGACGTTATCCGGCACCGCATGTCGATGGAGCCCGGACTTTCCTCTCCCGCAGCCTTTCGACCGTAGCGGGAGCGGCCGTCCGGCCGACTGACGCCCTACGAATGGAGGCTCCGGCGCGGCGCGTCAAGCGATCACGATGGTTAATCCCGGCCGTGAAGGATAATTTTGACATCCGCTGAACTGCGGGATTTGATATCGAAACCGTCGATTGAAGGTGCTGTGCGCCGTGGATACCGAACTGGCCCGAACGTTCCTGACCGTGGTGACCGCGGGCAACTTCATCGCCGCGGCGGAGCGGCTGCACGTCAGCCAGTCCACCGTGAGCACGCGCATCCATACGCTGGAGCAGCAACTGGGGTGCACGCTGTTCGTTCGCAACAAGGCCGGCGCCACGCTCACGCCCGCGGGCCGGCAATTCCAGCGTCATGCTTCGACGCTGGTGCGGACGGTCGAGCAGGCGCGGCAGGATGTCGGCATTCCCAAAGGCTTCAGCGGAACACTGGTCGTCGGCGGCCGCATCGGCCTGTGGGAGGAGTATCTGCTGCGATGGCTGCCGCTGATGCAGGCGGCCCATCCGGACATCCTGATCCGGGCCGAAAGCGCGCTCGAACCCGAGATCATGCAGGGGCTGGTGGAAGGGCGCATCGATATCGGCGTGATGTACACGCCGCAAAGCCGCCCCGGCCTCAAGGTCGAGCAGTTGTTCGACGAGCGTCTCATCCTGGTGTCGACCGATCCGAAGAGCGCGCCGGAGCCGCAACCCGGTTATGTCTACGTTGACTGGGGGCCGGAATTCTACGCCCGCCACAGTGCGTTCTTTCCGAGCTTCACGGGACCGTCGTTGACGGCGAACGTCGGCTGGCTCGGGCTGCAGCATCTGCTTGATAATGGCGGCTCCGGCTTTTTCGCATACCGGATCGTGGAGCCGCTATTGAAGGAAAGGCGGCTTCACGCCGTCAACGGTGCACCGGAATTTTCCCTGCCGGCCTATGTGATCTATCCGACCGACCGGCAGGTCGAGCACATGTCGGGCGCAATCGAACTCATGCACAATCTCGCCGATGCACTGGCAAAGCCTTCAGCGGAAACGCCGTCGAAGAAGCGCGCGGCGCGCAAGCGGCGCTGATCGATGCCAACTTGAATCGGTTTTGCCGATCGCAGCAATCGCCATTCTTCGCTTGTCAACGCGAACGCGCGGGTTCAGATCAGCATAGTGGAAGCGAGCGGGGACGCACGATGGATATTCTTCCCGGACTTGGCGACGCGCTGCTCAACAGCGCCTCCGATGCGATCATTGCGACCGACCGGGAAGGGTTGATCACCTTCTGGAATCCCGGTGCGGAGCGGATATTCGGCTTCGCTGCCGCGGAGGCTGCCGGCCGGTCGCTCGACCTGATCATTCCCGAAAATCTGCGCGCACGGCACTGGGAAGGATTTCGCCATACGATGGCGACCGGAACGAGCCGTTATGGTCACGGCGATCTGTTGTCGGTGCCCGGCCTGACCAGAGACGGCCGCCGAATCTCGGTCGAATTCACCATCGTGATGCTGCGCGACGATGCGGGTGAGGTCACCGGCACCGTCGCGGTCATGCGTGACGTGACGAAGCGCTTTGAGGAGTTGAGAGAACTGAAGCGCCGGCTCGCTCGGGCCGGCGCCTCATCATGATCGCCTGCTGGTGCGACCAGCAGCCTATTGAAACAGCTTCATGGCGTTGACGAGGGTCTGGGCCACGCCGGCAAGCAAGGGGATGCCGGCGAAGCTCCAGGCCAGGACCAGTTGCAGCGTCGTGGTCTGCGATGTCGAGCTATTCTGCATGATTTTTCCTATGCGCCCTCGGGATTGCCGCTTGCGGCGACGTCGGCGTTGATCTGGCTGGCGAGATATCTTGGCTTCATCGCCGCGACGATGCGTGAGGCATGAAACGAAGCCCAGAGCAGCAGCAGTCGCCTGAACGGCATCTCGGCATATGACGGTTCCATGATGACCTCCTTACGCATGGCTCGGCGCGGCTTGCGCCAGATCGGCATCCGCTTCGGCCTTCATGTGGTGGCGCTTGTCGACCGCCTTGACGCAGAGATTGGCGATGAAGCCGACCACGAGCAATCCGGCCATGATGTACATGGTGGTGTTGTAGGCCTGCGCCTTCGGCACGCCGTGCGTGACGTTGTATTCCCTGATGTAGTTGATCAGCACCGGGCCGGCGATGCCGGCTGCGGACCATGCGGTGAGCAGGATACCGTGAATGGCGCCGACGTAACGGGTGCCGAACATGTCGCGCAGGTAGGCCGGCACGGTCGAGAAGCCGCCGCCATACATGCTGACGATGATCAGGAAGCAGATCACGAACAGCGCGACATTGCCGCTCGCGCCGGCATACGGCACCGTCACGTAGAGCACGAAGCCGAGCGTCATGTAGACGAAGTAGGTGTTCTTTCGTCCGATATAGTCGGACAGCGAGGCCCAGCTGAACCGGCCGCCCATGTTGAACAGGCTCATCAGGCCGACGAGGCCCGCGGCCGCCACTGCGGTGATGTGACCGGGGAACATTTCCTGGCTCATCGCGGAGGCCTGGCCGAGCACGCCGATGCCCGCGGTGGTGTTGCAGAACAGCACGATCCAGATCAGCCAGAATTGCGGCGTCTTGATCGCCTGATAGACGAACACGTCGTTGTTGGTCATCAGCCTGCTGGCGGTGGCGGGCGGCGTGTAGCCTGCGGGCTTCCATCCCGGTGCCGGCACGCGCACGATCGCCGAACCCACCATCATGAAGACGAAGTACACGCAGCCCAGCGTGATGAAGGTGGCGAATACGCCGACGTCGGACGAGCTTGCGAACTTGCTCATCAGCCAGACCGACAGCGGCGAGGCGATCAGGGCGCCGCCGCCAAAGCCCATGATCGCCATGCCCGTGGCCATCCCGGGACGGTCGGGAAACCATTTCATCAAGGTCGAGACCGGCGAGATATAGCCGATGCCGAGCGCGCAGCCGCCGATGACGCCGTAACCGAGATAGATGATCCAGAGATTATGCAGATGGACGCCGAGCGCGGAGATCAGGAACGCGCTGGCCCAGCACACGCCGGCGGTGAACATTGCCCGGCGCGGACCGCCTTCCTCGACCCAGCGCCCGAAGACCGCGGCTGACAGCCCGAGGAACACCATCGCGATCGAAAAGATCCAGCCGAGCTCGGTGAGTTTCCAGTCGGCGGAGGCTGATTGCGAGATGCCCAGCAACTTGGTCATCGGCAGGTTGAACACGCTGAACGCATAGGCTTGGCCGATGCAGAGATGCACGCACAGCGCCGCCGGCGGAACCATCCAGCGGCTGTAGCCGGGCTTGGCGATGGTGTGTTCGCGGTCCAGGAACGGCAGCAGGGTTCGCGAACGCAGGCCGGAGCCGTCGATTGTCGTCGTCATGAATCCTCCAGCGCGTCATTCTGTTGGGGCAGGCGAATCGCCCTGATCGCGAAACCGCCGTGATCGCGCGCGGCCGTCAGGCTACGCGGAGGGGTAATTTTGACAAACGAATAATATTGGCTGTTATTATCGACTAGCCCGATATGAGCGTTCGCGCACGGCATTGTGCGCCGGAGGCGGCTCCGCGCCGCTCCGCAATAAATTATTCTGACGATGTCGTTTGGCGCGGCGCCCGTTCGACCGGGTGTCGGCGATCCAGCCGATCAAGGGAGTTTCGAGATGCAGTATTTGCTGATGATCTATCGTAGTGAAGCCGAGCTATCCAAAATGGACGCAGCGGCACGCAAGCAGATGACGGCGGAATACGGCGCGTTCACCCAATCCATCATTCAGAGTGGTCATTTCAAGGCCGGCGACGGCTTGCAACCGTCAACGACGGCTACCACCGTGCGGGTCCGCGACGGCAAGACGCTGACGACCGACGGGCCGTTCGCGGAGACGCGGGAGCAACTCGGCGGCTATTATCTGGTCGAGGCCAGGGATCTCGACGCCGCCCTCGGCATCGCCGCGCGTATCCCCGGCGCCAAGACCGGTTCGATCGAGGTCAGGCCGATCATGATCTATGACTAGCCG
This sequence comes from Bradyrhizobium sp., assembly GCF_036735945.1. Classification (GTDB taxonomy): domain Bacteria; phylum Pseudomonadota; class Alphaproteobacteria; order Rhizobiales; family Xanthobacteraceae; genus Bradyrhizobium. The sequence continues at coordinate 4,830 of NZ_DAINNI010000039.1, read as the reverse complement.
TCGTTCCGGGGCGCGCGAAGCGCGAACTATGGTGCGCACTTGCGCACCTGAGAACCTCGAGATTCCCAGGGGCGCAATTGCGCCCCACAGTTCGATGCTTTGCATTGCCCCGGAATGACGACGTTGGGAAACCATGACCCCGGTCGAGATCGAAAGGATTTTTCGCGACGAGGCGGGCCGCGCGCTGGCCACGCTGATCCGCCTCGTCGGCGATTTCGATCTGGCGGAAGACGCTCTTCAGGATGCGGTGGCGGCGGCGCTGGAGCGCTGGCCCGCCGCCGGCCTGCCTGCAAATCCGCGCGCCTGGCTGGTCAATGTCGGCCGCAACAAGGCGATCGACCGGGTCAGGCGCAACATCAATTTTCGCGGCAAGCAGCCGGCGCTGGAGCATGAGCTGCTGCTCAACGCGTCTGAAACGTGCGACGATGCCAGCGGCGCGCTCGACGACGACATGTTGCGTCTGATCTTCACCTGCTGTCATCCGTCCTTTGCCGCGGAAGTGCAGGTCGCGCTGACGCTGCGTACCGTATGCGGACTGACGACCGCCGAGGTCGCGCGCAGCTTTCTCGTCAGCGAGGACGCGATGGCGCAGCGGCTGTTGCGGGCCAAGCAGAAGATCCGTCTTGCCGGCATTCCCTATGAGGTCCCGGAACGCGATGCGCTGGCACCGCGGCTCGAGGGCGTGCTCGCCGTGATCTATCTGGCGTTCACCGAGGGCTACGCGGCTACTTCAGGCGAGGATCTGATGCGGCCTGATCTGGCGCGCGAAGCGATCCGGCTGGCGCGGCTGCTCGATGCGCTGATGCCGGGACGCGGCGAGATCAAGGGGCTGCTCGCGCTGATGCTGCTGCACGATTCGCGCCGTGCCGGCCGCGAGACCACGGGCGGCGACATCGTGCTGCTGGAGGCGCAGGACCGGACGCTGTGGGACCGTGCGCAGATATCGGAAGGATTGTTTCTCGTGGAAGAGGCGCTGCGGATACCGGGGCGGCCGCAATCCTATGCGGTACAGGCGGCGATCGCGGCGCTGCATGCGCGTGCGCCTGTTTACGAGGATACGGACTGGCGGCAGATCGCCGGCCTCTATGAAGTGCTGCTGCGGATCAGCCCGTCGCCGGTGATCGAACTCAACCACGCGGCTGTCGTGTCGATGGTCGATGGTCCTGCGCGGGCGCTCGACCTTGTCGACGCGCTGGAGGCGCGGGGCGGGCTGAAGGGCTATGAATTGCTGCCGGCGGTGCGCGCCGACCTGCTGCGCCGGCTCGGCCGCCGCGACGCCGCGCGCGAGGCGTACATGAAGGCGAGCGCGGCGACGAGCTCGAGCCGCTGCGGCGGCTCTATGCGCGAAGGATCGCGGAGATGGATTCGTAGCCGTCGTGGCCGGGACAAGCCCGGCCATGACGAGAAGGCTACGAGCTGGACTACCTCGCCGCCACCGTTGTCATCGCATCCGCCGGAAGGCTCGCCAGCAGGGCGTGCAGCGTGCCGATGGTCGAGAGGTCGGCGATCCCGTCGACTTGCGCGGGACGGAAGTGGCGCTGGAACGCGCTGACCACTTCCATGGTCGGGCCGTCGTACTTGCCGGTGATCGGGATGCTGTAGCCGTATTTGGCGAGCGCGGCCTGCAGGTCGGCGACGGCGTTGCCGATGCTGCCGAGCTTGAGCGTTTCGCCGCGCACGATCGGCGCCGGCTGCACCCAATGGCCGACGCCGGAATTCGCCAGCAGGTGCCACGGGAATTTTTCGCCCGGGTCCTTCTTGCGCGCCGGCGCGACGTCGGAATGCGCGAGCACGCGATGCGCCGGGATCTTGCGGCGGAGCATGATGCCGCGGCACAGCGCGATCACCGCGGCGATCTGGCGCGACGGGAAATCCGGATAGCCCCAGTCGTGGCCGCGATTGATGATCTCGACGCCGATCGAGCAGGAATTGATGTCGTCCTCGCCGGCCCAGGAGGACACGCCGGCGTGCCAGGCGCGCCTGGCTTCCGGCACGCTCTGTACGATGCGGCCGTCTTCCAGCACGATGTAGTGCGCCGAGACATCGGTGCCGGGGGTGCAGAGCTGCGCGATCGCGCCTTCCACATCCGGCATGCCGGTGTAGTGCAGCAGGATCATGTCGGCGACGAGCCCCCTGTTGCGCTCGCCGAAGTTCGGCGACGGGATGACGTCGGAAGCGATCGAGGAATCGGGCGTGAAGGTCTTCATGTCGGCGTTGGCCCTGGGCACGGGGAGGGCGCGTTGACGCTTCGAATCAATACCAGCAGAGGCGAACGAACCAGTAGTCATTTTTTAATCTCAAAGGCGGCGGCAGCGCGGCAATGATCTTTTTTCAGGGACATTTGCGTTTACTATTCATTTACCTGGCGGCCACGCAATGCGGCGGCCGCATTCTTCCCCGCATTTTGATACCGGTGTGTCACCATTTTCCGGCGGCTCAAAGGCGTCCAGAAGCTGTAACCGATCATCAACGCTTTCTTAACGCTAAGTGCCGTTACTAAGTGGTGAAGAGCCGAACCGGGTTAGGGACGGCCGAGGCCCTTTTTCGCGCTCGAAATGCCATGGCAACCCAGCAAATTCCGTCTGGAAACGAGCCGGCGCGAAACCGGGTTGGATGCGGCAATCGTGCCGGGTCGTGGCCTCTCGGCCGCAGCAGCCCGGCGAAGCGCAGAGATTTGAGGCGCAATGGGCCGGTTCGCGTCCACTTTGCAGGTGATCGACCGAAAAACGCCGGGGGACGGCGCATGAGCTCGGCTGCTCCGCGCCATATCCCGGTGCTCGGCCGCGAGGCGGTCGAGATGCTGGCTCCCAGGGACGGCGGCGTCTATGTCGACGCCACCTTCGGGGCCGGCGGCTACAGCCGCGCCATCCTTGATGTTGCGGGAACCCGGGTGATCGGCATCGACCGCGACCGGTCGGCGATTGCCGCCAGGTTCGACCTGGTCGACCGGTCCGAGGGACGGCTGACCCTGGTCGAGGACCGTTTCTCCAACCTTGCGGGGGTCTGCGCGGCCGAGGGTGCTGCGGCGGTCGACGGCGTCGTGATGGATGTCGGGGTTTCCTCGATGCAGCTCGATCAGGCCGAGCGCGGCTTCTCGTTTCGTCTCGATGGCCCGCTCGACATGCGGATGGGCCGTGACGGCCCGACCGCGGCTGACGTGGTGGCGAAGGCCTCCGAGGCCGACCTCGCCAACATCATCTATATCTTCGGCGAGGAGCGCCATTCCCGCGCGGTTGCGCGCGCCATCGTGGCGGCGCGCAAGGAGGCCCCGATCACGACGACGCAGGCGCTGGCCGATATCGTCGGCCGCGTGGTGCGCTCGAAGCCGAACGAGATCCATCCGGCGACGCGCACGTTCCAGGGCTTGCGGATTTTCGTCAACGCGGAACTCGACGAGTTGCATCTGGCGCTGGCGGCGGCCGAGCGCGTGCTCAAGCCGGGCGGACGGCTCGCGGTGGTGTCGTTCCATTCGCTGGAAGACCGCATCGTCAAGGACTTCCTCAACGCGCGCGGCAAGACCGGCGGCGGCTCGCGCCATCTTCCCGAAGTGGCACAGGCGGCGCCGAGCTTTCAGATATTGACCAAACGCCCGGTCACCCCCGGTGACGCGGAGGTATCTGCCAATCCGCGCGCGCGTTCGGCAAAGCTGCGCGCGGCCGAGCGAACCGCAGCGCCGGCGCATACGGCAGATCGGCTGCCGTCCTGGCCGCTCCTCGCCGACGTGATGAGGGGAGGCTGATCATGCGGATCATCCACTTCCTCGTCATCGGCGTGCTGGTGTTCGCGGCGGCTCATGTCTACCGCATCAAGATGGAATCGACCTCGCGTGTCGAGCGTGTGCTGCGGCTGAACGCGGAGATCCGCGAGCAGCGCGATGCCATCGCGGCATTGCGCGCCGAATGGGCCAAGCTCGACGCGCCGCTCAGGCTGCAGGGCCTCAGCGAACGTCACCTCAAATTGCAGCCGCTCGCCGCCACGCAGTACGACCAGTTGAAGAACCTGCCGGAACGGCCGCCGGCGTTTGCCCGGCCGGGCGCGCCCGATCCGATCGGCGCCATGATCAACACCATCGAGGCCGCCGCCGACGCGCCGCCCACCACCGGATCGGTGCCGCAGCCGGGAGACCAGCAATGACCGGCCGGGCGCTTGCCAAAGTCAGAAAGCCCGCGGAACCGTGGCAGCAGCGGCTGATCCGCAGCCTGCTCTACGGGCGCAATGTCGACCGCGTCGCCAAGGCGCGGGCGCGTGTGGGATTGGCGATCCTGCTGTTCGCGACGGTCTATGCGGTTCTCGCCGGACGCCTTGTCATGTTCGCGGTCGGCGCCGACAGCCATGGCGCGCGGCGCGCCGCCGCGCAGGACGCGATTGCGACCGCGCGGCCCGATATCGTCGACCGCAACGGCGAGGTGCTCGCCACCGACGTCAAGGCGCCGAGCCTGTTCGGCGAGCCCAGGCGCATCATCGACAAGGACGAGGCGATCGAGCTTCTCACCGCCGCGCTGCCGGACCTCGATACGGCGGAGGCGCGCGCGCGCTTGTCGTCGCGCAAGGGATTCGTCTGGCTGAAGCGCGAGATCACGCCGAAGCAGCAGCAGGACATCCACAAGCTCGGCGTTCCCGGCATCGGCTTCCTGCGCGAGAACAAGCGCGTCTATCCGACCGGCGCCGCCGTCGCGCACCTGATCGGCCTCGTCAACATCGACAACCAGGGTATCGCCGGAATGGAGAAGTGGCTGGACAACAACGGTCTGGCCGATCTGCACCGCGCGGGCTTTGCCACCGACCGGCTGCAGAAGCCGGTGGAACTGTCGATCGATCTGCGCGTCGAGC
>NZ_DAINNI010000038.1:0-41158 GCF_036735945.1 Bradyrhizobium sp. | reverse complement strand
CCAGCTCGCCCTTGATCTTGCCGGCGACCTTCTTCATCGCCTTGGTCTGCGCCGACGAACCCACGCGCGACACCGACAGGCCGACGTTCACCGCGGGACGGATGCCCTGGAAGAACAGGTCGGTCTCCAGGAAGATCTGGCCGTCGGTGATCGAGATGACGTTGGTCGGGATGTAGGCCGACACGTCGTTGGCCTGGGTTTCGATGACCGGCAGCGCGGTCAGCGAGCCGGAGCCCTGATCCTTGTTGAGCTTCGCGGCTCGCTCGAGCAGGCGGGAGTGCAAATAGAACACGTCGCCCGGATAGGCTTCGCGGCCCGGCGGGCGGCGCAGCAGCAGCGACATCTGGCGGTAGGCGACGGCCTGCTTGGACAGATCGTCATAGATGATCACGGCGTGCATGCCGTTGTCGCGGAAGTATTCGCCCATGGTGCAGCCGGTGAACGGCGCGATGTACTGCATCGGCGCCGGGTCGGAAGCGGTGGCGGCGACCACGATCGAGTATTCCAGCGCGCCCTGCTCTTCCAGCACCTTGACGAACTGGGCAACGGTCGAACGCTTCTGGCCGATCGCGACGTAGACGCAATACAGCTTGATGTTCTCGTCCGGCTGCGCGTTGAGCGGCTTCTGGTTCAGGATGGTGTCGAGCGCGATCGCGGTCTTGCCGGTCTGGCGGTCGCCGATGATCAGCTCGCGCTGGCCGCGGCCGACCGGGATCAGGGCGTCGATCGCCTTGAGGCCGGTCGCCATCGGCTCGCTCACCGACTTGCGCGGAATGATGCCGGGCGCCTTGACGTCGACGCGCATGCGCTTGTCGGCCTGGATCGGACCCTTGCCGTCGATCGGGTTGCCCAGCGCGTCGACGACGCGGCCGAGCAGGCCCTTGCCGACCGGGGTGTCCACGATGGCGCGGGTGCGCTTGACGGTCTGGCCTTCCTTGATCTCGCGGTCGGCGCCGAAAATCACGATACCGACGTTGTCGGTTTCGAGGTTGAGCGCCATGCCGCGGGTGCCGTTCTCGAACTCGACCATTTCACCGGCCTGGACGTTGTCCAGACCGTAGACGCGGGCGATACCGTCACCGACAGACAGCACCTGCCCGACTTCGGTGACCTCGGCCTCCTGGCCGAAATTCTTGATCTGGTCCTTGAGGATCGCGGAAATTTCCGCGGCGCGGATGTCCATCAGCCTGCCTCTTTCATCGCGTGCTTGATCGAATTGAGTTTGGTGCGAAGCGAACTATCCACCATGCGGCTGCCGAGCTTGACCACAAGACCGCCAATGATGGAGGGATCGACATTCACGTTGAGCGCGACGTCCTTGCCCGTCACCGACTTCAGTGCGGTCTTCAGCGCGTCGAGATTCTTGTCACTGAGCTGTTCGGCGACGGTGACGTCGGCCGTCACCTCGCCCTTGAACTTCGCCACCAGCGCGCGGAAGGCGCGGATCACATCGGCCACGGCGAACAGCCGGCGATTGGCGGTCAGGACCTTGAGGAATTTGGCCGATGTGCCGGAGAGGCCGGCCTTGTCGAGCACGGCATTGAGCGCCTTCGATTGCGTCTCCGCCGAGAAAACCGGGCTGCGGACGAGGCGCTTGAGATCGGCGCTCTCGTTCAGCATGGCCTCGAATTTATCGAGATCGGCCTTCACCGCGTCGATGGATTTCTCCTCGCGGGCCAACTCGAACAAGGCCGTAGCATAACGGCCGGACACTCCCGAAACGGACGGATCTTCAGCAGCCACAGAGTCGCTCTTTTCAGCTGTCAAATTCGCAAGGGAAAAACCGTCGCCACAGGTAGCGGCGCCTAGCGATCCAAGCCCTTGGAATTCAAGCGGGACTTCGATTTTCGACCGGCACGCGAGGTGTCGGGATCGTTAAAATCGCGGCTTTGCTATCATAGCGAACGCGCAGGTGCAACATGACCGCGCAATCGGGCGATGCCTTGTCGCACGTCGCGTTGCGAAGCCTGTGAAGCGCGGCTGTTTGTGCCGGATCAGTGCGCCCGAATTTTGGCTCCCCCAAGGGCCGCTGATCGCCGCCCCCCGATCCCACCAAGCGCATTTGTTCCGACCGTATTTGCATGGCGGCCATGAGCGCGCACGCTCGGGACGAACCGGCTCCTCCATTTGGCCATTACTTGTCTAAATCTTTCCACTCCTGAGGATGACTGTATTCGCCAGTTATTCGAAGTACTGGATTAGTTAAAAGTTCGTTAAAGCATAAGATTACGGAACATCGTTTGATTAGTTGCTGGCGGTAACAAGATATGTCAGCCAGCGACAATCAGGATTTACTGCCCAATTCATGCCTCATTGCCTGCCCAAACGGCATCCACAAAACTGGGACGGGGGTTCCATTTGTCACGCTTGTGGCAATACTGTCTGAGGGACTAGTTTAATGTTGAATATCAACAATGTGGCGCCGGGAACTCCAACCCGGTCGCGTACGGCTTTCGCCTTGATTGCCGCAACCCTTCTGGTCGGCGGCACCGTTTCCGAGGCCTCCGCCAAGTCCAGGCATCATCGCCACCACCATCACGCGCACCACCACGCCCACAAGGCGGCGGGCAGCGCCTGGCTGAACGCCAATGCCTCGATGGGCCCGACGGGCGGCCGCAGCTTTTCGGGCAGGGCTTCCTACTACGGCAATGAATCCGGCAGCCGCACGGCCTCCGGCCAGCGCTTCAACCAGAACGCCATGACCGCAGCCCACCGCTCGCTGCCGTTCGGCACCAAGCTCCGCGTCACCCATCGTGGCCAGAGCGTGATCGTCACCGTCAACGACCGTGGTCCGTTCATCCGTGGCCGCGTGCTCGACCTCTCCAAGGGCGCCGCCCGTGCCATCGGCCTGACCGGCGCGGGCGTCGGCCACGTCACCGCCGAGGTCGTTTCCTAACGGCGCAAATTTGCTGCGCTCCAAAAGCCTGCCGTGGCAATCGCGGCAGGCTTTTTGTTTTTCGAATTCGGCTACAAAAAGCTCTGCGGATCGACGTCGACTTCGAGCTTGAGATTGCCCTTGGGCTTCGGCCCGGCGGCGAGCCATTCGCGCAAATATTCCGACAGGTCGACATTGCGCAGCGACTTCACCAGGATCCGGAAGCGGTAACGCCCCTTGATGACGGCGAGCGGCGCCTCCGCCGGCCCCAGCACCTGGATGCGCTCGTCGAGCGGCGCCAGCGAGGTGAGACGGCGCGCAAAGCCTTCCGCGCTCGGCCGGTCGCCCGCGGAAATGATCAGGCTGGCGAGCCGGCCGAACGGCGGATAGCCGGTGCGTTCGCGGGACTCGATCTCGCTGGCGTAGAACGCCTCGCGGTCGCTTGCGACCAGCGCCTTCATGACGGGATGCTCGGGCTGGTGGGTCTGCAGAAAGCCGACGCCACGGCCCTGCTCGCGCCCGGCGCGCCCGATCACCTGGTTGAGCAATTGAAACGTCCGCTCGGCGGCGCGCGGATCGCCATTGCCGAGGCCGAGATCGGCATCGACCACGCCGACCAGATTGAGCCGCGGGAAGTTATGTCCCTTCGCCACCAGCTGCGTGCCGATGATGATGTCGACGCGGCCTTCGGCGATTTCGTTCAGCTCGCTGCGCATGGTCTCGATCGAGGTGATGAGATCGCTCGACAGCACCATGGTGCGCGCGTTCGGAAACAGCGCCGCCGCCTCTTCCTGCAGGCGCTCGACGCCAGGCCCGATCGCAGCCAGCGATTCCTCGGCCTGGCAGTGCGGGCAGATGTTCGGCCGCGCCATCGAGAACCCGCAATGGTGGCAGACCAGGCGCTGGCGGAATCGGTGATCGACCAGCCAGGCGTCGCAGATGGTGCAGGCAAAACGATGCCCGCAGGCACGGCATAGCGTCAGCGGCGCATAGCCGCGCCGGTTGAGGAACAGCAGGGCCTGTTCGCGCTTCTCGATCGCGAACTGCACCTGTTCGGCAAGCGGCGGCGAGATGAAGCGGCCACGCGGCGGCGGCGCGCGGCGCAGGTCGACCGCCTCGATATGCGGCATGTGCTGGCCGCCGAAGCGCGACGGCAGCGCGACGCGCTGGTAGCGCCCCTTCCGTGCGTTGACCTCGGATTCCACCGAAGGCGTGGCGGACGCCAGCACGATCGGAATTTTGGCGATATGCGCGCGCACCACGGCCATGTCGCGGGCGTGGTAGTGCGCGCCTTCATCCTGCTTGTAGGCCTGATCGTGCTCCTCATCGACGATGATCAACCCGAGATCCGCATAGGGCAGAAACAGCGCCGAGCGCGCGCCGACCACGACCGGCGCCTCGCCCGTCGATATTGCGGCCCAATTGCGCTGCCGCGTCCGCGGCGTCAGCTCGGAATGCCATTCCAACGGACGCACGCCGAAGCGCTGGGCGAAGCGGTCGAGGAATTGTCCGGTCAGCGCGATCTCCGGCATCAGGATCAGGCATTGCTTGCCGCGCCGGATCACTTCCGCAATCGCCTCGAAATAAACTTCCGTCTTGCCCGAACCGGTCACGCCGTCGAGCAGCGCGACATGGAAGGTGCCATTGGCGGCAAGCGCGCGCATCGCATCCACAGCCGCGCGCTGCTGGCTGGAAAATTCAGGCTGCGCAAAGGACGGATCGGGCGCCGGCGGCGGCAGCGGCGGCGGCATCGCCTCGACGGTCAGCGTGCCCTCGTCGACGAGACCGTCGACCACGCCGGAGCTGACACCGGCCTCCCGCGCCGCCTCGGACTTGCCGTGCAGCAGCCCGTCCGACAACACCTCGATCAGCCGCCGCCGCGCCGGGGTCAGGCGCCGCGGCGGTTCGCCGACCAGACGAACGCCAAGCCGCATCCGTTCGGGCCCGAGATTGTCGCCCATCCGCAAGGCCATCCGCAGCACCATGCCGCGGGCGGACAGCGTGTAATTGGCGACCCAGTCGACGAGGCTGCGCAGTTCGGGCTTCAGCGGCGGCACGTCGAGTTTTTCGCCGACGTCCTTCAGGCGGTTGTGCAGCCGCGGATCGGGCTTGGCGTTCTCCGCCCACACCACCGCGACCACCTCGCGCGGCCCGAGCGGCACGCAGACGACATCGCCGGGCTTCAGCTCCATGCCGCGCGGCACGCGGTAGGAATAGGCCTGATCGAGCGCGACCGGCACCAGCACATCGACGACGCGGGTCGAGGATGCCGAGGAGCCGGTTTGGCGGGTGGCGTGGTCCATCAGGGGAATCAGGCTCGAGATAGTTTGAGCAAAGGCTAGCGCCCCGCTGCCCGGTTAGCGAACGGTAAACGAAAGAAGTGCGATATAATCGACTGAAGCATCGCCTCCAAGACCGGGAAGGCCATGGGCAAGCAAGTTCCGCAAGGCCTCGAACTCGATTGCGCCGACGACGGCTTCGCGCAGCAGATGGCGCGCTGGCTGACGCATCTGCGCGCCGAGCGACGGCTGTCGCCGAAGACGCTGGAAGCCTATGCCCGCGATCTCCGCCAATGCCTCACCTTCCTCGCCGAACATTGGGGCGAGAAGGTCACGCTGAAGCGGTTTGCCGCACTGGAGGCCACCGACGTCAGGGCCTTCATGGCGATGCGCCGCGCCGATGATATCGCCGGACGCTCGTTGATGCGGGCACTGGCGGGGCTCAGATCGTTCGGCCGCTATCTCGAGCGCGAAGGCAAGGGCAAGGTCGGCGCGCTGTCCGCGATCCGCGCGCCCAAGGTGGCGAAGAGCCTGCCGAAGCCGATCCAGATGGCAGCCGCCAAGCGTTTTGCCGACGCCGATGAGCGCGCCGGCGAGGAACGCGAACCCTGGATTCTGGCGCGCGACGCCGCCGTGATGGCGCTGCTCTATGGCTCGGGCCTGCGCATCTCCGAGGCGCTGGGGCTGAAGCGGCGCGACGTGCCGAAACCCGGCGAAGGCGATGTCCTCATCGTCACCGGCAAGGGCAACAAGACCCGCATGGTGCCGGTGCTGCAGAATGTGCTGGCGCTGATCGCCGACTACGTCGCGATGTGCCCGCATTCATTGCCGCCGGCCGGACCGATTTTCGTCGGCGCCCGCGGCGGGCCGCTTTCGCCACGGATCATTCAGCTTACGATGGAGCGGCTGCGCGGCGCGCTCGGCCTGCCCGACAGTGCCACCCCGCACGCGCTGCGGCATTCCTTCGCTACCCATCTGCTCAGCCGTGGCGGCGATCTGCGCGCGATCCAGGAATTGCTCGGCCACGCCTCGCTCTCGACGACGCAGATCTACACCGGCATCGACAGCGAGCGGCTCTTGGAAGTGTATCGCTCCGCGCATCCGCGCGGGTGAGGCTCCCAGACACAAAATATCGAAAACAACCCCATGCAAAGTAGGATGGGCGCGGCACGCCGCGGCCCAATCGGCGGCTGTCATACTGAGAGCTAAAAATACGGATAGAGCAACCGTTGAACGGACGCGCCCAAAATCCGCTTAACTCTTGCGTTGAACGGGCCGTTCGGCAATCGTGGCCGCGGTCGACTTTTGGGGAGATGAACATGGGCGCACATGAAAGCATGGAGCATGCCGAGCATGCCGAGCACGCGTCGGGCTCGAACAAGAGGATCGCGTTGCTGATCGCCGTGATCGCCCTGTTCCTGGCGCTGTCGGAAACGCTGGGCAAGGGCGCGCAGACCGAAGCGATCAGCAAGAATGTCGAGGCATCGAATCTCTGGGCGTTCTTCCAGGCCAAGAGCATCCGCCGCACCGTGGTGCAGGCGACCGCCGAGCACGCCAGGCTGAGCATGGGCACGGTCGGCGACGAGGCCGCCAGGGCGGCGCTGCAGAAGCAGATCGACGACTGGAACAAGACCGCGCAGCGTTATCGCTCGGAGCCGGAAACCGGCGAGGGCTCGGAAGAACTCGCCAAGCGCGCCAAGCATGCCGAGCATGAACGCGACGAGGCGACCGCGAAGTATCACCACTACGAGATCGCTTCGGCCGCTTTCCAGATCGGCATCGTGCTGGCATCCGCCACCATCATCACCGGCATGATGGCTCTGGCCTGGGTGTCAGGCCTGCTGGCAATCGTAGGCATCGCGATCACCGGCCTCGGCCTTTACGCGCCGCATCTGCTGCATCTGCATTGAGGGTTCGCGAAGCGGCCGCCTCTGTCATGCCCTGCGAAGGCAGGGCATCCAGTACGCTGCGGCCCTTCGGTCAAGCACTACTTTCTCTGGAATACTGGATCGCCCGCCCAGTGCGCAAATTGCGCACAAGGCGGGCGATGACAGGGCGAAGCAGGCTAACGCGCCTGGTGCACGCTCTTGCGGAAGCGCGCGATCAGCCGCAGCGTGCGCGATGACCAGCTATCACCGTCACCGCGCAGGATTTCGCGGATGCGCTGCTTGATCGGCTGGACAATGGCGGCCGCCTTGGCGCGCATCGCCATGATGAATTCATAGGTCTTCCTGAACCACGCCATCTGCAGCAGCTTGGGGCGCGTCACGTCGAAGATGAAGGCGGTGACGCCGAGGCCGAGGAACTTTCCGGCGACGATGACCGCGGCGGCACCCAGCCAATATTGATTCGCGAGCAGCCACAGGCCGATCAGCTTCAGCGGGAACAGCGGGATTACCGGCACCGCGAACACGATCAGCGTCATCGCCGGCGACAGCGCATCGACGCGGTCAGCAAGCCATTGCTTGAAGGCGCGAAGCGGAATCGCCGCGACGACGCGCGCGACGATCGGCTCGAGATGATCCCACAGCCAGGCTTCGATCAGGAAGACGATCGCAAGCAAAACCCAGAGCGGCTGTAACAGGCGGCGCATCATCGGTTTGTAATCTCTGGAGCGGAACGACGTCGATGGATCGGTCGCCGCGCTCCGATTTGGCGTTCAAAGCATGGCCTTTTCGAGAAGCGGGATACAGGCTTCTTCCTCCATGCTCTACCCGGAATGTTCCGGGTTCCGATCACATATGGATGGCACGTTTGCCGACCGCAAGCGCGGCCTCCTTGACGGCCTCCGAGCGTGTCGGGTGCGCGTGGCAGGTGCGCGCGAGATCCTCGGCGGAACCGCCGAATTCCATCAGAACGCAGGCTTCATGGATCATTTCGCCCGCTTCGCGGCCGATGATGTGCACGCCGAGCACGCGGTCGGTTTTCGCATCTGCGAGAATCTTCACGAAGCCGTCAGTGGTCTGATTGACCTTGGAACGACCGTTGGCGGTAAACGGAAACTTGCCTGACGTATAGGCGACGCCCGCCTGCTTCAGTTCCTCCTCGGTCTTGCCGACTGACGACACTTCCGGCGTGGTATACACGACGCCTGGAATGACATCGTAGTTCACATGGCCGGCCTGGCCCGCGATGATTTCGGCGCAGGCGACGCCTTCGTCCTCGGCCTTGTGCGCGAGCATCGGTCCCGCCACCACGTCGCCGATCGCATAGACGCCCTTCACGCTGGTCGCGAAATGCTTATCGATCTGCACACGGCCGCGATTGTCGAGCGCGATGCCGGCTTCCTTGAGGCCCAGCCCTTCGGTGTAGGGCACGCGGCCGATGCAGACGAGAACCACGTCGGCCTCCAGCGTCTCCGCCGCGCCGCCGGCGGCCGGTTCGACACTGACCTTCAGCGTCTTGCCCGACGTGTCGACGCTGGTGACCTTGGCACCGAGCTTGAATGCAAAGCCCTGCTTCTCGAGCATGCGCTGGAATTGCTTCGCCACTTCGCCGTCCATACCGGGCAGGATACGGTCGAGGAATTCGACAACCATGACCTCCGATCCCAGCCGGCGCCATACCGACCCGAGTTCGAGCCCGATCACGCCGGCGCCGACGATCAGCATCTTTTCCGGCACTTTTTCCAACGAAAGCGCGCCGGTCGACGACACGATGCGCTTTTCGTCGATCTCGATGCCTTTCAGCCGCGCGATATCGGAGCCGGTGGCAATGACGACGTTCTTGGTTTCAACCGTTTCGGTCTTGCCGCCACCACTGACTTCAACCTTGCCGGCACCGAGGATCTTGCCGGTGCCCTTCAGCACGTCGACCTTGTTCTTCTTCATCAGGAACTCGACGCCCTTGACGTTGCCGTCGATGCCCTGCTGCTTGAAGTTCATCATCGCGGGCAGATCGAGCTTCGGCGCGGAAACGCTGACGCCCATTTTGGCAAAGGAATGCGCGGCTTCCTCGAACATTTCGGAGGCGTGCAGCAATGCCTTCGACGGCATGCAGCCGACGTTCAGGCAGGTGCCGCCGAGCGTCGCATTCTTCTCGACCACGGCGACCTTCATGCCGAGTTGCGCCGCGCGCACCGCGCAGACATATCCGCCCGGGCCGGTGCCGATGACGACGAGATCGTAGGTAGCCATGATTGAAGTCCTGTAGCTGGGAAGCGTGTCAGGCGTTAGCGCCCGCCCGACACATCAAGAGTGGTACCGGTGACGTAGGAGGCTTCGTCCGACATCAGCCAGACGATGGCATTGGCGATTTCTTCGGCCTTGCCGACGCGCTTCATCGGCACCATCGGCGCAAGACGCTGCGCCCGATCGGGCTCGCCGCCGGAGGCGTGAATCTCGGTATCGATCAGCCCGGGGCGGATGCCTGCAACGCGAATGCCGTCGGTGGCGACCTCGTGGCTGAGGCCGACCGTGAGCGCATCGATCGCGGCCTTCGAGGCGGCATAGTCGACATAGGTGTTGGCCGAGCCGAGCCGGGCTGCGACCGACGAGATGTTGACGATGACGCCGCCCTTGCCGCCGAACTTGGTCGACATGCGCTTCACCGCCTCGCGCGCGCACAGGATGGCACCGGTCACGTTGACCGCCATCACTTCCTGGATCCGTTCAGCCGTCATGTCCTCGACGCGCACGCCGCTCTTGCCGACGATGCCGGCATTGTTGACGAGCGCACCCAGCGTGCCGAAGCCGTCCGCCGCCTTGAACAGCGCGAGGATGTCGCTCTCATGACCAACGTCGCATTTCACGGCGATGGCCTTGCCGTTCTTGCCTTCGATCATGCCGACGACTTCGTCTGCCGCGGTCTTGTTGCTGGCGTAGCCGACCACGACACGATAACCGCGCGCGGCCGCAGCAAGCGCGGCCGCGCGGCCGATGCCGCGACTGCCGCCGGTGATCACAACAACCCTGTCCGTCACATCAGCCCCCAACTACAGAACGTGGCCGCCCACACGTAGAATACGCTTTTACATTCAGTTACCGATGCCTGAACTCCGTAGCTCCGCTCGGTCGATATAAGCAGGCAGTATTGTGCGACTGTCGATAATCGCGCGCGAAAGCTGCTGGACTGTGAGATTCTTCGCTCCACTGAGGTCGGCGCCTCGCAGAATAGTTCCGTTGAGAACCGCTCCCTCAAAGTCAGCATCGCGAAGGATTGCATTTGTCGCGTCGGTCCCTGTCATATTCGCGCCGCGGAGCGAAGCCCCGCTAAGATCAGTTCGTCGGACAAAGGCGCCGTGCAGATCTAGTGTACGAACCGAAGCCGATTCTTTAACTTTCCGCATCGGGAGCTCCTAACCTGTTCCTGAGTGTCGCGATGATTTCTTTGATGTCTATAGGCGGATCTTCGTCTCCATAGTCGACCTTGTTAGCGCGCAGGTGAGCCTGCAAGAGCTCGAATACAGGGTTTGAAAGGTCAGGGAAATCTTTCGCAACCTCCCGCAATACATAGATGGCCGCGAGCCTGACCTCAAGATTGGGATCCCGCAGTTGCCCGACAGCCCGGTTAAACAATTCGGTAACATGTGCCCGCCTCGCCAGATTTGCCTGCATATTCGCCGAACGAGCCTGCAGTGCCGCAGGCGACAATTGCCGCCATGCGAGCGCCGCACCAACGAGCGCAGCTAGAGTCAGGGCCGCGTTCCGAATGATTTCCGAAAATGCGACCCACTCCGACATTGTGACGATCGATCCTCAGAGATCCAGCACCAGCCGCGCCGGGTCTTCCAGGCTTTCCTTGACGCGGACCAGGAAGGTCACCGCTTCCTTGCCGTCGATCACGCGGTGATCGTAGGACAGCGCCAGATACATCATCGGGCGCACCTCGATCTTGCCGCCGACCACCATCGGCCGCTCCTGGATCTTGTGCATGCCGAGAATGCCCGACTGCGGCGCGTTCAGGATCGGCGTCGACATCAGCGAACCGTAGATGCCGCCATTGGTGATCGTGAACGTGCCGCCCTGCATCTCGTCGATCTTGAGATGGCCGTCGCGGGCGCGGCGGCCGAAATCGGCGATGCCCTTTTCGATGTCGGAGATCGACTTGTGGTCGCAGTCGCGCACCACGGGCACGACGAGGCCCTTGTCGGTGCCGACGGCAATGCCGACGTGGTAGTAATTCTTGAAGATCAGGTCGGTGCCGTCGATCTCGGCGTTGACGGCGGGAATGTCCTTCAGCGCCTGCACGCAGGCCTTGGTGAAGAAGCCCATGAAGCCGAGCTTGGTGCCGTGCTTCTTCTCGAACACGTCCTTGTACTGCGAGCGCAGCGCCATCACGTTGGTCATGTCGACCTCGTTGAAGGTCGTCAGCATCGCGGCGGTGTTCTGCACGTCCTTGAGGCGGCGCGCGATGGTCTGGCGCAGCCGCGTCATCTTCACCCGCTCCTCGCGCGCGGCGTCGTCGGCCGGCGACGGCGCACGGACCTGCACCGCGGCGGCCGGCTGATTGACCGGGGTCGGCGCGGACGCCGCCTTCTCGATCGCGGCCAGCATGTCGCCCTTGGTGACGCGGCCGTCCTTGCCGGAGCCGGGAACGGTTGACGCATCGATGCCGCTCTCGGCGGAGAGCTTGCGGACCGACGGCGCCAGCGGCGCATCCGCCGCGACGGTCTTCGACGGCGCAGACGCGGCGGCGGGCGCGACAGCCGGCGCAGCGGCCTTGGCAGGCGCGGCGGCGGCCGGCTTCGCCGCCGCGGGGGCGCCGTCGGTGATCTGGCCGAGCAGTGCGCCTACGGCGACCGTCTCGCCATCCTTGGCGGAGATTTCGCCGAGCACGCCTGCAGACGGCGCCGGCACTTCGATGGTGACCTTGTCGGTCTCGAGTTCCACCAGCGGCTCGTCCACCGCCACCGCGTCGCCGGCCTTCTTGAACCAGCGGCCGATGGTGGCTTCCGTTACGGACTCACCGAGTGTCGGAACACGAATTTCAGTCATGGTATTTTTCCCTCAATCGTTGGTGCGTCATCGTCCGGCTTGCGCGCGATTGCGCGCTGGGGCGGACGATCCAGTACTCCGGGACGGTCGTGATCAAAACGCACGGCACGGCGTACTGGATGCCCCGCTTTCGCGGAGCATGACAAATGACAAAATGCTAGCTCAGCGCCTCATCCAGGAAAGCCCTGAGCTGCGCCTGGTGCTTCGACATCAAACCGGTGGCCGTCGCCGCCGATGCCGCGCGGCCCGCGTATCGCGGACGGCGGTTCGGCGCGTGGATCTGGTTCAGCACCCATTCGAGATAGGGCTCGATGAAGTGCCACGCGCCCATGTTGCGCGGCTCTTCCTGG
Organism: Bradyrhizobium sp.; assembly: GCF_036735945.1. Classification (GTDB taxonomy): domain Bacteria; phylum Pseudomonadota; class Alphaproteobacteria; order Rhizobiales; family Xanthobacteraceae; genus Bradyrhizobium. Next base: position 28,719 of record NZ_DAINNI010000038.1, on the reverse strand, counting down.
CACCAGACCACTTCGGCGTTCTTGAAGCGGCCGAGCTCCTGCACCAGCGCCTTCAGCGGCACCGGATAGAGCTGCTCGACGCGCAGGATGTAGATGTCGTCGATGCCGCGCTTCTCGCGCTCCTCGTAGAGGTCGTAATAGACCTTGCCCGAGCACAGCACGACGCGACGGATATTGGCATCGGGCACCAGCTTGATCTTCTCGTCGGGCAGCATCTGCGCGTCATCGTACAGGATGCGGTGGAAGGTCGCGTCCTTGCCGAGCTCGTCGAGCCGCGATACCGCGCGCTTGTGGCGCAGCAGCGACTTCGGCGTCATCATGATCAGCGGCTTGCGGATCTCGCGATGCAGCTGCCGGCGCAGCGCATGGAAGTAATTCGCCGGCGTGGTCGGGTAGACCACCTGCATGTTGTCTTCCGCGCACATCTGCAGGAAACGCTCGAGGCGCGCCGAGGAGTGCTCCGGCCCCTGGCCTTCATAGCCGTGCGGCAACAGGCAGACGAGGCCGGACATGCGCAGCCATTTACGCTCGCCCGAGGAAATGAACTGGTCGAACACCACCTGCGCACCGTTGGCGAAATCGCCGAACTGCGCTTCCCACATCGCCAGCGCGTTCGGCTCGGCGAGCGAATAGCCGTACTCGAAGCCGAGCACCGCCTCTTCCGACAATAGCGAGTTGATGACCTCGTAATGACCCTGGTCGTGGCCGAGATGGTTGAAGGGCGTATAGCGGCTCTCGTCTTCCTGATCGATCAGCACCGAATGGCGCTGCGAGAACGTGCCGCGCTCGGAGTCCTGGCCCGACAGGCGGACGTGGTGACCCTCCTGCAGCAGCGTGCAGAACGCCAGCGCCTCGCCGGTCGCCCAGTCGATGCCGACGCCATTGTCGATCGCCTTGGCGCGGTTCTCCAGGAAACGCTGGATGGTGCGGTGAACCCGGAAGCCGTCCGGCACCTTGGTGATCTTGCGGCCGATATCCTTGAGAATATTGACATCGACGCCGGTGACGCCGCGACGGGCATCCTCTTCCTGGTCGGCGGACTTGAAGCCGGCCCACTTGCCATCGAGCCAGTCGGCCTTGTTCGGCTTGTAGCCGGTACCAGCCTCGAGTTCGGCATCGAGCCGCGCGCGCCAATCGGCCTTGGCCTTCTCGACCTCGCCCTCGGTCAGCACGCCGTCGGCGACGAGGCGCTTGGAATAGATCTCGACCGTACCGGGATGCGTTGCAATCCTCTTGTACATCACCGGCTGGGTGAACGCCGGCTCGTCGCCTTCGTTGTGGCCATGCCTGCGGTAGCAGAACATGTCGATGACGACAGGCTTGTGGAATTTCTGGCGGAATTCGATCGCGACCTTGGCGGCGAACACCACCGCTTCCGGATCGTCGCCGTTGACGTGGAAGATCGGCGCGTCGATCATCTTCGCGACGTCGGACGGATAGGGCGAGGAGCGCGAATAGCGCGGATAGGTGGTGAAGCCGATCTGGTTGTTGACGATGAAATGCAGCGAGCCGCCGGTTCGATAGCCCTTCAGGTCCGAAAGGCCGAAGCATTCGGCCACCACGCCCTGGCCGGCGAACGCCGCATCGCCATGCATCAGCAGCGGCAGCACCGAGATGCGCATATCGGGCGGATCGCCGTGCTGGTCCTGCTTGGCGCGCACCTTGCCGAGCACGACGGGGTCGACGATTTCCAGATGCGACGGGTTGGCGGTCAGCGACAGATGGATCTTGTTGCCGTCGAACTCGCGGTCGCTCGATGCGCCCAGATGATATTTGACGTCGCCGGAGCCTTCGACGTCCTCGGGGTTGGCCGAGCCGCCCTTGAACTCGTGGAACAGTGCGCGGTGCGACTTGGCCATCACCTGGGTAAGCACGTTGAGGCGGCCGCGATGCGGCATGCCGAGCACGATTTCCTTCACGCCGAGATTGCCGCCGCGCTTGATGATCTGCTCCAGCGCCGGGATCAGCGACTCGCCGCCGTCGAGGCCGAAGCGCTTGGTGCCGGTGAACTTGAGGTCGCAGAATTTTTCGAAGCCCTCGGCTTCGATCAGCTTGTTGAGGATGGCGCGGCGACCTTCCGGCGTGAAGCTGATTTCCTTGTCCGGCCCCTCGATCCGCTCCTGGATCCAGGCTTTCTGCGCCGCGTTGGAGATGTGCATGAACTCGACGCCGAGCGTCTGGCAGTAGGTGCGCTCGCAGATCGCGACGATCTCGCGCAGGCTGCCGTATTCGAGGCCGAGCACGTGGTCGAGGAAGATCTTGCGGTCGAAATCGGCCTCGGTGAAGCCGTAGGTGCGCGGATCGAGCTCTTCGCGGTCGCGCGGCGCCTCGATGCCGAGCGGATCAAGCTTGGCGTGGAAATGACCGCGCATGCGGTAGGCCCGGATCAGCATCAGGGCGCGGACGGAATCGCGCGTCGCCTGGTTGACGTCGGCGGGCGACAGTTCGGCGCCCTTGGTCTGCGCCCTGGCGGCGAGCTTGGCCCCGACCGCCTTCTCGACCTGGGCCCAGTTGCCGTCCAGCGCCGAGGTCAGGTCGTCCTGCGGGGTGAGCGGCCAGTTGTCCCGGCCCCAGGAGGGGCCTTCGGCGTTCTTCCGGACGTCCGCCGGGGTGTCTTTCAGGCTCTTGAAGAATTCCTGCCATTCGCCGTCGACAGAGCCGGGGTCCTGCTCGTAGCGGGCATAGAGCTCGTCAATATACGTGGCGTTGGTGCCCTGCAAAAAGGAGGAGAGGGCAAATGCTGCGTTCGCGTCCTGGCGAGACATGATGGCGTCCTGGGTAATGTCGCTTTGCGCGTGGAAAACGGCGCTTTAGCCGGTCCGGAAGCCCGAACCAGCTCGGTTGAGAAGCTTTACCCTATTTAGGACGGATATTCGCGCCTAAAAGAACCAAAAAATGAATTAAGATTTCAATTTTTCGGCAAGCGTATGTCCGAGCCGTGCCGGGGACGGCGAGACGGCGATTCCGGCGGCTTCCATGGCCGCGGTCTTGGATCCGGCGTCGCCCTTGCCGCCGGAGATGATCGCGCCGGCATGGCCCATGCGGCGGCCGGGAGGGGCGGTGACGCCGGCGATGAAGCCGACCATCGGCTTCTTGCGGCCGCGCCTGGCCTCGTCCTTGATGAACTGGGCGGCGTCCTCTTCGGCCGAGCCGCCGATTTCGCCGATCATGATGATCGAGGTGGTGTTGTCGTCCTTGAGGAACATCTCGAGCACGTCGATGAACTCGGTGCCCTTGACCGGGTCGCCGCCGATGCCGACCGCGGTGGTCTGGCCGAGGCCTTCCTGCGTGGTCTGGAACACGGCTTCATAGGTCAACGTGCCGGAGCGGGAAACGATCCCGACGCTGCCCGGCTTGAAGATGTTGGCCGGCATGATGCCGATCTTGCATTCGCCCGCGGTCATCACGCCCGGGCAGTTCGGCCCGATCAGGCGCGACTTCGATCCGCTCAACGATCTCTTGACGCGGACCATGTCGAGCACCGGGATGCCCTCGGTGATGCAGACGATCAGCGGGATCTCCGCATCGATCGCTTCGCAGATCGCATCCGCCGCGCCCGGCGGCGGCACGTAGATCACACTGGCGTCGGCGCCGGTCTTCTCGCGCGCCTCGCGAACGGTGTCGAACACCGGCAGGCCGAGATGCTGGGAGCCGCCTTTTCCGGGCGAGGTGCCGCCGACCATCCTGGTGCCGTAAGCGATTGCGGCTTCCGAGTGGAACGTTCCGTTCTTACCGGTAAAACCCTGGCAGATGACTTTGGTATTCTTGTCGATCAGAACGGACATGGTTGATGACGCTTTCGTAAGTGATCGGGAACGATGGGTTAGAGAATGCGCCGGTAAACGCCGGTGAGCACGTCGGCCCATCCTTCGGCATCGGGCGAGAACTGGATCTTCATGGTGTAGTTGTCGTTGTCGACGACTTCATAGACATGGCGGGCGTTGCCGCGCAGCGAGCCGCGCACCAGTGTCAGCTTGTTGCCGACCCAGGCGCCGGAGGCCGGCGACGGCGGGTAGTAGCCGAGCGAATCGTGCCAGAACAATTTGTAGGTCCGGTCTTCGCGGTCGTAGGTGAACACGCCGTGGGTCGCGAAGCTCTCCTTGCCGTCGCGCATCTGGCGGGTGTCCTGGATCAGGTAGAAGCCGTTGAGATCCACGCGCGCGACCACATGCGAGGTTGCCGGACCGCCGGCGTTCCATCGCGACGGATAGACCATTTCCTCGCCGGCCCATTCACCCGCGAAAGCCGCGAGCTTGCGGTGTTCGTCCAGCGGTGTCGGTGCGGCGAGATGGTCAGCCATCGCTAGCCTCCCTTGACGGCTTTCACGATCTTCTGTGCGGCGTCGTCGAGATTGTCGGCCGGCACCACGTTGAGGCCGGATTCGCGGATGATCTGCTTGCCGGCATCGACATTGGTGCCTTCGAGCCGAACCACCAGCGGCACCTTGAGGCCGACCTGCTTCACCGCGGCCACCACGCCCTCGGCGATGACGTCGCACTTCATGATGCCGCCGAAGATGTTGACGAGGATGCCCTTCACGTTGGGATCGGCGGTGATGATCTTGAAGGCCGCCGCGACTTTTTCCACACTGGCGCCGCCGCCGACGTCGAGGAAGTTCGCGGGCTCCATGCCGTAGAGCTTGATGATGTCCATCGTCGCCATGGCGAGGCCGGCGCCGTTGACCATGCAGCCGATGGTGCCGTCGAGGGTCACGTAGTTGAGGTCGTATTTGGACGCCTCGACTTCCTTGGCGTCCTCCTCGGTCAAATCGCGCAACGACACCGCGATCTCGGGGTGGCGGAACAGCGCGTTGTCGTCGAACGATACCTTGGCATCGAGCACCCGCAACTGGCCCTGCTTGGTGACGACGAGCGGATTGATCTCCAGCATCGCCATGTCCTTGCCGGTGAAGGCCGCGTAGAGCTGCGCCACCAGCTTCTCGGCTTGCCGGGCGAGATCGCCGGTGAGATTGAGCGCCTTGGCCACCGTGCGGCCGTGATGGCCCATGATGCCGGTTGCCGGATCGACCGAGAAGGTCACGATCTTCTCGGGCGTGTTGTGCGCGACTTCCTCGATATTGACGCCGCCTTCGGTCGAAACCACAAACGACACTTTCGAAGTTTCGCGGTCGACCAGGATCGAGAGGTAGAACTCCTTGTCGATGTCGGAGCCTTCCTCGATGTAGAGGCGGTTGACCTGCTTGCCGGCCGGGCCGGTCTGCACTGTCACGAGGGTTGCGCCCAGCATCTGCTTGGCGAACTCGTTGACTTCCGCTACCGACTTGGCGATGCGGACGCCGCCCTTGTCGCCGGCTGAGGCTTCCTTGAACTTGCCCTTGCCGCGGCCGCCGGCGTGGATCTGGCTCTTCACCACCCAGACCGGACCGGGAAGCTGCTTGGCGGCAGCGTCCGAATCCGAGGCCTTCAGCACCGCCACGCCACGCGAAATCGGCACGCCGAATTCGTGCAGCAGAGCCTTGGCCTGGTATTCATGGATATTCATCTGGACGCTCCCCAAAACCCTTCGCGGCGAGTTCTACAGTTCACCGGCATTGGTAGTTGGCATACCATATACCAATATAACTGCAACCCTGAAAGCATTTTCGCCCCACGAGGGGGCGAAAGCTAAGCAAAATCAACGGCCGAGAAGATCGGGCGCGATCTTTTTGCAGGCATCGACCAATCCCTGGACCGCACCGACCGACTTGTCGAAGGCTTCGCGATCCTTGCCGGCCAGCTCGATCTCGACGACGCGCTCGACACCCCTCGAGCCGATCACGACGGGAACACCGACATACATGTCCTTCACATTGTATTCGCCGTTGAGATAGGCGGCGCAGGGCAGCACGCGCTTCTTGTCCTTCAGGTAGCTCTCGGCCATCGCAATGGCGGAAGCCGCCGGCGCATAGAAGGCGGAACCGGTCTTCAGCAGGTTGACGATCTCGGCGCCGCCGTTGCGGGTGCGGTCGACGATCTCGTCGATGCGGGCCTGCGAGGTCCAGCCCATCTTGACGAGGTCGGGCAGCGGAATGCCGGCAACGGTGGAATAGCGCGTCAGCGGCACCATGGTGTCGCCGTGGCCCCCCAGCACGAAGGCGGTGACGTCCTCGACCGAGACGTTGAATTCATCGGCCAGGAAGTAGCGGAAGCGCGCGGAGTCCAGCACCCCGGCCATGCCGACCACCTTCTTGTGCGGCATGCCCGAAGCCTTCTGCAGCGCCCAGACCATCGCATCCAGCGGGTTGGTGATGCAGATGACAAAGGAATCGGGGGCGTATTTCTTGATGCCGGCGCCGACCTGCTCCATGACCTTGAGGTTGATGCTCAGGAGGTCATCGCGGCTCATGCCGGGCTTGCGCGGCACGCCGGCGGTGACGATGCAGACCTTGGCGCCGTCGAGCGCCTCGTAGGAATTGGCGCCGGTGAGGTTGGAGTCGAAGCCGTCGACCGGGGAGGACTGGGCGATGTCGAGCGCTTTACCCTGGGGGACGCCCTCGGCGATGTCGAACATCACGACGTCGCCGAGCTCCTTCAGGCCGATGAGGTGAGCCAGCGTTCCGCCGATCTGACCGGAGCCAATCAAGGCAATCTTGTCGCGCGCCATGGGAAATTTGTCCTTCTGAGCCGAAGCGTGTGAGGGTGAATTGTCAGTCGGAAGGCTGGTTATCCCTTTCGATTGGCCGGTTCAAGACGGACTATGCCCAATTGTAAGGCCTAGCCTTGATTTCGGTCAGGTACTCTTCAAGCACCGTCATTCCGGGATGGTGCGCCAGCACCAGACCCGGAATCTCGAGATTCCGGGTTCGATGCTACGCATCGCCCCGGAATGACGGCTTCGCCGTCAGGTCTCCACCAACCCCGTGCTCGACCCGCTGGCCGCGGAATCCTTCCGGCCATGCGGCAGCGCCAGGTAGGACTCCGAGCTCATCTCGATCAGGCGCGAGGCGGTCCGCTTGAACTCCATCGCCTCGATCCCCTCGGTCGCCAGGTACAGCGACACCGGATCGGCCTCGGCCGACGCCATCAGCTTCACGGCGTTATCGTAGAGCGTGTCGATCAGCGAGATGAAGCGCTTGGCGGCGTTGCGCTCAGGATAATCCATCACCGGAATGCGGTCGATCAGGATGGTGTGATAGTCATGTGCCAGCCGCAGATAGTCGGATGCGGCGAGCGGCCTTTCGCAGATATCGGCAAAGGAAAACCGCGCGACGCCATGCGCCGAGCAGGGCACGCGCAGGACGCGGCCCTTGATCGAGATGTCGCGCGGCTTGCAGGGCGAGTTGCCCGTCATCTTGCGCCAGGCGCGGTCGAGCGCGGCGCCGGCTTCGTCATCCGGCGGCACCAGCCACATCTTCACGCCTGCGAGTTTTTCCAGCCGGAAATCGGTGCGCGCATCGAGCCGCAGCACGTCCATGCGGCCCTCGATCTGCGCAATGAAGGGCAGGAACAGCGCGCGGTTGAGACCGCCCTTGTAGAGATCCTCGGGCGCGACATTCGACGTCGCCACGACCACGGTGCCGAGCTCGAACAGTTTCGAGAACAGCCGGCCCAGGATCATGGCGTCGGCAATATCGGTGACGTGAAACTCGTCGAAACATAACAGCCACGCCTCGTCGAAGATGGCGTTCGCCGTCAGTTCGATCACGTCGCCGTCGGCGATTTCGCCGCGCGCGATGTTCTGGCGATAGCCGTAGATCTTCTCATGCGCCTCGGCCATGAATTCATGGAAATGGGCGCGGCGCTTGTGCTGGACCGGCGAGTGCTGAAAGAACAGATCCATCAGCATGGTCTTGCCGCGGCCGACCTCGCCATGGACGTAGAGCCCGTTCGGCGGCGTATCGCTCTTGTCGCCAAAGAGGCGGCCGAGCAGGCTCAGCTTGCGTGCCGGCTTGTAGCTGGAAAGCCGCCCTTCAAGCGCTGAAAATGCCTCGGCGGCGTCCGCCTGCGCGGGATCGGCATCGATCGCTCCGGAGGAAACCAGAGCCTGATACTGCGCGCGGAACGAGGTGGGGTCAGTCGACAGCATGGCCCCCTTTCGGCCTCAGCGCGCCGAAAATTGCAAGCGGCTAATTGGTCTGGACCTATGCAAAGCACGACGCGCCCTGCCCGGTTGGGAGGGGGTGCCCGCTACGCCGCAACTCCTTTCACGCGCTCAGCGCGTAGGAATCCTCGACCACGTAGGGGCCGCCGCCGGTGGAGGCGCGGGACGAGAACAGCACGAAGCGCGAGGCCATGAACGTGCGGCTCGGGAAATAGCCGCGCACCGAGAGATAATCGGCAACGTCCTGGCTGGAGGCATCGTGCAGCCGCGCCAGCGTCACATGCGGGGTGAATTTGCGGCCCTCGGGATCGAGCCCGAGCCTTTGCAACAGCCGCTCGAGTTCGGCCTGAAGCTCGATCAGCGGCCGGCTCGGCTCGACGGAAGCGACCACCGCGCGCGGTTTCCTGCCGCCAAAGCTTTGCAGGCCCTGCACCTTGACCTCGAACGGCTTGCGGTTGATCCGAAACAGCATCGAGGCGATTTCATTCGCCGACATGCCGTCGATGTCGCCGATGAAGCGCAAGGTGACGTGATAATTTTCGGGATCGATCCAGCGTGCGCCCGGAAGGCCGCCACGCAAATTGGAAAGGCTCTGGCCGATCTCGGCCGGAATTTCCAGTCCAGCAAACAAACGCGGCATCGCAAAATCCTCGATGCAGAGGCGCAAACCCGAAGGGCTTGCGCCTGGAAGCAGCCCGGCGACGAATCACCGATCGCTCAATTCCTACCTGACTTATATGACCCTGCGAAGCACGCGGGGCGAGCAGTCCGAAAAGCTATGGGAAAACCTTTGGGTAACCTCCTCCGTTGCCGCTTTTTCAACTCCGCTGCCCGGAGATCGTGCCAATAAATGCCTCCACCATGGGCAGAATGTTCTTCACGATGATATCGACGCCCTCGGCGGTCGGATGGATTCCGTCGGCCTGGTTCAGTTTTGCATCGGCCGCGACCCCTTCCAGAAAGAACGGGTAGAGCGGAACGCCGAAGGATTTTGCGAGCTCCGGATAGATCGCGTTGAAGCGCGCGGCGTAGTCGCTGCCGTAATTCGGCGGCGCCAGCATGCCGCACAGGAGAACCGCGATATTGCGCGCCTTCAGCCGCGTCAGGATATCGCTCAGGGCTGTGCGGGTAACGGCGGGGTCGATCCCGCGAAGCGCGTCGTTGGCGCCGAGTTCGACAATCACGGCCTCGGTTCCCTCCGGCACCGACCAGTCCAGCCGGTCGCGGCCGCCCGAGGTGGTATCGCCGGACACCCCGGCATTGATCATGTCGACCTTTATCCCCTTGTCAGCCAACGCTTTTTGCAGACGGGCGGGGAACGCCGCCGAGCCCTGCAGACCGAGCCCGGCGCTCAACGAATCGCCCAACACGACCATTTTTAATGGCTTGGCCGGTACGGCAGCCGGCGTCTGAGCCAAGGCCAGGCTGGCCGTCATCAAAGCCATAATCAACACGGGTATGTGCGCAAACATTCGTTTCAAGCCCTCGACCCGAGCGGCGGAAGTGCCATATGACCGAGCCATGGACAGTCGCATCGAATCCTCTTCCCTGACCGGCCTCCAGCCGGACACCATTTCCATCTCCAACGTCAACCTCTCGCTCGGCTCGGGCGCTGCCCGCGTTCATATCCTGAAGGATATCAGCCTTCGTGTGGCATCGGGCGAAGCGATCGGGCTGATCGGACCATCAGGCTCGGGCAAATCGACCCTGCTGATGGTGATGGCGGGGCTGGAACGTCCTGACAGCGGAGAAGTGGTGGTCAACGGCACGCCGTTCAATGCCCTCGACGAGGATGGGCTGGCGCGCTTCCGCGGCCGCCAGGTCGGCATCGTGTTCCAGTCGTTTCATTTGATTCCGACCATGACGGCGCTGGAGAACGTCGCGGTGCCGCTGGAGCTTGCCGGCAATCCCGACGCGGCGGAGCGCGCGGCAAAGGAGCTTGCCTCCGTAGGCCTCGGCGAGCGCCTGCACCATTATCCGACGCAATTGTCCGGCGGCGAGCAGCAGCGCGTGGCGCTTGCCCGCGCGCTGGCGCCCGACCCCGCCATTCTCGTCGCGGACGAGCCGACCGGCAATCTCGACGAGACCACCGGCAGGCAGATCGTTGACATGCTCTTCACCAAGCACGCCGAGCGCGGCATGACGCTGGTGCTGGTGACGCATGACAGCTCGCTCGCACAGCGCTGCGACCGCGTGGTGCGGCTGCGCTCGGGCCGCATCGACGGAGTTTCATGACCGCCATTTCCGAACCGGTTTACCGCAGCCGCGCCTCGTCGCTTGCGCTCCGTTACGCGCTGCGCGAATTGCGCGGCGGCCTGCGCGGCTTCTACGTCTTCATCGCCTGCATCGCGCTTGGCGTGATGGCGATTGCCGGCGTCGGTTCGGTCGCCGCCAGCCTCAGCGAGGGCCTCGAACGCGAGGGCCGCACATTGCTCGGCGGCGACGTCGCGTTCTCGCTGATCCAGCGCGAAGCCAGGCCGGAGGAGATCGCCTTCCTGCGCACACGCGGCCAGGTCTCAGTCGCAGCAACGTTGCGCGTGATGGCGCGCAGCCCGGACGGCAAGCTGGCGCTGGTCGAACTCAAGGCGGTGGACGACAACTACCCGATGCTCGGGGAAGTCACGCTCGATCCCAAAATGCCCATGACGGATGTGCTGGCCGAGCGTGACGGCGCGTTCGGCGCCGCGGTCGATTCCACGCTGCTGGCGCGGCTTGATCTGAAAATCGGGGACCGCATCACGATCGGCAATGCCACGATCCAGATCCGCAGCGTGGTCAACGCCGAGCCGGACAAGCTCGCCGGCAATGTCGGACTGGGGCCGCGGGTCCTGGTCAGCGAAGCCAGCCTGCGCGCCACCGGACTGCTGCAACCCGGCAGCCTGGTGCGCTGGATCTACCGGCTCAAGCTGCCGGACAACGCCGCCGACGAGCGCGCCGCCGCCCAGTTGATCGAGAACGCGCGCAGCGCCTTGCCGGAAGCCGGCTGGGAGATCCGCAGCCGCAGCAACGCCTCGCCGCAGCTCGAACGCAGCATCAACCGTTTCACCCAGTTCCTGACGCTGGTCGGCCTCGCCGCGCTGCTGGTCGGCGGCGTCGGCGTCGCCAATGCGGTCAAGAGTCACATCGATCGGCGACGCGACGTGATCGCCTCGTTCAAGGCGCTCGGCGCCACCGGCCGCGACGTCTTCACGATCTACCTGACGCAGGTGATCGTGCTGGCCGGCATCGGCTCGGTGATCGGGCTCGCCGCCGGCGCCGCCCTGCCCTTCGCCATCGTCGGCGCATTCGGCAAGCTGCTGCCGCTGCCGGTGATCCCGGCTTTGCATGCGGATGAACTGGCGCTGTCCTTCATCTATGGCCTGCTCACCGCGCTGGCGTTCGGATTGTGGCCGCTCGGCCGGGTCCATGACGTGCCGGTCGCGGCGCTGTTCCGCGAAGAGGTCGCGCGCGAATGGCACCGCCCGCGCTGGAGCTACCTTGTGCTGATGGCGGTGGTGATCGCACTCCTGGTCGCGGTCGCGATCGGCCTTGCCTACGACAAGCGGGTCGCCGCGATCTTCGTCGTCTCCTCGATCGCGGTGTTCGCCCTGCTCCGCGCCGTCGCCGCCGGCCTGATGGCGCTGGCACGGCGGATGCCGCGCAGCCGCATCACCATGCTGCGGCTGGCGATCGCCAACATCTACCGTCCCGGCGCACTGACGCCTTCGGTCGTGATGTCGCTCGGACTCGGGCTCGCGGTGCTCGTCACGATTACCCAGATCGACGGCAACCTGCGCCGGCAGTTCCTCGCCGCGCTGCCGGACCGGGCGCCCTCCTTCTATTTCATCGACATCCCGACCGCCGATGCCGACCGCTTCGGCGCTTTCCTGAAGCAGGTCGCGCCGCAATCGACCGTCGAGGACGTGCCGATGCTGCGCGGGCGCATCGTCGCCGCCCGTGGCCTCAAGGCCGACCGGCTCAATCCGTCGCAGGATTCCGAATGGGTGCTGCAGAGCGACCGCGGCCTGACCTATACTGGCGAGATTCCCAAGGGTTCCAAGATCGTCGAGGGCGAATGGTGGAGCGCGGACTATAGCGGTCCGCCGCTGGTCTCGATGGAAAAGAAGATCGCCGACGGACTGAAGCTGAAGATCGGCGACGAGATCGTGGTCAATGTGCTCGGCCGCGATATCCCGGCCAGGATCAGCAATCTGCGCAACATCGACTGGCAGGGGCTCGGCATCAATTTCGTGCTGGTGTTCTCGCCCAACGCCTTCAAGGGCGCGCCGCACACCCATGTCGCGACCCTGTCCGAGGCCCACGCGGACCCCTCAGGCGACGCCCGCATCATCAAGCAGGTGGCGGACGCCTTCCCGATGGTGACCAGTGTGCGGGTACGCGAGGCACTGGAAACCGTCGGCACTGTCATTACCAACCTCGTGCTCGCCATCCGCGGCGCCAGCGCGGTGACGCTGATCTCGGCGATACTGGTGCTCGGCGGCGCGCTGGCGGCCGGCCACCGTCACCGAGTCTACGACGCCGTCATCCTGAAGACGCTTGGCGCAACCCGGGCACGTCTGCTCGGCGCCTACGCGCTGGAATACCTGCTGATCGGCCTCGCCACGGCGGTGTTCGGCGTGATCGCAGGCTCAATCGCCGCCTGGCTGATCGTCACCCGCCTGATGACGCTGAGTTTCATCTGGCAGGCCGGCAGCGCGGCGGGCGTGGTCGCCGCCGCCCTGCTCGTCACGGTGGGGCTCGGACTCGCCGGCACGTTGCTGGCGCTGAACCAGAAGCCGGCGAGCGTGTTGCGGAATTTGTGACAATTTGTAGCGGCGAAAAGCAGGGTTAACCCTGCCTTTACCGCTGAAATGGCACCGGAAGCGACATTCAGCCGCGCGTGGAAGCTTGCGCCGAATGTGTTAGTTTCCCACATACCAGCCAAGATCAGTGGCCGGGTTCATGACGTAAAATTAACGTCGGCAGATCAGGACATCTGAGCTAAGAAATCTAACCGACGCCGCAAAACCCTTTGCGCTCCGCCGGGCAACCAACGGGAATTCGACCATGTCGGACCTAGACCGTAACTACGTATCTCCTTTCGGCCGGGCCGCCGGACGCGTTGACGCCGCGGCCGTCGATGCCGGTCTGCGCGCCTACATGCTGCGCATCTACAACTACATGAGCATCGGCCTGGCCATCACCGGCCTTGCGGCGCTCGGCGTCTACATGGCCGCGGTGACCACCGACCAGGCCGGCGCCGTCGCCAAGTTCGGCAACGCCTACCTGACACAGTTCGGCTATGCGATGTTCGTCAGCCCGCTGAAGTGGCTGTTCATCCTCGCGCCGCTCGTCATGGTGTTCGCGATCTCGGCCGGCATCAACCGGCTGCGGCCGGCGACCGCCCAGATGCTGTTCTGGGTGTTCTCCGCGTTGATGGGCATTTCGCTGTCGTCGATCTTCCTGGTGTACACGCACACCTCGATTGTGCGGGTGTTCTTCATCACCGCGGCGACCTTCGGCGCGCTGAGCCTTTACGGCTACACCACCAAGCGTGACATGAGCGGCATGGGTTCGTTCCTGTTCATGGGCCTGATCGGCGTCATCATCGCGAGCCTGGTCAACCTGTTCCTGGCGAGCTCGATGCTGCAGTTCATCGTCTCGGTGGTCGGCGTGCTGGTGTTCGCGGGCCTCACCGCCTGGGATACCCAGCGGCTGAAGAACGACTACATCTACGGCTACGCCTCCCAGGGTGGCGAGATCGCGGAAAAGGCGGCAATCACCGGTGCCCTGTCGCTGTACCTGAACTTCATCAACCTGTTCACGCTGCTCCTGCAGCTCCTCGGCCAGCGCGACTAAGCGCCACCGACCAGGTTCTCAAGTTGAAGCCCCGGCCTTGCGCCGGGGCTTTTCTTTTGCCCGCCGCAAAAATACTCTGCACCCATGTCCACGCCCGAAATCCGGCCCGCCACCGAGGCCGACCTCCCCGCCATCACCGAAATCTACGAGCACGCGGTGCGCTACGGCACCGCGACGTTCGAGCTGACCCCGCCCGATCTCGCCGAGATGACCCGGCGGTTCAGGGCGCTGTCGGACGGCTGCTTTCCCTATTTCGTCGCCGCCGTCGACGGCGAGGTGATCGGCTACGCCTATGCGGGGCCGTTTCGCCCGCGGCCGGCCTACCGCTTCACGGTTGAGAATTCGGTCTATCTGCGGCCCGCCATTCACCGCCGCGGCATCGGTTTTCAGCTCATGCAGCGGCTGATCGCCGCGTGCGAGGCGCGCGGCTACCGGCAGATGATCGCGGTGATCGGCGATTCCGCCAACGCCGGTTCGATCGGCGTTCACGGCAAATGCGGTTTCCAGATGATCGGAACCCATCCCAATGTCGGGCTCAAATTCGGCCGCTGGCTCGATACCGTTATGATGCAGCTAGCGCTCGGAGAAGGCGCCACGACGGTGCCGGGGGATACGTGAATTCAAAGAATTCGTAGCCCGGATGGAGCGCAGCGCGATCCGGGAAACTGTATCCGCTTGAGCGACCGTCCCGGATTTCGCTTTCGCTCCATCCGGGCTACAAGGCCCTCACACCACCGCCAGCTTGCGGTCGATCACCAGCAGCACGCGCTCGAGCTCGTGGCCGCGGCGCAGGATCAGTCCGGTCGCCGAGATCACGCTGTACATGCCCTGCTTGCGCGCCAGCCGCGGGTCCTTCTCGATGCGGTAGAGCGGAACCTCGGAAGCGCGCCGGAATACCGAAAACACCGCGCGGTCTTTCATGAAGTCGATGGCGTAGTCGCGCCATTCGCCATCGGCGACCATGCGCCCATACAGATTGAGGATACGGTTGAGTTCGAGACGGTTGAAGGTGACGCGATTCGGCGCTGGAACCGCAGTGGCGGGGCGCGCCACTGCGCGGCCCTCGCTCGGATCGGTGTCCTCCGATATCAAATTCATGGGGCGCCTCCTGTCATCCAACCGACATGATCGCGCTAACCCGAGGTGGCCGCAAGGGGGGTGCAAATACGAGGGAGACCGGCCGGGGGAACCGGAATTGCCGGAAATTTCGATTCACGGGATCGTTAGCGGAATCTTATTGCTGCCCCACTTCTGCCAACCGCCCGCCCCGCTGAGTTGCGAAAAGATAACCCTGCGTTGGCCCGGTCCTTTCGGTTCCGGATTCCTCAGCCCCCAGCCCCCCGGGGCCGTCGGGATCGGGCCTGTTCGCAGAGGGAGTTAATCCCGATACTGGGCCAACGAAAGTTGGTCCTTTTTCGTTTATGGCTTCTTTCGTTTGTGGCTTTGGCTTGCGACCTGGGCTTGCGGTCTGGCCGGTCCCAGACGGCATTTGGCGCGGCGGGACCACGCGCGCCGCAACCGGCATCCGTTCAGCAAATCCCCAGATGTGGAGCTACTGGCGCAGTTCGGTGATCGCAGCGCCGAGCATCGCGCCGGGCTTTTCGCGATTGCCGTCCTGGACGTAGACCACCGCGGCGTCGACGCCCTCGCGCGAAATGCTATCGAGCGGAATGGTCCAGCTTCCCGCTCCGCCGTTCCAGTCACCGACCTTCACGAGATTGCGCACCACATTGTAGTAGGTGAGATCGCGGCCGCGGTTCTCGCCGCGCCCGATCGAAATCGGCACCGCGCGCGAAACCGAGCAGAGCCACACTTCGCCGCGGCCAGTCGCCGGCGCCTTGCTCGCCTCGACCGACACGTTGAGCTGCTTGTCCGATAATTTCATCGTCACCGGCACCGACATCACGCCTTCGGTGTTGCTCGTGCTCTTGATGGCGCCGTCGATGGCGGCGCGATCGCTGCCGATCACCTGCGCCGAACCGTTGATGATCATCTGCGGCGTGTAGAGGTTACGATCGCCGCGCACATGCGAATAGGCTTTCTGGCGCGCACTGAAACGGGAGTCCGCCAGCGTGTCCTTCCAGCCGAGATAATCCCAATAGTCGATCGGCATGCTGAGCGCGATCACCGACGGATCCTTGGCGAGTTCGCCGACGATCCGGTCAGCCGGCGGACATGACGAGCAGCCTTGCGAGGTGAACAGTTCGACCACGGCGCGCGGATCGGCATGGGCCGGGCGAATGACGGCAATGATCGCGCAGACTCCGAGTGCACCGGCACCGAGCGTACCTGACCATCGCGACAGGCAGTTGTAAGCCATCACCGCGGGCATCTTGCGAACCCGTCGTAGCGTCCATCCGTAATGGTACGGGGCATAATCGATCTCCTGAACAGCGTGCCCCAAACACGCGAAAGCGGCCTTGTCATAGGCCGCCTTCTCCCTGGTCGCCACTCACTTCGAAGTGAGACACTGATCACAAATCCGCGTTTCAAAGCGTTTTCAAGCGAAGTAGTTACCGGTTCGCATGAAGAAAACGCGTCAAAGAGAGAACTCTATGCCGCCAGTTTGCGCAGCACATAATGCAGAATGCCGCCATTCCGGTAGTAATCGAGCTCGTCGAGGGTATCGATGCGGCACAGCAACGGCACGCGCTGCAGCGAGCCGTCGTTCGAGACGATCTCGGCCGTCAGGGTCTGGCGCGGCTTCAGGTCGCCCTGCAGGCCCCGGATCGTCACCTTCTCGTCGCCCTTCAGCCCCAGCGAGCTCCACGACGTGCCGTCCTCGAAGGTGAGCGGCAACACACCCATGCCGACCAGGTTGGAGCGATGGATACGCTCGAAGCTCTGGCAGATCACGGCGCGGACTCCGAGCAGGCGGGTGCCTTTCGCGGCCCAGTCGCGCGACGAGCCGTTGCCGTATTCGGCGCCGGCGAACACCACCAGCGGCACGTTCTCCTGCTGGTACTTCATCGCGGCGTCGTAGATCGACATCTCTTCGCCGTCCGGCCAGTGCTTGGTGAGGCCACCCTCCGGAATGTTGCCGTCGGCGCCCTTCAGCATGAAGTTCTTGATGCGGATGTTGGCGAAGGTGCCGCGCATCATGATTTCATGGTTGCCGCGCCGCGTGCCGTACTGGTTGAAGTCGGCGGGACGCACCTGGTGCTCGCTGAGGAATCTTCCGGCCGGCGAGGTCAGCTTGATCGAGCCGGCAGGCGAGATGTGGTCGGTGGTGATCTTGTCGCCGAACATCGCCAGGATCCGCGCATCGACGACGTCGGTGACCGGATCGGGCTGTTTCTTCATGCCTTCGAAGTAAGGCGGATTCTGCACATAGGTCGAGCTCATGTTCCAGCGGTAGGTCTCGCTCGCGACCGTCTTGATCTTGCGCCAGTTGGTGTCGCCCTTGAACACGTCGGCGTAACGCTTCTTGAAGATCGTCGCGGTGACGTACTTCTTCATAAAGGCGTTGATCTCCTTCGTGGTCGGCCAGATGTCCTTCAGGTAGACCGGCTTGCCGTCCTTGCCGGTGCCGATCGGCTCGGCCGCGAGATCCTTGGTCACGGTGCCGGCCAGCGCGTAGGCCACGACCAGCGGCGGCGAGGCCAGATAGTTCGCCTGCACGTCCGGCGAGACGCGCCCCTCGAAGTTGCGGTTGCCGGACAGCACGGCCGCGGCGACGATGCCGTTGTCGTTGACCGACTTCGAAATCTCTTCCGGCAGCGGACCCGAATTGCCGATGCAGGTGGTGCAGCCGAAGCCGACCAGGTTGAAGCCGACCTTGTCGAGATCCTTCTGCAGGCCGGAATTGGAGAGATATTCCGCAACGACCTGGCTTCCGGGTGCGAGCGAGGTCTTCACCCACGGTTTGGCGGTCAGGCCCTTGGCGGCGGCATTGCGCGCGAGCAGGCCGGCGCCGATCAGGACGCTCGGGTTCGAGGTGTTGGTGCAGGAGGTGATCGCGGCGATCACCACGTCGCCATGGCCGAGATCGAAATCGCGGCCCTCGACCGCATAGCGGTTCGACCCGCCCTCGGGCTTCTTGTACTCGCCGGCGAGCGCGGTCGCAAAACCATCGGCAACCGCGGGCAGCGCGATGCGGCCTTCGGGACGCTTCGGGCCGGCCATCGACGGCACGACGTCCTTGAGGTCGAGCGTCAGCGTTTCCGTGAACACGGGATCGGCGGACTTCGCCGTGCGGAACAGGCCCTGCGCCTTGGCGTAGGCCGACACCAGTGCGACGCGATCGTTCTTGCGGCCGGACGTCTTGAGATAATCGATGGTCGCGGCATCGACCGGGAAGAAGCCGCAAGTCGCGCCATATTCCGGCGCCATGTTGCCGATGGTCGCCTTGTCCGCGACCGAGAGATAATCGAGGCCGGGGCCGAAGAATTCGACGAACTTGCCGACCACGCCCTGCTTGCGCAGCATCTGCGTGACCGTCAGCACGAGGTCGGTCGCGGTGACGCCTTCCTTGAGCTGGCCCTTGAGCTTGAAGCCGACCACTTCCGGCAGCAGCATCGACAGCGGCTGGCCGAGCATGCAGGCTTCCGCCTCGATGCCGCCGACGCCCCAGCCGAGCACGGCGAGGCCGTTGACCATCGTGGTGTGCGAGTCGGTGCCGACGAGCGAGTCCGGGTAGGCGACCTCGAAGGTGCCGGTCTTCTTGCCGACCGTCATCTTCTCCTTCTTCGTCCACACCGTCTGCGCGAGATATTCGAGATTGACCTGGTGGCAGATGCCGGTGCCGGGCGGCACCACCGAGAAGTTCGAAAACGCCTTCTGGCCCCACTTCAGGAATTCGTAGCGTTCCTGGTTCTGCTTGTATTCCTCGACGACGTTCTTGCCGAACGCCTTGTTGTCACCGAAGAAGTTGACGATGACGGAGTGGTCGATGACGAGATCGACCGGCACCAGCGGATTGATCTTCTCGGCATCGCCGCCGAGCTTCTGCATCGCGTTGCGCATCGCGGCGAGATCGACCACCGCCGGCACGCCGGTGAAATCCTGCATCAGCACACGCGCGGGGCGGAATGCGATTTCATGCTCGAGCTTGCGCTTGCGCAGCCATTTCGAGACCGCGACGATGTCCTCTTTCTTGACCGTGCGGCCGTCCTCGTTGCGCAGCAGGTTTTCCAGCAGCACCTTCATCGAGTAGGGCAGCCTGGAAATCCCCTTCAGACCGTTCTTCTCGGCGGCGGGCAGGCTGTAATACACGTAGGTCTTGGCGCCGACCTTGAGGGTTTTGCGGCATTTGAAGCTGTCGAGCGAGGTCATTGTCAGGAATCCCAAATTCTAGTTATACCCGGCAGGGTACTTGAACACCTTCAGCGAGGCTTGGCCTGATGGCTTGCAGCCGCCGGTCGTGTGCTGCATCAAGTTCCGGGCTTATAGAATCTTTCTAGAAGCGCCGCCACACCGACAAACGTGCTGCAGCAATGCGGTACCCACAAATTCTGACGCGGTAGCCATCAATTTCAGAGGGCTGTGACGACCTAAAATGCGGCTCTCGGGACGCCAAATCGACTGTATCAGGGGCGGCCGCGGCGTGTTCGCCGGCCTCGATTTCCAGGCCTCGTCCGGCGAGGTGCTGGCCGTGGTCGGGCCGAACGGCTCGGGCAAGACCTCGCTGCTGCGCCTGCTGGCGGGTCTTCTGGTGCCGGCGGGCGGCTCGGTCGTGCTGGAAGGCGGCGACGCCGAACTGACCTTGCCGGAGCAGGCCCACTATCTCGGCCATCGCGACGCGCTGAAACCTGCCCTGAGCGTGCATGAAAACCTCTCCTTCTGGCGAGATTTTCTTGGCGGGAAGGCCGGCGATGTCGGCCAGTGCCTTGCCGCCGTCGGACTAGCCCATGCCACAAACCTGCCGGCGGCCTACCTCTCGGCCGGCCAGCGGCGGCGGCTTTCGATTGCGCGCCTTCTGGTGGTGCGGCGGCCGGTCTGGCTGCTGGACGAGCCGACCTCGGCGCTCGATACCGCCGGCCAGGAGCTGTTCGTGGGGGTCATGCGCGAGCATATCGGCGGCGGCGGCATCATCGTGGCGGCAACGCACACCCCGCTCGGGATCGAAGCGCGGGAACTGCGGATGGGGCGCCCGTCATGACCGCCCTCGCCGCACTGATTCGCCGGGACATCAGAATCGCGCTCCGTGTCGGTGGCGGGGCGCTGATCGGGGTGCTGTTCTTCCTCACCGTCACCGTGCTGATGCCGTTCGCGATCGGCCCGGACCTGCCGCTGCTGGCGCGGCTCGGCCCGGCGATCCTGTGGCTCGGCGCCCTGCTCGCCAGCCTGCTTACGCTCGACCGCCTGTTCACGGCCGATCATGAGGACGGATCGCTCGACCTGATCGTGATGGGGCGAATGCCGCTGGAACTGGCCTGCGCCGCCAAGGCGCTGGCGCACTGGCTGGCTGCCGGCGTGCCGCTGATCGTGGCAACGCCCGCGCTCGGCCTGTTGCTCAACCTCGACGCCGCGGCGACGTCGGCGGTGGCCTTGACACTATTAGTGGGAACGCCGGCGCTGACGTTCACCGGCATGATCGGGGCTGCGCTCGCCGTGACACTACACCGCGGCGGCCTGCTGCTGGCCGTGCTGGTGCTGCCGCTCTCGATCCCGGTGCTGATCTTCGGGGTTGCGGCATCGCAGGCGGCCATCTCCGGCCCGCTGTCGTTTGGAACGCCGTTTTCGATCCTTTGCGCGTTGTCGCTGGTCAGCCTCGTGGTCGGGCCGTTTGCCGCCGCGGCCAGCCTGCGGCACGGCCTGGACTGACGATGACTTGACGCCGATCAACTCTCGCGGAAGGCGTTGTGAAACAAACCGAGCCGCATTGCCTGCCCCGCCGTTGACGACTATCAGGATGCCATGACGCTGATCGATCTCGCCAATCCCTCGAAATTCCTGTCGCTGGCGGCGCGCGCGCTGCCGTGGCTGGCGGGCGCGACCGCGATCCTGCTGCTGATCGGCCTGTATCAGGTGGCGACGGCGCCCGACGACTACCAGCAGGGCGCCACCGTCAAGATCATGTTCATTCATGTGCCGAACGCGTGGCTGTCGATGTTCGTCTGGGGCGTCATGAGCATCGCGGCGCTGGGCACGCTGGTGTGGCGGCATCCGCTGGCCGATGTCGCGGCCAAGACGGCGGCGCCGATCGGCGCGGCCTTCACCTTTCTCGCGCTGGTCACGGGATCGCTGTGGGGCCGGCCGATGTGGGGCACCTATTGGGAATGGGATGCGCGGCTGACCTCGGTGCTGATCCTGTTCCTGATGTATCTCGGCCTGATGGCGTTGTGGCGCTCGGTCGATGATCCGTCGCGGGCGGCGCGCGCCGCCGCAGTGCTGACGCTGGTCGGCGCGATCAACCTGCCGATCATCAAATTCTCGGTCGATTGGTGGAACACGCTGCACCAGCCCGCATCGGTGATGCGGATGGGCGGCCCTTCGCTCGACAGCGCATTCCTGATTCCGTTGCTGGTGATGGCGATCGGCTTCTCGCTGTTGTTCGTGACGTTGCACGTGGCGGCGATGCGCAACGAGATCCTGCGACGGCGCGTGCGCAGCCTGCAGATGATGCAAGCCAGCCAGCAGGCGGCGTGAGCATGGCGCTCGGACCCTATGCTTCGTTTATCGTGACGTCCTACGCGCTGGTGGCGGCGACCGTATTGCTGCTCATCGTGTGGATCGCCATCGATTACCGCAACCAGAAGGAACGCCTGCGCGAGCTCGAGGCCTCCGGCGTGACCCGGCGCTCCGGCCGCCAGGCGACGGACATCCGATGAGCGCGCCCGCAAAGACGGATGGCACGCCGGCCAGCCGGCGCTGGCTGGTCGCGCTGCCGCTGTTCGGCTTCCTGGCCGTCGCCGCCCTGTTCCTGCTGCGGCTTTACGGCGGCGATCCCTCAAGAATTCCCTCGGCCCTGATCGGCCGCCCGGCGCCGCAAACCACGCTGCCGGCGCTGGACGGCCTCCTCCATAACGGCGGGCAAGTCCCCGGGCTCGACTCCGCTACGTTCAAGGGCAAGGTCTCCGTCGTCAATGTCTGGGCATCCTGGTGCGTGCCCTGTCATGACGAAGCGCCGCTGTTGACCGCGCTCGCCAGGGATACGCGGCTGCAGATCGTCGGCATCAACTACAAGGATTCGCCCGACAACGCCCGCCGCTTCCTCGGCCGCTACGGCAATCCGTTCGCCGCCGTCGGCGTCGACAGCAACGGCCGGGCCTCGATCGAATGGGGCGTCTACGGCGTGCCCGAAACCTTCGTGGTCGGCCGCGACGGCACCATCCGTTACAAGCTGGTCGGGCCGGTAACGCCGGCCAATCTCGACAGCGTGCTCAAGGTCGAGATCGAGAAGGCGCTGCGCGCGGGAAGCTGATCTCGCCCCTCATCCCGGGAGAGAAACGTTCCTCGCCATGGGAGAAAATATTCCTCCGCTTTTATCTGCCGTTCATTTTACAGCCATGGCGCCGCCACGAATCCGCAGCTAGCTTTATGGCGTTACTTGAACCGTCCTTGGAGGGACACCCATGCGTCATTTCACGCTCGCTTCTCTTCTCGCAACCGCGCTGACCCTGGGGCTGCTGACGGCAACGCCGTCGATGGCCCAGACCGCGCAGCCCGCGGCAAAATCCGACAGCAAGATGGCTCCCGCGCCGAAGGCCTCGGAATCGAAGATGGCGCCGGCGCCGAAGGCGGAGCTGCTCGACATCAACTCGGCGACCGCCGATCAGCTCGACGCGCTGCCGGGCGTCGGCAAGGCCTATTCGGCAAAGATCATCGCGGGCCGCCCGTACAAGGGCAAGGACGAGCTGGTGCAGAAGAGCATCGTGCCGCAGGCGACCTACGACAAGATCAAGGACAAGATCATCGCCAAGCAGAAAAGCTGAGGCGCTTCTCTCTGACCTCTCCCCGCACGTTGCGTGGAGAGGGAGCTAGCGGCCCGACCTAGCCCTTGCTGACATCCCCGGCTTCCGCCTCGCTCGCCTCGAGCGTGGCGGGCTCCAGATGGTAGCGCTTCATCAGCGGCATCTGGGCGATGGCAAAGATCATCGTGATCGGGACCGCGCCGAATACCTTGAAGTTGACCCAGAAATCGGTCGACTGCGTGCGCCAGACAATTTCGTTCAGGACCGCCATTCCCATAAAGAACAGCGCCCAGCGCATGGTCAGCACCCGCCAGCCTGTCGGCGTCAGGTTGAACATCTGATCGAACACGATCGCGATGAAGGAACGGCCGAACAACAGCCCGCCGCCGAGGATCGCCGCGAACAGGCCGTAGACGATGGTGGGCTTGACCTTGATGAAGGTCTCATCGTGCAGCAGCAGCGTCAGCGAGCCGAACACCAGCACGATCACGGCGGTGACGATCGCCATCACGGGCACATGCCGCACCACGATATAGGAAGCGATCATCGCGGCCACGATCGCCACCATGAAGGCGCCGGTCGCGACGAACAGGTTGAACTTGGCGTTGGCGAAAAAGAATACGATCAGCGGGCCGATCTCGGTCGCAAACTTGAACAGCGGATGCGGCTGTTTCTTGTCCATGTCCAGCTTTCGATTTCTAGTTTTCGATTCCTGCGATCGCCCTGGCGAAATCCCGCGCGGTGAACGGCGCGAGGTCGTCGACGCCTTCGCCGACGCCGATGAAGTGCACCGGCAATTTGAACTTCTCCGCCAGCGCGACCAGGATGCCGCCCCGCGCCGTGCCGTCGAGCTTCGTCATCACCAGACCGGTGACGCCAGCGGTACGATGAAATGCCTCGACTTGCGACAGCGCATTTTGTCCCACCGTGGCATCGAGCACCAGCAGCACCGCATGCGGCGCCGAGGCATCGACCTTCCTGATCACGCGAACGACCTTCTCCAGTTCGTTCATCAGCTCGGCCTTGTTCTGCAGGCGGCCGGCGGTATCGACCAGCAGCACATCGAGCTTCTGCTCCTTCGCCGCGCTCAGCGCATTGAAGGCGAGGCTCGCCGAGTCCGAGCCCTGCGCGCCCGCGATCACCGGCGATCCGGTGCGTTCGCCCCAGACCTTGAGCTGCTCGATCGCGGCGGCGCGGAAGGTGTCGCCGGCCGCCAGCATCACCTTGCGGCCCTCGGCGCTGAATTTCGCGGCGAGCTTGCCGATGGTGGTGGTCTTGCCCGAGCCGTTGACACCGACCACGAGGACCACGAACGGCTTCTGTGCCGCATCGATCGCGAGCGGCTGCGCCACCGGCGCCAGCACCTTCTCGACTTCGCTGGCGACAACCGTCTTCACCTCGTCGGCCGAGATCGCCTTGTCGTAGCGGCCGGCGCCGACCGCATCCGCGATCCTGACCGCAACCGTGGTGCCGAGATCGGCGCGCAGCAGCACATCCTCGATATCGTCGAGCATGGCGCGGTCGAGCTTGCGCTTGGTAACGAGGTCGGCAACGGCCGTGCCGAGCGAACTGGACGTCCGCTTCAGGCCGCTCGAAAGCCGCCGCCACCAGCTCAGCTTGGGGGTTTCGGGAGTGGTATCGTTCATGTCGGGGACGTGTTAGCGGTTTCGCGCCATGAGCGGAAGTCACAACGAACCTATTACCGTTCCCGGATTGTCCTTCGATGTTCCCGGAGCGTCCCGTGATGTCTCCAGGACAGCTTTTGATGTTCCGGGACTGACGGTTGACGAAATCCAGGCCCGCGTGCTCCACCGCGACGGGCTGATGCTCATCATCGACAAACCGGCGGGGCTGCCGGTGCATCGCGGTCCCAAGGGCGGCGCCAATCTGGAGGCGTCTTTCGACGCCCTGCGGTTCGGTCTGCCGCGACCGCCGGTGCTGGCCCACCGGCTCGACAAGGATACCTCGGGCTGCCTCGTGCTCGGGCGCCATCGCAAGGCGACCGCCTCGCTCGGCCTGCTATTCAAGCACGGCAAGGTCGGCAAGACCTATTGGGCGGTGGTCGAGGGCGGGCCCGGCGAGGACGAAGGCACCATCGACATGCCGCTGGGTCGGCTGAACGCCGAGCGTGGCTGGTGGCAGAAGCCGGACCCCGACGGCCAGAAAGCCGTCACCACCTGGAAAGTGCGCGGCCGTGGCGATGGCCTCGCCTGGCTGGCGCTGGAGCCGGTCACAGGCCGCACCCATCAATTGCGCGTGCATACGTCGGCGATGGGCTGGCCGATCGTCGGCGACAACATCTACGGCACGCAGGCAAGTTTACGCCGCCTGCGCAACGAAAAATTCACCCCGCGCTTCGGCGAACCGATCCTCCACCTGCATTCCCGCGAGATCGTGATTCCGATTTCGAAGAACAAGGAGCCGGTGCGCGTGACTGCGCCGGCGCCGGAGCACATGCGGGAGCGATTGAGGAAGTGCGGGTGGAACGGGGAGTAGTCGCGACGCTCGCTTTCTTCCTTCTCCCCTTGTGGGAGAAGGTGGATCGCTGCCGCGCAGCGGCAGCGAGACGGATGAGGGGTCTGTCTCCGCGAGTCGTGCCCGTTGAGAGAACCCCTCATCCGGCGCTTCGCGCCACCTTCTCCCACAAGGGGAGAAGGAAGAACTACACCGTCAACCGCGCGCCGTCATGGCCCTTGATCGCGAACGCCATCACGGCACCGGACTTCTCGCCCGATATCGCCACCGGCAGGAAATGCTCGGTGCGCCCCTGCGTCGCGCTCTCGATCAGCACCTGACGCGTTGAACCAACCTCCGACGCCAGCCGCCTTTGCAGCGCCGCCTCACCTGCGTCCCGCAATCGCTTTGCGCGCTCCCTGATCTCGCCACCCGCGACCTGCGGCATCCGCGCGGCGGGCGTCCCTGGTCGCTTCGAATAGGGAAACACATGCAGGAAGGTGAGATCGCACTCGTCCACGAGCTCCTGCGAACGCGCAAACATGTCTTCGGTCTCGGTCGGAAAGCCTGCGATGATATCGGCACCGAGTGTGATGTTCGGCCGCAGCCGCCGCACCTGCGCGCAGAATTCGATCGCATCCTGCCGCGAGTGCCGCCGCTTCATCCGCTTCAAAATCATGTCGTCGCCGGACTGCAGGGACAGATGCAGATGCGGCATCAGCCGCTCGTCGCTGGCGATGACGTCGAGCAGGTCGCGATCGACCTCGATGGAATCGATCGAGGAAATCCGCAGGCGCTTCAGTTCCGGCACATGCCGCAGGATCTGCTTTGTCAGTTGTCCCAGTTTCGGCGCGCCCGGCAGATCGGCGCCGTAGCTCGTGAGGTCCACGCCGGTCAGCACGATCTCGGCGTGGCCGCGCCCGGCCAGCGTGCGCACCTGCTCGACCACGGCGCCCATCGGCACCGAGCGCGAATTACCGCGTCCGTAGGGAATGATGCAGAAGGTGCAGCGGTGATCGCAGCCGTTCTGCACCTGCACGAAGACGCGCGGCAGGCCGGCCTTGAAACCGTCGAGCAGATGCGGCGCCATCGCCTTCACCGCCATGATATCGGCGACCGCGATCTTCTCGCTGGCCTCGATACCGAAGCCGGCGTCGAACGCAGCGCGCGCCGCGCGCCAGGCCTCGCCGCGCATCTTGTCGTCATTGCCGACGACGCGATCGACCTCGGCCATTCCGGCAAACATTTCTGCCTGCGTCTGCGCCGCACAGCCGGTGACGACGATGCGCAGGTGAGGCCGCTCGCGCTTCAGCCGGCGGATCGATTGCCGCGCCTGCGCCACCGCTTCATTGGTGACCGCGCAACTATTGATGATAACGGTATCGGAAAGTCCGACGCGCTCCGCCTCGCGCGCGATCACCTCGGACTCGAACGCGTTGAGACGGCAGCCAAAGGTAATGACGTCGACGCTCATTATTCTCAGGCGACGCTGGCAAACAGCGCGGGATCGAAGCGGCCCTCATATTCGAAATCGGCGGTGCCGGTCATCAGCACGTGATCGTCGCGCTCGCGCCACTCGATTCCGAGCTTGCCGCCGGGCAACGTGATCTCGACATTGCGGTTGGCGCGCTTCAGGCGGGCCGCGGCGACCGCGGTCGCGCAGGCCGCCGAGCCGCAGGCCCTGGTCAATCCGGCGCCCCGTTCCCAGGTACGGATCGTGATGTGGTCGCGATCGACGATATGGGCGAGCGTGATATTGGCGCGCTCGGGGAAGATCGGATGATTTTCCAGCAGCGGCCCGAAGCGCTCGATATCGTAGGCGTTGACGTCGTCGACCCAGAAGATCGCGTGCGGGTTGCCCATCGAGACCACCGAGGGCGAGTGCAGCACCGGCGCGTCGATCGGCCCGACCTGCAGCTCGATGTAGCGGGTGTCGCGAAACTCTTCCGCGAGCGGAATATCCTGCCAGCCGAACTTCGGCGCGCCCATGTCGACGGTGTAGAGATCGGGCGCCGGGCCCTGCCAGCAGTTCAGCAAGCCGGCGCGGGTCTCGAACGTCACCGAGGTCTGGCCGGTCTCCTCGAACAGGCGGCGCACCACGCAGCGCATGCCGTTGCCGCAGGCGCCGGCTTCCGAGCCGTCATTGTTGTAGATGCGGATGAAGGCCTCGGTGCCCGAGAACCGCGGCGGCTGCAATACCATCAACTGGTCATAGGGAACGCCCGCGGGCGACGCGATCGCGCGCGCATCTTCCGGCGTCACGGCGGCCTTGGAATCGCGCAGGTCAACCACGACGATCTCGTTGCCGATGCCGTTCATCTTGGCAAACGTGTGGTTGGCCAGCGCGCTCATGGAATTTCCCAAATTATGCCTGCCTTATATGGCGAATGATGGCCGATTGCCTAGTGCGCCGGGATAGCAGGGGCATATGACGCATCTGTCATGGGACGAAGGTAGAGCTTGCGTGTTAGGAATGGCTGCGTCCTGGCGGACGTGGGGCGGGACACGCCGCGGCCGCCGTGGGTGGGATGGAGAATACCTGAAAATGAACCTTGTCAGCACTTTCCGGGCCGCGATCGTCGCGCTCCCCATGGTTGTGATCGCGCTTGGCGACACCGTACTGGCGCAATCGCCGGCACCTTCGGCCTCTCCCACCACAAGCCCGTCGGCAACGCCCAGCCCCGCCCCGTCGGCGGTGCCGGTCCCGCCACCGGCCGAAACCAAGTCCCCGGCTGATACCCCCACGGCCGAGAAAGCCCCGGCGCCCACGCCGCCTCCTCCGGCCCCGAGCGTCCAGGCCGCCGATCCCTTCGGCGAGGAGTTCACGCTGCCGCCCAAGAAGGTGGTACAGATGAAGGGCACCGCCAACTGGGATGCAGCGTTCGATACGCTGATCGATTCGTTCAAGGCGCTGACCGCCCTGCTCGACAAGCAGGGCATCAAGGCATCAGGCAATGCGATGATCGTCTACACCTCGACCGACGATACCGGCTTTACCTTCCTGGCGCAGATTCCGGTCGATCAGGACGTCAAGAACCTGACCAAGGACATGACCATGGGCAAGTCGCCCGAGGGCAAGGCGCTGAAGTTCGTCCATCGCGGCTCCTATGACAACATGGACAACACCTATGAGGCGATCACCAACCACCTCGACGACAAGAAGCTCGAAGCCAAAGACACATTCGTCGAGGAATACATCACCGATCCGCTGAAGACGGCGGAGGACAAGCTGGTGATCAACGTCTACGTACCCTTGAGGTGATCGGCATGATGCGCCCGTTCAGCCTTGCGGTTGCCGCAGCGCTCCTGGCCCCGCCCGCGCTGGCCGAGACAACGCCGCCCCCGGCGATTTCCGTGACCGGCGAGGCGAACGTCTCGGTGCCGCCCGATCAGGCCCAGATCGACGCCGGCGTAACCTCGGACGCCAGGACCGCGCGCGAGGCTTCCGACGCCATCAACGCGGCGATGGGCAAGGTGCTGCTGGCGCTGAAGGGCGCCGGCATCGATGAGAAGGACTACCAGACCTCGCGGC
>NZ_DAINNI010000037.1:0-41189 GCF_036735945.1 Bradyrhizobium sp. | reverse complement strand
GAACAAAAAATCTCAAAATTCGCGTTTTCGGGCGCGAATCCGCGAAGTCGGGCTAGCGAGCGCTCATTCCAGATCCGCGCCGGCTGGTCTATCCGCGCAGCCCGAGCACGCGGCGCGCGATTGCCTGGCGGTGGACCTCGCTCGGTCCCTCATACATCCGCATCAGCCGCGCCTTCTGCGAGAGGGCGTTAAGCGGCAGTTCCAGCGTCATGCCGAGCGCGCCGAGCGTCTGCATGGCGTGGTCGCAGGCCTCATAGGCCATCTCGGTCGCGAACACCTTGATCATCGAGGCTTCCTGGCGGATGTCCTCGCCGCGATCGGTCCGTTCGGCGGCATCGCGCACCATCAGCCGGCAGGCATGCATGCGCGTCGAGATGTCGGCGATCCACCACTGGATCGCCTGGCGGTCGGCAAGCTTCACGCCGAACGTCTCGCGCTGCCTCGCGTGCTCGCACAACATGTCGAGCGCTCGCCTGGCAATGCCGATGCAGGTCGATCCCATCTCCAGCCGCCGCGTGCGCAACCTGAGCTGCATCGGCGCGTAACCCTTGCCGACTTCGCCCAGCACCGAATCCTTGGGGATACGACAATCCTCGAACACGATCTCGTAGGTCGATTCGCCACCCAGCATCGGAATCTCGCGCTCGATGATGAAGCCCGGCGTGCCCTTCTCGACGATAAAGGAAGTGATGCCGCCCTGGCGCTGGTCGCTGCCGACGCGGGCCATGACGATGATGAAATCAGCGGTGCTGGCGTTGGTGATCCAGATCTTGCGGCCGTTGATCACCCACTGCTCGCCCTCAAGGACCGCGCGGGTCTTCATGCCTGCGGGATCGCCGCCGGCGCCGGGCTCGGAGATCGCGATCGCCGAGCTCATCCGTCCCTCGATATAGGGCTGAAGATACTTTGCCTTCTGCGCCGCGGTGCCGACCGCCTGCAGCATGCGCAGGTTCGGCGAGTCCGGCGGCAGCACAAAGGGTACGCAGGTGCGGCCGAGTTCTTCGTGGACAGCGGCCATCGTGCGCGTCGGCAGGTCGTGACCGCCGAGGTCCTCAGGGGCGTCCAGCCCCCATAGCCCCAACTCCTTCGATACGTCACGCAGGCGCTGGCGCTGCGCATCGGTCAATCGGGGGTGACCGGAGCCGGGCAGTTTGGACTTGAGGTAGTGCGGCTCCAGCGGAATCAGCTCGCGGTCCACGAACTTCGCCACGGTCTCGCGGATCATCGCCGTTTGTTCTTCGTCACTCATAGCACGTCCTCGCCTGCATCATTGG
Source organism: Bradyrhizobium sp. (assembly GCF_036735945.1). GTDB lineage: Bacteria > Pseudomonadota > Alphaproteobacteria > Rhizobiales > Xanthobacteraceae > Bradyrhizobium. The sequence goes on along the minus strand of NZ_DAINNI010000037.1, from coordinate 39,915 downwards.
TGTTCTCGCGCCTAGTCGGCAAACCCGACATAGCGGACGAAGTCGCTGTTGGCTTCACGGTCCGACCGTACCGCATTGGCGGGAAAGCTGTCGTCGGGATAGCCCATGGCGACGCAGGTCATGATCACCTCGTCCTCCGGGATATTGGCAACCTCGCGCACGATGTCGGAGCGCGTGATGCCCTGCCCGTTGATGACGCTGCCGAGCCCACGGTCCCAGGCCGCGAGCACGAGGCCATGGCAGAGCGCGCCAAGATCGAAGTGGCAGACGGCGCCGGGATCGAGGATACGGTCATAGGTCAGGACCAGCGAGACCGGCGCGTCGAATTGCCGGAAGCCGCGCAGCACCCAGTCCTGCCGCATCGGCTTGTCGTCGCGGGCAATGCCCATCACCGCGAACAGCTTCTTGGCGATGTCGACTTGGCGGCCCCGGTGCACGCCCTGGTATTCGCCGTAGCTAATGATGTCGCGCTTCGGCTTGGCGCCGCCGATCATCTCCTCCATGTTGCGGCGACGCACCTCCTCTAGCGGCTCGCCGGTCAGGACATGAATGTGCCAGGGCTGGGTGTTCATCGACGACGGCGCGCGCTTGGCGACATCGATGATCTCCTCGATCACCGCACGCGAAACCGGCTGCCTGGTAAATCCGCGGACGCTCTTGCGGGTCTGAACCAGCGTCTCGAAATCCTTCCGTTGCAATTCCATCGTCGGTCAGTCCCTCCAAAAACGATAATCGAAGCGGTCGCCATCCGCCGTGATCAGGCCGACGGTCGGTGTCGGGAAATGGACCGGCAGGATCAGCGTGTCGGTGCCGGCGACGGAGGCAAAGAATTTCCGCCGCGAGACCGCCGACTGTTTCGGGTCCCAGTCGGGCTTGGCCGACCATTCCGGCTCGCGGCACTGGATCGCGTGATGCATGAGATCGCCGGCCACCACCGCGCGCTTGCCCCTTGAAAAGATATTGACGCAGCAGTGGCAGGGCGAATGCCCCGGCGTCGGCGTCAGGGTCACGGTATCATCGAGCGCGTAATCGTCGTCGACCAGCACCGCCTGCCCGGCCTCGACGATCGGCAAGCAGTTGTCGCGAAAGACGGTGCCGGGCGGGTTGGCGCCCCTGGCGTTCTCCGCCTCCCACGCAGCATATTCCCGCTTGTGAAATATGTACTTCGCATTGGGAAAGGTTGGCACCCAGTGGCCGTCCCGCAGCGTGGTATTCCAGCCGGTATGGTCGATGTGCAGATGGGTGCAGAACACGTAGTCGACCTGCTCGTAGGAGATGCCGAGCGCGAACAACTCGTTGCGCCAGCGTTCCTTGCCGGGAAAGTCGAACGGCGGCGGATGGCCCTTGTCCTCGCCGGTGCAGGTATCGACCAGGATGGTATAGCGCGGCGTGCGGACCACGAAGGTCTGGTAGGTGATCACCATCATGCCGAGCGCGCTGTCGAACACCTCCGGCTCCATGCCGGCCAGGTGATGCCTGAATACCGACTCGTCATAGGCCGGGAAGAAATCCTGCGGCCGCCGCCACGGCCCCTCACGCTCGATCACCGCGTCGATCGTGATGTCACCAATCCTGAGCTGCTTCATCCCTGCTGCGCTCCCTATTTTTGTGAGCAGCGTAGCGGGCGGATTCAGCGCCGACAAGCCGACGCCCTGCGTAGCGCCATGCGTCGGGAGAAGTCCCGTACTGGTTGCCGCACGTCCGTAGCCCGGATGGAGCGGAGCGAAATCCGGGAACGGTTTGACCCGCTGGGGAATGTCCCGGATTGCGCTGCGCTCCATCCGGGCTACGACTCATTCGGACTGCGAGACTAGCTCCGCAGTCCCGGCGCTTCCTGCCCGGTGCGAGCGACGTACTCCGTGTAGCCGCCGCCATATTGGTGGATACCGTCGGGCGTCAGCTCCAGCACGCGGTTGGAGAGCGCGGCGAGAAAGTGCCGGTCGTGGGAAACGAACAGCATGGTGCCCTCGAATTCGGAGAGCGCATTGATCAGCATCTCCTTGGTCGCGAGGTCGAGATGGTTGGTGGGCTCGTCCAGCACCAGGAAGTTCGGCGGGTCGTAGAGCATCTGCGCCATCACGAGGCGCGCCTTCTCGCCGCCCGAGAGCACGCGGCATTTCTTCTCGACATCGTCGCCGGAGAAACCGAAGCAGCCCGCCAGCGCGCGCAGCGAACCCTGGCCCGCCTGCGGGAAGGATTCCTCCAGCCACTTGAACACGGTGAGATCGCCGTCGAGCAGGTCCATCGCGTGCTGGGCGAAATAGCCCATCTTGACGCTGCCGCCGACCGCCACCGTGCCGTCGTCGGGCTCGGTCGAGCCGGCCACCAGTTTCAGCAGCGTCGACTTGCCGGCGCCGTTGACGCCCATCACGCACCACCGCTCCTTGCGGCGGATCATGAAGTCGAGGCCCTGATAGATCGGACGGCTGCCATAGCCCTTGTGGACGTTCTTCAGGCTGACGACGTCCTCGCCCGAACGCGGCGCCGGCAGGAACTCGAACGCCACCGTCTGCCGCCGCTTCGGCGGCTCGACGCGCTCGATCTTGTCGAGCTTCTTCACCCGGCTCTGCACCTGCGCGGCATGCGACGCGCGCGCCTTGAAGCGCTCGATGAACTTGATTTCCTTGGCCAGCATCGCCTGCTGACGCTCGAATTGCGCCTGCTGCTGCTTCTCGTTCAGCGCGCGCTGCTGCTCGTAGAATTCGTAATTGCCGGAATAGGTCGACAGCATTCCGCCGTCGATTTCGACGACCTTGTTGATGATGCGGTTGATGAACTCGCGGTCGTGCGAGGTCATCAGCAGCGCGCCTTCGTAGCCCTTGAGGAACTGCTCGAGCCAGATCAGGCTTTCCAGATCGAGATGGTTGCTCGGCTCGTCCAGCAGCATGACGTCGGGACGCATCAGGAGAATGCGCGCCAAGGCGACCCGCATCTTCCAGCCGCCGGAGAGCGCGCCGACATCGCCTTCCATCATCTCCTGGCTGAAGCCCAGGCCCGCCAGCGCCTCGCGCGCGCGGCCGTCGAGCGCATAGCCGTCGAGTTCCTCGAAGCGGTGCTGGACCTCGCCATAGCGCGCGATGATGTCTTCCATCTCGTCGGCGCGCTCGGGATCGGCCATCGCGGCCTCGAGCTCCCTCAATTCGTTCGCGACCAAGCTGACAGGCCCGGCCCCGTCCATCACCTCGGCGACCGCGCTGCGGCCGGACATCTCGCCGACATCCTGGCTGAAATAACCGATGGTAATGCCGCGATCGACCGCGACCTGGCCCTCATCGGGTATTTCCTGCCCCGAAATCATCCGGAAAAGCGTGGTCTTGCCCGCCCCGTTCGGGCCGACAAGGCCGATCTTCTCCCCCCTCTGGAGGGCGGCGGAAGCTTCGATGAAGAGGATCTGGTGGCCGACTTGCTTGCTGACGTTATCGAGGCGGATCATTGGCTATCTGAAGGGGAAAATCGCTGCGGCCGCTGCTTAGGACATCGCAGCCGAACCTTCAAGTTCGGCGAACCGGCCGGGCCGGCTTGGTCGTTGTTCCCAATCCCGGAAGGCCAGCGGGGCATGCGGCAACACCGCCCAAAATACCCCCCTCCAGGGCTGCTAACAGGACCACGCGTCAGGAGCGCACACCGCTTCGACCTCCCCCACGAAGATGCCGGCAGGCATCCGCCGGGACGGCGCCAAAGAAAGCGCTGCACGTCGCCACGTCGGCGGCTGTAGACACCATACCGCAGCTTTGAAGTGTCGATGTCGGATCGACAACTCTCGCGACTAATTTTTGAAAATTTCTAAGACCAACTCTAAGAACCTTTCCATTAGAGGAATCGACCTACCCTCGCGTATGCGTCGCTGCGCTGCGCCGGCTTCAGAGGCGCAATGAAGTGTGCTCGCAGGTTGGGGTGGAACCTTGAACTCTCGTAATTTGTCAGGCGTCGCCGCGTTGGCGACCGTATCCGCATTGGCGTTGCTGCCGCAGGCATCATTCGCGCAGTCAAGCTCCTCGCGATCGGGCGCGGAGTCGCTGCCTCCCGTCGTCGTCGCAGCACCCGAGGCGCGCCGGCGCGCCGCGACGCCGCCGCGCCAGCAGACACGGCGCGCAGCGCAGACGGCGCAGCCGACGAGGCCGCCGCCGCAGCGCACGGTCGGCGTCGTCGTTGAAAATCCACGTGGCGCAGTTCAGGGCTACGTTGCGAACCGCTCGATGGCGGGTACCAAGACCAATACGCCGATCATGGAGACGCCGCAGTCGCTCTCGGTCATCGGCGAAGAACAGATTCGCGACCAGAAGCCCAAGAAATTCGACGAGATCATGCGCTACACGCCTGGCGTGCTCGCGGGGACCTTCGGCGCCGATAACCGCAACGACTGGTTCCTGATCCGCGGCTTCAAGTCGGACGACGTAGGCCTGTTCCTCGACGGCCTGCAGCTATTCTATACGTCCTATGCGAGCTGGAAGCTGCAGCCGTTCAACCTCGCCCGCGTCGAGGTGCTGCGCGGCCCGTCCGCCGTGCTGTACGGCGGCTCCAGCCCAAGCGGCATCGTCAATGCCGTCAGCAAGACGCCGCCTGCGGAGCCGATCCGCTATCTCGAGACCGGCGTGAATAATTTCGGCAACGCCTATCTGGGATTTGATTTCGGCGGCCCGGTCGCAACCGCGCCCGGAAACGGGCAGTTGTTCTATCGCGTGGTCGGTCAGGTCCAGAACGGTGGCACCCAGGTCGACTTCACGCCCGACAACAACTACTTCATCGCGCCATCGCTGACCTGGAAGCCCGATGCCGACACGACCTTCACCGTGCTCGCCTCGGCCTCGAAATTCGAGACACGAAGCCTCAACTTCCTTCCCTATATCGGCACCGTGGTTGATGCACCGTTCGGCCGGATTCCGACCCGCCTGTTTGCCAGCGATCCCAGCGCCGACACATTCAAGCGCGAACAGGAGATGATCGGCTACCAGTTCGAGCGGAACCTCTCTGACGATGTGACGTTCCGGCAGAATGCCCGCTTCGGCCATGTCGACGTGACGCTCTCGACACTGTTCGGTCTTGGCTATGTCAATGGTGATCCCGCCACGGCGTTGCTGGCTCGCGGCAACTTCCTAACCCACGGGGTTGCCAATCAGGGCAATCTCGACAGCCAACTCGAATACCGCTTCAACACCGGCATTCTCCGGCACACGGCGCTCTTTGGGCTCGACCTCAAGCACTATCAGATTGGCGATTGGCAAGGCTTTGGCGGCGCTACGCCCCTCAACCTCTTGAACCCGGTCTATACACCGACCGCGCGCTTCAATGGCGCCCCCTATCAGGATGCGACGCTGACGCAGAAGCAACTCGGCTTCTATGCCCAGGATCAGATCAAGCTCGACCGCTTTACGCTCGTGCTGAGCGGCCGCAACGACTGGGTTGCGACCGACAACGACAACCACATCGGACCAAGTCAAAACCGCGAAGACAGCAAGTTCAGCGGACGCGCCGGCTTGATCTACAATTTCGACTCCGGCCTCGCGCCCTATGTCTCCTACGCCACCAGCTACAATCCAGTCATCGGCCTCAATTCCGGCCAGCTCCTGTTGCCGGAGACCGGCCAGCAAACCGAAGTCGGCTTCAAGTTTCAACCAAACGGCTTCAATGGCCACTTTGGCTTCGCGTGGTTCGATTTGAAGCGGCAGAATGCCCTGACGACCGATCCGAACAACGTGTTGCTGCCGACCCAGACCGGCGAAGTCACGTCGCGCGGCTTCGAGCTCGAGGCGGTCGCCAATCCGCTCCCCGGACTCAAACTGGTCGGCGCGTTCACCACCTATGACCTTTTTGTCAGCAAGGACCTGAATCCGGCTTTGATCGGCAAGTCACCGACCAATACGCCCCAGACACTCGTCTCCGGCTGGGTCGACTACACCTTCCAGAGCGGCCCGCTGACCGGCTTCGGTCTCGGCGGCGGCGTGCGCTATATCGGCGGCTCCTTTGCCGACAACCTCAACACGTTGCCGGTGCCGTCGGTCGTGCTTGGCGACGCCGCCATCCATTACGAATGGAAGAACTGGCGCGCGGCACTCAACGTCATCAACGTCGCCGACACGATTTATGTCGCGAACTGTTCGTCGCCGACCGCCTGCTTCTACGGCGATCGGCGCCGCGTGACGGCGAGCCTCGCCTACAAATGGTAGCGCTGACACGAGGGAGGCGGCGCTGAAAGCCCGAACCGTTCGCGTCTGGTCGGTGGTTCACACCTGGAGCAGCCTGATATCGACGCTGTTCCTGCTCATGCTGTGCATCACCGGCCTGCCGCTGATCTTCCATCACGAGATCGACGAGTTGCTCGGCTACGATCCGAAACCGGAGATCGCCCAGCCTGATGCCGTGAAGCGGAGCATCGACGAGATCGCCCGCACCGCGCTGGCCGACGATCCCGGCCGCGTCCTGCAATATATCCTGTGGGACAAGGACGAGCCGAATAACATCGTCACCTTCACCAACGACAAGGTCGACGGCGATCCAGACAAAACAACGCTCAGGGCATACGATGCCAACACCGCCAAGCCGCTCGGCCCGGTCGGCGGCGGCCCGATGCTGATCTTCCTCAAGCTCCATGTCGACATGTTTGCAGGACAGCCCGGCAAGCTGTTCCTCGGCGCCATGGGCTTTCTGTTCCTGGTCGCTATCGTCTCCGGCGTGGTGCTGTACTGGCCGTTCACGCGGCGGCTGCGCTTCGGCACGCTTCGCGACAAGTCGCGTCGTGTCGCCTGGTTCGACTGGCACAACCTTCTGGGCGCCGTGACGATCGCCTGGGCGCTGGTGGTCGGCGCTACCGGCGTCATCAATACGCTCGCCGAAGTGATGCTGAACCAGTGGAAGGCGAACGAACTCGCCGACATGGTCAAGCCCTATGCCGGCAAGCCACCGCCGGTGCATCTCGCGTCGCTCGACCGCACGCTGGAGAATGCGCGCAGGATCGCGCCTGACATGAACGTCTCCTTCGTTGCCTTCCCCGGCACGCCGTTCACGAGTTCGCATCATTTCGCGGTGTTCATGCGCGGCGACACGCCGCTGACCTCGCGGCTGCTCAAACCGGTGCTGCTCGACGGCGAAACCGGAGAAGTCTCCGACGCGCGCGACCTTCCGATCTATCTGAAGGCGCTGCTGGTCTCGCAACCGCTGCACTTCGGTGACTATGGCGGCATGCCGCTGAAGATCATCTGGGCGCTGCTCGACATCATGACCATCGTCGTGATCGGCAGCGGGCTCTATCTGTGGCTTGCAAAGCGCCGCAAGCACCGCAGCCACGCGATCGCCGGGCAGCCTTCGTTGCTGCCGTCGTGATGACAAAGGCGCGCAAATCGCGATCCGGCGGCAATTGGTGGACCGTCTATGGCGGTCCCTTGCTGATCGGCGTGCTGTCGACCGCCGGACTTCTGAGCGCGCTGCTGTACGAGGGACCCGGCCGCTATTTCTCCTGGGTCGCGCTCGGCGCGCCCATCGCGCTCACCGCCTGGTTTTACGCGCGAAGAACAAAGCCCTAGACCGGCCGCAGCAGCTTCAGCGTCGCGGCGAGCCGCAGGCTGCGCTTTCCGGCCAAGGCGATGGCTTCGAGCTCGGCGCCCGCTTCATCGCAGGTGCCGGCAAAGCCGATGCCCACCTCATCATGGCCGCCGAAAACAGGGTTTTCGCCCTTCGCCGGCGCGTGCTCCTGGTTGAGGATCTCGCCCTTCCAGCGGCCGTCGGCGGAGGCATAGGCGCCGAGATAATAGAAGAACGCGTCGCCGCCGAGGATGCGGCCGTCCAGCAGCAGCATGACGCCGGAAAGACCGGCCTTGACCCCGTCGAGCGCGCGAAGCTGGATCGAATAGAGCCCATTGACGATGCCGCCTGGTCCAACGGTGCCGACCGGCGGCAGCCCCTCCTCGTCGAGCCGAGTCAGCTCGGCCCAGAACAGGGCGCCCGGCCGCGGCGCGGCGTTGCCCTCGAACCTGATCCTGTTGCCCTGCAGCCTGCCGCGCACGCTGATCGCGGCGATGTCGGTGTCCATCAGCGGCTTGTAATGGGGATCGTCATTGTGGCGCTGGGTGATGACCTCGCCGAAAATCTCCCCGTCGCGCTCCCGATAGGTGCCGAGATGGGCAAAGGCGGAATTGCCGCCGAGCAGCCTGCCGTCATGCATGCACATGATGCTGCGGCCGAACGCATCGTTCACCCCGTACTCAACCTTGTAGAGCCCGTTTAGCAACCGAAAATGTCCTGCGCCATCTGTTCGTTTCGCGGCGGCTTAGCATCCTCGAACGGCCGGGGCCAGCCGCGTTTATGGCGCAGGGTCAATGCCGCTTGAGATATGGCACGCCGCGCTCATGCTTTTCCGCGGCGGCGCGCCAACCGACGGGCTCCGTTGCACCAAGCGGCCCCCACCCTCTTGTTCGGGCGCGGCTATTCGCGTTCTCTGGCCTTGCAGTGCCGGACGCGCTTGCCGGCCGGAATCAACGGGGGTGCTCGTGCGACATCTCGTCCTCTATCTCCTCGCGCTGGGCGCCGGCGTCAGTGTCGCGACCCAGCAGGTGCTCAACGGCAATCTGCGCACGGCGCTCAATTCGCCGGCATGGGCGGGGCTGGTCAGCTACGCGGTCGGCCTCATCACCATGATCGCGACGGTGATCGTGCTCGGCGAGCGCATTCCTTCCTGGAAAACAATCGCCGGCGTGCCGTGGTACGCATGGTCGGGCGGCGTGTTCGGCGGCGTCTTCATCCTGCTCGTGATCCTGCTGCTGCCCTCGCTCGGGGCGGCAACACTGTTTGCGCTGGTCGTCGCCGGCCAGGTGCTCGTCGCAGTGACGCTCGATCATTTCGGCGCGTTCGGACTGGCGCCGCATCCGATCGGCGCGGCGCGACTGGCGGGCGCGGCGCTGCTGATCGCCGGCGTGGTCTTGATCAGGGAGTAAACGCGCTTCAGTTCAGGGCTCGAGCCCGCTCTCGCGCAACGCCGGCGCGACCTCGGCCGAAGCCAGATAGAGCAGCAGCCGATCCGCCTCCCCCGGCTTCCGCGACGCCGTCATGCGGCCGGCGGAAAACACCGCCGGCGTCTGCAACTCGCGGGGAATCGGTCCGACGACCTCGATGCCGTCGACCTGCTTCAACTCGCTGATCTGCTGGATGGCGAGGTCGGCCTCGCCGGCGACGAGGCGCTCGGCCGTAAACCCCTGCGGGATGATGACGGCGCGGGCGTTGATCTCGGCGGCGATGCCGAGCCGCTCGATCAATTGCGCAAACAGGATGCCGCTGGCGCCGAGCCGCGAATAAGCCACCGCGCGGGCGGCCAGCAGTGCCGCGCGTAAATCGGCCTCGGTCGCGATATCGGGATGCGCGGCTCCCGCCTTCACGGCGACGCCGACAAAGGAGCGCGCCAAGTCGACGCAGCTTTCCGCCGCCGCCCGCCCCTCGCGCACGATCTCGTCCAGCCCCTCGCGGGTCAGGATGACGACGTCGGCGGCCTCGCCCGCCCGCAGCCTTTGCAACAGCGCCAATGTCGGTGCGAAATCGGCATCGATCGGCCCGCCACCGGCGGCCTGGTACTTGTCAGCCAGTTGCCGGATGGCGCCCTTCAGTGCCAGGGTCGAGAGGACGCGAATGGATTCAGCCATCGGCCCCTACACCCGGCGCATCAGTTTCAACACCGCGGTCATGCGCAGGCTGCGCTTGCCGGCCAGCGCCGTCGCCTCGAGCAGCGCGCCTTCCTCCTCGCAGCTGCCGGAAAAGCCGATGCCGACTTCATGGCCGCCAAAGATCGGGTTCTCACCCATAGCGGGCGTGTGCTCCTGGTTGAGGATCTGGCCTTTCCAGCGGCCGCTTTCCGAGGTGTAGCTTCCGACATAGTAGAACGAGGCGTCGCCGCCGAGGATGCGCCCGTCATTGAGCAGCATCACGCCGGTGAGGCCGCCATCGACGCCGTCGAGCAGGCGAACGTGAATGGAATAGAGGCCGTTGACGACCCCGCCCTCGCCGCGGCGACCAGCGATCGGCACGGCATCCTGCTCGATCGGCGTCATCACCGAGTGGAAGGGCACGCCAGGCAATTCCTTCAGGCCCCCTTCGAAGCGATAGAGCTTGCCGTCGGCGCGGCCCTTGGCCAGCAGGGTGGCATCGTCGGTGCCGGCCATCGCGCGATAGGCCGGGTCCGGGTTATGGCGGACGGTCTGGATCACGATATCGACGCCGTCATCACGCTTTTCGTAGGTGCCGATATGGGCGAACGCCGAATTCCCGCCCAGCATCTTGCCGTCGCGCGCGTACATGACGCTGCGGCCGACCGCGGCGCCAAGCTGGAACCTGACCTTGTAGAATCCCTCGAACAATGCCGTGTCCCCGGCAAAACCCACGTCGCTGTCTAGCGCGCTTCATCACGCAGGGAAACGGCTTTGAACCCGCGTATTTGAATCAACTTCATCAAAACGAAATGATCCGCCAGGGCGCCGCCCTGGCGGATCAGCCTTGCGACCCGGGGGCACCCGGATCGATGTGTGTCCGATCAGGCTGCCGCCTTGGCGCCGGTCGAGACTTCCGCGATCGTCTTCAGGATCTGGGACGCGATCTGGTATGGGTCGCCCTGGGAGTTCGGACGGCGGTCTTCCAGATAGCCCTTGTAATCGTTCTTGACGAACGAGTGCGGCACGCGGATCGACGCGCCGCGGTCCGCCACGCCGTAGCTGAACTTGTTCCACGGAGCGGTCTCGTGCTTGCCGGTCAGGCGCTTGTCGTTGTCGGGCCCGTAGACGGCAATGTGGTCCATCAGATTCCTGTCGAAGGCGGCCATCAGCTTCTCGAAATAGTCCCTGCCGCCGACTTCGCGCATGAACCTGGTCGAGAAGTTGGCGTGCATGCCGGAGCCGTTCCAGTCGGTGTCGCCGAGCGGCTTGCAGTGGAATTCGATGTCGATGCCGTAGCTCTCGGTGAGGCGCAGCATCAGATAGCGGGCGATCCACATCTGGTCGGCGGCGGTCCTGGAGCCCTTGCCGAAGATCTGGAATTCCCACTGGCCCTTCGCCACTTCGGCGTTGATGCCTTCGTGGTTGATGCCGGCGGCGAGGCAAAGGTTGAGATGCTCTTCCACGATCTTGCGCGCTACGCTACCGACGTTCGAGTAACCGACGCCGGTATAGTACGGGCCCTGCGGCGCCGGATAGCCGTCGGTCGGGAAGCCAAGCGGACGACCGTCCTTGTAGAAGAAATATTCCTGCTCGAAGCCGAACCAGGCGCCTTCGTCGTCGAGGACGGTCGCGCGCTTGTTCGAGGCGTGCGGGGTCTTGCCATCGGGCATCATGACTTCACACATCACCAGCGCGCCGTTCTCACGGGCAGCATCCGGATAGACCGCAACCGGCTTCAGCACGCAATCGGAGCTGTGGCCTTCAGCCTGCTGGGTGGACGAACCGTCAAAACCCCACAGCGGAAGCTGTTCCAGCGTCGGGAACTTGTCGAATTCCTTGATCTGCGTTTTGCCGCGCAGATTCGGTGTCGGCGTATATCCGTCAAGCCAGATATACTCGAGCTTGTACTTGGTCATTGAGCCTCTCTTGAAGTTGCTTACTGGAAGTGCGGAGCCGAACCCTGAACTCTGGATTTTGACGCCCAGCCCCCTGGAAGCTCCGCATACGTGTACCCGGCCACGTCAGGCCGCTTCCTGGTAAGCATTTAACGTGCCAATCGCTGCACTGCGGTAGGGTCTGTCCACAGGGCGAGCGTCCCACGGCCGAAAATAAAAGCTGCGACATAGGAGCGCGGCAGGCCTGCAAATCAGGCGGATCGGCGGCGCGCTGACCGGCCGAATCCAGCCCATTTCTCCGGCATTTCCCTTTGCGCCCTGCCGACCGCTCAAAGGAGCGGCAGCGCTTTGGCACCCGCGCCCGGAATGCTGGCCTTGCCGAGCAACCATCCCACCGGCTCGCGCGTTGGTCAGATTACGGCTGCCTCGCAGGAAGCAATGTCCAAACTGCCTGCCAAATAGACAAAACCTGCCGATATCTTGGTCACTTGCACGCGCGGGGAGCACCGACAATATCGACTTACGTAACCACTGGAGAACGAGTCGGGCGCACCATGGAGGCACGCCTCGACGGAAGGAGAGACAGACATGATGAATACGAGTGCGGGGACTGCCAAGATCTATCAATTCCCGACCGGGGGCCGTGCGGCGCTCGGCGGGCGTCGCTACGGCGAGACCAAGCCGGCCGAGTTGGCCGCCCAGGCGGTCAACCTGGCGGACTGCTTCGACAGTTGGTACCACGCCGCCGCCATTCAGGACGCGACCAACGAGCGGGACCACTGATGCCCGGGAGGTGTCTGGCGAGGACGCGCCCGAGTGAAGGCGCCGGTGAACTGAAAAGGGCCGAAACGATAGTGTTTCGGCCCTTTTTCATGTCTGCTGGCAGGTCGTGGTCTTGCGCCTGACGTTCTTGAGCGTCACGACGCCTGCCCTGTTGATCCGCAAGGTCACGCCCTTGGCCTGATAGCGAGATCCCGTCAGCGCTACGCGCTTGGGCAGCGTCAGCGCCTTGCCGTCCAGTTGCAGATGGGCGCGCTTGTCGTACTGGAAGAAACCGACCATGAATTGCGATCCGTCGGCGCAGCTATAGTTCCGGAAACTGGACTGCGCGGATGCTGTCGTCGGGATGGTCGCGATCACAGCGCACAGCGCGGCGCCAAGAATCGTTTTCGCAAAAATCGTATTTCCAGGACAATTCATGTTTCTCCCCCTGCGGAGTTCAGTATAGACGAGACGGGAGCAGACGACATGCCCTCCATTGCCCCGTCATACGAGATCGTTCGAACCAGCCGATGTCAGTGACCCCTGCCCCTGCCCGTCATCTCAATCTTTCCGGTGCCAGCAATTTCCGCGACCTCGGCGGCTATCCGACCGGCGACGGCCGGACGGTGCGCTGGCGGCAGATTTTTCGCTCCAACCATCTCGGCCATCTGACCGAGGACGATGCCGCCGTGCTGCGCGACCTCGGCGTCCGCAGCGCCTTCGACTTCCGCGGCACCGAGGAACGCGTCGCCGCGCGATGCGCGATGCCCGAAATATCGGTTCATTCGCTTCCTGTCGAACCCACGGTCGTCGCGGCACTGCGTGCGATCACGGCCGACGGCACACCGCTGTCGACCGACCATGCCGTCGAAGTGATGCGCGATTCCTACCGCAGCTACGTGCAGAAGAACACACGGCACTTCCGCACGCTGTTTGCGCATCTCCTCGAAGATCGCGCGCCGCTGGTGATCCATTGCACCGCGGGCAAGGACCGCACCGGGTTTGCCTGCGCGCTGATCCTGCATACGCTCGGCGTATCCGGGGACGTCATCTCGGAAGACTATCTCCTGACCAACCGCTTCTACCGCAGGGATCCCAATCACAGCACCGACCTGCCCGATGAGATCAGGCAGGTGCTCGGCGCGGTCCAGGCATCGTTCCTTGCCGCCGCCTTCGAGGCGATCGATGCGGACTACGGCGATCTCGAAAGCTACATCCGCGACGGCCTCGGCATCGGCAAGGCCGAGCGCGCCGATCTCGAAGCGCGCTATCTGCAGCGCTAGTCCGCCTTCACGCGCCGGATCGACACGACATCAGCAGAGGGCTTGCCGCCTCTGGTCCTGATGTTGACCTGTACCTTGTAGTCGTTGGTGGTCTCGCCCTTTGGCACATAGAGCATCGCGGTGAAGCCAAGGCGGCCGCGCGCGTCGAGCGTCAGCGGCAGATCGGTGCGCACGCGAAATGAATTGCCCTTGCGGTTGCGCGGCGGCAGCCTGGCTGTCAGGACCGGCTTGACCAGCGCGCGCAGATCGAGCTTCGCCGCCGTTGCGTCATCGATCCGATAATAGGCAAAGGAATCGCTGTCCCAGCGGCTGTTCGCGACCTCGACGACGGACCGGTTGTCCGGCGACCAGGCCGCGGCGAGATCGTAGCGGTTGGCGCGTGCTTCGCCGGTTGCCCAATACGTGCCGCCAAGCCTGGCAAGCACCGTACCGTCGCTGATGCGGATCAGGAGATTTTCGACGCCGTCCGGCGGCGGATTTGATACCGTCAAGCCCTGCCCGCTGCGCCAGGCGAACGCGTAAGCCTTCGACGGTGAGACGGTGTCGGCAAGCACCCGCATCGCGGCCTTGCCCTCGCCACAGACGAGAGCGCCATGCTGATCGGGAATGCAAGCCTGCGCAGACGCGTCACCCACCTGCGGCGCATACAGCGCGAGGAGGAGGACTGGCAGTGCAAGGGCGCGGCGCATGCGGCCATCCTATCCGCCGGACGCCAGACGTAAAGCCGGCATTGGCCGGCCCGACAGCCAGCGCCTGGCGGCTCAGGCCGCTGCTTCCATTTCCATTTCGGCATCGAGGTCGGTGATGACGTCCTCAAACGCCGAGATCGCCTGCTGAAGCGCGGCGATCTGCATCAATTCCCAGCTCGAGACCGGACCGCTGCGGTTCTGCAGCGCTACGACCAGGTCGCGCCGCTGCTCCTTAAGCTGAACAAGCGGTAAACCATGATCCGGCAAACCCATGACGAATTCCCCTGCCTTTTGTTGGTATTCGCCCTTGTATCGAACCGAGTCTGCAATCGGCTTACAAAACTCGGGCAAATTTTATCGAATTCGCACGCCCCGTAGCTCCCTAGGCGGTGCCGTCCGCCTCCAGGCGTGCTGTAATCGACTCGAACAAGGCCCTGGTGACGCAACCTGTCGCCCAGTCGCTCATGTGGAGCCTCTTCTCATCGCCCTCGCGGACCAGGTCATCGATCGGAACAAGATCGTGATCAACCCAGCGCCGCATCAGGTCAAAGCGGTGAAAGACGTTGACACGGTCGCCTTCGGCTGCAAGCGCAATCCTGCCCACAAGATCCTCGGATAATGTCAGCTTCCCCCCGTCCACCACGGCGGGAGCATATTGCGAATCCATGATCACGACATCGCTGGCGCCCTTCAGCACACGCACCCCCTTCTCGATGGCATTGATCACGTCGTCGAAATCGAACTCGTCGTTGCGGAAGACGGCGTTGGTACCAACCTGCCAGATGACCAGCGCAGGTCGCTCCTCGACAACGTCGCGCTGGAGGCGCGGCAATTCGGTTGTCGCTTCCTGACCGCCGACGCCACGGTTCAGCATTTCGATCACCCGGTCGTGGAAATAATCCCCGAGCAATTTCGCCAATCTTTCCGGGTATGGCACGACGCCGCCTTCGCCCGCCGTCGACGAAGAGCCAATGGCCACGATCTTGATCTTTCCGGGCTTCGCGAGACTTGCCTTCAGGTTGCGGAGCGGCTGCGTGAAATTGAAGCGATCAGCATGCGTGCTGCAGGGCCTCGGCTCAGGGGGCATGCGAACATCCTCCACGAGAATAGTTCATCGCACACGCGTATTAAGACGCCGAAATTCGCGGCATTGCAAATGAAAAGCTCCCAGCGTTAGTGTCGCCTGTATTTTGCATGTGTATGGAGACCCATCATGGACGGTAAAGTGGTTGTCGTGACGGGTGCATTGGGCGCGCTTGGCAGCGTCGTCGTCGATGAAGCGCTGGCCCGAGGCGCCCGGATTGCGAGCGTCGATCACGCGCCGACGCAGGCTCCGGCCACGGCCGACCTGTTCGAACTCGGCGGCGTCGACCTCACCGATGCGGTCCAGGCCAGCAGGGCGATCAACGCCGCCGCATCGCATTTCGGCAAGATCGACGCGCTGATCAATATTGCCGGCGGCTTCGCCTATGAGACGGTGGCAGACGGCGATCCCAGGACGTGGCAACGGATGTACGCGCTCAACGTCACGACCGCCCTCAACGCCTCGCGCGCGGCAATCCCGCATCTCGTGGCATCGGGTGCGGGACGCATCGTCAATGTCGGCGCGATGGGCGCGCTGCAGGCAAATTCCGGCATGGGCGCCTATGCCGCCTCCAAGTCCGGCGTGCACCGCCTCACCGAGGCGCTGGCCGCCGAACTCAAGGGCAAGGTCACGGTCAATGCCGTGCTGCCGTCGATCATCGACACCGCGGCCAATCGCGCCGACATGCCGAAAGCCGATTTCGCCAAATGGGTGATGCCGAAGGAGTTGGCCGATGTGATCCTGTTCCTCGCCAGCGACGCGGCGAGCGCCGTCACCGGCGCACTGCTGCCGGTGACCGGGAGGGTTTAGGACACCTTCCTCCCCCAACTCATGGTCTTTTGCTAGTGCCGACGGGCGTTATATCAAGGGAATGACTACAGCCGAAGACCTTGAAAAGGCGGTCGAGCAATTGCCTCCCCAGGAGTTGGCCCGATTTCGTACCTGGTTCGAAGCGTTCGTCGCCGATCAATTTGACGCGGCCATTGAACGTGATGCGCATGCCGGCAAACTTGATGCATTCGCAGAGGAAGCGATCGCAGCGTATCGCCCAGGAAGATCCCGAGATCTGTGAAGCACTCGGCAT
The DNA here is from genome assembly GCF_036735945.1 of Bradyrhizobium sp. Lineage (GTDB taxonomy): Bacteria > Pseudomonadota > Alphaproteobacteria > Rhizobiales > Xanthobacteraceae > Bradyrhizobium. The sequence continues at coordinate 23,492 of NZ_DAINNI010000037.1, read as the reverse complement.
CACCACGATTTTGGGCCGCGTATCGAGGACGACCATCCACGATTCAAAAGCTGGCTGAGTTCGTGTTGCTCGAGAGCGATCCGCGCCATCCCTCCCTTCAATTCAAGAGAGTCGGCCCCATACTGGTCTGCACGTGTCGGACTCCGGTATCGTGCCTTGGCTGTTGAACTCGATGATGCCTATGTTTGGTTCTGGATCGGCTCTCACGCTGACTACGACCGGCTAATAAGCTAATCTGCCACCTCCACCAGCTTGCGCAGCACCGCCTTGAAGCGGATGCTGCGCTTGCCGACGAGCGCAGTGGCTTCGCCTTCCGCGCCGTCGCCGTCGTAGGTGCCGGAAAAGCCGATGCCGACCTCATGGCCGCCGAATACCGGCCGCTCGCCCCGGCTCGGCGTGTGCTCGCGGTTGACGATTTCGCCCTTCCATCGGCCGTTCGCCGACGAATACGCCCCGATATAGTCGAAGAAGGCGTCGCCGCCCCTGATGGAGCCGTCCTGGAGCATCATGACGCCGGTGTTGCCGGCATCGATCCCGTCAAGCATGCGGATGTGGATGGAATAGAGCCCGTTGCTGATGCCGTCAGCGCCGACCTCGCCGGGCGGCGGCGCGTCGGAATCATTGATCCGGGTCAGGATGGTGTTGAAGCGGACGCCCGGCAACGCGGCGCTCTCACCCTCGAAATGGATTTCCTCGCCGCGCGGCACGCCGGTGAAACGCAGGTCGACGGGATCGACGTCAAACATCGGAACGTATTTCGGATCGTGGTTGTGACGGGACATCGTGAGCTCGACCGCGATGACGCCGTCAGCCGAGTTGAAACCGCCGGCAAACGACGAGCCGGAATCGCCGCCATAGAGCCGACCGCTCCCGGTGGCGAACATCACGCCGCACCCGGTTCCCCGCCCGCTCACAAAACTGAATTTATACAATCCTTGCAGCACGCCCTGTCCACTTCTGATCCGGCAACGCGATTTGACCCGCGAATACCGGATTCACAGGTTCCCTCCATTGCCTCTGGCCTTGTCCCCGGCGCGCAGGATAGCCGCCCCTGCGCCGGGCGATCAAACGCTTTACGGGAATTCGGCTAGCATCAATACACTGAGTCGCGGCCCCTGCGCCGCCGGAGCAAATTTTGGAAACCGAGCTTTATCTTCCCGTCAAACACTTCCTGGAAAAGCTCGGCTTCACGGTCAAGGGCGAGGTCGGCGGCTGCGATCTGGTGGCGCTGAGCGGCGATGACCCGCCGGTCGTCGTGATCGGCGAGCTCAAGCTTGCCTTCAATCTCGAACTGATCCTGCAGGCGGTCGATCGCGCCGCTGCCGCCGACGAGGTCTGGCTTGCGGCCAGACTGTCCGCCCGTGGCAAGGGCCGCGAGAGCGACGCGCGATACCGCAATCTCTGCCGCCGCCTCGGCTTCGGCATGCTCGCCGTCACCAACACCGGCGATGTCGAGGTGATCGTCAAACCGCCGACATCGGCGCCGCGACGCAATCCCAGGAAGCGCTCGCGGCTGATCGCGGAACATCGCAAGCGCAAGGGTGATCCCGTGCCGGGCGGATCGACGCGCGCGCCGATCATGACGGCCTACCGTCAGCAGGCACTGGCCTGCGCCTCCGCGCTGTCGGGTGGGCCCCGGCGCGTCCGGGACTTGCGCATCGACATCCCCGACGCCGGCAAGATCCTGCTGCACAACGTCTATGGCTGGTTCGACCGCGCCGAGCGCGGCATTTACGTGCTGAACGATGCCGGGCGTGCCGCATTGAAACGATGGCCGCAGCAATCGCTCGATCTGACGGCGACCGCTGATTCCCGCTGATAGGCGCGAGGAACAACCGTACGGTGCTACCGGCCTGGAGAAATTGTAGATGCATGGCTGTATTGCCACGCGAAATTCATATTGCAATGCAACATTCGGACACCTAGGTATCTCGGCGATTCAATGCGAGGCCCCTATGAGCGAAGACTGGAACACGAAATACGGCACACGGCGCGTCCGGCGGGATCCGCCGACGCTGGAAGAGGCAATCTTCGCTGCAGTGGGGGTTACCGACGACCAGAAGCAGCAGGCAGAGTTCGCCGCCGCACTGATGGGCCTTCCCTACGAGGAAGTGCTGGCTGAAGTGAAGAAGACCGGCCGCGCCCTGGCGCGATCGGCGACCCGCGTCATCGCGGGCGAACAGGGCGCGCAGCGCGCCGTCGTGGTCGAGCGCAAGGTGGTCCGCCGCTTTGGCAACGACAAGCGCACCGGCACCTGACCAGCCGCCGCGGGCTGACCTCACCTGCTCATGAAAAAGCCCAAGGCCCGTTGACGGGACCTTGGGCAATTTTGCGTCGTCCACGGCGCAACGGCGCTATGAAGCGCCCCACTCGGTCGGTGCGCCGCCGGCCATCCGAAGCAGCATTCGCCAGTACGCGCGGTTGAAAGCCACGACCGCGCGGACCGCATTGACGCCGTTCTCGACCCACGAGGTAGCGAACTCGGCCTGATCGTATCTGGTCACGTCGATGGTGCCGGTGGATTCGCCGTGGCTGAATACAAGCTGTGCGCCGAACTTGCTGGCCAGCGCCCGCATCGCCTCGTTCTCTGCGCCGGTGGTGATCCGCAGGCTCTTGTAGCCCCTGGCGCGCGCTTCCTTGATCAGCTTGCGGAACAGGATGCTGCCGACGCCCCGACGACGCACGGATGACTCGACGCTGAAGGCGATCTCGGGCAGCGAATCCGGTGATCGGTCCGGCGGATGCAGTTCGGCCGCGCCCCTCACCACGCCATTTTCAATGAACGCGATGATGACGGTGCCGTCATTGGCGCACTTCTCGGCATAGCGCTCGATGAAACTGTCATCCATGAAGCCATGGAACCGGTCGCGCCTGCTGGTGCGGTCGAGCCGCAGCAGGTGATCGCGCAACAGCGGCAATTCTTCCTGCTGGCTCAGCGTACGCACGCTGGAATCGGCCAATGCGGCCGCAATAACGGTGAGGTACATAGTCAGAACTCCTCTCAGATAGGCCCTTCGAGGAGGCGTTCGAATCCCTAGAGCACCCATATTGTGCGCCGCAATATAAATTGCAAGCCCCTGAAATGCCTCACGTAAAGTTCATCCACCGTTAACCAAATTTTAGGCAGTGACGCCCGTTCACAGCACCATCTGGGTCTGCGTGACGACAGCCACGAGCTTGCCGTCCTCGGTCTCCAGCCGGGTCTGCCAGACCTGGGTACGGCGGCCCCGATGCACCGGGGTGGCGGTCGCGATCACGGTCGAGCCCTCCCTGGCGCCGCCGATGAAATTGGTCTTGCTCTCGATCGTGGTGGTGCCCTTGGCGTCCTGGGGCAGGTTGATCACCGTTGCCGCCGCGCCGACCGAATCCGCGAACGCCATCACCGCGCCGCCGTGAATCGTGTTCCGCAAGGTGCAGAGGTCGGGCCGCACCACCATCGTCGCCACCACCCGATCCAGCCCGGCCTCGGTGAAGGTCACGCCTTTCAACTCCGCGAACGGCATCTTCATCGACTGTATCTTCTCGAGCGGCGTCATTCGTCCTCCGGCGGTTCCTGCTTCTCCTGTTAGCATGGATGCTGCCGGTAAATCAGGCAATGACCTCCGAGGTAATGGCTGCCGTGACATGCGCTTCGCAATTCGGCATATGGTCGCCATGCGCCAGTTCCCGCCTCGCCGTATCGTCTGCCTGACCGAAGAGACCGTGGAGACGCTCTATCTGCTCGGCGAGCAGGACCGCATTGTCGGCGTCTCCGGCTATGCGGTGCGGCCGCCCGGCGTCCGCCGCGAAAAGCCGCGCGTTGCCGCCTTCATCTCCGCGGACATTCCAAAAATACTCGCGCTCGAGCCCGACCTGGTACTGGCGTTCTCCGACCTGCAGGCCGCCATCGTCGCCGATCTGGTACGCGCCGGCGTTGCCGTCCACGTCTTCAACCAGCGTGACATCGCGGGCATTCTCGCGATGATCCGCACCCTCGGCGCGATCGTCGGTGCCGCGGAGAGCGCCGACCTACTCGCGCGGAATTTTGAGGAGCGCCTTGCGCGCATCTCAGCCACATCGCGTCCGTCGCCGAAACCAAAGGTCTATTTCAAGGAATGGGACGATCCGCTGATCTCAGGCATCGGCTGGGTATCAGAATTGATCGAGATCGCCGGCGGAGAGGACGCGCTGCCGAAACTGCGGCTGCAGCAGGCAGCGAAAGACCGCATCATTTCGCCTGACGCGGTGCGTGACGCCGCACCCGACGTGATCCTCGCCTCCTGGTGCGGCAAGAAGGTGGTGCCGGACCGCATCCGGCAGCGCCCCGGCTGGGGCGACATCCCGGCGGTGCGCGACAACCGCATCGTCGAGATCAAGTCGACGATCATCCTGCAGCCCGGTCCGGCCGCGCTGACGGACGGGCTCGATGCGATTGTGAAGGCGTTGTGGGCTGACCAGCTGTGAACTCTCCGCCGTCATTGCGAGCGAAGCGAAGCAATCCATGCCTCAGCAGGCGGAGAGATGGATTGCTTCGCTTCGCTCGCAATGACGGTGAAATATCGTCTTCAACACTCACCCCTTCTCCACACCGCACCATTCCGCGATGAACAGCGCCGTCGCCTTGGTCGATTTCCGCAGCGAGTCCAGTTCGACATATTCGTTGAAGCCGTGCATCGCGGCGCCCGTCGCGCCGAAGCACAGGCTCGGGATGTTGTAGTTCAGCCCGTAGAAGCGCGTGTCGGTCAGCGCGGTGAAGGCGCGGTCCGGCACCACGCCGCCATAGACGGCGCCGAACGCCTTCGCGAAGGCGGCTTCCGGTTCGGCCGAGTTCACGAGTTCATAGCCTTCCGACAGGAAGCCCGACCATTCGACCTGCGGCGGGTTGTTGGAGAGGAAGCGGTGGTCCCGCGCGGCCGCCGAGACGCAGGCCAGGATCTCTTTCTGGCATTCGGCGATCGACCAGCCCGGCAGGATGGCGATGCGGCAATCGACGTCGCACCAGGCCGGCACGCTGGAGGCCCAGTCGCCACCCTTGATGATGCCGGGATTGAAATTGAGCGGATGGCTGACCACCTTGAAGTGCTTGTCAGCCTTGGCGCGCTCGTTCCAGTCGGCCTCGAGCTTCTGCAGCGCGTGAATCAGATGATAGGCCGCCATGATGGCGTTGGCGCCGGCACCGGCTTCGAACACGTGCACGGGGAAGCCGCGCACCTTCAACCGAAACCAGATCACGCCGACCTGCGAGCGCACCATGGTCTCGCCCGTCGGCTCCGGGATGAAGCAGGCATCCGCGCGATAGCCGCGCTGCAGGGTCGAGAGCGCGCCGACGCCGGTGCTCTCCTCCTCGATCACGGACTGGAAGTGAATGCGCGCCGTCGGCTTCAACCCGGCGGCCTTGATCGCGTCCAGCGCATAGAGCGCGGCAATGGTGCCGGACTTCATGTCGCAGGCGCCGCGGCCGTACATCCGGCCGTCCTTGATGACAGCCGAAAACGGCGGCGTCTCCCACATCTCGAGCGGGCCTGCCGGAACGACGTCGCAGTGGCCCTGCAGGATCAGCGATTTACCTGAATTGTTCGAAGGACGGTAAGTGCCGACCACGGTGCGCGCCCTGGAGAAATCATGCTCGATCGGGCCAAAGCCGCGCAGGTCCTTCAGATCCTCGACGTCGATATGCCAGTCGTCGACCTCGTAGCCGCGCTGGCGCAGGAGGTCGCCGATCATGTCCTGGCACGGCCCTTCGGCGCCGCGGGTGGACGGTATCGCAACAAAATCCCTTGTTGTCGCCAGCTGCGCGTCGAAGCCGGCGTCGATGGCGTCAAGGATTCTCTGTTGCGTATCGGTCGTCATGCGGCAGCTCCAATCAAGACAGACTTGGGAGTGCGTACCCTAGCCCGATCTCAGCCGCCGGCGTAATGCGTAAAATGCGCATCCCGCAATGCATCTTCGAGCAGGCGTCCCTCCGAGTAACCGCCCAGCGAGGCTGGCCGCTCGACACCATCCAGAAGGCGCGGACAGGGTTCCGGCCGTCCCAGCACCGTGCGCACCGGAATGCGCTCGGCGTAGATCGGTAACTCGTAGTCCTCTTCGTCGTCACCGACACCCTTTGACCTGATCTTGGCCGAGGCCTCCTCGATCTCCATGGCGATGACCGCCGTCGCCTTGATCTCCTGCACCGTGCTTTGCCTTAAGGTCGCGGTGCGATCGGGAAAGAAGCGGTCGACCATGGCAACCAGCGCCTGCTCTTTCTCGGCGGGATCGGTGATGAGATAGGCTGTCCCGAACGCCATCACGGCGCGGTAATCCGCCGAATGGTTGAAGCCGCATCGGGCCAGCACCAGGCTGTCGATCTGCGCGACGGTGAGACAGACCCGCTGGCCGGCGGACTGGCTGCGCAACATGCGACTGGCGCTGGAGCCATGCCAGTACAACTTGGTTCCTTCCCGCCAGAAGAAGGTCGGCGTGCAATAGGGCTGGCCGTCGATCACATAGGAGACGTGGCACAACATCGAGGCGTCCAGCAGGCCGTGGATCGTCGCGTGGTCGTAGCGACCGCGCTCATGCAGGCGCTTTACCTGATTGCGTGGCGACACTGGATACGAAGTGCTGGTCTCGGCTTCGGTCACGACAGCTCCGTCGGGATTGTTGGTCGGTCGATACGGTTGTACCGGCCAATTTGGTCTGCGATAGTGCCAATTCCATGCGAAAAATTCCGACCAATCCGCCGGCCCGCCGCAAGCCTGAACTGGCGCTCGACCTCTCAGGCCCGCACGTGACACAGGCCGCCTCCTCGCAGCACCGGCTCTATCAGGCGCTGTGCCACGCCATCACCGGCGGGATCGCCAAGCCCGGCGAGCCGCTGCCGCCCTCGCGCACGCTGGCGAAGCAGACCGGCCTTCGCCGCAACGCCGTCACCTCGGCCTATGAACGGCTGATCGCGGACGGATTTGCGGTCGCGACCGTCGGCTCCGGCACCTTCGTTGCGGCCCGCATCCCGGCCCGCGCCAGCGACAGAACCAAGACCAGGATCGCGGTCGAACCACCCCAGCAAGGCCTGCTCGCGCTCGGCTACACCCACATCGACGAGCGGGCGCTGCAGCGCTTCAGGGCATTCGCCGGCCGGCGCCTGCGCGCGTTCGGCACCGAGCACCTTCACTACGGCGACCCCAGGGGCAGCCGCGAACTCCGCGTGGCGATTACCGATCATCTGCTGTCGGCGCGCGGGCTGCGCTGTGATCCCGACCAGATCATGCTGACGTCGGGAACGCAGCATGCCCTGCGGATCGTGCTCGGCGCGATCCTGAAGGCGAACGACCAGATCTGGTGCGAGGACCCAGGCTACCCCGCGGCGCGCAGGGCTATCGAGCATTGCCGGCTGCGCCCTGTCTCCGTGCCAGTCGACGGCTCCGGCATGATCGTGGCGCGCGGCCGCGCGCTCGCGCCCTCCGCCGGCGCGGCCTATGTGACGCCGTCGCATCAGTTTCCGCTCGGCGTGCAGATGTCCATGCCGCGCCGGCTCGAACTGCTCGACTGGGCGCGTGAGGCAGGCGCCTTCGTGATCGAGGACGATTACGACAGCGAGTTCCGCTATGACGGCGCGCCGCTGCTGTCGCTCGCCGGCATCGATCACCTCTCGCGCGTCATCTACGTCGGCACCTTTGCCAAGACGCTGTTTCCCGGCCTGCGCATCGGCTATTGCGCGCTGCCCGAGCGGCTGGTCGGACCGGTGACGGCCGCGCGCGCCGCGCTCGATCGCTTTCCCGGCACGCTGCACGAAGGCGCTGTTGCCGACATGCTGAACTCCGGCGCGTTCGCGGCCAACCTGCGGCGGGTGCGCGGGCTGTACCGCGAAGCGCGCGACGGGCTGGCATCGACGCTGTCGACGGCGTCGAATGGAGAACTGTCGGTGCCGGTCCCTTCGCAGGGCCTGCATCTGGTCGCGCGGTTCGATCCAGCCACTGATCCGCGCGTTGCCGCGCAGGCGAAGGCCGAGGCCGGCGTCGGCGGCTGGCTACTCGCGGAAACCTTTTATCGCGCGCGCCCGCTGCCGGGCTTCGTTCTCGGCTTTGCCGGCCATCCGCTGCCGCAGCTGATCGCATCGGCCGAGCGGCTGGCGAAGTCATCGCTCGCCGCCTTGCAGGCCAGTCGCAAGCCGAATACGCGTGGAACCAGGGTCAAACGGCTGACAGTGGCGAGTTGACTGCTACAGCCGGCGCCCTACCAGAATCGCGGGCGCGTCACTAAGGTCGCCTCCCACATCAATTTCGTAGCGGAAATCCGGATGCCCGGCCAACACATCTTCTCCTACGTCCTCGCCGGCACCTTGATCGCCGGCGTGTTCCTCTGTTCAACTTCGGCACTGGCGCAAACGTTCTCGCGCGAGCAGGACATCGTCGACCTCAGGCTCGGCCAGCGCGTGATGGTCGATGACGGATCGTGCCCGGCGGGCCAGATCAAGGAAGTTCAGGGCTCCCAGATGACGACGAACGGAATCGTCCGCACCCGCAAATGCATCCCGCGGCTGGGAACAAAGAAGCGCTAGCGGCGAGTTCTTGCCCTAGAACATGCCGTTGGTGTTGGCGGCCTTCTCCGGGATATCCTGCACCACGTCCCAGTGCTCGACGATCTTGCCATTCTCCAGCCTGAAGATGTCGACGATGGCGCGGCCGCGCGTGCCCTTTTCGCGCACGCTGTGGACATGGAGGATCACGTAGTCGCCATCGGCGAAGGCCCGCTTGATCTCGCTTCGGGAGTCCGGAAACTTTTCGCGCAGGAAGCCGAGGAAACCCTTGAAGCCCTCGATGCCGTCGGGCGCGGTCGGATTGTGCTGGATGTAATGCGGTCCGAAATATTTGGCGGCGGCGTCGAAATCCTTCCGGTTGAGCGCCGCATCGTAGAATTCGAGCACCACCTTCTTGTTGGCTTCCTGCGTCGCCGCGTCGGCGGCGAGCGCCGGAGATACGGCCAGCGAGACCAGGCCGATCAGGCCGATGAGCAGAGATCGCATGACTACTCCTTTGTGCCAGGGGTTTCGCCAGCGGGACCTTCCCGACCAGCTTCCGTATTTGCCGACGACGCCGCGCCACAACGCATCGCGCTCGCGCGCGAACGGCTCCTTGCCGACGCTGGCGTTCTTCGCCGCGGCGGTAATCACCATCACCAGCTTCAGTTCGGGATCGACGAAGATCGACTGTCCGTAGACGCCGAGCAGCGCGAACCGCCGCTTCTCGCCCGGGAACAGCCAGAACTGGTAGCCATAGCCGAAATAGGGCGTCGCCTTGCGCGGCGTGAACGGGAAGCCGCAGCGGCGCAGTCGATTTCGCCAATGTGTAATGCGGAAGAAGCTGGTCGACATGGCTGAACGAGCCGACGCGGACGCTCTCATCGTAGTACCAGTTGGCGCGCGTGCCGATGGGATAGCCGGCCGCCTTGCCCAGCAGGTCCTCGTCGGGCGCAGCGGCGGCCGGCAGGCCCTGCACAACGAGCATCGCGCATGAGAGCAGGAAACGTCCCGGCGGCATCGGCTGGCTCACGAGAGATCGTCGACCGGGCATTGCTTACAATGGCCGTTGCCGCCGTGTCGAGCCTGCGGGAATTCGGCCGGCTATCGCCGGCGTTACTCGTTCGTCGCCGGTTCGAACATGCACTGCAGCGTCGACTTGGCGATCTTGGTGAAGGTCGGGCCGATCTCGGCCCGCTTGGACGCCGGCACCCAGGCGGTCTCGATCGTCGGCACGCCGGTCTCGCTGATGCCGCGCAAAAGCGCCTCGCGCAGGTCGGCGTCTTCGACGGTCGCGGCGGCGTAGTCGTGCAGGCAACTGCACACGCTTTCGGGATGCGCCCAGCGGCCGACCATATGTGGCGCGCATAGCCTAACGAACTCGCCGCGCGGATCGGGGACCTTGAACAGGGAGCGGAAGGTGGTCTGCGGCGCCTGAAACTGCGCCTGAGCCTGCGCCGCGCCGCTGAAAAGCAGGCACGAGAGGATTACGGCAGAACAGATACGTACCAGCATGCAAAGCATCCGCGACGTCACTGTTACTTGGCGGCCAACACCATCGGCTGACGCGCCGCCATCGCAACCGGCGAACCATGATAGGCGAAAGTACCGACCCCGGGCAGGCCCTTTTCCGCAGAACCAGCCATCGAGGGCCCAGCCATGACGAAGGCGAAGGCGAGGATGAAGCTGCAGGTCCGCATATGGATGTCTCCGGTTATCGGGTCGGCATCGCCTGCCGTCTCGTTGTCCTCTGATAACCATCGGCTGTTTCCGGGTATCTGCGCCAAAAGCGGAAAATGGTTTCGTCGCCAGGAGAATTGTTTCGTCGGCACCCGCCGGACGAAACAATCCCGGAAAAAACTCAATGAATTCAGGCTCGGCTCCGGCGCTTCAAATCCTTGCCCTGAAACCAGGGGCTGCCGGTCCGAGCCGGCTCACCCTCGTCCAACGGACCAGAACGGCCCCGCGTTGCGGTCGGTCAGGCTGAACCGAGGCCACGCGCCAGCGACTCTTTCAAACGCCTGCGCAACTTTGCGCGCGCTCGTGCGTTCAACCCCTTCATCAACAAGGGACAGCCGTCGTGGGTCATGGCAACATCGATGTTGGCAGTGCAACGGCGACCCGCAAAGCAGGCCAGCCGGCGGTCGAAGAGTTGTCTGCAAGTGACCGCTCCGAACCGCGGATCGATCCTTTCATGAAGACCGGGCATCAAGGAAGACGCCCGGCGCAGCCCGCAAGCGTGAGCGGCGCGATGTCGCAGCAAGGCGGCGAATTTCGCGGCAATGTCTCGGCGCCGCAGCAATTCGTGCATCTGGTCGGCTGCCGCGACCACAAGGACGGTCGCGGCCCGGAGGCCAGCCAAAATCCCAATCGGGGCAAAAGGTGAGCCTGGTGCCCTCGTCCCCCGGACCCGATCCCTTATCTGTGATGGCATCGGGCCTACTGGATGAATTCACCGCATTTCTGAATCGCGGAGTCGGCTGCCCCCCAGGGCATGATCGGCACCGAGGACGTCGAGTTCTTGGGCGAGCCCTCGATCAGCCTGTCCGAATAGACCATGTAGACCAGCACGTTGCGCTTGGCGTCGCAGCCGCGGACGATCTGCATCTTCTTGAAGAACAGCGAGCGGCGCTGGCGGAACATGTCGTCGCCCTGCTCCAGCTTGTGCTTGAACTTGATCGGGCCGATCTGGCGGCAGGCCAGCGAAATGTCGGAGACTTCCTCGGCAACGCCGAGCCAGCCCTTGAAGCCGCCCTTCTCCGGAACCGTGAAGTGACAGGCCACACCCTCGATCTCGGGATCGTCGACCGCGTAGGTCGCGAGCTTGTCGTTGGGGCTCAGCCATTTGAAGACCGTGGAGCGGCGAAAAATCAGGTCGGGCTCATCCGCGGCCTGTGCCGGGCCGGCTTGCCACGCCGTCAACGCCAGCACCACCAAGGCCAACATTCTCCACTTCTTGTCACACTTAACGATGGCCTTGGATGTCATTGATATCTCCGATGAAGGGCACGCCGCCTATGTAGTGCCGGAATGTCACACGGGAAGGCCGTCGTGCTGACGTGACCGTGAGATAGCCGAGGGCCGTCCGGCCGTGGCGGTTTAACGAAATGTGAGGCTTTTTTGCTACGTTTGGGACGAAAAGCGCTGATATTATAAGGCCTACGCTGGTGAACGCTTTTCCCCCTTGCGACAACAAACGAGTTGGCAGGACGGTGGATTCGAGTATCCGGATTTGAGGACAATGCGCGTGAACGGGTGTCGGCTTTTTAGTGCGTTGGGTGCGGGCGCGACCATTTCGAAGCGACGGTTTTGGCAGATTGCGATGTTGACGGCAGCCGGCTCGGTTGCCGCCGCCGCCCAGGCGGACGCCGCCGCCATGTTCTACTGGCAGGATTCCGATCCCAGCTATTACCGGCCGTCACAGCCGCTCCAGCCGCGCAAGCCGAAAGCGCGCCGTTCCTCCGCCAAGGCCGAGAAGGCCATCAAGGAAACCAGTGCCAAACCTCGCGGGCCGCTGATCATCGCGGTCTCGATCGAGCAGCAGAAAGTCCGCGTCTACGACGCCAACGGACTGTTCGCCGAAAGCCCGGTATCGACGGGCATGAAGGGGCATTCGACCCCGATGGGCGTGTTCAGCGTCATCCAGAAAAACAAGATGCACCGCTCCAATATCTATAGCGGCGCGCCGATGCCTTACATGCAGCGCATCACCTGGTCGGGGATCGCGCTGCATGCCGGCGTTCTGCCTGGCTATCCGGCGTCGCACGGCTGCATCCGCATGCCGACGGCGTTTGCGGTGAAGATGTGGAACTGGACCCGGATGGGCGCGCGGGTCATCATCACGCCCGGCCAGATCACGCCAGCCAGTTTCTCGCATCCGTTGCTGATGGCGCAAAAGGTCGCGCCGCAGCCTCTCCTTGCCGACGATCCGGCAAATGACGCGCCTGCGGTGAAAGGCGACAAGGGCGCGGATGCGGGTGCAGCAATGCCCGCCAATGCCGGCCCGGTGAAGGCCGATGCCGGCCTCGATCTTCGGCCGAGCGTCGGACACACCCCGCTGCGTGAACGGACCCACACCGCCGATGCCAGCAGCGCGCTGCAAAAGGACGCCGTGACCATGTCCGACGCGGCGCCTTCTGCCGAGGTCAAGTCGACCGATGCCGGCGATGCAAAGGCCGAAGCGACGTCGGACACAAAGGCCGAAGGATTGAACGGCGAGACGCCCACCGCCGCGATCGCCGCTCCAGAGCCGACCAATGTCGACGAGGCCAAGCCGTCGGAAACCGAGGCCACGGATTCGAAGCCTGCGGAAAAGCCTGCCGAGCCCGTCAACGCCGTAGCCACCCCGCCGGCTGATGTGAAGAAGGACACCGCGCGCGTGCCCGGCGCCGAAAAGGCTGCCAAGGCCGAACCGAGGCGCGCCGGTCAGATCGCGGTGTTCGTGAGCCGCAAGGACTCCAAGTTGTACGTTCGCGAGAGCTTCAGGCCGCAGTTCGAGGTGCCTGTCACGATCGCGCCGAGCGACCGGCCGCTCGGCACCCACGTCTTCACCGCCGAAACCGACAAGACCGATCCCAATATGCTGCGCTGGTCGGTGGTGTCGTTGCCGGTCACGGCGCGCACCGCCGCCCGAGCCGCGGAGAACGGCCGCACGGCAGGCCGCCGCAAGATGGACGCTGCCGAAGCCAGGCCGGCGTCGAACAGTCCAGCCGAGGCGCTGGATCGCATCGGCGTCGCGCCCGAAGCGATGGCACGCATCGCCGAGGTGCTGTCCACCGGCGGCTCGATCATCGTCTCCGACCTCGGCGTCAGCCAGGGCGGCGAGACCGGCGAAGGCACCGACTTCATCGTCCCGCTGCGGCAGGCGCCATAACGGCTTGTTGAGGGGCGGCGGCACGCAGCTTGCGCTATGCTTCGCGCTGGAGAACAGCAGGGCGCGAGGCTTTCATGATCGACCGCAGGAGCCTGATATCGACGGCGCTGGCCGCGGTCGCAGCCGTCAGTTCAAGCCGGCAATCGCTGGCGCAGGCCGGCATGAGCCGGATCACGGCCTATGCGTTTTCGTTTCCGGCGCTGGCCGGCGGCGACATCAGGCTTTCCGAATTTGCCGGCCGCCCGATCATGATCGTCAATACCGCCTCGCTATGCGGGTTCACGCCGCAATATGGCGGACTGCAGGAATTGTGGACCGAGTTCAGCGGCCGCGGCCTGATGATCGTCGGCGTCCCCTCCAACGATTTCGGCGGCCAGGAACCGGGCGGCGTAAGCGAGATCACCGCGACCACAGAGAATCACCACGTCACCTTCCCGATCGCCGCGAAGGCCGTCGTCAGGGGTCCGAACGCGCATCCGTTCTACAGATGGGCGGCGGAGGCGCGGCCAAAGGATGTTCCGCGCTGGAACTTCCACAAATACCTGATCGGCCGCGACGGCCAGATCGCCGAAGTCTTCCCGGAATCCGTCGAACCCGTGGATACACGGGTGAAAACCGCCATCGCGCGGGCGCTGGCGGCGTCCTGAATTAACCCCTTACGGCAACATTACGATTGGGCGTAACCGCAGCCGTTGCGTTGGCGCGCCTGCCGCGGCTAGGCTATTATCTGCTTCGGGGAATGGTGGCAGGCCGGAAGATGGCGGTGGCGCGACCGGGTGCGGGATTCAACTTAAGGAAAACAAGATGCGTGTAGCGGCAGGGATGATCTTTGCAGGCGCGGTTTCGCTGTTGGCATCGAGCGCGGCGTGGTCGCAGGCGCTACCCACCAAGGGCGCCACCGCGCAGCCGCAGGCCGCGGCAGCGCCAGCCCCCGTCCCCGCCCCGCCACCGGCCCCCGTCTCGACCCGTCCGCCCTGCAACAATCCGAACGCGCTCGGTATCGGACGTACCGTCGAGATCGACACCACGGGCGGTCCCGGCTTCGGCTTCGAGCATTTCAAGGAGCTCGACTTCCTGCGTGACAAGGAGGTCGTGCTGACCTTCGACGACGGCCCGTGGCCGGTGAACACGCCGTCCGTCCTGAAGACGCTCGCGGAAGAATGCACCACCGGCATCTTCTTTCCGATCGGCAAGCACGCCACCTACCATCCCGAAATCCTCCGGCAGGTGATGGCGGCCGGCCATACCATCGGATCGCACACCTGGTCGCATGCAGCCCTCGTCAACAAGAAGCTGAATGAAGATCAGCGCAAGGAGGAAATCGAAAAGGGATTCAGCGCGGTGAAGTGGGCGCTCGGCAAGGCACCGGCGCCGTTCTTCCGCTTCCCGGCGCTGCAGCACCCGCCCGAGATGGTGACCTATCTCGGCACCCGCAACATCGCGATCTTCTCCTGCGATCTCGACTCCTTCGACTTCAAGGCCAGCAAGGCCCAGACCATCATCGACACCGTGATGCGCAAGGTCGAGAAGAACGGCAAGGGCATCATCTTGATGCATGACTTCCAGAGGCACACCGCCGAAGCCCTGCCCGAGCTCCTGAAGAAGCTGAAGGCCGGCGGCTACAAGGTGGTCGCGATGCGCGCCAAGGCGCCGGTCCAGACCATCGCGCAATATGACGAGGAAGTCGTCAAGGATCTGAAGCTGCCGACCGTGAGTTCGCGCCCGGTCTCCAGCGTCGTCCAGACGATCTCGGAATAACGCCTCCGCGACACCTACCGTGCCGGCGCTGCGTATCGAAGGTTATGTCATCGTCTCCGCGGACGGCATGCTGGCCGATGCGCGCAACGTGATGCCGGACGACTTGAAGTTCGAGGGCGACAAGGCGTTCTTCACCGCCGCCCTCGACCGCGCCGATCTGATCCTGCACGGCCGTAATTCCTACGAGGACCAGCCGAACTCGCCGCGCCGCAAGCGCGTCATCCTGACGCGAAAGATCGCCGCGCTCGCGTCCGATCCATGCAATCCGAAAGCCATTTTGTGGAATCCGGCAGGCGCCTCGTTCGAAGCCGCCTGCGAACATGCCGGCGTCGCGGCCGGCACCGTCGCCGTGATCGGCGGGCCCGGCGTGTTCGGCATGTTCATGGACCGCTACGACACGTTCTGGCTGTCGCTGGCGCCGCATGTCCGCGTACCCGGCGGCGAGCCCTGCTTCCCCGGCGTGCCCTTGCGTTCGCCGCAGGACATCCTCGCCGCACACGGCTTGCGCGCCGGCGAGCCGCAGATGCTCGATAAGGCCCATGAGGTCAGCGTCACGCCGTGGCGGCGCAACGCCTGACGCGTCAAGCTACTCAGATGTCTCCGTAGGCCGCCTCATTCGGCCGCGGTCCCCTGCCGTAGCCTGCGATCATGAACAGCGCGCCGATGATCGAGAGGTTCTTCAGGGCCTCGATCAGCACCCTGGCGTTCTCGGGCGCCGGCTGATTCCAGAAATCATGGAAATAGAACGTTGCGCCGATCACGAAGAAGATCAAAAGGATCGCAAAGAAGCGCGCGCCGATATTGACCGCGATCATCAGGCCCGCAAGGATTTCAAAGCCGCCGACGGCGATCGCCAATATCTGCGGCATCGGCATGCCCGCCATGGTTTCGATCTGCGAGGTATAGGGCGCGAGCATTGCGGGGATGGTCACCTTCGACGCGATGAAGTCCGCCGTCGGCTGTATCGCGAACAGCTTGGTCGCTCCCGTGTACATGAAGAGCACGGCGAACAGGACTCGCCCGAAGGTAACTAACGCTGGCATGGGATCGGCCTCACTGGATGGCATGCAAAACTAGCAGGCGGCGCGAGACGATTATGGGCGTTCCGCCTCCGCTTTTCAAACGCTCAAATCGAAACGGTCCACGCAGGAGCCTGCGCGCGTCGCAACCAGACCTTCCGATAGAAGCAGAACCAAGGCGCTTTGTTGATCACGGCGCATTCGAACCATGCGTGTGCCGCACGTGTTACGTATTGGTCCATGAGGAAACACGTCAGAACAAAGGCCGGATACCGGCCCGGGTTCGGGATCTACCCGAACAGGGTCGGCTGTTGCCGGCCGGCACGCTCCTGGGCTTCGACGGCGGCGACCGCCGTCATGTTGAGGACGCCGCGCGCGGTGACGCCCGGGGTAAGGATATGCGCCGGGCGGGACGGCCCGATCAGGATCGGCCCCACCGGCAGCGCGTCCGCCAGCGTCTTGATCATCTGGTAGGCGACGTTGGCGGTGTCGAGGTTAGGCATGATCAGGATGTTGGCGTCGCCTTCCAGCTTCGAATGCGGCAGCACGAGTTTTCGCGCCGCGGCCGAGAGCGCGGTATCGCCCTGCATCTCGCCGTCGGCCTCGATCTCCGGATGCTTTTCCTTCAACAGCGCGGTGGCGCGGCGCATCTTGCGCGAGGAGTCGGTATCGTAGCTGCCGAAGTCGGAATGTGACACGAACGCGACGCGCGGCTTCATGTTGAAGCGCTGCACATGGTTGGCCGCGAGCGAGGCCACTTCCGCGAGCTCCTCGGCGCTCGGGTTCGGCCGCACCTGAGTGTCGGCGATGAAATAGGAACCCTTGCTGGTGATCATCATCGCCAGCGCCGCGAAATCGCTCACCCCCGGCAGGAAGCCGATGATCTCGCGGACATGGCGCAGATGGCTCATGTAGCGGCCTTCGACGCCGCAGAGCATCGCGTCAGCCTCGCCGCGGACCACCGCAAGGGCGGCGATCACGGTGTTGTTGGTGCGAACCACCGTGCGCGCGGCTTCGGGCGTGACGCCGCGCCGGCCCGCCACGTCGATATAGGTCTGCACATAGGAGCGGTAGCGCGGATCGTCCTCGGGATTGACGAGGTCGAAATCCTGCCCGGCCTTGATCGAGAGGCCGAACCGCTTGATCCGGGCTTCGACCACCGAGGGACGGCCAACCAGGATCGGCCGCGCCAGCTTCTCTTCCAGCACGACCTGCGTCGCGCGCAGCACCCGCTGGTCCTCACCCTCGGCGTAGATCACGCGCACCGGCTGGGCCTTGGCCTTGGCGAATACCGGCTTCATGGTCAGGCCGGATCGGAACGCGAAGCGCTCGAGCAGCGCGGTATATTCCTCGAAATTCCTGATCGGGCGCGTTGCCACGCCTGACTCCATCGCGGCCTTCGCCACCGCCGGCGCGATACGCAGGATGAGCCGCGGGTCGAACGGGCTCGGGATCAGCGAACCGGGGCCGAAGCCTTGCGTCTCGCCGCTGTCAAAACCCTGCGCCACCGCGTCCGACGGCGGGTCGCGCGCGAGCTGGGCGATCGCATCGACCGCGGCATGTTTCATCTCCTCGTTGATCCCGGTGGCGCCGACATCGAGGGCGCCGCGAAAGATGAACGGGAAGCACAGGACGTTGTTGACCTGGTTCGGGAAGTCGGAACGTCCGGTGCAGATCATCGCGTCGGGACGCGCCTTGCGCGCCTCGTCCGGCATGATTTCCGGGTTCGGATTGGCCAGCGCCATCACCAGCGGCTTGTCGGCCATCGACTGGACCATCTCGGGCTTCAGCACGTTGGGCGCGGACAGCCCCAGGAAGATATCGGCGCCGCCGATCACGTCAGCCAGCACGCGGGCATTGGTCTTCTGGGCATAGACCGCCTTCCAGCGGTCCATCAGCGTGTTGCGGCCCTCATGCACGACGCCGTCGATGTCGCAGACCCAGATGTTCTTGCGCTGCGCGCCGAGCGAGACCAGCAGGTTCAGGCACGCGATCGCGGCGGCTCCTGCGCCGGAGCAGACGATCTTGACGTCGGGCAGCTTCTTGCCGTTGAGCAGCAGCGCATTGGTGATCGCGGCGCCGACGATGATGGCCGTGCCATGCTGGTCGTCGTGGAACACCGGGATCTTCATCCGCTCCTTGAGCTGCGCCTCAATCTCGAAGCATTCCGGCCCCTTGATGTCCTCGAGGTTGATGCCGCCGAAAGTCGGCTCCAGGGCAGCCACCGTCTCGACCACGCGCTCGATGGTGTCGGCGGCGATTTCGATGTCGAACACGTCGATCCCGGCGAATTTCTTGAACAGCACCGCCTTGCCTTCCATGACCGGCTTGGAGGCCAGCGGGCCGATATTGCCGAGCCCCAGCACCGCGGTACCGTTGGAGACGACGGCGACGAGGTTGGCCCGCGACGTCAGCGACGCCGCTTCGGCCGGATTGTTGGCGATTTCGGTGCAGGCCGCCGCGACGCCCGGCGAATAGGCCAACGCGAGGTCGCGCTGGTTGGCCAGCGGCTTGGTCGCCTGGATCTCGAGTTTTCCCGGGCGCGGCAGGCGGTGATACGCAAGCGCCGCGGAGCGTAGATCTTCAGAATAGGACGACATGCACTCCCCCCACGGGCTTCTACGACCCCGATTGCGTGCCGGGGCCGGTCTTCATTTGAACCGTTAGTCTTGCGGCAGATTGAGCCGGATGTGAAGCACGGGCAACGGCTTCGATGCAACAACCGCCAACCTTCTGATCAACAGGCATCGACGCAAAGCAGCAAAGACGGTAGCATAATTTCCTCCCTACCCCCGTCCCTTGACCGGCATATGGCAATTTTGCCTCCTGCGATGTCGGCGCCCGGAGCACAACCAATGGTAAGAATACTGCTGGGCCTGGTCGCCGCGGTCGTGATCGCGGTGGGCGGCTACTTCGGCTTCGAGCTCTATACGCAGCACCGGGTCGCACGTGAGGTCGACGCGGCGTTCGAGCAGATCAGGGCGGCCGGCGGCAAGGCCAGCCACGGCAAGGTTTCCTTCGAAGCGAAGAGCCGTACGATCCGGCTCGACGATGTCGCCACTGAATCGGCAACGCAGCCGCCGATCCGCGTCAAGATCGCGAGCGTCGTCGTTTCCGGACTGGGCCAGCCGGATGCCGGCCGCTTCTCCGCCGATACCATCGAAGCATCGGACCTTGAGATCGACGGCAGCGTTGCGGGTCAGGCGGACGGCAAACTGGCCTTCAAGATCCCGCGGCTGGTGACAAAGGATTATGCCGGCCCGGCGAGCCTGCAATACCCGCCGGCCTCGGCGTCCCCCATCGACGCCTATCGCTCCCTGTTGCAGCAGTTCGCCGCTGTGACGGCGACCTCGATCTCCGCCCCGACCATTACAGGGACGATGAATTTCGGTCCCGCCGTGTCGGGAGAGTTCGCCTATTCGGGCGCCACAATACAGGACATCAAGGGCGGCAAGATCGCCACCATGCAGGTCGAGCGGGCCAACTTCACGGTCAACACGCAACACGCCGGCAAACCCGACAAGATGACCGGCGAGATCGCCAATCTCGCCTCGCGCGATCTCGACACCGGCGCGATCGCGACCATCCTGGATCCGCAAAAGAGCAACGACGACCGCTATATCCGGGCCTACGGCAAGACAACCGCCGGCCCCTACACCGTCACGTCAGCGCAAGGCATTCGCATGCGCATCGACGCGATGACGATCGACGACGTCGCGCTGCGCCCGTCGGGGCTGCAGCTTCCGGCGCTATTGGCGACGCTGCAGGCGGCCGGAACCGGCCAGCCTTCGCCGGCACAGGCGCGCGAACTGGTCGAAAAGGCAGCCTCGATCTACGAGGGCATGCGGATTGGAACCGCGGAGTGGCGCGGGCTTTCGGCCGACACACCGCAAGGCCCGTTCAAGCTCGCCGCGATCAGGTTCAATCTGGACGACGGCAAGGTCGGCGAGTTTGCTGTCGAAGGGATCGACGCGAATACGCCAAGAGGCCCCTTCAAGCTCGAACGCTTCGCGCTCAAATCGCTCGATATCGCCAACTTCATGCGGGTGTCGGCCCAGTTCACCAATCCGGCGCAGCCGCCTGCGCCCGAATTGATCGCAATGCTGTTTCCCCTGATCCAGGGCGTCGAGGTCAAGGGCGTCACGGCGCCGTTCAAGAACACCGGCAAGTTCGTCGATCTCCACAATTTCGATGTGAACTGGGGCAACTTCGTCGGGTCGATCCCGAGCAAGGTACGCGTGACCGCGAAGATGACGACGCCGGTCGACGCTGCCGATCCATCCATGCGGCAGCTTGTGGCCGCGGGCATCGATCCGCTTTCGGCGGATGGCGATATCGGCGCGGAATGGACCGATGCGACGCGCAGCTTCGTCGTCGACGCGCCAAAATTGAATGTCGGCAGCCTGTTTCAGGCGTCCGCGCGGATCGCGCTCGACAACGTGCCAAGGCAGATTTTTTCAGCCAGCGTCGCCCAGGCCATCGGCGCGGCGGCGCAGATCGAGGCGGGCGCGATCTATCTTTCGGTGCGAGATATAGGCAGCGTCGATCTCGGGGTTCTGCAATACGCCCGCTCCCGGAATGTCAGCCGGGAAGCAGCGCGCAAGGCGATCGTCGACAGCATCACGGCGAGTAGCGAGGACGTGGCCGCCACCAATCCCGACGCCGTAGCCGCCGTGCAGACGCTCGCACGCTTCGTCGAGAGCCCCGGGCAAACGCTCGCCATCACGCTCACGCCGCGCGGCAAGGTATCGGCGATGCAGCTCTTTCAGATGTTGAAGACCGATCCGCTGGCCGCTCTCGCACAATTCCGGATCGAGGCTTCGACGAGGCTATGAGTTACCCCTTTTCCGGCAGGTTGAGCCGGATGTGAAGTTCGCGCAACTGCTTGATCGCAACCTCCGACGGCGCACCCATCAAAAGATCCACCGCCTGCTGGTTCATCGGGAACAGCGAGATCTCGCGCAAATTCGTGGTGCCGCAGAGCAGCATCACGATGCGGTCGACGCCGGCCGCCATGCCGCCATGCGGCGGGGCGCCGTACTGGAACGCGCGATACATGCCGCCGAAACGCTCGACGACGTCCTGCTCGCCATAGCCCGCGATCTCGAACGCCTTCACCATCGCTTCCGGCTTGTGGTTGCGAATGCCGCCTGACGCGATCTCGTAGCCGTTGCAGACGATGTCGTACTGGAACGCCTTGATGGTCAGCGGGTCCTTGGTCTGCAGCGCTTCGAGGCCGCCCTGCGGCATCGAGAACGGGTTATGCGAGAAGTCGATCTTCTTCTCGGTCTCGTCATACTCGTACATCGGGAAATCGACGATCCAGGCGAGCTCGAACCGGTCCTTGTCGACCAGGTTCAACTCCTCGCCGACTTTCGCGCGCGCGAGACCTGAGAACTTCCAGAACTTGTCGGGGTCGCCGGCAACGAAGAAGGCGGCGTCGCCTTCCTTCATGCCGAGCTGGCCGCGGATCGCCGCGGTCCTGTCAGCACCGATGTTGTTGGCGAGCGGACCCGCGCCCTCGCCGCCCTCGCGCCACATGATGTAGCCGAGGCCGGGCTGGCCTTCGCCCTGCGCCCAGGAGTTCATGCGGTCGCAGAACGCGCGGGAGCCACCGCCCTTGCCCGGGATCGCCCAGACCTGGTTCTTCGGATCTTCCAGCATCCGCGCGAACACCTTGAAGCCGGAGCCGCGGAAGTGTTCGGAGACGTCCTGCATCTCGATCGGGTTGCGCAGGTCGGGCTTGTCGCTGCCGTACTTCTTCAAGGCTTCCGCAAACGGAATCCGCCGCCAGCCTTTTGTGACCGGCTTGCCCTTGGCAAATTCCTCGAACACGCCGGTCACGACCGGCTCCATCGCCGCGAACACGTCGTCCTGCTCGACAAAGCTCATTTCGACGTCGAGCTGGTAGAACTCGCCCGGCAGGCGGTCGGCACGCGGGTCCTCGTCTCGGAAGCACGGCGCGATCTGGAAGTAGCGGTCGAATCCCGACATCATCAGGAGCTGCTTGTACTGCTGCGGCGCCTGCGGCAGCGCGTAGAACTTGCCGGGATGGATGCGTGACGGCACCAGGAAGTCCCGCGCGCCCTCCGGCGACGACGCCGTCAGGATGGGGGTTTGGAACTCGAAGAAGCCCTGCTCCTTCATCCGCTTGCGCATCGAATCCACGATCGCGCCGCGAGTCATGATGTTCTGATGCAGCTTCTCGCGGCGCAAGTCGAGGAAGCGGTACTTGAGGCGGATGTCCTCGGGATATTCCTGCTCGCCGAATACCGGCAGCGGCAGTTCGCCGGCCGGTCCCAGCACCTCGATCTCGTTGACGTAAACTTCGACCGCACCGGTCGGCAGTTCCGGATTGTCGGTGCCCTCGGGGCGCCGGCGCACCTTGCCGTCGATCCGCACCACCCATTCCGAGCGGAACTTTTCAACTTCCTTGAACGCCGGCGAGTCCGGGTCGGCCACACATTGGGTGATGCCGTAATGGTCGCGCAGATCGATGAACAGCACGCCGCCATGGTCGCGGATGCGATGGCACCAGCCGGAAAGGCGGGCGGTCTGCCCGATGTCGCTCGCACGGAGCGCGCCGCATGTATGTGACCGGTAGCGATGCATATTCTTTAAAACCAGATATCGGAGGACAGAATCGGGGGCCAGAGCCCGCCCGAATTGCGGGAGGGTTTACCCGACACGGAACGGGGCGGCAACCAATGGCGGGGCCTGTTTTGTGCCCCGGAAGCGAGATTTCCGCGTCCCGTGGCCGAACCGTTTGCCTATTCCGGGGGCGGGCCTATCTTGAGTCCATGACCGTCCATTTCCCGTTCCAGAACACCTATTCGGCCCTGCCGGCGAGCTTTTTCGCCCGCGTGGCGCCGACGCCCGTCGCCAGCCCCCGGCTGATCAAGCTGAACCGGGCGCTCGCCGTCCATCTCGGGCTTGATCCCGACCTGCTGGAAAGCCCGGAGGGCGCGGAAATCCTCGCCGGCAAGCGGCTCCCTGAAGGCGCCGATCCGATCGCCATGGCCTATGCCGGCCACCAGTTCGGCCAGTTCGTGCCGCAGCTCGGCGACGGCCGGGCCATCCTGCTTGGCGAGGTCATCGACACGGACGGCGTCCGCCGCGACATCCAGCTCAAGGGAAGCGGCCCGACCCCGTTCTCGCGCCGCGGCGACGGCCGTGCCGCCCTCGGGCCGGTGCTGCGCGAATACATCGTCAGCGAGGCGATGTTCGCGCTTGGTATCCCGACCACCCGCTCGCTCGCCGCGGTGACGTCAGGCGAGCGCGTTCAGCGCGAGACCATGCTGCCGGGCGCCGTCCTCACCCGCGTCGCGTCGAGCCATATCCGCGTCGGCACCTTCCAGTTCTT
>NZ_DAINNI010000036.1:0-42683 GCF_036735945.1 Bradyrhizobium sp. | reverse complement strand
TCTCACTGCACGCTGGTGACGATGGCCGACGCCCCTCATCTGCGGTGAGACGAGCAGGATTATGCCGGTGATTTGGGGGAAAACGGAAGCAGAATGTTTTTGATTCTCAGGCTTGACACGGATTCCGAAAATCAGAAGTGAGTTGCCCGTCGGGCGGTTTCCTCGCACGCTTTGCCTTGTCGCTCTTGCACGCGTGATCTAACATCGAACTCCAAGCACAATAATCGTGCGGGCCCGAACCGCATCGAAGGGAGAAGACAATGAAGCCATTGATGATGGCCGCAGCCGTTGTTGCCGGTATCGCTGCCACCGCCGCAAGTGCCGCGCCGCTGCCCGAGGCAAAGCCCGATGACGTCGGATTTTCACAACAGGGATTGGCCCGCCTCGACGATTTCTTTGCGCGCGAGATCGCCGCGAAGCGCGTCCCCGGCGCCGTGGTCGCGATCGCCCGCGACGGCAAGCTCGTGCAGTACAAGGCGTATGGCCAGCTCGATCCGGTGAAAGGCACGCCGATGCCGCTGGACGCCGTGTTCGCGCTGGCCTCGATGACCAAGCCGATGGCGGCGGTCGCCGGCCTGACGCTGATGGAACAGGGCCGCCTGCCGCTGCAGGCGAAGCTCTCGGACTACTATCCCGGGTTCGGCGCGATGAAGGTCGGCGTCCCGCAGGCGGACGGTTCGCTAAAACTCGATGCGCAGGCTTCGCCGATCCACATCCACGACCTTTACCGGCACACATCCGGACTGATGTATGGCGGACGCCCGGACAGTTCGAGCCCGGTCGCGCGTCAGTATCCCGGTGGCACCGCGCCGGCGACCGAAGGCGATACCCAGGCCTTCATCGATCGCATCACCAAGCTGCCGCTGGCGCACCAGCCGGCGACGGTTTTCGAATACGGCTTCTCGATCGACGTGCTCGGCGCCGTCGTTGAAAAGGTCAGCGAGCAGCGGCTTGGCGACTACCTCGGCAGCAATGTGTGGCAGCCGCTCGGCATGAAGGACGCCACCTTCCATCCCACCGAGGCGCAGCGCGCGCGCCTTGCCCGTCCCTTCCCCAATGACCCGCTGACCGGCAAGCCGCAGGCGATCACGCTGCTGGACACGCCGACCAAATTCGACTGCGGCGGCGCCTGCGCGTTCGCCACCATGGGCGACTATGTGCGCTTTGGACAGATGCTGCTCAACGGTGGCGAGCTCGACGGCCAGCGTGTTCTCGGGCCCAAGACCGTGCACCACATGATCTCCAACCACCTTGGTCCTGACATCAAGAACAACGTCGGCAATATAGAACCGCATCGCGCCGGCTTTGGCTTCGGCCTGAGCGTGGCCGTTCGCACCGAGGAAGGGCTGTCGTCGGTGCCGGGCAATCCCGGCGAGTTCACCTGGAACGGCGCCTACGGCACGCAGTTCTTCTGCGATCCGAAGGAGCGGCTCGTCGTCGTGGTGGGAACGGCGGCCCCCGGGGAATTGCGAAAATACTATCGCGAGCAGGTGCAGGACATCGTCTACGGCGCGATGGTGAAGTAGGTTGGCGGTGGACTCGTAGCCCGCATGAGCGGAGCGATATGCGGGAACACTTTTCCCGGGGTCGCTTCGCTCGCCCGGGCTACGAAACGCTCTCGGGGCAATTCGTCAATCGCGCCGGCACGCCGATGGCGGTGCAGCCGGCGGGCACATCATGCTCGACGAGCGCGCCGGCGCCGATTCTTGCGAAGTCGCCGACGCTGACATTGCCGATGATGGTCGAGCCGGCGCTGAGCAGAACGCCCCTTCCGATCTTCGGCGCACGCTCCAGTTCGCAATGCTTGCGACCGATGGTGACGTTCTGCAGGATCGTCACCTCGTCGCCGACGACGGCAAAGGCGCCGATGATGATGCCGGTGGCGTGATCGAGAAACACCGACGTTCCGATCGACGCGGCGGGATGAATGCTGACCTGAAGCTGATCGGACGACAGGCTTTGCAGCAGCAGCGCGAGATCACGCCGTCGCTCCTGCCAGAGCCAGTTGGACACGCGCCAGGCCTGCAGCGCGACGTAGCCCTTGAAGTTCAAGAGCGGTGGCAGCAGCGTTGTCGTCGCGGGATCGTGAACGGCGATGCCCTGCAGGTCGCGGCTGGCGGCGTCGATCAGATCTGAAGACGCCGTGAAGGCCTGGTGCGCGACCTGCGTGAAGCGCGCGCGATCCGCCTGCGTTCTGCCGAGCCGCGCACCGATCTGATGGGCCAGCGCGTGGGCGAAATCGGGATGGGCGAGAATCGACGCGGACAGCGCGGCGCCGAACACGGGATCGCGTGCGACGGCGCTCTCGGCTTCGCCGCGGATCGTGCGCCAGAGATGATCGACTGATGCAATTCCCTTCATGACGGCCGCCCAAGAGGTTGCGCGTGCAGACAATATAGAGCGGCTGCACAACAGCGCCAGCGTGCCTTGGTGCTTCGGCTGCTCCATTGCCCGTCCATGACGAAAGGAGAGAGCGGGAGCCATGCCGTCATAGGGAAAGTGAAGAGCACTCGCGCGCCGTACCAAAAACAAACCGCCCATCTGCTTTCGCAGATGGGCGGCTGTATCCGCCATCGAGCGTCATGGGGGCATCACGCGCGCGGCTGAATTCTCTCTACCGAGCCGACCTCAATTCTGTGGCTGGTCGTTCGGCGGGGTCGGGCGCGTCTTGTGCTGCGCCATGAACGCGTCGAACTCTTCCTTGTCCTTGGCGTGGCGCAGGCGGTCGAGGAAGTTCTTGAACTCGACCTGCTCTTCCTCGAGCCGGCGCAGGGTTTCCATGCGGTACTCGTCGAAGGCGCGGTTGCCGCTGGAGGGCGGGCCGAAGCCGAAGCCGCCAAAGCCGCGGCCTTCCATGCGGTTGCGCATCCGGTCCATCTTGTACTGCATCCGCTCCATCTTGTTCTGCCAGCGATCCCCGTTGCTCCAGCAACCCATTTTTCTGCTCCCTAGTGTGAAAAAGAGAAGGGCGAGGCCGATCGGCCACCAGATGATGAAGCCGAGGATGGTCACCGCGATCCAGCCGGGGTGCCAGGGGCTCTCAAGCATATGGGGGCGGTGATAGGTCTCTTCCCTCGGACCGCGCCATCGATTGACATCTGCGGTGTAGGCCATTTCCCTCTCCATGACGGCAATCACGCCGTTGTGAATGTAAATAACATTTACATACCTAAACCATCCACCGTTTTTGTCAAGCGGACGGCGCGTCGCGGCTCTGAAAATTTATTTTTGGGAGCCCCAGGGACCAGATGGCGGTACCGGCGGCGGGCCTGACGGCTTCTGGTCCGGCGACCGGCGGTCAGTCGGGAACCCCAGCCCGCGCAGATAGATCAACACCTGGGCTTCCAGCAGTTCGTCCGGCGACATCGGCAATTTGCGCCGCGCCCCGTCGCCGCGGCCGAACAGCGAGGCCACGCCGTGCGCCATCGACCAGATGTGCAGCGCCATCATCAGCGCCGGTGGCCGGGGCACGCCGGGCGGCGCCATCGCCGCCAGCCGCTCGGCGGCGGCGCGCATGATGGCGAAGGCGCGCTCGCTCGCCGCCATCAAATTGGCGTTGGACTCGACGGGAATCCCCGATTCGAACATCGCCGAGTAGAGCGCGGGCTCGTTGCGGGCGAATGCCAGATAGGCCTTGCCGACGCGTTCGAAGGCGGTGACCGTGTCCGGACGGCCGTCGTCCCAGGCCTGCGTCAGCACCGCCTCGAACTGCTCGAAACCGCGCTGGGCGACCGACGACAGCAATTCATCGCGATCGCGGAAATGGCGGTAGGGCGCGGCGGGGCTGACCCCGGCCATGCGCGCGGCGTCCGCGAAGGTGAAGCCGGCCGGCCCCTTCTGCGAGATCAGATCGAGCGCGGCCTGCAGCAGCGCTTCCTTCAGATTGCCGTGGTGGTAGCCGCGCTCGGTGCGGCCTTGGTCCTTGCGCCAGCTCATGTGAATGGCTTTTACATGAGTGGCGCGTAAAGGTCACTTATTTTGCGCGTTCAGGAAGGTTAACGGTTGGATAGTAGGGCCGGTGGTGACCACTTGAACCTCTCCCCGCCTGCGGCGTTCTCACCCCGCCTTGTGCGCGCTGCCCTTCTGCAGTTCCTCGAAGCCTTTCGCGGCCTGCTGCACGTCCTCGGAGAAATCCGACATCTCCTGGATCTGGCGGATCTCGATCACCTCGTTCGCGCTGGCCGGGCATTTTTTCGCCCAGGCGATCGCCTCCTCGCGCGACCTGACGTCGATCATCCAGTAGCCGCCGAGCACTTCCTTGGCCTCGGTGAAGGGACCGTCGGTGACCATGGGCGTGCCGGTGGCGAAGGAGACCCGCGCGCCCATCGAGGGCGGATGCAGCCCGTCGAGCGCGATCAGGACGCCGGCTTCCTTCAGCGCCTCGTTGTACTTCATCATCGCCTTGACCCTTTCAGGGTCGAGCTGGACGTCGGGCGGCGCGGTCTCATAACCCAGCGGGATCATCAGCATCATGAAGCGCATGGCGGGAGTGTCCTTGGTTCGGGGGTTGCCGTCACTTCTTCGCTTGCGCCCGCAGCTTCTCTTCCTGCTCGCGCAGTTCGGGGGTGAGCGCCTCGCCAAAATCTTCGGCTGAAAACACCTGGCGAATTTCGATCTCGTCGCCTTCGGCAAATGGCGCGCGCTTCATCCAGCCGATCGCCTCGTCCAGCGATTTGGTGTTGATCAGCCAGAAACCGGCGACGAGATCGTTGCTCAGCGCGAACGGACCGCGGCTGACGCCCTCCCCGCTGCCATATCTGATCCGCGCGCCCTTGGACGTCGGATGCAGGCCCTCGCCCGCCTCCATCACGCCGGCCTTGACCAGTTCCTCGTTGAACTTGCCCATCGCGGCAAAGAGCTCCGTGCTCGGCATCACGCCCGCTTCTGAATCCTTGCTGGCCTTCACAATCACCATGAATCGCATCGTCATGCTCCGTTTCGATCCCGTTGGGCGGCAACCATCGCGCCGGCCCTCGTCAACAAGACGAACGGGCTTTTGCGGCCCCGACATGTCGGTCGAGTTTTATTTTTGGTGTGATTCATACCCCGACGCGCATTATTGCCGCGTCGTCGATCCGGTACGGGCTCACCGCTCGTGCTGGATTTTGCATATGCGCCGGCGCCTGGGCTATAGAGCGGGAAATCACCTCTCTCGCCGACGGACCTGGCCATGGCCTCCTCTCCTCAAAAAGTTGCCCTCGTCACCGGCGCCGCGCGCGGCATCGGGCTGGCGGCGGCCAAACGCTTTCTTGCCGAGGGCTGGAAGGTGGCGCTGCTCGACATCGAGGGCGAGTTGCTGCGCGGCGCGGTCGCCGGCATCGCCGATGCCGACAACACGCTGGCGCTCCATTGCGACGTCTCCGATGCGACTGCTGTGGCGAGCGCGATGGCCTCGCTCAATGGACGCTTCGGCCGGCTCGACGCGCTGGTCAACAATGCAGGGATCGCCGTGTTCGCGCCGCTGCTCGATACTTCAGACCGGGACTGGAGCCGCATATTGGCGGTCAACCTCACCGGTCCATTCATCTGCACGAAGGCGGCGGCGCCGTTGATGCGCGAGCATGGCGGCGCGATCGTCAACATCACCTCGATCTCGGCGGTGCGCGCCTCCACGCTGCGCTCGGCCTACGGCACCAGCAAAGCGGGGCTGGCGCATCTCACCAAGCAACTCGCGGTCGAACTCGCTTCGCTCGGCATCCGCGTCAATGCGGTGGCGCCCGGCCCGGTTGAAACCGCGATGGCGAAGCAGGTCCACACGCCTGAAATCCGCGCCGACTATCACGACGCCATTCCGCTCAACCGCTACGGGCTGGAGGAAGAGCTGGCGGAAGCGATCTTCTTCCTGTGCAGCGACCGGTCGAGCTACATCACGGGCCAGGTGCTCGCCGTCGACGGCGGCTTTGATGCCGCCGGCATCGGCCTGCCGACGCTGCGGGGCCAGCGCAGGAACGGGTGAGGTTCGTTCTGCGCATCCCGGCAGGCCAGCATCGATTTCGCCGGCGCTCGACTGGTGCCATTGAACGCCTGTCGCAATATCTTGATCGAAGCCGGCGTCTGTGACGCGAGGCACTTGACGAAACCTTGCCACATATCTCAGCGTAACTGCCCGGAAGGGCCGTGCTGAAAGGAGCCGCGCATGCGAATGGCGATTATCAGAATTGCCGTTGCCGCCGTCGGCCTGGTGGCGGCGATCCTGCCGGTGCGGGCGGATATCCGAATCCTGGCGAGCCCCGGCGGAGAGGTCGGACCGTTTCTCGAACTGTTCGGTCGCGTCCGTGAATCCGGCGAGCGGGTGGTGATCGACGGGCCCTGCCTGTCGGCCTGCACGCTGGTGCTGATGACGGTGCCGACCGAGCGCATCTGCGTGACGCGCCGCGCGGTGCTGGGATTTCACGCCGCGCGCTCGATCGATCGCCGCGGCCGGATCTACGCCGAACCGGAAGCCTCGCGCGCGGTCGAGGCGGCCTATCCGGAACCGGTGCGGCGATGGATCATGCGGCGCGGCGGGCTGACGTCGCGACTGTTGCTGCTGCGCGGGCGCGAGCTGGCCGCGATCTATCCGCGGTGCAGGTGAGCCCGCCAATGTTTCGATGCGCGGTGGGCGCGTCGGTGGGTTACGGCTTCGCCTAACCCACCCTACGAAACCTCACATCCCTTCCTTCGGGCAGTTCACCATCCAGGGGATGCCGAATTTGTCGACGCACATGCCGAAGCCGTTGGAAAAGAACGTCGGGCCGAACGGCATCCGCACCGTGCCGCCCTCGGCGAGCGCCTTGAAGCGACGCTCGCCGTCAGCGGGATCCTCGACTGCGAGCGCGACGGAAAAGCCCTGCGGCGCCTTGTAATCGCCGGGCGTGGCGTCGGATGCCATCAGCACCTCGCCGTCGATGGTGACGCGGGCATGCATGATCTTCGCCTTCCAGTCCGCGGGGATCGGCATATCGGCGGGACCATCGCCATAGGGCATCTTGGCCTCGATCTGCGCGCCGAGCGCCTTCTGGTAATAGTTGAGCGCTTCCTCGCAATTGCCGTTGAAGAACAGATAGGGATTGACCTGCATCGCTGTCTCCTTGGTTTCTTTGGTGGTAGCGTTGGGTTCCGGCTCTGCGTCGCATCACTAACGTGCTGCGCCGCGTCCGGGACACGATCGTTGCTCTCATTTCTCGGTGAGCGTCTTCAGCCTGGCGAGACCGGCTTCAAAATCCCGGCCGATCATGTTGTCGAGATTGATGAACACCTGGATCAGCCTGGACATGAAGTTCGCCGGACCATGCATCACCCATGTGACATGGGTGCCATCGCCCTGCGGCAGCATTGTGAAC
The DNA here is from genome assembly GCF_036735945.1 of Bradyrhizobium sp. Lineage (GTDB taxonomy): Bacteria > Pseudomonadota > Alphaproteobacteria > Rhizobiales > Xanthobacteraceae > Bradyrhizobium. The sequence continues at coordinate 35,361 of NZ_DAINNI010000036.1, read as the reverse complement.
TCGGCGGTGTTGTGACCTTCGAACGGCGTGAAGAAATCGAGCTTGATGACGATTTTGGACGGCGCCGCAGCCTCGAGAATTTCCATCCGGCCGGAACCGACATTCCTGTCGCCGTCCCAGGCGTAGATCGCGCCCTTGCCGCTCGCGTCACCGTCATAGCTGCGCTTCATGGCGGGGTCTTTCTGCTCGTAAGGCGACCAGCTCAGCCATTTGTGAAAGTCCGATATCAGCGGGAAGATTCGTTCGGCCGGCGCCTTGATATCGATCGCCCGCACGACGCAAATCGTGGCCGGCTTGGTCGCGGCAAGGCCCAGGATGACGGCGATGGCAATCGCCAGGATCACGGCAATGATGGCAATGACTTCGAACATGATCGGCTCCGGGAGGGAGATTGAATGGAGGTCGGCGGCTCTCGTTCAAGACGAGCGAGGGAGGCGGGGGCCGACAAGGGCAGCGAAATTTTTCGGTGTGGCCCTACTTGCCCGCCTTCTTGCCGCGGGGCTGGCTGTCGCGCTGGAGGCGGTCGAGGTGCATGCGGATGTGGGCGGCTTCGGCGGAGGTATTGGCAAGCGCAATGGCGCGGTCGAAGGCGGTGCGGGCTTCCTCGTTGCGGTCGAGTTGCATCAGGAAGGCGCCGCGCACGCCGAAGAAATGAAAATAGTTCGACAGCCGCGCCGCCAGCGGCTCGATCATGTCGAGCGCGGCTTCCGCTCCCCTCACCTTTGAAACCGCGACCGCGCGGTTCAGCGTCACCACCGGCGACGGCTGCATGATCTCGAGTGCGCCATAGAGCAGGTCGATCTGGGTCCAGTCGGTATCCTCGGGCTTTTCCGCACGCGCGTGCAGCGCTGAAATCGCAGCCTGCACCTGATAGGGGCCGCTGCGGCGATGGCGCATCGCCTTGTCGATCAGCGCCAGCCCCTCGGCGATCAGCGGCTTGTTCCACTTCGAGCGGTCCTGGTCGTCGAGCAGGATCACCGCCCCATCAGCGTCGAACCGCGCATCGGCGCGCGCGTGCTGCAACAGCAATAGCGCGGTCAGCCCCATGATCTCCGGCTCGCTCTGGAACAGCCGCAGCAACAGCCGCGCCAGCCGAATGGCCTCCTCGCACAGGGGACTGCGGATCTCGGCGGTGTCGCCGCTCGCCGAATAGCCCTCGTTGAAGATCAGGTAGATCATGGCGGCGACGGAGGCCAAGCGCTCGGAGCGCTCCGCCGCGCCCGGCGTCTCGAACGGCACGTCGGCATCGGCGACGCGCGCCTTGGCGCGGGTGATGCGCTGCTCCATCGCCGCTTCCGAGACCAGGAAGGCGCGCGCGATCTGCTTCACCGTCAGCCCCGAGACGATGCGCAGGGCGAGTGCGATCTGCTGCGTCGCCGGCAGGTCCGGGTGGCAGCAGATGAACAATAGCCGCAGGATGTCGTCACGGTAGTGCGAGCCGTCCAGCCGCTCCGCGACTTGTTCCTCGGCGTCGTCGAGATCGGAGATCGCCTCGTCGTCGGGCAGCGCCTCCTGCTTCTTGGTCCGGCGGATATCGTCGATCGCGACGTTGCGCCCGACCATGATCAGCCACGCCGCGGCATCGCGCGGCGGGCCGTTCTGCGGCCAGTTCTTCAGTGCGCGCAGGCACGCGTTCTGGAACGCCTCCTCCGCGGTATCGAGATTGCGGAAATAGCGCAGCAATGCGCCGACCGCCTGGGGGCGAGCCGACGTCAGCGCGGCATCGATCCAGGCGGCGTCGGTCATGGCTTGGCGCTCCCCGGCGTGAAGTGGCCGACCGGGCGGATCTCGTAGGCGCCGCCGGGATTGGCCGCGCCGAGATCGCGGGCAACCTCAAGCGCCTCGTCGAGGTTCTTGCAATCGACGACATAGAAGCCGAGCAGTTGCTCCTTGGTCTCGGCGAAGGGTCCGTCCAGCACCAGCGGCGGGTTTTCCTTGCGCAGCGTGGTCGCCGCCGTCGTCGGCAACAGCCGGGCGACCGGGCCGAGCCGGCCCTGCTGGGAGAGCTTGTCCTGCACGACCGCGAGTTTCTTCATGACGGCGGCGTCCTGTTCCTTGGTCCAGGAGCCGACGAGATCCTCGTCGTGATAGCAAAGTATGGCGTACAGCATGGCTGTCAGGCGTCTCCGTTCGTAGTGATGACGAACGATTATGCCCGCTGCCGACAGGTGCGTCGAAGAAATTCTGAAATGTTCCGCCTCAGGGCCCGACGATCGTCGGCGGCGGCGGTTGAGCATGTGAAGGCTCCCCTCCCGGATCAAAGAAGGCTAGAGAAGCGGCTGGATCCATGATGTGAGGCGGGTCAAGCCGTCTTGGTGCTGCGGAAGGGTTGGCAATGACGAAGGGTGCGCTCGCGCTGCTGGTGCATGGTGGTACCGAAAACTGGTCGCCGCAGCGCTGGAAGAGCCGGTTCGACGAGGTCTGCGAGGGCCGACCCGTGCTGCAGCTTTCCGACGCCAAATCCGATCCGGCGGCGGTGCACTACGCCGCGGTATGGAAGCCGCGTCCGGGCGAGCTTGCCGCCTTCCCCAATCTGCGTGTGATCTTCAATCTCGGCGCCGGCGTCGATGCGCTGATGGCCGACCGCACCCTGCCCGACGTGCCGCTGGTGCGCGTCGCCGTCGGCGACCTCACCGCGCGGATGACCGAATATGTCGTGCTGCATGTGCTGATGCACCACCGCCAGGAGCTCTACTTGCGGGAATCGCAGCGCGAAAAACGCTGGGCGCCGAAGTCGCAATGGGCGGCGAACGCGATCTCTGTCGGGGTGATGGGGCTCGGCACGCTGGGCGCCGATGCGGCCGATGTGCTGCGGCGGCTCGGCTTTCGCGTCGCGGGCTGGAGCCGCGGCCCGCGCACGATCGCTGATATCGAATGCTTTCATGGCGAGGCGCAGCTTGACGCATTTCTGCGGCGCACCGACATCCTGGTCTGCCTGCTGCCGCTGACGGCGGAGACGCGGCACATTCTCAACCGGCCGCTGTTCGAGAAGCTGAACCGCGCCAGCCCGCTCGGCGCGCCGATCCTGATCAACGCCGGGCGCGGCGGCCTGCAGAACGAACCTGATATCCTGCAATGTCTCGACGACGGCACGCTCGGCGGCGCCTCGCTCGACGTCTACGGCACCGAGCCATTGCCGGCCGACAGCCGGTTCTGGACCCATCCGAAGGTGGTGCTGACCCCGCACAACGCGGCCGATACCGATCCGGACGAGATCTCGAAATACGTCGCCGAGCAGATCGAGCGCTTCGAGGCCGGCGGCGCGCTGGAGAATGTGGTGGATCGCGGACGGGGGTATTAGGGTTGATCGCCAATACGAGGAAACTGGAAACCGACAGCGATCAGAGAAAAGATCGTCGTCCCTGCGAACGCAGGGACCCATAACCACAAATCCATGTTTTGTTAGAAGGCGTCTGCCTGATCGCCCTACCGATAGATCACGCGGTTTGGGTCCCTGCGTTCGCAGGGACGACGGAGAAAACTATTTCGCCGTGCCGAGCATCACGTTGATCGCGCCGTTGACGATCGCTTCCAGCTCCTTCCGCGGCACCTGGGCGCGGGCGCGGATGGCGATGGTGTGGATGGTGGAGGAAGCGATCTGCGCCAGCACGGCCGGATCGGCGCCATCAGGCAGTTCGCCCTTCTCTTTCGCGTGCCGGAAGCAGGCGGCGAACGCCTTGTCCAGACCGACAAGGCCCTCCAGCACCATGGCGCGGATATCAGGGTCATGCACCGCCTCGGAGGCGGCGGTCATCACCGTGAAGCAGCCGCGCGGGCCGGCTTCGCCTGACAGATAGATGTCGAGCGCCACCGCATAGATGCGCGCCAGCCGCTTTCGGATCGGCAGTTCGTTCGTGAAGATATCGCCCATCGCGGCCCGCGCATCGTCGCGATAGCGGCGGTAGCTCTTGATGAAGAGTTCGCGCTTGTCGCCGAACGCACCATAGAGGCTCGGCCGGTTCATGCCGGTCGCGGCGGAGAGATCATCGAGCGATGTCGCCGCGAATCCATCCTTGCGAAACAGGTCGAGCGCCTTGGCCAGCGCCACATCAGGCTCGTAGGAGCGCGGACGGCCGCGCCGCCTCGGTGGAGCCGGGTCGTCGATCCTGGTAACAGGCGGCCTCTTACTTTTTTGTACCATTTCGCAATATATTCCTTGACCCGATTTATATTATGCGGAACAGTATAAAAATCAATCCTGCCCGCCCCGGAGCGTCGGCCCGATTGATCAACCTGCCAAGGAGGAAACCATGGATCTCTATTTCTCGCCGCTCGCCTGCTCGCTGGCGACCAGGATCGCGTTGTACGAAGCCGGCGCCGAGGCCAATTATCTCGAGGTCGATCCGAAGACCAAGGTCGTGCGGAAGGACGGTTCGGATTTCCGCACCGTCAATCCGCTTGGCCTGGTGCCGACACTGCGCACCGACGACGGCACCGTGCTGACGGAGAACGCCGCGATCCTGCAATATGTCGCCGACCGCTTTCCGAACGCCGGCATCTCGGCCAAGTCTGCCGAGGAACGCAGCCGCCTGCATCAATGGCTCTGCTTCATCGGCACCGAACTGCACAAGGCGCTGTTCGTGCCGCTGCTCGACAAGACCGCGCCGCAGGACGCCAAGACCTATGCGCTGAGCAAGAACATCTCGCGGCTCGACTATCTCGAGAACTACCTGAAGGGCCGCGAGTTCCTGCTCGACCATTTCAGCGTGGCCGATGCCTACCTCGTCACCATCATCAACTGGACGATGGCGACGCCGCCGGTCGAGCTGGCGAAATGGCCGACGGTGAAGGCGTATCATGATCGGCTGCGCGCCCGCCCGAGCATCGCGAAAGCGGTGGCGGAAGAGTTCGAGCTCTACAAGGCCGAGCAGGCGCGGCACAAGACAGCGGCATAGGGCGTAGTCTCTCAACACGCCGCCTCCGCGAATGCGGGGGCGGCCTGGTAGACAAGCGTTATCCCGCCGGCGCCAGCAGGCGCCTGGTCAGATCGCTCAACGCCCGTCGAAAAATCCCGGCATCGTTGCGCGCCCGCGCCAGCACCAGCGCGCCCTGGATGGTGAGCAGCGCATCTTCCGCGCGGCGCTGGGCCTGGCTCCTGCTCAGGCCGGATCGCCGCAACAGCAGCACAAGCGCAGCTTGCCAGCGCGCAAAATAGCTTTCGACGGCTTCCGAGAAATGATCGCGCGCAGCGCCGAGCGCGACCAGACCGATCAGGCAGATGCGATTTCCCGAATGGAAATACTCGTCAACGCCGGCGATCATGGCGGCGATTGCGCGCGCCGGATCGTCGGCATCGCGCAAGGGAGCGTAGATGTTGAGTTCGAACCAGCCGTCGATCTCGGCCAGCACCTCGCTCGCCATCTGCTCCTTGCCGCCGGGAAAGAGGTGATAGAGGCTGCCCTTGCCGAGTCCGGTCGCCTCGGTGATCAGCGTCAGCGAAGCGCCCTCGTAGCCATGCGCGCGAAACACTTCGCCGAGCGTGCGCAATATCTCCTTCCGCTCGACGCCCCGCTTCAGCATCTCGTTACTTCGGATCCTCGCCGAGACCCGGGACGTCGGCCGGGCGCGGCCCCGGCGCCGGCCAGTGGAAGCGGCGCTCGCTCTCCTTGATCGCGACGTCGTTGATGCTGGCCTCGCGCCGGCGCATCAGGCCGTGCTCGTCGAACTCCCACTGCTCGTTGCCGTAGGAGCGGTGCCACTGCCCGACATCGTCGTGCCATTCATACTGAAAGCGCACCGCAATGCGGTTCTGGTCGAACGCCCAGAGGTCCTTGATCAGGCGGTAGTCATGCTCCTTCGCCCATTTGCGGGTGAGGAATTCGACGATCGCCTCGCGCCCCTGGAAAAATTCCGAGCGGTTGCGCCAGCGGCTGTCCTCGGTATAGGCGAGCGACACCTTGACCGGATCGCGGGAATTCCAGGCGTCCTCGGCCATCCGCGTCCTCTGCGCGGCGGTTTCGCGGGTGAACGGCGGCAGCGGCGGACGCGACATGGCATGTCTCCGGTTATGACCGGGGACAATTGTACCGGCCGGTACAGCCAGTCAAGTGGGAAAATTCTATTCCGCCAGGTCCGCCTTCATCAGAAGCCGCAGCGATTTCGGGATTGGCTGCGCCCTGCCGTCGCAGATGAAGGCGACGCGCACCTCGGCCTTGACCAGCACCTCCTCGGCGCGCCGCACCTCCTGCGCCAGCGTGATCGAGGCGCCCTTCACCGCGACCGGCCATGTCACGACATCGAGCACGTCATCCATCCGCGCCGGCCGCAGGAAGTCGAGCTGCATCGAGCGCACCACGAAGGCGAAGCCCGGCGTCTCCACCTCGGCCTGTTCGAAGAGAGCGTGCTGCGAGGCGCCCATCAGCCGCAGATGATTGGTGCGCCCGCGCTCCATGAAGCGCAGATAGTTGGCGTGATAGACGATGCCGGAGAAGTCGGTGTCCTCGTAGTAGACACGGACCTGCATGTGATGGCGGCCGTCACGGATCTCGCCGTCGAGGGGAAGGGTCATGTCATTCTCAGATATCAGCAGAGAGAGACAAGGATCGGGCCGTGACCAGCAGCCGCTTGTCGCGCGTCCAGATAAGCATCTCCGCTGTCAGCGCTGCAGCCGCCAACAGATGGGCATCGACATATCCAATCCCCAATCCCGACAATTTCCGATCCGCGATGAAGCTCAGGACTTGATCGGTACTCGCTGCCGCCGCTTGCGGAAGAGCGCTCAGGTCGTCGATCATTTCGGTGATCCTGGGCATGTTTCCGAGCGCCAACTCGCCGAGCACGAAGGGATGCATCGCGACATCACCACGATCAAGCAGTTGAACCAACTGGGTATCGGAATGGCGGAAATGGTCGATCCAAACCGATGTGTCGACCAATACGATCATTCGGGCCGACGACGTGGCGGTGCCTCAGCCCCCGGTTGGGTTCCTCCCATGCGCGCAAGCCGGCGCCCGGCCTCACGCTCGACAAACGCCTTCAGTGCTTCTCGAACGACAGCCGACTCCTCGGTAAGACCGGCATATTCCTGGGCTTTGGCAAAAAGCTCGTCGTCGATCGCGATCGTGGTTCTCATCCGGCCATCTCCTGCATCAAAGGATAGCACCCTTCGATGCAGATTTCCATGCAGGCACTCATGCCACCGCCGGCCTTGCCGCGCCCACGGTCACCAGCACGATTTCCGGCGGAACACCCAGGCGGAACGGCATGATGCTGCAGCCGAGGCCGCCGGAGACGACGACGTCGCAGTTCATCTTGATGTGGCCATAGGCGAGCTGCTGTCCGGACGGCGAGATCGGCGACCAGCCCAGCATGCGCACCTGGCCGCCGTGGGTGTGCCCGGAGAGCTGCAGCGCGACGCGCGAGGGCATGCGCCGGGCGACGTCGGGCTCATGCGCCATCAGAACCACCGGCGCGTCGTCGGTGATCTTCGAAAGCGTCGCGGAGAGATCGTCGACGCCGACCCGCTTGAGCGGCCGGAAGCGGCGCGCCGGGACGTAGGCGAGCTGATCGCCGAGACCGGCGAGCCAGAACGCGCGACCGTTCTTGTGGAGTTTCTTCGCGTCGTTTTCGTAGACGGGAATGCCGACCTTCTCCAGCGCGCGGCCGGCGGACGGCAGCCCATGTCCTTCGCGCTGCACGGTCTTGTCTTCCCACCAGTCGTGATTGCCGAGCACCGCATGCACGCCGAGCGGCGCCTTCAACCCGGCCAGCACCGCCGCCCATTCGGCCTCGGGAATGATGCGCGTCACCTTGCGATGGCCGATCACGTAGTCGCCGAGCAGGACGACGATGTCGGGCCTGAGCGCATTGGTGCGCTCGACGATCTGCCGGATGCGATCGAGCGACATCCAGGGATCGCAGGCGTGCAGATCGGCGATGGCGGCGATCCTGAGATCGAGATCTGCGGGCCATTGCGGCGGCGAGATGTTGTACCTGGTGACGCGAAGCCGGACGACCGGCTCGCTGAATCCGTAAGCGGTGGTCGAGACGCCGACCGCGCCCAGTCCACCCATGCTCTGCAGAAAATGACGGCGTGTTAACATGGAACTCATTCGTGATGCATTTCGAACATGGGGACGGATTGAGCCCGAATTGCGGTGCGTTTGTGCAGATCGTCAGCAGACCTCCGGGAGCTTCTCACAAGCGCGAGACTGCGACGCTTCCAGCGCGCTGGCCATCTCTCTTGGTGCATCGTCGGAAGGATCGGGTTCAAAACGTCAGTCGTCGCTGTCGCCGTTGCCGAACAGGCCGAATTGCGCGGGATCGCTGCTGGGTTCGGCGAGGCCGAGGTGGCGGAAGGCGTGCGAGGTCAGCAGCCGGCCGCGCGGGGTGCGCTGCAAATAGCCGCACTGGATCAAATAGGGCTCGATGATATCCTCGATCGCGTCGCGCGGCTCCGACAGCGCCGCCGCCATGGTCTCGACCCCGACCGGGCCGCCGCCATAGTTCAGCGCGATGGTCGTGAGGTAGCGACGATCCATGGCATCGAGGCCGGCGGCATCGACCTCCAGCGCGCTCAGCGCGTGGTCGGCGATGGCGCGGTCGACCGAACTGGCATCAGCCGCGGAGGCAAAGTCGCGGACGCGACGCAGCAGGCGGCCGGCGATGCGCGGCGTGCCGCGGGCGCGGCGCGCGATCTCGTTGGCGCCATCCTGCGTCATGCCGATATTGAGCACGCGGGCGCCGCGGGAGACGATCTTCTCGAGTTCCTCCTCGGTGTAGAAATTCAGGCGGATCGGAATGCCGAAGCGGTCGCGCAGCGGATTGGTCAAGAGGCCTGCGCGCGTGGTGGCGCCGACGAGGGTGAATTTTGCGAGATCGATCTTGACCGAGCGTGCCGCAGGTCCTTCGCCGATGATCAGGTCGAGCTGAAAATCCTCCATCGCGGGATAGAGCACTTCCTCGACCGCCGGGCTGAGGCGATGGATCTCGTCGATGAAGAGCACGTCGCGCTCTTCGAGATTGGTCAAGAGCGCCGCGAGATCGCCGGCCTTTGCGATCACAGGACCCGAGGTGGCGCGAAAGCCGACGCCGAGCTCGCGCGCAACGATCTGCGCCAGCGTGGTCTTGCCGAGGCCCGGAGGACCGACGAACAGCACGTGATCCAGCGCCTCGCCGCGCTTGCGCGCCGCCTCGATGAAGATCGAGAGATTCTTGCGCGCCTGCGCCTGGCCGACGAATTCGGACAGCAGTTGCGGACGCAGCGCGGTGTCGCCGACGTCGTCGCTGCGGCGTTCGGGGGTGACGATGCGGGAGGGAGGATTCACTTCGCCAGTTCCTTCAGGCCCAACCGGATCAATTGCGCCGTCTCGGCATTCTCGCCGGCGCTGCGCGACGCCGCGGCAATCGCGGCCGCCGCCTGCGGCTGGCCATAGCCGAGATTGACCAGCGCGGAAATCGCGTCGGTCACCGGGCGCGGCGCGCGCTGATCGTCGACGGCGCCGGCGAGATGCACCACGGCCGGATCGACGTTGGCGAACGCGGGCGCCTTGTCCTTCAATTCAGAGACGATGCGCTCGGCGACTTTCGGTCCGACACCGGGCGTGCGCGACACTGCGGCCTTGTCGCGCAGCGCGATGGCGTTGGCGAGTTCGGCCGGCGGCAAGGTACCGAGCACCGCGAGAGCGACTTTCGCGCCGACGCCCTGCACGGTCTGCAGCAGGCGAAACCATTCGCGCTCGGTATCGGTGCGGAAGCCGAACAGCTTGATCTGGTCCTCGCGGACATAGGTCTCGATCGACAGCACCGCGGCCTCGCCGGGCGACGGCAGCGCCTGCAGCGTGCGCGAGGAGCAATGCACCTGATAACCGACGCCGCCGACGTCGAGGATGACAAAGTCCTCGCCGTAGGTATCGATCAGGCCCTTGAGTTTACCGATCATAGGCTGGCCACCCTCATCCGCAGCGCGGCGCCCTGGCGGTGGTGGGCATGGGTGATGGCGATGGCGAGCGCGTCCGCGGCGTCGGCGGATCTCGGCTCGGCCTTCGGCAACAGAAGCTTCAGCATCACCGCGACCTGGTGCTTGTCCGCATGTCCCGCGCCGACCACGGTCTTCTTCACCCGGTTGGGCGCATATTCCGCAACCGATATACCGAACATCGCGGGCGCCAGCATGGCGACGCCGCGGGCCTGGCCGAGTTTCAGGGTAGCGACGCCGTCCTTGTTCACGAAGGTCTGCTCCACCGCGGCCTCGGCCGGGCGGAAATCGCCGAGCACGGCGGCCAATCCCTCATGGATCGCGAGCAGGCGGCTGGCCAGCGGCAGATCGTCCGGCGGCTCGACCGAGCCGCAGCCGATGAAGACGAGCCGGTTGCCCTCGCTCTCGATCACGCCCCAGCCGGTGCGGCGCAGGCCGGGGTCGATGCCGAGGATGCGGACGGGGTGGCGAATCGGTGGGGCTGTCATGGCGTAGTGATAACGCCAGAGCCGGATGAACGAAACATAAAGAGAACGGAAATCCCCGCCAAAGCGGCTGGCCGCGCCGCCGAACCATCGTCGTCCCTGCGAACGCTGCGTTCGCAGGGACCCATAGCCACCGTTGCCGATGGTGAAGGAAGTCGTCTCCCCTTGTGCCCTTTCCGCGGGCCGCGGCGTATGGGTCCCGGCTCAAGGCCGGGACGACGGATTACCCGCCCATCCTGGCGACGAGGGCGTCGGAGATTTCGAAATTGGCATAGACGTTCTGGACGTCGTCGTGCTCGTTGAGCACGTCCATCAGCTTCAACAGCTTCTCGCCGGTCTCGTCGTCGACCGCGATCGTGTTCTGCGGCTTCCAGGTCAGCGCGGCCTTGCGGGCTTCGCCGAACTTGCCTTCCAGCGCCTTTGCGACCTCGCGAAAGGTTTCCTGCGAAGCATAGACCTCGTGGCCGCTTTCGCTTGAAACCACGTCGTCGGCGCCGGCCTCGATCGCGGCTTCCAGCATGGCGTCGTCGGAAGCGACCCTGGCGTCATATTCGATGATGCCGGTGCGGTCGAACATGAAGGCGACCGAGCCGGTTTCGCCGAGGTTACCGCCGGACTTCGTGAAGTAGGAACGGATGTCGGACGCGGCGCGGTTGCGGTTATCGGTCAGCGCCTCGACGATCACGGCAACGCCGCCGGGGCCGTAACCCTCGTAACGGATTTCGTCGTAGCTCTCGCCATCACCGCCGGTCGCCTTCTTGATGGCGCGCTCGATATTGTCCTTCGGCATGTTTTCCTGGCGCGCCGCGATCACCGCCGCGCGCAGCCGCGGGTTCATGGCCGGGTCCGGCGTTCCCAATTTGGCGGCCACCGTGATTTCGCGCGCCAGCTTGCCGAACAGCTTGGACTTCTGGGCATCCTGCTTGCCCTTGCGGTGCATGATGTTCTTGAATTGGGAATGGCCGGCCATGCAGGGATCTCTTGGATTCGTCCAGGGAATGCGGGGGTTGAAGCGCGGCCTTATAGGCCCTGAACCGGCCGAAATCAAAGATTTGCGACCCCGCAGGGTATGAGGGTACTGCCGTGCGGCGAAATATCAGGCAGTTGTTAACCATGATTTCATGCTCGGATGAGAGGATTTTCCGCAGATCTTCAACTTTTACGAGATGTCATGGCCTTCGGATTGTTCAAGAAGCAGCCGTCAGGACCGGTCGCACCTGCCGTCGAGCCCAAGGCCCAGGCGACCGCCACCCCGGCGGAGGTCGCTTCCGGTGACGGCGATTCGGCCAAGGCGATCCTCGAACTTCTGGAACTCGAGCTCGGCGCGATGATCCGCCAGCTCGAGCGCGCGGCCAATTCGGTCGCCGGCGGCGCCGAGGCGACGGCTGCGACACTCTCGACCATCCGCGAGCGCACCGATGCCCTGACGAGCCGTTCCAGCGCCGCCCAGAGCACGGCGACGACGTTCTCGCACGCCGCCGACAAATTCACGCAGTCGGCAGAGGGCATCGGCACGCAGGTGCGCGACGCCGGCAAGCTTGCCGACCAGGCCAGCGAGGCCGCGCGCGAAGCCGGCGCCAATGTCGACCGCCTGCGCGAGTCCTCCGCGGCGATCGGCAATGTCGTCAATCTGATCGCGCAGATCGCGCGGCAGACCACCCTGCTCGCGCTCAATTCCACCATCGAGGCCGCGCGCGCCGGCGAGGCCGGCCGCGGCTTCGCCGTGGTCGCGACCGAAGTGAAGGCGCTCGCGGTGCAGACGCAGAACGCCACCGAGGAGATCACCAAGAAGATCGAGGCGCTGCAGCGCGACGCCGCCGGATCGGTCGACGCCGTTCACCGCATCACGCAGGCGATCGAAGCGATCCGCCCGGTGTTCGCTCACGTCAACAACGCGGTCGCCGAGCAGAACGCGACGACAGGCGAAATAGCCGACAATGCGGCTTCCGCTTCCAGCTTCATCGCCGCCGTCGGCGACAGCGCCGGCGAGATCGACAGCGCGACCAAGCAAGCCGAGTCCCATGGCGAAAGCGTCGCCAGGGCCGGACGCAATGTCACCGCGTTTGCGCAGAAGCTGAAGGCGCGCTGCGCCGTGCTGCTGCGACTGGATGAAAAGCAGGGCGAACGCACCGAGCGCCGCAAGGACGAAAGGTTGCCTTGCAACCTCAAGATCGAGATTACGGTCCCGCGCGGAGCGATATCAGCGCCGGTCTATGAAATTTCGAGGGGAGGCATTCTGGTCGGCGAGACCGAGGCGGAAGCGCTGGCGCAGGGCCAGAGTTTTGACGCGACGCTGCAGGATGTCGGCGCCTGCCGCATTCGTATCGTCCAGCGGTCGAAAGCCGGCGCGCACGCGCAGTTCGAACGGCCGGACACCGCGTTGACTGAAAAGATCGAAGACAAGATGTGGTCGATCCAGGACGACAACACCGAGGCGGTGACCCGTGCGATGGAAGCCGCGGCCGCGTTGAAGAAGATTTTTGAAAACGGCATCGACTCCGGCGCGATCTCGATGGAGGACATGTTCGACACCAACTATGTCGAGATACAAGGCAGCAATCCGGTGCAATACCGCACCAAAATTCTCGACTGGGCCGATCGCGCGCTGCCGCCGTTCCAGGAAGCCTTCCTCGCCAAGGACAAGCGGATGGCGTTCTGCGCCATGATCGACATCAACGGCTACCTGCCGGTTCACAACAAGATCTATTCGCACCCGCAGCGGCCGGGCGACGTCACCTGGAACACCGCCAACAGCCGCAACCGCCGCATCTTCAACGATGCGGCCGGGCTCGCCGCCGGGCGCAACCAGCGCGCCTATCTGCTCCAGAGCTATGCGCGCGACATGGGCAACGGTAACACGGTGATGATGCGCGAGATCGACGTGCCGATCCGTGTCAAAGGCCGCCACTGGGGCGGGTTCCGCACCGCCTACAAGCTCTAGTGCGCTCTCAGGCAAGACTCCAAGGCGCGAATCGCGTTCTAGACTTGGAATGGAATGCGATCGCAGCAACGGGCCGCCTCGCCGGCTCTGACTGGAGAAAGCTCTGACATGTCCGTTGTGCAGCGTGCCGTCCTGGACACTCTATCCAACCAGACCCTGGCCGAACGACTGATCGACCAGCTTGCCGACCGTATCGGCGGACTCGGCGTGGAGCTTGCCGATATCGCCGGCAGCGTGCAGGAGGTCGCAAGCCGCGTCGCGAACCAGTCGGAGCGGTTCCACCATCTGCAGAACACCGCGGAGACGATGGTCTCGGCCAATCGCGGCATCGCCAACGCATCGCAGGCGGTGCAATCGACGACATCAGCGGCCGTCGTGGAGATCGTCCAATCGCGCAGCGCGGTGGATACGGCCGTCAACCACATCGCCGAACTCGTCGAAGCGGTCGGCCGCATCGAGGCCCGGCTCAGCGCCGTCGGCACGGCGCTGTCGCAGGTCGCAAAGGTTTCCGGCTCGATCGAGGCGATTGCCAAGCAAACCAACCTGCTGGCGCTCAACGCCACGATCGAGGCGGCGCGCGCCGGAAGCGCCGGCCGCGGCTTTGCCGTGGTGGCGAGTGAAGTGAAGAGCCTGGCGGAAGGGACACGCCAGGCCACGCAGCAGATTTCCGATACCATCCGCGATCTCGACGGCCAGATCGGCAGCCTGATCGGCGAGAGCAGCGACGCCTCGCTCCGCGCCAAGAGTGCCGGCGAAGGCGCACGGCAGATCAGCGGCATCATCGCACGGGTGCACCAGGGCATCGCGTCGGTAGGTCAGGAAATCGATGGCGTCGCGCGGGCTGCGACGTCCAATCTCGGCCATTGCGACACCGTCATCACCGAGCTCAGCGAACTCGCCAGGGGCGTCGAGCTCTCCTCGCGCGATCTCAAGCACGCGGACGAGCGGGTGGCAAAGCTGCTCGAGACCTCCGAAGGCCTGATCGCGTTGATTGCCGACAGCGGCGTCGAGACCTCGGACGCGCCGCTGATCCGCGTCGTCGTCGACACCGCAAAGCGCATCTCGTCCGAGTTCGAGGCCGCGATCGACCGCGGCGAGATCACGCTCGACCGGCTCATGGACGAGAAGTATCGGGAAATCCCCGGCACCGATCCCAAGCAGTATCTGACCCATTACGTCGACTTCACCGACCGCGTGCTGCCCGGGATTCAGGATCCGATCCAGAAATCCGATCCGCGCATCGTGTTCTGCGTCGCCTGGGCCAGGAGCGGCTATCTGCCGACCCACAATCCGAACTACCGCCTGCCGCAGGGACCTGATCCGGTCTGGAACAACGCCAACTGCCGCAACCGCCGCCTATTCAACGATCGCGCGGTAAAGAAGGTAGCGGCGAACACAAAGCCGTTTCTGTTGCAGACCTACCGCCGCGACATGGGCGGCGGCAACTTCGTGCTGATGAAAGACCTGTCGTCACCGATCTTCATCCGCGGCCGCCATTGGGGCGCCTTCCGGATGGGTTTTCGGCAGAACTAAACTCCAGCGGAAACCTCATCACGCCCAGAACGAGGGCACGGCCGGCTCGAGCCTGCCGCCGGCCCGCACCGGCGCAACGCGCAGCGCGAGGCCGCTTGAATCATCGGTTTCGACCGCGACACCGCTCAGCGTCGCAACGCCGCCCGCAGGTTCGAAGCGGCTGGAGGGAATGCCGCCCGTGAAGCGCCGCAGCGGCTCTTCCTTCTGCATGCCGATCACGGAATCATAATCTCCGGTCATGCCGGCATCGGTCATGTAGGCGGTGCCGCCGGAAAGAATCTGGTGGTCGGCGGTCGGCACGTGGGTGTGGGTGCCGACGACGAGGCTGGCGCGGCCATCGCAGAAATAGCCGATCGCCTGCTTCTCGCTGGTCGCCTCGCCGTGGAAATCGACCACGATCGCGTCTGCCGCCTCGCGCAGCGGGCAGGCATCGAGCTCCCGGTTGAGCACCGCGAAGGGATCGTCGAACGGCGTCATGAAGACGCGGCCGATGGCGTTGATGACGAGCGCGCGCTTGCCGTTCCTGGTCTCGACCAGCGCCGCGCCGCGGCCCGGCGTGCCCTTCGGATAGTTGGCAGGGCGGATCAGTTTTGGCGCACGCTCGATGAACACCAGCGCCTCGCGCTGATCCCAGGCGTGATTGCCGAGCGTGATCGCATCGGCGCCGGCGTCGAGCAGTTCCTGATAGATCGCCTCGGTGATGCCGAAACCGCCGGCGGAATTCTCGCCATTGACGACGACAAGATCGAGCGCCCAGTCCTTGATCATGCCGGGCAGATGTTCCGAGATCGCGGTGCGGCCGGCCCGGCCGACGACGTCACCGACAAAGAGAATTCGCAAAGTTCAACTCCGGAAATCGAACACTTTCTTTTCCGTTAGCACATAATCCAGTGCGACGTCGTGCGGCAGGGCTGGAACGGCTTTTATTTCCTGCACCGAGAATGCGGTGCCGACAGCGATGATCGCCTTCGCCTTGCGCAGATGCGCGAGTGTGAAGTCGTAATGACCGGCGCCGTAGCCGATGCGATGGCCGGCGCGGTCGAACGCCGCCAATGGCACCAGCATGATGTCAGGAATGAGTTCTTCCGCCGCGGGCGACGGCTCGGGTATGCCGAGCGGTCCCAGCATCAGGCGATCCTCGGGCGACCATGCGCGAAAGGCGAGTGACTTGCCGCGCGACAGCACCGCGGGAAGCGCGAGCCGTGCGCCCTGCCCGGCGAGCTTTTTCATCAGGGGTGCGGGATCGATCTCGCTGCGGATCGGCGAATAGCCCGACACGACGAGGCCCCGCTCGATCTTGAACGGCAAGCCGCGTTTCGCCATCGCTTCCGAGGCGGCAGCGCGCTGCTCGTCGCTCATGGCATCGCGTTTGGCCAGCGCGGCGGCGCGGAGGTCGGCTTTCGACAGGGTTGTGGTCATGCGATGAACGATCCGGATTCCGAGCCAATCGTAGCCCGGATGGAGCGCAGCGAAATCCGGGATCATCTCGCAACCAAGAAGCGCCTGTCCCGGATTGCGCTGCGCTCCATCCGGGCTACGCTGGGCACGCCGTATCAGACAGCGATGCTCCGAAAGCTTGGGGAAACAGACTTGCCGACAAGCCAAAGTGCGAGGCCGCGAACGCCGTTGAAGCACTCGATCCCGGAGTTCCCTACGAAAGTAGGTGGGCACCATATGTCCGGGTCCACGGACCCGGCCAGGGACAGTTCCCTAAAGGATCGATAAGGCCCCGGGGATATATGGCTCCTGACGCACGACGCAGCTTCGCAACGACAATGTAAGCGCTGCAGACCGAATCCGCCAGCGGTTACCGAGCGATCATCCGAAGCTCTAACTCACCCTAAGATTGCGTTCTATTTCACCTTCTCCTGAAGGGTCCTCCAGGGGGTGAAGCAACCCAGCACCCAATGCTGTCTCCTCACCCGATCGCGATGCCGGTGCCGATGGTGCGGTTGATGATCTGCGTGGTCTTCTCGATGCGGTCGGCGGCGGCGTTCAGCGCGTTGGCGACGGCGATCTGCGTTGCCTTGGCGCGATCGGCGGCGGCGACGCGGACGTTGCGCAGGGTTTCCAGTTCGCTCTCCAGCGCGCGGACGCGGGCGTTGGCGTCGAGCAGTTCGTCGCACACGGTGAGCGCGGCCATCACGGTGAGGCGCGCATCGCCGATCTCGCCGAACTTGCCGCGCAGCTCGCCGACCCGCGATTCCAGGCTCTCGGCGAGCTTCAGGAGCCGCACTTCCTGTCCTTCCTCGCAGGCCATGCGGTACTGCCGGCCGTTGATGGTGACGTTGATGTGGCTCATTCGTCCTCTCCGGCATCGAGCACCGCGCGGATGGTGCCGATCGCGACATCAAGTCTTTCGGCGATCTCGCGGTTGGTGCGCTCCAGCCGCCGCGTCTTCACCAGCGAGCCGTCGAGCTCGTCGGCGAGCCGCGAGCGATCGGCGCCGAGCGCCTGGATCCGGCTCGCCAGTTCGTTCTCGTCGCGGTCGGCATCGCGCCGTCGTTCGGCTGCCGCCTCGAGCGCATCGAGCGCCAGCATCAGGCGCCGCGTGGCGGCGTCGATGTCGACCTGGACCTGCTCGGCCGTGCCGGTCCCATTGGTGTAACGATCGCTCATGAGAGGCTGCGCGCACCTTCGCGATAGGCCCGCCGCGTGACAGCAAAATCTGCGGTTCGGCAAGCGGTTAGAGGACGAAATTTACGTGGCAAGCGAGCCGAGCGCAACGGCCGCGCGAAGCTATGCACTGCTAGATCGGGGTGGACCCACACCCCGATCCAGCAGTCAAGTGCGCATGCCCTTATCGGAAAACCGGTCCCCACTTTTCGCTGGCGCGGCCCTTCGGGTCCGAGGTCATGCGGTAAGCAACCTTTCGCCCCAAAAGCCCGTTTCCACGCCTTGGACTCGACGGGATTGAGGTGCTATCCAGCCCCGGCCTTCCCTTGATCCACGCCCGTATCGCGGCCCTTCGCCCGATACGTTACCCGCAACCAAGCACCTCATTTCAGGCGGATTTTCATCATGACGCAGGTCGATCATACCCGTATGGCCAATGCGATTCGCGGGCTTGCCATGGATGCCGTCGAAAAGGCGAAATCCGGCCATCCCGGCCTGCCGATGGGTGCCGCCGACATCGCGACCGTGCTGTTCACGCAGTTCCTCAAATACGATGCCGCAGCTCCGAACTGGGCGGACCGCGACCGCTTCGTGCTCTCCGCCGGCCACGGCTCGATGCTGCTCTACGCATTGTTGTACCTCACCGGCAACAAGGAGATGACGCTCGATCAGATCAGGAATTTCCGTCAGCTCGGCTCCAAGACGCCGGGCCATCCGGAGAACTTCGAAACCAGCGGCGTCGAGACCACGACCGGCCCGCTCGGCCAGGGCATCGCGACCGCGGTCGGCATGGCGCTGGCTGAAAAGATGCTGGCCGCCGAGTTCGGCAAGAAGGTGGTGGGACATCACACCTACGTGCTCGCTTCCGACGGCGACCTGATGGAGGGCGTCTCGCAGGAAGCGATCGCGATGGCCGGGCACTGGAAGCTCTCCAAGATGATCGTGCTGTACGACGACAACGGCATCTCGATCGACGGCCCGACCTCGATCGCCGATTCGGTCGACCAGGTGAAACGCTTCAAGTCCGCCGGGTGGGCGGCGGAATTGATCGACGGCCATGATCCGAAAGCGATCGCAGCGGCGATCAGCCGCGCGCAGAAATCCAGCAAGCCGACGCTGATCGCCTGCAAGACCACGATCGGCTACGGCGCGCCGACGCGTGCCGGCACGGCAAAGGCACATGGCGAGGCGCTCGGCGCCGACGAACTCAAGGGCGCCAAGGAAAAGCTCGGCATCTCGCTCGAGCCGTTCTCGGTGCCCGACGACGTGCTGAAGGCGTGGCGCGAAGCCGGCAGCCGCGGCGCTGCCGCGCGCGCGGAATGGGAAGGCGTGTTCGCCGAGCTCGGCCCGCGCAAGCGCGCCGAGTTCGAGCGGCGGATGCGGCACGAGCGGCCGGCTGCACTCGCGAAAGCGCTCCGCGCGCACAAGAAGGCGCTGCTGGAAACGCCGCAGAATCTCGCCACGCGGAAGTCCTCGGAATCCGCGATCGACGCGATCGCGGCCGCGATGCCGATGGAATTCCTCGCCGGCTCCGCCGACCTCACCGGCTCCAACAACAACAAGGCGAAATCGGCGACCGCGTTCTCGGCCAAGACGCCGAAGGGCCGCTTCATCCATTACGGCATCCGCGAGCACGGCATGGCGGCTGCGATGAACGGCATCTTCCTGCATGGCGGCTTCGCCCCGAACGGCGCGACCTTCCTGGTGTTCACCGACTACGCCCGCCCGGCGATGCGGCTCGCCGCGCTGATGGGCGCCGGCGTCGTCTATGTGATGACCCACGATTCGATCGGGCTCGGCGAGGACGGCCCCACACACCAGCCGGTCGAGCATCTCTCAGCGCTCCGCGCCATGCCCAACATGCGCGTGTTCCGGCCCTGCGACGCCGTCGAAGTGACGGAATGCTGGGAACTGGCGCTCAACCGTATCGACGGCCCGACAGTGTTGGCGCTGACCCGCCAGAACCTGCCGCAGCTCCGCACCACCGCGCCGAACGATAATCCTTGTGCGCATGGCGCCTATGAACTGGTCGCAGCCCAGGGTGACGCAAAAGTGTCGCTGTTCGCCTCGGGCTCCGAGGTCGAGATCGCGGTAGCCGCCCAGAAGCAGCTCGCAGAGCGCGGGATCGCGGCACGGGTGGTATCGGTCCCGTCGGTCGAACTTCTGCTGGCGCAGCCCGCGGACCGAAAGACAGCCATTATCGGTAATGCCCCGGTCAAGATCGCCATCGAGGCCGGCGTGCGCTGGGGCTGGGATGCCGTGATCGGCCAGGATGGTGAATTCGTGGGCATGCACGGATTCGGCGCCAGCGCGCCCGCCAAGGACCTTTTCAAGCACTTCGGAATTACCGCCGAGGCCGCCGTTAACGCTGCCCTGAAGCGTTTGGCCTGACGGTTGAGATTGCGGGGAAAAAGGTCTACCTAGGCTCCCATCTTGACCGTTTCCGCCCGGCAGAACCGGGCGTTCCGCCGTCAGCCCCTCGTGGAACGATTCCGCGGGGATGGCACCAGCTATTAAGGGAGAAGCAGCATGGCAATCCGCGTTGGGATTAACGGATTTGGTCGCATCGGCCGCAATATCTTGCGAGCCATCGCCGAATCCGGCCGCAAGGATATCGAGGTGGTCGGCATCAACGATCTCGGCCCGGTCGAGACCAACGCCCATCTGCTGCGCTTCGACTCCGTGCATGGCCGCTTCCCCGGCACCGTGACCGTCGACGGCGACATGCTCAGCCTCGGCAATGGCAAGATCAAGGTTTGCGCCGAGCGCGATCCTTCCAAGCTGCCGTGGAAGGCGCTCGGCGTCGACATCGCGCTGGAGTGCACCGGCATCTTCACCGCCAAGGACAAGGCCTCCGCGCATCTGACCGCCGGCGCCAAGCGCGTGCTGGTTTCGGCGCCCGCCGACAATGCCGACGCCACCATCGTCTACGGCGTCAACCACGACACCCTGACCAAGGATCACCTGGTCGTCTCCAACGGCTCCTGCACCACTAACTGCCTGGCGCCGGTCGCCAAGGTGCTGAACGACACGGTCGGCATCGAGACCGGCTTCATGACCACGATCCACGCCTATACCGGCGACCAGCCGACGCTCGACACCCTGCACAAGGATCTCTATCGCGGCCGCGCGGCGGCGATGTCGATGATCCCGACCTCGACCGGCGCGGCGAAGGCGATTGGCCTCGTGCTGCCGGAGTTGAAGGGCAAGCTCGACGGCGTCGCGATCCGCGTGCCGACGCCGAACGTCTCGGTGGTCGACCTCAAGATCGTCGCCAAGCGCGCAACCGACGCCAAGGAGATCAACGCGGCGATGAAGCGCGCCTCCGAGCAGCAGCTCAAGGGCATCCTCGGCTATACCTCGGCGCCGAACGTCTCGATCGACTTCAACCACGATCCGCACTCCTCGACGTTCCACGAGGACCAGACCAAGGTGCAGAACGGCACGCTGGTGCGCGTGATGTCCTGGTACGACAATGAATGGGGTTTCTCCAACCGCATGGCCGACACCGCCGTCGCGATGGGCAAGCTGCTGTAAATTCTAATCTCGTGTCTCGGACGCGCCGCGGCACGAAGTGACGCGGTGCAGAGCCGGGACCCATTTCAGCGCAGGTCCTGGTTCAGCACAGCGGCACTTCGCGCCGCAGTGCGCCCGGGACAAGAGAGTGACAATGTCCAAAACCTTCCGCACCCTCGATGACGTCGACGTGAAGGGCAAGCGCGTGCTGCTGCGCGTCGACCTCAATGTGCCCATGGAAAACGGCCGCGTCACCGACGCGACAAGGCTCGAGCGCGTCGCGCCGACCATCACCGAGATTTCCGGCAAGGGCGGCAAGGTTGTCCTGCTCGCCCATTTCGGCCGCCCGAAAGGACGCGACGCCAAGGACTCGCTCAAGCCGGTCACTGAGGCGCTGTCGAAGGTGATCAAGAAGCCGGTCGCGTTCGCCGACGACTGCGTCGGCGAGGCCGCTGCCAAGGCCGTCGCCGCGATGAAGGACGGCGACATCCTCTGCCTGGAGAACACCCGCTTCCACAAGGAAGAAGAAAAGAACGATCCGACGTTCGTCGCCGAGCTGGCAAAGCTCGGCGACATCTGGGTCAACGACGCCTTCTCGGCCGCGCACCGCGCGCATGCTTCCACCGAAGGCCTCGGCCACAAGCTGCCCGCCTATGCCGGCCGCACCATGCAGGCCGAGCTCGACGCGCTTTCCAGGGCACTGGAAGCGCCGACCAAGCCCGTGATCGCGATCATCGGCGGCGCCAAGGTGTCGACCAAGATCGACCTGCTCGAAAACCTCGTCAGCAAGGTCGATGCGCTGGTAATCGGCGGCGGCATGGCCAATACGTTCCTGCACGCGCAGGGCGTCAATGTCGGCAAGTCGCTGGCGGAGAAGGATCTCGCCGCCACTGCGCTGCGCATCATGGAAAAGGCCGAGGCTGCGAACTGCGCCATCATCCTGCCGGTCGATGCGGTCGTCGCCTATCATTTCGCGGCCAACTCGCCCTCGCACGCCTACGGGCTCGATGCGATCCCGGCCGAGGGCATGATCCTCGACGTCGGCCCGCAATCGACCGCGCGGATCCACGCCGCGATCGACGATGCGGCGACTTTGGTTTGGAACGGCCCGCTCGGCGCATTCGAGATGACGCCGTTCGATCGCGGCACGATGATTGCGGCGAAGCATGCGGCTGAGCGCACCAAGGCGAAGAAGCTGATCTCGGTCGCCGGCGGCGGCGACACCGTCGCGGCGCTGAACCAGGCCGGTGTCGCCGACGAGTTTTCCTATGTTTCGACGGCCGGCGGCGCCTTCCTCGAATGGATGGAAGGGAAGCCGCTGCCCGGCGTGGAAGTTCTCAAGTCACGATAGACCAAGATTTTAATGGGGCGCCAGAGGCGCGGCAAATACAGGAGAATTTGAATGGCTCGCATTACCTTGCGTCAACTGCTCGATCATGCGGCAGAGCACGATTACGGGGTGCCGGCGTTCAACATCAACAACATGGAGCAGGCGCTCTCCATCATGGAGGCCGCCTCCGCGGTCGACGCGCCCGTCATCATCCAGGCCTCGCGCGGCGCGCGTTCCTACGCCAATGACGTCATGCTCAAGCACATGATGGACGCCGTCACCGAAATCTATCCGCAGATCCCGGTCTGCGTTCACCTCGATCACGGCAACGAGCCCGCCACCTGCATGACCGCAATCCAGGCCGGCTTCACCTCGGTCATGATGGACGGCTCGCTGAAGGCCGACGGCAAGACCCCCGGCGACTGGGACTACAATGTCGGCGTCACCAAGACGGTCACCGACATGGCGCATCTCGGCGGCATCTCGGTGGAAGGCGAACTCGGCGTGCTCGGCTCGCTCGAGACCGGCATGGGCGACAAGGAAGACGGCCATGGCGCCGAAGGCAAGCTGTCGCACGACCAGTTGCTCACCAACCCCGATGAAGCCGTGAAATTCGTCAAGGAGACAAAAGTCGACGCGCTCGCGATCGCGATGGGCACCTCGCACGGCGCCTACAAGTTCACCCGCAAGCCCGACGGCAACATCCTCGCCATGAACGTGATCGAGGAGATCCATCGCAAGCTGCCGAACACGCACCTGGTGATGCACGGCTCGTCCTCGGTGCCGCAGGAGCTGCAGGAGATCATCAACGCCAATGGCGGCAAGATGAAGCCGACCTGGGGCGTGCCGGTGTCCGAAATCCAGCGCGGCATCAAGAACGGCGTGCGCAAGATCAACATCGACACCGACAACCGCATGGCGATGACGGGCCAGATCCGGAAAGTGCTGAAGGACAATCCGGAAGAATTCGATCCTCGCAAATATTTGAAGCCTGCGATGGAAGCGATGACCAGGCTGTGCAAGCAGCGGCTGCAGGAATTCAACACCGCCGGCCAGGCCAGCAAGCTCAAGAAGGTGCTGACCACGGCCGAAATGGCCAAGCGGTATGCCAAGGGTGAGCTCGACCCGCGTACGGCCTGAGCCGCCCGCGCGCCTCGCAAACACCCGAGGTGCGACGAACGATTTCTAGGCATTTGCCCGAGAACCGCCTATTTTGGTTTGCAAGGGCATGATGTTTCCGGAGAACGTTCCCATGAATCTTGCTGACCTCAACAAGGTTGCCCTCGCCCTGGTCACCCCAGGCAAGGGCATTCTCGCCGCCGACGAATCCTCGGGCACGATCAAGAAGCGTTTCGACGCGATCAAGGTCGAATCGACCGAGGAGAACCGCCGCGACTATCGCGAGATGCTGTTCCGCTCCACCGAGGCGATGAGCAGGTATGTCTCGGGGGTGATCCTCTACGACGAGACGATCTGGCAGAACGCGAAGGACGGCACGCCGCTGGTCAAGCTGATCGAGCAGGCAGGCGCGATCCCCGGCATCAAGGTCGACGAGGGGACGCAGGCGCTGCCGCAGTGTCCGGGTGAACTCGTCACCGTGGGCCTCGACAAGCTCGCCGAGCGGCTGAAGAAATATTACGAGCGCGGTGCGCGCTTCGCCAAATGGCGCGCGGTGATCGATATCGGCAGCGGCACTGGCGGCCGGGGCATCCCCACCATGACCGCGATCAGCGTCAACGCGCATGCGCTGGCGCGCTATGCGGCGCTGTGCCAGGCGGCGCAGATCGTGCCGATCGTCGAGCCGGAAGTGCTGATGGACGGCGATCACGATATCGACCGCTGCTACGACGTCACGCAGCGCGTGCTGAACAAGACGTTCCAGGAACTGCGGGTGCAGCGCGTCGAGCTCGAAGGCATGGTGCTGAAGCCGAACATGGCCATTTCAGGCAAGAAGTGCGCGAAGCAGGCGTCCGTTGCCGAAGTCGCTGACAAGACCGTGCGGATGCTGAAGGCTTGCGTCCCCGCGGCCGTGCCGGGCATCGCCTTCCTTTCCGGCGGACAATCCGACGAGGAAGCCACCGCGCATCTGGATGCCATGAACAGGATCGGCGGCCTGCCCTGGAAGCTCACCTTCTCCTACGGCCGCGCGCTGCAGGCGGCGCCGCAGAAGGCGTGGTCCGGCAAGGCCGAGAACCTCGCCGCGGGCCAGCGCGCGTTCACGCACCGTGCGAAAATGAATGCGCTGGCCAGCAAGGGCGAGTGGGACACCGGCCTGGAAAAGAAGGTCGCCTAGATTTGTCCAGCAAACCCGCTCCGCCGCGCCCGGCGCCGCGCCTCTATCTCGCGACGCCTGAGGTGGACGATCCGTCGCAGCTTGTGAGCCAGCTTCCCGAATTGCTGGCGGCGGCCGACGTCGCGGCGGTGCTGGTGCGGCTGAAGCCCACCGACCAGCGCACCATGATCACGCGCGCCAAAGCGCTGGCGCCGCCGATCCAGAATGCCGGCGCGGCGCTGCTGCTCGACGGCCATGCCGAACTGGTGGCTCGCGCCGGCGCCGACGGCGCGCATCTGACCGGCCTCGCCGCGCTGGAGGATGCCTGGCCAACGCTGAAGCCGGACCGCATCGCCGGCGTCGGCGGCCTTGCCACGCGGCATGATTCAATGGCTGCGGGTGAAGCCGGTGCGGACTATGTGCTGTTCGGCGAGCCGGACGCCAAGGGCCAGCGCCCCTCGACGGAGGCGATCGCCGAACGCCTGCAATGGTGGGATGAATTGTTCGAACCGCCTTGCGTCGGCTTTGCCGCCTCGCGCGAGGAAGCCTTTGAATTCGCCGCCGCCGGCGCCGACTTCGTGCTTGCAGGCGATTTCATCTGGGCCGATCCGCGCGGCGCCAGGGCGGCGCTGATCGATGCCGCCCAGGCCATCCAGCAAGCGCACGACGCCGCGCTTGAAAAAGCCAAGGTTGGCAAAGACACGGCTGGCAAAGACACGGCTGGCACAGATACAGCCGGACACGGATAACGCCGGATATGAAGCTGCTGCGTCCCATATCGCTGCTTGCGGGTCTCCTGCTGACGATGGCCGGCGCCACCGCGCAGGTGTCGCCGACGCCGCCGGCCGAGCAGCCACTGGCCAGTCCGCCGCTCGCAAAAAAGGAGGCGCCCAAAGCGAAGGCTGCTCCAAAGGCGGCGCCGAAGGAAACCAGGCAGCCCGCCGCGACGCCGTCACCGGCGACGACGCTCAAGCCTGCACTGACGACGAAGCCGGCTGCAACGCCGACGCCCTCCCCTTCGCCGACCACCGCCTTCGACGACCCGAACGCCGATCTCGTCTACGGCGCCTATCAGCGCGGCATGTACAAGACGGCGTTCGATCTCGCGATCACCCGCGCGCAATATAACGGCGACGCCAAGGCGATGACGATGCTGGGCGAGCTCTATGCCAACGGGCTCGGCGTCAAGCGCGACTATGCGAAGGCCGCCGACTGGTATCAGCGCGCCGCCGACGCCGGCGACCGCGAGGCCATGTTCGCACTGGCCATGATGCGGCTGTCCGGTCGCGGCGGAAACACCAATCGCGACCAGGCGGTCAAGCTGCTGGCCTCCTCCGCCAAGCTCGGCAACGCCAAGGCGGCCTACAATCTGTCGCTGCTCTATCTCGACGGCAATACGCTGCCGCAGGACGTCCGGCGCGCCGCCGAACTGCTGCGGCAGGCCGCCGACGCCGGCAATCCGGAAGCGCAATACGCGCTGGCGACCTTCTACAAGGAAGGCACCGGCGTGCCGAAGGACCTCGAAAGGGCGGTGCGGCTGCTGCAGGCGGCGTCGCTGGCCGACAATGTCGACGCCGAGGTCGAATATGCCATCGCGCTGTTCAACGGCACAGGCACGCCGAGGAATCAGCCCGCGGCGATCGCGCTGCTGCGCAAGGCAGCGCGGCAGAACTCGCCGATCGCGCAGAACCGCCTTGCCCGTGTGCTGGTGACCGGCCTCGGCGTGCCGGTCGACAAGATCGAGGGACTGAAGTGGCACCTCGTCGCCAAAACCGCCGGCAAGGGCGACCCCGAGCTGGACGAGCGGCTTTCGGAGCTCAGCGCCGCCGACCGTGCCAAGGTCGAGGAAGCGGCGCGGAAATGGACCAGCACCGACAAGAAATGACGCCTTGACGGCGGCACGTCTGCAGGGCACCCAGTCCCCGATCACTGACGGCATCGGGCCGTTTTCCCTCTCACTTCACACAAGCCGGCATCATGCTCCACTCCGCCCTTATCAACGTCATGGTGAAAGCCGCGCGCCGCGCCGGCCGCAGCCTCAAGCGCGACCTCGGCGAGATCGAGCACCTGCAGGTGTCGCTGAAGGGGCCGGCGAACTTCGTCACCAAGGCCGACAAGCGCGCCGAGGAAATGCTCTACGAGGACCTCGCCAAGGCGCGGCCGGGCTACGGCTTCATCGGCGAGGAAGGCGGCGCGCGCGAGGGCGCCGACAAGACCCACACCTGGATCGTCGATCCCTTGGACGGCACCACCAACTTCCTGCACGGCATTCCGCAGTTCGCGATCTCGATCGGCCTGCGGCGCGACGACACCGTCATCGCCGGCGTGATCTACAACCCCGCCAATGACGAGTTGTACATCGCCGAGCGCGGCAAGGGAGCGTTCCTCAACGACCAGCGCCTGCGCGTCGCCGGCCGCCGCCGGCTCGATGAATGCGTCGTCGCCTGCGGCCTGCCGCATATCGGCCGCGGCGATCACCAACTCGCGCTGAAGGAAATGGCCGCGCTGCAGAACAAGGTCGCCGGCTTCCGCCGCTTCGGCGCCGCCTCACTCGACCTCGCCTTCGTCGCCGCCGGCCGCATCGACGGCTACTGGGAACGCAACCTGCAGCCCTGGGATATCGCGGCAGGCCAGATCATGGTGCGCGAGGCCGGCGGTACGATTTCGGATATCGGCGGCAAGGACGACGCGCTGAACACCGGCCACGTGGTGTGCGGCAATGAGTTCGTGCACGGCGAATTGGTGCGGATATTGAAGCCGCTGGGGTAGTGGCATGGCCTGCCGGAAAGCATCCGGGGCACAGGTTCAGTCATCCGACTTGATTTCAGTAAGTGAGTAGCTCGTGCTGCGGCCGCCTCCTTCATCTCTCGCAAGAATACCGTGTGCGACGAGTTCATTGATATCGCGCAGCGCAGTATCCGCCGAACACTTCTCGATTTTGGCCCATTTCGACGAAGTCAACTTTCCCTCGAACCCGTCGAGTAAGCGATTAAGGATGTCGCGCTGACGGTCGTTAAGAGATGTCGCCGCGTTTACACGCCAGAACTCTGCTTTGCGGAATACACTCGACAAGACCGTTTCGGCGCCATCGAATGCACGATCCAGGCACGCCAAGAACCATTCAAGCCACCGAGTGATATCGAGGTCGCCTTTTTGCGTCGCCTCAAGCATGTCGTAGTAAGCACTCCGCTCCAGTTGAATCTGCGCCGACATGCTGTAAAAGCGCTGCGGGCTATCTTCCGATCGCGCAAGCGACATGTCGGCGATAGCGCGTGCTATGCGACCGTTGCCATCGTCAAATGGATGGATGGTAACGAACCAAAGGTGCGCGAGCGCGGCCTTGATAACGGGATCAGGCTTGGCCTCGAAATTGAACCAGGTCAGGAAACCCTGCATTTCGTTGTCGAGTCGATCGGCAATCGGCGCTTCGTAGTGAATCTTCTCGCGACCATGCGCGCCGGAAACGACACGCATCGATCCCGATTCCTCGTCGCGCCACTGAGCGACTTTGATTTTACCGAGGCCACTGCGTCCTGTCGGAAACAGCGCGCCATGCCAACTGAAAAGTCGTGCGGCACTGAGAGGCTGGTCAAACCTTTGGGTAGCATCGAGCATCATCTCCACGATGCCTTCGACATTGCGATCGGCCGGGGGCAACGCCCCGACGTCAATCCCCAGACGCCGGGCGATCGAGGATCGCACTCGATCCCTGTCGAGAAGTTCGCCTTCGATCTCACTGGACTTGAGAACGTCCTCAGTGAGAGTTTTGAGGACGGCTTCTTCGCGCAGGGGAAGGCCAAGCGCCTGCATGCGACCGATCAACCGTCCTTGCCTGTGCCGGACGGCGCTCAGTTGATTGGCAAGCGCCCCTTGATCCCAGCGAAACTGGGGCCAATCTGATCGTTCATGAATATACGCCGGCATTCACCGCGCTCCTTGCGGTGATTATGAGGCTTATTCACCGCACCCGCAAGGTTAATATCCGCATACTTAGCGGTGAATAGGGCCAACTCCAGATCTGGCAAAATTTCCCGTTAGCCATCGGGGTCAGGATTTGGCCGCCGCCGGCGGCCCATGCGGCTCACTCACCGCCGCCTTCTCTTCCACCTTCTCCCGATCCCCCGCCAGCACGCGCTGCACGGTGACGAAGAACACCGGCACCATCAGAAGCGCCAGGATCACCACCGCAATCATGCCGCCCATCACGCTGGTGCCGAGCGCCTGCTGGCTGGCGCCGCCGGCGCCGTGGGCGATTGCCATCGGCAGCACGCCGCAGACGAAGGCGAGGCCGGTCATCAGGATCGGACGAAAGCGCAACGAGCAGGCCTCGATCGTCGCATCGAGCAAGGGCTTGCCCTGCGCGCGCAGATCCTTGGCGAACTCGATGATCAGGATGGCGTCCTTGGCGGCAAGGCCGATGATGGTGATCAGGCCGACGGTGAAATAGACGTCGTTCGGCAAGCCCCGCATGGTAGCTGCGATCACCGCGCCGCAGATGCCGAGCGGCACCGTCAGCAGCACCGCGAGCGGAATGGTCCAACTCTCGTAGAGCGCGGCGAGCAGCAGGAACACCACCAGCACCGAGAGGCCGAGCAGGAACGGCGCCTGCGAGCCCGACAGCTTTTCCTGCAGCGATTGCCCGGTCCATTCATAGCCGAAGCCGCGCGGCAGCCTGTTGGCGAGCCGCTCCATCTCCTTGATGGCGTCGCCCGAGGTGAAGCCGGGTTTTGCCTCGCCCGAGATGCGCACGGCGGGATAATAGTTGAAGCCCGCGATCTGCGTCGGCCCCTTCTGCCACTGCACCGTCGCGAAGGCGGAGAACGGCACCAGTTGGCCGCGGCTGTTCTTGACGTTGTAGTTCAGGATGTCGTCCGCGTTCATGCGGCTGGTGCGGTCGGCCTGCACGATGACGCGCTGCATCCGCCCGCGGTTCGGGAAGTCGTTGATGTAGTTCGAGCCGAGATTGGTCGAGATGGTCTGGTTGATGTCCTCGAAGGTGACGCCGAAGGCGCCCGCCTTCTCGCGGTCGATCAGGAGATTGACCTGTGGCGCCGGCGGCAGGCCTTCGACATAGACCTTCTGCAGCACCGGGCTGGCATTGGCCTCGGCGATCAGCCGGTCGGAGGCGGCGATCAGCGCCGGATAGCCCTTCTGGCCGCGGTCCTGCAGGCGGAACGAGAAGCCCGATGAATTGCCGAGATTGTCGATCGGCGGCGGCTGCAGCGCCGAGATCCTGGCGTCGCGGATCGACGACAGATCGCGGTTGATGTCGGCAACGATGGCGGCAGCCGAATCCTTCGGCCCGCGCTCCGACCAGTCCTTCAGCGTGATGAAGGCCTGCGCGGTGTTCATGCCCTGGCCGAGGAAGCTGAAGCCGGTAAGGAACGTCACTTCCTCGACGCCCGCCCGATTGAGCAGATATTTCTCCACCGCCTCGACCGCGGCCTCGGTGCGGGCATAGGAGGAATCGGATGGCGTCTGCACGTCGGTCGTGATGAAGCCCTGGTCGTCGACCGGAAGGAAGCCGCCGGGCAGGCGGACGAAGACGTAAGCCAGGCCAATCAGCAGCACGGCATAGATCAGCATCAAGCGCCCGGTGCGCTTCAGCGAGCCCTTGACGGTGCGCGTATAGCCGCCGCGGCCGCGCTCGAGCACGCGGTTGAACCAGCCGAACACGCCAGTGCTGGCGTGGCTGTGGCCAGCCTTGACCGGCTTCAGCAGCGTCGCGCACAGCGCCGGCGTCAGCGACAGCGCCATCAAGGCGGAGAACGCGATGGCGGACACCATGGTGACCGAGAACTGACGGTAGATGATGCCGACCGATCCCGGGAAGAACGCCATCGGCACGAACACCGCCATCAGCACCAGCGTGATGCCGATGATGGCGCTGGTGATCTGCGACATCGCCTTGCGCGTCGCTTCCTTCGGCGGCAGGCCCTCTTCGGCCATGATGCGCTCGACGTTCTCGACCACGACGATGGCGTCGTCGACCAGGATGCCGACCGCCAGCACCATGCCGAACATGGTCAGCATGTTGATGGAATAGCCGGCCGCCATCAGCGTCGCGCAGGTGCCGAGCAGCGCCACCGGCACCACGATGGTCGGAATGATCGTGTAGCGGATGTTCTGCAGGAACAGAAACATCACGATGAACACCAGCGCCACCGCTTCGACCAGCGTCATCAGCACCTTGTTGATGGATGCCTTGACGACGGGCGTGATGTTGTAGGGGATTTCGTAGGTGATATTGGCCGGAAAGAACTTCGACAGTTCCTTCATCTTGGCTTCGACGGCGCTGGCGGTGGCGAGCGCGTTGCCGGTCGGCGAGAGCAGCACCGAAAGGCCCGCGGTCGGCTTGCCGTTCAGCCGTGTGTTGAACTGGTAGCTGAGGCCGCCGATCTCGATGCGCGCGACGTCGCGCAGCCGCACGGTGGAACCGTCAGCGTTGGCGCGCAGCGTGATCGCGCCGAATTCCTCCGGCGAGGAGAGCTGGCCCTTGACCAGCACCAGCGCGGAAATCTTCTGCTCCGGCGTGCTCGGCTCGGCGCCGACGCTGCCCGAGGCGACCTGGGCGTTCTGCGCCGAGATCGCCTTGTTGACGTCGTCGGCGGTGAGGCCGTAGCCGACGAGCTTGGCCGGATCGATCCAGATCCGCAGCGAACGTTCGGTCGAATACAGCGTGGCGCGGCCGACGCCCGGAATACGCCTGACCTCGCCGAGCACGTTGCGGATCATGAAATCGCCGAGGCCGATTTCGTCGAGCGAACCATCGGTCGAGTTCAGCGTGATGATCTGCAGCACGGCGGAGGAAGCTTCCTCGACCAGGATGCCCTGCTGGATCACGGCGCGCGGCAGCCGCGCCTCAACGCGCTTGAGGCGGTTCTGCACTTCCACCGATGCCGCACCGGTATCGGTGCCGGGCACGAAATTGGCGGTGATTTCGACCTGCCCGAGCGAGTCGGAGGTCGATTCGAAATTGAGGATGCCGGAGGCGCCGTTGAGTTCCTCCTCGATCAGCCGGGTGACGCTGTTGTAGAGGTTTTCAGGCGACGCGCCGGGATAGCTGGTCGAGATCGAGATCGAGGGCGGCGCGATGATCGGATACTGCGCGACCGCGAGCAACGGGATCGAGATCGCGCCGATCAGGCAGATGAAAAGCGCGACCACCCAGGCGAAGATCGGCCTATCGATGAAGAAACCAGGCATCGGTCAGGCTCAGCGCGACGTGTGCGCCGCCAGTGAATCCGATACCGAACCAACCGAGGCATCCGCATCGATCCACGACGTCGCCTTGACCTTGTCGCCGGGCACGAATTTCTGGAACCCGTCGACCACAACGCGGTCGCCGTCCTTCAGGCCATCGCTGATCAGCCACACGCCATCCTGCGCGGCGCCCGTGCGGACCGGCTGTGTCGCGATTCGACCGTCGTCCTTGACGACGAAGACCTCGCTGCCGCCGCCGGCGTCGCGCTGGATCGCCTGCTGCGGCACGGCGATGGCGTCCGAATCGATGCCCTGCTCGATCAGCACGCGGACATACATGCCCGGCAGCAATTCGCGGTTCGGATTCGGGAACTGGCCGCGCAGCGTGACCTGTCCGGTATAGGCGTCGACCTTGGCTTCCGAGAACAGCAGCTTACCGGAGATCGGGAAGACCGTGCCGTCGTCGAGCACGAGACGGACCTTTGCCGTATCCGGCGCGATCCGGTCGAGATCGCCGCTGTCGAACGCACGGCGCAGCTTCTGCATCTCCGAGACCGATTGGGTGAAATCGGCATAGATCGGGTCGAGTTGCTGGATGGTGGCGAGACTGGTGGTATCGTTCTGCACCACCAGCGCGCCTTCGCTGACCAGTGCGGCGCCGACCACGCCGCTGATCGGCGCGCGGATCGTCGCATAATCGAGATTGAGTCTGGCGCGCGCGACTTCGGCCTTGCGGCTCCCGACCTCGGCCTCGGCCTGGCGCTGGGCCGCGATGGCCTTTTCGTTCTCGGCTTCCGGCGCCGCGCGCTGGCTGGTCAGTGTCGCAATGCGCCGCGCATGCTGGGTGGCGAGATCGAGCGCCGCCTCCGCCTTGTCCAGCGCAGCCTCGCTTGCCTGCAATTCCACCTCGAACGGCTTGGGATCGATCCGGTACAGGGGATCGCCGGCCTTCACCTCGGTGCCCTGCTGGAACAGGCGCTCGACGACAATGCCCGATACCCGCGCGCGGACTTCCGAAACACGGGTCGGCGCGATGCGTCCGGGCAACTCACGCACGAGGGCGCGAGCCTGCGTGCGGACAGTATAGGTTCCGACCTCAGGCTCGGGCGGCTTGGCCGCCGCGGTCGCCGCGTGCGGTTCGTTGCAGCCGGCCAAAAGAGGCGCCATCGCAGCCAACATCAGAACGATGCATGCCGATTGCGTTCGAAGTCCTGACATTGGAAGTATTGCCCCAGTTCAGATTGGAAGCGCGAATTGAAGATTCGCGACGTTGCCGTCGGAGATATAGAGAACTCACGGTTGATACGGAGAGGATAAGGGTAGCCTGCTGCAACGCAATAGTCGGCGCGGCGGCCCAATGTCACACGACGCTACCGCGCTGATATCCCGTGCATTTCAGCGGACTCACTCGATTGTGAGACGGTTCCATTGCAGCTTTCGCGCGGGAACCGAAAGACCGTCGCTCGAGAACATGTCGTTTGCCTGCACGCAGTTGCAGTTGATGCGTGTTGCCGCAGCCGCCGGCATGATTCGGTTAATCCCCACCTAACCCGCGATTCGGACGCGTGGCCCGGATAGGCGAAATGCAATCACTCGCCGTCACCGCCGTCGCCGAAACGGTCCCGCGCGGTGCGCCGACCATGGTGCCAGTGCAGCGCCGCTGCCTCTCGATCGACAACAGGTCAGCCTGTTGCCGGATCAGCATGATGGCCCGGCATTAACCATTACGTCGGGTCGGCGATCCATTCGACAAGTCAGACGGGGCGTCATGAAAAATCCCGGTTGGACATCGAACAGTTCCCAAATACGTTGACGTCAAGGCCGGGTTTCGGGAAGAGGTTGCGTGTGGTTTGCCCGAAATGGCGGCTTGCCCGCTTTTTTCTCCGGCCCGCTGTGCCATATTGGCCGCCAGCGCGGTCTTTCGTGAACGGTGACACCCGCAAATGCCCCCCGGCCCCTCCTCCCGCTCCGATATGGAGATCGAACTGAGCAAACTGTCATCGCCCCGGATCTTCCTGGTGCGGATGCTGGTGTTCCTGGTGCTCTGCGCGCTGATCATGGTCGTGCTGTACAAGCAGATCGTGCTCGCGTTCTTTGCCAATCCCGGCCTTAATGCGCTGATCGGCGGGGTGCTGCTGATCGGCATCATCCTGTCGTTCCGGCAGGTGATCCGGCTCTATCCGGAAGTGGCCTGGGTCAACAATTTCCGCATCGCCGATCCCGGACTGGCGGTCGACCGGCGCCCGAAACTGCTAGCGCCGATGGCGGCGATCCTCGGCGGCGAGCGCTCGGGACGAATGACGATCTCGCAGCAAACCATGCGGCACCTGCTGGATTCGATCGCGACGCGCCTGGACGAGGCCCGTGACATCTCCCGTTACATGACCGGCCTGCTGGTCTTCCTGGGCCTGCTCGGCACGTTCTGGGGCCTGATCGAGACCGTCGGTTCCGTCGGCAAGGTGATCGAAGGCCTGAAGGTCGGCGGCGACGCAGGCTCCGTGTTCGATACCCTGAAGGAGGGATTGGCCGCGCCGCTCGGCGGCATGGGCATTTCGTTCTCGTCCTCGCTATTCGGCCTTGCCGGCTCGCTGGTCCTCGGCTTCCTCGACCTGCAGTCGAGCCAGGCGCAGAACCGCTTTTATACCGACCTCGAGGACTGGCTCGCTTCCACCGTGCGCGAATATGGCGACGGGTCCGGCGTCACCGGCGAACTGCAGCATGCGATGGAGCGAATTCGCGCCGTGGTCGAGGAAAGCGGCGGCAGCCGCAATACCACGGCGGCGATGGCCAACCTCGCCGAAGCGATCCAGGGCCTCGTCGCCCATATGCGCACCGAACAGCAGATGATCCGCGAATGGGCCGACGGCCAGGGCGAGCAGAACCGCGAGATCAAGAAGCTTCTGGAACGGATCGCCAAGCAGCCCGAAAAGAGCTGAGGGAATGGTCGTGTCCCGGACGCGGTGCGGTGTGCAACGCCGCTCCGCAGAGCCGGGACCCAATGCGTGACAGGTCCCGGCTCTGCGTCGCATCACTTCGTGCTGCGTCGCGTCCGGGACAAGATACTGGCAAGATACTGGAGAGAATAGATGGCCCTCGCCCGTGCCCGCCGCAGCGAATCAGGATTGAACTACTGGCCGGGTTTCGTCGACGCGCTGTCGACGCTGGTGCTCTCGATCGTGTTCCTGCTGTCGGTGTTCCTGGTGGTGCAGTTCTTCCTGTCGCAGGAAGTCACCGGCAAGGACAAGGCGCTGGAACAGCTCAACGCCAAGATCGCGCAGCTCAACGACCTGTTGTCGCTGGAAAAGCTCGGCAAGCTCGCGCTCGACGACCAGATCGCGCAACTGCGCGCCGGCCTTGCCGCGGCGGAAGGCGAGCGCGACCGCGTCAAGGGACTTTACGAAGGGCTGTCGGGCGCCGGCGACGCCCAGGGCCGCGCCAGCGAACTCAGCAAGGCGCTCGAATCCGAAAAGGGCGTCTCTTCGCGCGCGCTCGCCCAGATCGAGGTGCTGAACCAGCAGATCAGCGCGCTGCGCCGCCAGCTCGCGGCGC